>CAYZAK010000028.1:0-25826 GCA_964476445.1 uncultured bacterium
TCTGGAGTATTATACTTTTTTTAAGTGAGTGTTGCATTAGATTATTGAATCCGCCAAAGCAATATTAAATTATCTAATGAAAATTTATCCTATTATCTGTCGAATTCTTACAATCCAGATGAGAACTAATTATAAATTAAAGTTTTTGCTGCTAATTTACTTCTTATTGTTTGCTTTTACCTCAAATATTTATGCCCAGGAATTTTCCAATGACGGAGGCGGGGGATGGCCGTTCCGGCGACAGATAAAAATTACCAATTCCACCGGCACGGTAAATAATGCAATAATTCCGGTTTCTCTGTCAACATCTTCATTTGACTATGAAAAATTTCAACCCGGCGGCTACGATGTCCGCTTTTCAGGCGAAGACGGCAATGAACTTGATTTCTACAAATCTTTCTGGAACCCTTCGTCCGTTTCCAAGTTCTGCGTAAAATTCAACACACTGACCGAATCAACAACATATTTTTACATTCATTTCGGTAATATACACGCCGAAAACAGTTCCCAAAAAGCCTCCGGTTTTTTTGAATGGAATTTCTCTTTTGAAGGTGATGACCCCGGCCCTGTTACCGATGATTTAAATAACTGGACCTTTGACCAGCCGGGAAGTTCCGATAACGTTGAATTCAGAATTTTCGATACCGTTTATAAGGAAGGAAGAAGGTCTTTATATACTGCCAGCGACGGTGCCGGTGATGAGGAATCCGGCTACTATAAAAGACTACAAACAATGGAATTTCCTCATCTAACAGGCTCCGGTAAACCCTACAATCACTGGGTGAGTTTTTATGTGTACATAAAAGAACGTCCGATTCCGGAATCACCGAGACCCCTGTTTTATCTCAGATCAAATTTACCGGCTATTCAAACCGGTATAGGCAACACAAATTTTCTGTTTTACGACCCCAACATTTCTACTTATCACGATATTTCAACTTTCAGGGAGGGCCCTGAACATGAAACCGGCAGATGGCATGAAGTAAGTCTTTTAATAAATCCGGGGACGGGCTATAAATTCTTTGCTGACGGGATAAGTAACGGGAACTTCTATAAATACAATCGTATGGACAAGAATTTAAGCAGAATTAGAGTCATTTTGCCGGATTACGACGTATCCGGCAGTGTTTATTTTGACAATATCCACGGCTACAGGGATTATAGTGTCGGAGATTTCATTGTAATTGATACTGGTTCAACGGAGGATGATGAAGTTCCTTCGGGTGTGATTGATAATACTGCAAAGATAAACTTAACTATTCCAGAACATACAAGGGATTTTGTGACTGACAATAATTATTACATGACTGCCGGGGAAGTTGATCGGCGTTTCGTTACCGACAGTTCTATTAAAGCAGCCCTGGGCGCTTTTGAAAATACCGCCCGGGCGGGGCGCAACATTAAATCTTTTGAAGAAATGCTCCTGTTAATAACTTTACGGGATTATATCCACAGACCCGTCACTATCTACAGGGAGCTGAAACTGAAATTCACCGAAATTAGTGAGCTGATCGAAGGTACGAACATAGCCCCCGAAAATTTAGCAGTCGTACATTTTACGGATACGGGAGTGTACTCCCTATTAGAGAATTATTCCGTTAATCCCGCAGGAGATTATCTTGAATTCGAGGCAGATGAATTTTCATATTTTCTGCCGACAGGCTACTATGCCTCCGGGGAGACGATGAGCGAGATAACCAACCGCCCAAACCCTTTTAATCCTAATATTGAGGATACTCTTGTAGAATATACTTTAGAACAGGATACTGAAGTTACTCTCAGAATATTCAGTATAACCGGAGAATATATTTATTCAGAATCTTTCAATGCCGGAGAAAATGGGGGTAAACACGGCTTAAATGAATTTACTTGGGATGGTAAAAACAAACGGGGGATGACTGTAGCCAACGGGACTTATCTTCTTTATATTGAAACCGGAAGGGGACATTCCCGGAAACGGTTAATAAGTGTGGTTAAATAATATGCATATTTTTAAAACTATAACCGGAACATCTTTATTAATATTACTAATTGTAATCCCCGGTAGATGTTACTTACCCGCCCGGCCATGGGGAGGATACCCGGGAGAGGGTTTTGAAAAAGTTTCAGACGCCTACATTTCCGGTAGAGGAGGCGCCTCCTGCGCACTCTCCATGAATAGTTTTAACATTAACAACCCCGCTGGTACCGGTAAAATTTTTGGACCGAACTTGCTGCTTTCATACGGCTCTCTTCTCGGAGGCGCCAGCTTTTCATTTTTAAATTTTTCCAGTCCATTTTTATATGGAAATTTTTCTTTTTCACGTGCAAATATTGGCGTCGATGATATACAAAAGACAACAGCATTCGGGAAAACTATTACCACTATTAAAGATGAACAGACCCGTAATTTTCTCTCTTACTCCCAGAATGTAACCGACGAGTTAAAAGTAGGGGGATCCGTGGGAATACTTTCTCATAAAATTGATATTTATGAAGATACAGACTTTTTCCTGGACAGCGGGCTATTATATAAGCCCGACTTTTTTTCGGATTTATCTGGCGGAATTTCCGTAGAAAATATTATATCCCCCTCAATAAAATTGAAAGATACATCCGAAAATTACCCTTTAAACCTGAGAGTAGGACTGGCATATAAAATTAATGAACCTCGATTTGTTGTTAGCGCCGACGGAAAAATAATGGATGTTTTAGGCAAGTATTCTCATTACCGTTCTTTTAAAGGATCTTTAGGAATTGGATATACTTACGAACCATTAACCCTCAAAGTTGGGTTAAACCATCGTGAATTAAGCGCCGGCTTTGACCTGTACTTAGATTTTGTTAATGTTAATATAGGATACAGTGTCAATTATAATGCCTTAGGTTTAATACATAATTTTACTATAAAAAGCGGTCTAGCCTTGGGACTGGATTCGGAAGAACGAAAAGTTGTCGAGGAATACAGAAGAAATAAAGAAATAAGAGAAATTTTACTGCGGGCTTCACGTAAAAAGGAAGAAGAAAAATACAAAGCGGCAAGTGCCCTTCTTAATAATTTACTAAATATCCAACCTGAACATGAAGAAGCTTTAAAACTCAAAGAAGAATCAACAAACCGCCTTAACCGCAGGAAAGCTAAAAAAATATTTGACCGGGGACTTACTGAAGAATTAGCCAGTCACTCTGACAGGGCCGTGGAACTGTTCCGGAAAGCAACCGGTTTATGGGAAAACATATCTAGTTTTAAAGAAAAAGAATATTTTGAAAAAGCTGTGCGCTACATAGATGAAGGAGAACTGGAAAACGGGAGGAAGAAAATAGAAAAAGTTATTATTATAAATCCCGATAACCGGCGGGCACAGGAGATGTATATAAGGATAAGGCGTCTGAAGGAGATGGAATGAAAATTTTATTATTATTTGGTATGATTCTAGCTATATTCTTTCCTTCTCCGACCGAAGCCGATATTTCCGGAAGGTACCGGAAACAGGCCACTTCTTGTTACATAGACGGGGATTATGAAGCTGCCCTGGATAGAATCCGCACCGCTTACAATATGAATCCCGACAGCGAAAAAAACAGAGATTTCTATCTGCAGATGATAGTCGAAACCGCAAGGTACAACTACGACAGCGGTCAGTACGAGGCCGCTCTCGAGATACTGAAGGAAGGCCGGGAGATTGAACCCGAAAATGATGCCATAGCCGAACTAATCCGGTCCGTAAACGATAGGTTGCGTCCGGAACCACCCGGGCGAGTTGCAGACCGGGAGGCAGAGATCCGGCGAGAAGTTGAGCGGAGAGTGGCCGCTTTCAGGAGAGAACACCTTGAAAGGGCACGCCAGCGGGAAGACGAGGAAACGTTTGCCGAACTGAAAAATATTATCAGGCAATCTGATGAAAGAATCGCCGGACTTCACGAACTTTTGGAAGAAGAAAGAGGCTCGCCCTTTTACTATGTAGCAATTTTTACCGTTCTGATCGCCGGTGGAGTAACTTTAATAATATTGCACCAGAAAAATACTTTGAAAAAAATGGCTCTCTTCCAAAAAAAATTAATGGATACAATGTTAGACCGCCAAAAAGCTTTAACTCGTGGAAAAGGTAAAGCCCGGCTTAAACGGGATGACTCCAATAAACTTGAACATAAAATTAACACACCTCTATCCAATACTAAAAATAAAATTAGTATCGAATCCATGATTACTGACTCCCATCCCAGAGTAAGAGCTAAGGGGGTAGAAATTATTGACGCAGAATTAATGGAGGAAGATAACCTTAATAAGGATACGGCAGAAAATATTTTAAAACCTTTTCTTAAAGATGAAAATAACCGGGTTAAGGGTAATGCCGTTCTATCACTTCACAGGTACCATCCTGACAAAGCTTTCATAATAACCCGGGAAATGGCGAACAGTAACGACCAAGATATGAGGGTGACCGCAGCCTGGCTTGTAGGAGACTTTGAGGATAGTAACAGGTTAGTAAAATCCATAAATATTTTAAAAAGACTAGTCAACGATACCAATCATCATATCCGACGCCGGGCGGTCTTGAGCTTAGCAAAACTTAATGAAACCCAGAAAGAAAATCTCAGCGATACAGAAAAAAAAGAAGTTAATACTATGCTTGAAAAACATGGCTCTAATATTGAAAAATACCTGGAGGAAATTTACGGATCCCATAAGGAAAAAGAACAGATTAACAAGAATAATATTTTAACTGCAAAAAATTTAGACAAAGTTATAAACCAGTTCCAAACCGATTCGGAAAGGGAACAGTTTTTAAACAAACAATTAAATGAAATAGAAAATAAAATGTCCGAAGAGCACATTGAAAGTAAATTGCTCCGTAGTACTTACCGGAAAGTATTGCTTTTACAAATATTAACAGAAAAAATAGAAAATGAAGAGACTAAAAAGAAAAAGATAAAACGGATTAGAAAAAACAAAGAAAAACTTCAAGAATTAAAAAATCTTGAAGAAAGAATAAAAAAAATAAAAACCCAGATTAAGGATTAATAATTTAATTTAATATTGTGTTATTCTTACTCATATATTATAAATTATTTAAAAACAAAAAGAGGACTATTTAAAAACACTACAAAATTTATAGTAATGATTTTAGTTAAAAAGAAAGGTGGAAATAGCGATGACGAAAAATAGACCAAGAATACTTATTATTGATGATGATACAGGGACAATAGAGTTACTTACACATAAACTTTCCATGGAAGGATATGTTGTTATAAGCGCTCAAAATGGCAAAGACGGATTAGCGAAAGCCTCAAAAGTTAAACCGGCTGTATGTATCTTAGATATAAAGTTGCCGGGAATGAACGGCACCGAAGTTCTCGGTAAATTGAAAGAATTGGACCCTAATCTTGAAGTAATTATGGCTACGGCTCACGCTGATATTGAAACGGTAGATGTAAGTCTCCGTAAAAATGCGTTTGATTATCTCCTTAAACCGTTTGATATTGAATATCTTGTTTCAATGATTAAAAGAGCACTTGAAAATCAAAAGTTACAGGAATGACCTTTACTCTAAATAATTAATTTTTATGCAGCGGGGTAAATACCGCCCGCTGCAAAGTGGTTATAGCAGTCTTCGGTTCGGCTAACTTTTATATGTACTAAAATTTTCTTCATCCCTATCTCCCTTCACGGGCCATCTTTTGGAACTTCTTGTTATTTTCCATCAGCTCCTCAAATTTACCGCTTTCAACTATCCTTCCGTTATCTAAAAAATTAATTACATCACAGTTCCTTACCGTTGTCAATCTGTGGGCAATCATGATGAGTGTCTTTGTTTTCCCTACATTTCTGATTGCCTTCAGAACGGCCTCTTCGGTCGCTCCGTCAAGATTACTTGTCGCTTCATCAAGAACCAAAACCTCAGGGTCCCTATAAAGCGCCCGGGCTATCCCTATCCTCTGTTTCTGTCCGCCGCTGAGTTTTATTCCCCTTTCCCCTATTACAGTATCATAACTTTTAGATAGATTCTTTACTACAAAATCATGTATATTGGCAATCTTTGCCGATTTTATGATTTTATCCATGTCAATTTTATTCTTGGGCACGCCAAATGCAATATTACTTGCTACCGTATCATCCTGAAGATATATTTCCTGGGGGATATAGCCTAAGTTTTGCTGCCAGTTCAGAAGGTTTTTATCGGTTATCTCTACCCCGTCGGCAAACATCTTTCCGCTCTGTGGTCTTAACAGACCTAGTATTATATCCACCACCGTTGTTTTTCCCACTCCGGTCTCCCCGGCAAAAGCAATTGAGCTTGAGGCTTCTATTTTTAAATTTAAGTCTTTAATCACGGCCTCATACGTTCCCGGATAACTGAACGTAATATTTTTAAGTTTTAAATTATTTTTAAGATCAAGTGGCCCAATTTTTTTTCTGTCGGATTTTTTAATTCTTTCTTTTTTAGAGGAATCCTTAAGGTCGCGAGAAAGGGTATTTATGGCCTGAGTATTGTACCTTATTGTGGTAACATTCCTGAAAATTCCCTGGAGGGAGGGCATAAGCCGTCGCATGGCAAAAGCGTAAAGACCTATTATGGGAATAGCTGTTTCAAGGCCCGTTCCGGAGACAATAAGGTAAAGAACTATTACCATTATTCCCCCGAAAGCAATTATTTCCATGAAAAAATAGGGGACCGAAGAAAGGGTTTTAAAAAAAGCCAGATGTTTTTCGTACAACGATGAATTTCTTGAATACCGGGAAAGAAAAACATCCACACATCCCATAAGCTTAAGCTGTTTTATACCCCCGAACGCTTCATTGACCGCCTTGTACCTTAACGTATTGAACTTAAATCTCAGCTGGCCCCGGTAATCCATTTTATTCTTTATAGATTTATAGATGATACAGTAAGCGCCACCGAGTATTACAAGTACTATAACCGAAAGCATGGGGTCGGTTGTAAAAAGCAGGATAAAAATAAAAAGGGCAATAAAAAAATTAGACACTATATGAAGTATCGGATACATAACCCCGTTTACAACCTGCTGCACTTCGGAAAGAATGTTTTTACCCAGGTCCGCGGAATTCTTATCAAGGAAAAAAACATAAGGTCTATTAATATAACTATTCAGAAGCCGTTTTGATATTCTGAAATTTTGTCCCCCTGTAAACCGGTACATACCCCATAACTTTAATGATTTTAATGAATTGCCGGCGACTAGTATTATAAGAACCAGGACGCCTATGAATATAAGAAAACTGTTTGTACTTTGAAAATTAAACGTGGAATATAAAAATGAAAGCAACCGGTTGGTATGAATAGTTTGGGGATTTGTAACTACCGAAAGAAAAGGCATTATCGAGGCCACCCCCGCTACTTCAATTAAAGCCGAGACCACCATCAAACAAAATATAATATACATTTTACGTCGCTCAGCGGAAGTGAGGATCAAATACATTTTTTTTATAATTTTAATCACTTTTTATTTTACTCCCGGTTTGGTTGATTCAATGCTTATCGAAGCGTCGTCGGCCAGTATTTCAACTACAAATAGATCCTTTTCTGTGAAATCGTCGTCGATTTCCGTCCGTTTTAGATTAATCACTCCTATTACTTTATTTTTTATAACCATGGGTATACTCATTCCTGAATGGATATCTTCATATTTTTTCATATTTTTAAACCAGTCCCGGGAGCGTACTTTATCATCCACCAGTATTGACTTTTTACGTTCCATCGCCCGGCCGCAAACCCTCTGACCGGATTCGAATGTTTTCCCCACAGCCCGTTTGCTGCGGCTCCCGGCAGCGGCTTTTATTACAAGCTTTCCGGTATCTTCTTCTACAAGAGCTAAAGATCCTCCGTCAGCATTAACTGTTTTTATGGCTATATTTAATATCATGTTTATTATCTCATCCAGTTTTTTATCGGAAATTATGGCTCGGGAAGCTTTATGAAGAGCTATTAAACTACCCAGTCGGTTGCTGTCTTTTTCTAACCGATGAAGTTGCTTAACTTTTTCTATGGCTCCGACAAGTTCTACTCTTTTAAAAGGCTTGTAAACATAGTAACAGGCTCCCTTATCTACAGCCTCAAAGGTGCTGTCTTTATCTTTCATGGTACTGGCTATTATTACTTTTGTATCCGGATATTTTTGGCCTATAATTTCGGTAAGTTCAATTCCGTCCATGCCGGGCATAACTATATCCACTATGGCCAGTTTAAATTTTTCTTCTTCTAAAATTTTTAGAGCCTGCCGGGGGGATTTTGCGCCTTTTACGCCGTAACCCTCATTTTCAAGTATCACTCTTAAAAGTTTGCGGATATTTTTTTCATCATCTACTATGAGAATTTTTTCCATCTCTTATTTTAACTCCTTACCCAGTACCCGGGGCAAAGACAATACTATGGCCGTTACAAACCAGAACGGACCCATTATCCGGACAATTATAAACGTATTGCTGGTAGTAGCATGCATAAAAAGCCCTGCTGTTGCTCCAATAAAACCTATAACCAATCCCTTATACCAGTTATTATCCAGCAATTTATATATTTTAACTGAATATTTAACTATTTTATACTTTAATAAGGCAAAGGCAAAAAATCCTATTAATCCTAACTCCACCAGAGTACGAACATACTGACTATCGATAAAACCACGCCCGGTTACCCCCCAGCCGGTAAGAGGCCTCCGGGGAAAATTTTGTAAAAGATGGGTTCTCCAGGATGTAATTCTGGCTGCTGAAGAGGGGTCAAGTCCATAAGTACCGGAGCCGCCGGTAAAAGTGTAAGAAATACGTTCAATTAAAGTATCATACAGCCCGCCTCCTAATACTACCGGCAGTAAAACAACTGCCCCTATACCGGCAAGTAAAAGCATTTTCTTATATTTAGTAGTAAGAGCCACGACAGTAATGTATAAAGCAGGAATACCGGCGTAGGTAGCCCGGGACTGAGTGAAAATAATTAACGGAAGTAGGGATACAAGCACCGCGGTATAAAAAATTTTGTAATAATTTTTTTTGTTAAATATAGCCAACCCCAGAGAAAGTCCCGTTAGTATAAGAAAATAGCCTCCCACGGAAGCCGGCTCCTGATCAAACGGGGCGTACATTCTTTCCGGGAAAATGAAATAGCTGTGTACTATTATTATAACAGCGGTAATCAGAAAGAATTTAAGAATTATGTTTATATCCTCCTTCTTATTAATTACGTTATAGGTCATCCAGAAAATCATAAAATATTCAAGATATTTTAAAAGATAAAAAACCGCCTGGCGGTAATCAACATTTCCCATTAATATTCCTTTTCCAGTAAAAAGAAAACAGGCGGCTACATAGTAAAAAATATACTTGTTTATAGGCGACGCTTTTAAAAGAGGAAGTTTTTTATTAACCGCCTGTTTGGCTAGCCAGGAAATAAATATTATTATCAAAAGTAAATCGTCGAATCTAATGACCACGGCCCTGCGAGGAACTCCGGCTATCGGTATTTCAGGGGAAAGCAGCATACTCATCACTAAAAATCCCACAGCTATTCTCATATCCAGTAAACTTAGCCCTACCGCCAAAAAGCCTATTATAAAATAAACCGGTAATCCGGTAGGTTCAACTGAAACAAATCTACCTAAAATAACTGAACCTGCAATGAGTATAAAAAAAAAGAGAATGTCAGTTATATTTTTCATACAAAAGAAAAATCAAAGAAAAAAAGCTCAAAATTTACTTTTATTATGATTCCTCGTCGCCGTAATACTTATGGTAGTAACTGTAATAGAAATTTTTATCTTTCATTTCGGAAGCCCGGATCTGATTTAAAACTACTCCTAAGACATTAGCATCCGTCTGGGTCATCTGGCGAATCGCCCTTCTGAGCGCTCCCCTTATAACCGTACCTACTTTATAGACAACCACCACTCCTCCAACCTGTGAAGAAATAACGGTGGAATCCGCTACCGGTAATATGGGGGACGAATCAAGAATAACAAGATCAAATTTTTGCTGGGATTTTTTAAGAAAATCTTTAAATTCCCGGGATTGAAAAAGGGTAAGAGGATTGGGGGGAAGTTTTCCCGCGGTTATAAGCTTAAAATCATCGATGCCTCCAATATTTCGGACTTTATCTCCAAGAGTACCGGTAACAAAATCGGAAGTTCCCTTTACTACGTCTTCGGGCTTTCTTTTTCCTATTAAAATTTCCGATAACCCGTTATCTTTAGGTACTCCGAACATCCGGTGCAGCATAGGGGCTCTAAAATCCGCTTCCACCAGGAGTACTTTTTTATGGGCCTGGGCCGCAGCCAGAGCAAAATTAGAAACAACCACAGATTTTCCTTCCTTCATTGTAGTAGAGGTAAAAAGAAGAGTATTCTCCTCGGCACCGGCAAAAGCGAAATTCACGTTTGTTTCCATTGTTCTGAACGATTCCGAAACGGTAGATTTAGGTTTGTGAGCAAAAATAAGTCGAGAGCTGCGTTCTCCCGATCCGGTGGCCCTTTCTTTTATCTCATCAATGGCAGTTCCCACGTCCTTTTCGGAAGTAAAATAAGGAATCACTCCCATTACCGGAAGTTTAAGGAATTCCTCGAGTTCTTCTATGGTACCTATGGAAGTATCAAGATGTTCTTTAAAAAAAGCCAGTATAATTCCAAATACCAGTCCTACCATACCTCCCATACCATATCCTATCGCAGTCCGGGGGGAAACCGGTTGACGAGGTTTTACAGCCGGATTTATCACTCTTACCCGCGGCGGGTCGCCGGCGGCTGCGATCAACATCTCCCGGTGCTGGCGGCTGAGCATAAAATAAAGTTCTTCATTTACTTTAATATCCCTCTCAAGTCTTTGCTGAACCAGTCTTTCTTCGGAAATATTAGCAAGGGTTGATTCTAATTCTTTTATTCTTTCCTGGGTTTCAAGTACCTTAGGATGCCGCTCGGTATACTGGGATTTAAGAGACTGGAGCTCCAGTTTAAGACTTTCCAGCCGTTCAGTAAAACTTTTTTTAACTCCGCTTAGATTCCCCGTATTTACATAATCCAGTAGCGCGTCCTCGCTTGAACGCAGCGCTTCGGAAATATATTCAAGTTGTGAAGACATAAATTCCCGGCGGGACCTAATGGTCGCCTGTTTTTGCCACTGGCTCACTTCTATATAAGATTCTGTAATTGAATTGGCCAGTATTGATGCCCGTTCGGGCTGGGAAGCCTTAATTTCTATACTGAGTAAATTTGTATTTCCATCCTGTTTTACACTTATCTTCCCACTTATATTAGAGACAAGCCGGTCTATTTCATCGACAGGAGTTTCATCGGTAATCTGGCCGATCAACTCCAGGGCACGTTCAATAACTTTACGGGATTGAGCAACTCTTATTTCTGTTTCCATCATGCCCGCGGAGTACCAGTGATAAGTTCCTCCCGCTCCGGTCACGGTTTCAGCTGTAACCTCACACACCGCGGACGCTCTATAGACAGGTTCCCTCCGTAAAGAAAAGTAATGGGCCGCACCAATTACAATAATTACCGAAAAAATTATTACCCATTTTCTGCGACGGATGATACGCCAGTAATCGTATATGGTGTATTCCTGAGACATCAGAAAAGAATTGCCGTCATAGTTACCAAAGACGCAATAAAACTCAAAGTGGGCATCACGTTCCTAACAAAATAGTTCCAGCTTGTCAGTCGGGTATGGGGTATGTAAACCACATCTCCCACCTCAAGTTTAAAGTCATCGGACTTTCCACTAAGGATTGCGTCCAAATCTACATCTATCTTTTCCCGGGCATCACCATGAGATTTTCTAAGCACAACACAATTTTTTATATTGGCATCTTTTGTCACCCCTCCGACCCGGGCTACAAGTTCAAGTAGCCCCATACTTTTGTAATAAGGTATTTCACGGCCGGTTTGACGCTGTACTTCCCCGAAAATAGATACCACCCAGCGTGAATGTCTTACAATTACTACCGATATCTCAGGTTGTTTTAAATACTCCCTAAATTCAGAAGCAAGCTGCTCTTCCAGTTCTTTGGTTGTTAAACCCTCCGCCGGGACCTTACCAACCAAAGGCATTGCTATACTACCGTCCATTTTAACTTCATTATGACGAGTTAAATCCGGATTGTTCCATATAAAAATTTCTATTTCATCTCCAGGGGCTATTAAATAATCTGCGGCCGATACTATGGATGTGGTAAAGATTATAAAAAAAACAGCGAACACTGATACTCCAGTCAGACGTTTCACAACTCCCACCCTTTTAATATACGATAATTCTGGTATACCACCATCACATAATGAGTGGTCTCCTTAAAAGGCGGGATACCGTTATAATTTTTTACTGCCGTACTGCCGGCATTGTAAGCGGCCAGGGCTAATTTTTTATTTCCGTTATATTTATTTATCAGGTAAGCAAGATGTTTTGTGCCGGCATCAATATTTTCTACCGGATCAAAAATATTTTGCACCCCGTATATTTTAGCCGTTTGGGGCATAAGCTGCATTAATCCTCTGGCTCCTTTATGAGAAATAGCCATGGGGTTAAAACCTGACTCCTGTCTAATAACTGCTTTTACCAGCTCTTCTTCAACACCGTGTATCCGGGCGGATCTTTTTATTATTGAGCTAAACCGTTTCCGGGAGAAATTCTTTTTTGAATAATAATTTTCCAACCGTCCCATTGCGTTTTCATCTATCCGGTTTCCATTGGCCAGTCTTATTTCCCTAACTCTAATGGGAGAAAAAACCATTCCCCTTACACCAAAGTAAACTGTTATATTCCCTTCCGAACATATATCAATGTTGCCGTCAAAATAATTACCGTTTTTTAAATAAACCCGTCCCCGGGCCGAAGAAGGGTTGTCAACTACCGGAGCCCTAACATAAATTATAGCAAAAGCAGATACCAGAAGAGAGAGCGCAACAATCCTCCGGATTAAATTTAAAAATATTGATAATTGCTTTTTCATTATAATTTTTTAAAAACTACTTATTAAAAAAATATCCTAACCGTTTCCCTAACTTCATATATTGTAAACGGTTTCTTCATGCACTTGACCACCCCGCGAGACTTATAATTTTCAATTTCTGATTTATTAAAATAACCGGATATTACTATAATACCGCAACCGGCAATATTATCATTTATTTCTCCGACCATATCTCTTTCTCCGGAAGACCCCAGAGAATGATCGAGTATCACAAGATGGTAATTTTTGTTTTTTACTTTATCTAACGCCTCTTTAAAATTTACCGCCGTATCAACTTCATAATTACTTTCTTTGCTCAGCAGTTTATCCAAAGATTGTAGAATATGCTGTTCATCATCTATAATAAGTATCTTTTTCTTCATAATTGAATCCTTTGTAAAAACAATTAAAATTTAACCACAACGATAGAAGCTCCCCCTAAAGAGGTAGCTACCAAATCAGCCCAGTTAAAGCCCGTCCTGGGGACATCATAAATTTCCTTCCCCAGTCCCGCTGCAACGGTCAGACCCACTGAGTACAGAAAAGCCTTGTCTTCATTTACATAATTTTTAAAAACAGGGTACGACCCATGAGAAATTAAAACCCCGGCTGAAAAGTGAACATACTTATCTTTTTCCAAAGATGCCAGAGTATCAAAAACCGCGCCTGAAGGCCGGGGAAATGACATTAACAAAAATAAAAAAACAGTAACTTTTATTTTAAAATTTTTCATTATCTTTTAATAATGAATAATAGCATTAATCTCTCTCTAAATCAAGAAAATTACGGTCAATAAAAAAGAAGGGGAATCTTAATTATATGTATTTAGCTACTGTATTTCTAAATTTATGTATATCAACCGGTTTTGATAAAAATTCTTCCGCGCCGTATTTAATAGCTTTTTCTATCAAGGTAGAAAAACCATATCCCGAAATAACTATTATCTTAATCTCCGGTTTTTTACTTTTAATTTTTTTGATCAATTCTATACCGTTCATACCCGGTAAATCTAAGTCGGTTATAATAAAATCATAATTTTTCTTACTAAAAAATTCCAAACCCGTTTCCGCCGAACCGGCCAGATCAATTTCGTAATTAAATTTGCTTTTCAATATTCTACAATAGGTATTCTGTAAAACTTTTTCATCCTCTATTATAAGTACCTTTTTATTTTTGACGTTCATGATAAATTCTCCCTGTTATTTACCCATTCAATATACAACCGGTGAGGGACAAAACCCTCATCGTACTTGGTCCTTCCTTTTTTTGGTTTTCACTAATATAAAAATAGCATGCATACGTATCATGTATTCAATATAGTGCCTATTTTTGGTGACAGGTGAATGTCTTTTTAGCTGTCTCCTGTACCACTCCCTCTCCATTGGAACCAGATCTTTTGAGCAGAATACTTACGGTAGATTTTAAAAATTTCATATCATCGGATAATTTCTTTGTAATCCTTTGTATTTCTCTTGTAGATACAAGTTCTAACACCATTTTCTGAATTGTAGCCAAAAGAGTCTTTTCTCTTCTCTGCAACTGTATATTCACGATGGCTGAGCCCATTATAGTTTTACGTAATTTGTTTTTCACATGTACCGGACGTACGGTGACAAAAACCATAGGAATCTCTCAAAAAATATTTAATAAATAGGAGTTTTTATAATTTTAAATACCAGCATAAAAGGTCTAAAATAAAACAATAGTTCCACAGGTCTAAAACTGTATCTTCTTTTTAAAAATTTTAAATTCGGAAAAAAGAAATTTTTAAAAAATTTAAATTTTTCTTTAAAATTACCGGCAAATACCGGACGTATAAAATGTCCTTTCTCCGGAAAAGCAGGTAACGATAAAACAAATTTTACATATCTGCTTTTCAAACTGGGATGGTTAAGATTGAATATTTGACAGTTATATATACTCAAAAGAACATTCAGACCGTAACTGCGAGCTTTTTTTACTATAATTTCCGGACCGGATATTTTTCTAAAAAGCCGGTTTAAATCTTCTTTCCAGGATTTTCTTATCCGGCCGTGTTGTATAAAAGAGTGAGCCAGTATATATAAAAAATGTTCAACCGGGGGCAAAAGACTTAAAAAAATTTTTGAATTCATCCGGGACCATAAATTCCTAAGCTGCCCAGAATTCATATAAAGAATATCCGTATGTATATCTATAACAGCAGGATGCCCTTTACGGTAATACCCCATTTCGCCGCTTTTTACTTGATGATATCCTATTTTATTAAATATTTTTTCTACTTTAACTACATCTTTTTTTCTTATCAGTATATCAATGTCCTCCATATCTCTCTCCCCCTCTTTGTACACCCCCTCAAGTAATAATCCCATGCCTTTAAGAGGAGTTAACCGGACTCCATACCGACGGCAGCAATCTGCAAATTCCGAGAACTGCTGTTCCAAAAGTATATTTCTATATATCAGTCTTTTATCCATTGTTTTATAATTATTGCTCTAAATTCGGTAATATCCACTGTTATTTTCTTACCACCTTCATAAATTTCTTCGGAAATTGGGTCCAACTCATCTAAATTTTTTCCATAAATTTTTGTGTCTTCCGACCGGTTATTTTCCCCGATGTAAAGTTTGGCCGTAGCCTTTATAACTCCTCTTTTATTCAGGTTGTCGGATATACTCAATATAATACGCGTTATGGGCTCTCCCCGGTCATCTTCGGTTTTTTCTATATCTTCCTTAATATTTATTTTTACGTCTTCAACATCCTGCTGTCTGGTAATATACTCAATTTCCCGCATAAATCCTTCATCGGACAAATAACTGACCACCCATGTAACATCCACCGGAGTAATACTCAGAAGTTCGGTATCTATAGTTGAATTGTCTTTTTCTACAACTTTTTCAACGCTTTCCGGGATTTCTAGGTAATTTTTTATTCTTTTTTCACTGGCCCGGGAAAGTTTTTCAGCAGGTTTTTTCTCTTTCCCTGTTCCAAATTTCATTCCCACCGAAATTCTGTGGGTATTACCCAGATAGGAATAAGGAGCAAACGCATAATCCAAACTCCAGTCAGACATCCTCAGACCAAAACCGCCTCTAAGACCGGAAACCCCTCCAAGAGGCTGTCCTGTTAATCGGTAAACATACCCGGCCCTTAAAAAAACGCTCTCAAAAATTAAATACTCCGCTCCGCCGTGTACAGAGGGATAATCATCTACGGTATATCGTAAATTAATTCCCGCCGAAAGATCTTCAATCATTTCTGTACCCACTCCCATATTAATATCAAAAGGAAGATTATAATACTCTTTACGGAATTTCATAGCCGGTCCGAAATTTCTAAGAGCCGCTGATAGGTATATATCTCTATTTAACGCCCCCAATCGGTAAACCAGCCCGGCATCCATGGCCAGACCGTAAGCTCTTTTATCATCTATTGATTGAACAATACTTTTAAGAGAAACCCCGGCGGAAAGGTCATCTTTTAAGTTTAGTCCATATCCGAAACCGAACATTATATCGTAAGCGCCGAAATTGCCTTCTGGGGATGTATAAGGAAAAAAAGGATCGTCCTCCCGTTCACCGCTTCTTCTTTCCATATCCGATGGAACACTGATAGAACGAAACATCAACCCACCGGTTCCTCTCTTAAAAGGTACTAATCCGATGGCAAAACTGTTATTAATACCCTGAAACCATCTGTTGTATGTGGCCGACACTTCGTATTCCCGGCTGCCGGCAAGATAGGCCGGGTTCCACCACATCCCGTAAGTATCCGGGGTAAGACCGCTCTGAAATTCCCCCATCGCACTTCCCCGGCCCCCCGGTGAAATCTTTAAAAAATTCGCTGCTGTCGTTCCGGCATCCGGATGTACGGACAGACCAGCCAGAACTGTCCCGGATACTAAAATAATTATCATGAAAATTGTAAATATTTTTTTCATTTTATTATAGCCATATTCTTTATAACTTCATCCTCTCTATTATCTCCGGAAGCTTCTATACGGTATACATACACCCCGGAGGCGATATTGGAAATATCCCATTCTATTTCCTGCCACTTTCCGGCATCTTCCGTGGAGTAATTTTCGTTAAATTTTTCAACCAGTTCACCGGCCACGTTAAATACTCTAATATCTATCCGAGCTTCTTTTTCTAGGAGAAATTTAAATGTAGCCGTATCTCCTTTAGCCGGATTCGGATAAGTGTAAACTGTATCTTCAGAAATTAACTGTTTTCTTCCCACATGCTGGCCTAATCTGAAATAAGAAAACCTGTTCACCCGGGCCGTTACTCTATTTTCAGATGGATCAGCTTTGGAAGTATCCACCAATCTCCACTTATCATCCTGTATATCAAACCAGTATATTCTTAAAAGTTTTTTATCCAGACTATATAAATCATTATCTCCGTAGGCTAATTCAATCCGGGCGGGTTTATTAAACTTTCTGTCCGGCTCAACCCTAAACCGCCAAACCAAAGCAGTCGGTTTCCACGGACTTAAAGAGCTCCCCTCCGGTATATTGTCCCGGCTAACCGGTTCAATTTTCACTCTGCTGTCTTCTTCTAAAGACTCCGGCGGAAAATATACCCCGGTCCCATCGGGTATCTTAGCTGTACCACCTTCTTTTGCGGGTATATCAAACCAGACATAACTCTCATCAATATATATGGATTCCATGCCGGAATTTTCCGATTCGCTCCGTGAGTCGAAGCTTCGCACCATGTAATAATAGGTGGTAAAAGATTCAATTTCATCGTCAAAAAACGATTTGCTCCCGGCCGGGAGAGTATCGACCGATCCCGAATAATTAAAATTTTCTGTTGAATCAGGGGCCCGGTAAATATTGTACCCTTCCACGTCGTCATTCCCGTCGCCGTCGTCGGACGATTTTTCCCAGGAAAGGAGAGCCGCCCCTCCTTCCACCGCTTCCGTTTTTAAATTCAGTGGAGGAGCCGGGGGGTTATCTACCTCCACACTGGTTTTCGCGGTGCCGGATTTTGCCCCCCCCTCAACGAATAGTTTAATTGTCCATAACCCATCTTTTAAATTACTCACTTCCCAGTTACCCAGCACCCCGCTGTTTACCGGGGACCCGGAAAAAACAATTGGATTCCATGAGGAAGGTTCTTTTCCCTCACCGTAGTACAGGGTATATTTTTCAAAATTTACCGCAAGTGCCGAGCCTTTAAGGGTATTTGTACTCCCCATAACTATCCCGGCGGCTTCCGGATAGGTAATGGACGCAGCATTCCTGGCCCTCCACACCACTATTTCCCCGCTGCCGGAAGTATTGGCAATGTAACCGTCTGAAACGGCCGGTGAATTTACTATTTCCGTTGGAGAAGAATCAACTTCAAGAGATATCATCTGATCACCGGCCAAAATACCGGCATCATCATCAGTAAAAGTATAGAAACCTTTCATACGTCCGTTTTCGGTGCCCGTATAAACAACTCCGTCAACTACGGCCGGCGTTGGCTGGTAGGGAGTATCATCAACAGAAGTAGCCAGCTCTCTTTTCCAGTTAACTTCAAGGGAAAGAGCATCCAGACAGTAAAGTACCTGGACGGTTGAAGACATCACTGCATAAATATTTCCCTCTTCATCGCTGGCAACCGAGGAAGTATAAACTCCATCTCCGCCGGTATTTAACAAAGTTGATTTTGCCGACACACTCTTATCAGTATCCAAAGCGTAAACTTCCCTGATACTGTCCCCGGGCGCAAAGTAAAGAATACCGTCGCGGACAGAGACCGAAGACAGTCTAAAAATACCGGTTTCCGTTGAATACTCCCAGACTTTATTCAAGTCCATATCAAGTTTATAGACACTTCCGTCGTTTGCGGCGGTGTAAATATGACCTTCATAATAAAGAGGGGAGGACCAGACCGGCTGACCGGTGGTAAATACATCCATGGTAAGCGAGCCGGTAGTGGTTACTCTCACTATATCGTTTTTTGGGAAACCCCGACCGATGTAAATACTATCTTCAATTACAAGGGGGGAAGAGACGCCGTCGCATTCAAGATCAACACTCCAGTTAATACTTCCCTCATCCGCATTAAGGGCATGCAGTTTCCCATCCTTGGTAAAAACATAAACCGTATCCCCCTCTACCGCAGGTGTGGAATCTATCCACCCCCCCAGGCTCTTCTGCCATAGCACCTCGCCGTTTGAAACATCGAAAGCATATACGGCGCCGGAGCGGGCTACCGTATAGAGTATTCCGTCCGCTATTACGGGAGATGCGACCGCATCGTCATACATATCGTAGTTCCATTTTTCTACCAGGGCAAGCTCCGCCCACTGGCGGGACGATGACGTCCTGGCCCGGTTTGAAAGGAACATCGGCCAGTCGGAAGTCCAACCCCGGTGGGTAAAAAGCCCGCAGAAGATAAAAATAAATATTACAAATATTTTTGTTAGTATTTTTTTCATAAGATTAAGGTCCCACATTAATTGCATGCAGCCTGCCGTCGGAAGTTCCAATATAAAATCTATTTGAATCCCCGTAAAATACAGGTGGAGATATTATTGAAGCCCCGAGATAATAAGGAAAATTCTCCCGCATAGTCTGACCGTCTTCTTTTAAAATGGCGTAAATATAACCTTTATTATCCCCAAAATAAATGTAATCATTACCTATACCTAAAGCACTACCGGGAATCATCACCGGAAATGTACGGATTGCACCTTCAGCCTGAAAAGGTTCATCCCAGACAAGGGTTCCGCTGGTCATATCTACTCTATATAATTTACCATCATCATTTCCAAAATACAAGTAGCTTTCATTAATACCTTTATTTATATTACCCATTATGGGACTTCCGGTTTCAAACGCACCGTCCGGATGGCCGGGCCTGTTTTTCCAACTGTCCGGAATTGTCTCGAGATTTCCGGCAGTCCGGCAGTAAATCCGTCCATCCGCGGAAGAAATAAACAGAAAATTTGTCTCCAGATCTTTATTATATTTACCTGTATCTATTACGGGGCTGGAGTAAATTGGTCCATCGGTTGTAAAATTAGAAGTCACAGTTCCGTCACTGAGTTGAAGCCGGAAAACATTGCTGTCAGCAGAAGAAGTCCACAAGGCGTTAACCCCTCGCCAGGAATCTTGAACAGCGGGCATCCCGGTAAGATTACCAGAAAGTTCGCCGTACCACCCGGAGATATTTTCGCCGGTATCCGGATCAAGTTTATACACTGAACCGCCGGAAGTTACGGCGTATACATAATCTCTGGTTACAACCGAATTAATCTCATCCCCCAATTTTATTTTCCACATTAATGAATATGAAACACCATCATCACGGATTTTATGGATATATCCACCTGTATCTCCAAAATATAGATTTTCATCGCCGGTATCCCCAAATATATTTGAACGGACCGGACCTTCAGCGATATAAGTCCACTTTTTCTCTCCGTCCCGAGTATGGGAAGTAAGAACTCCGTCTTCGGCACCCGAATATACATTTCCTGTATCCCCACCTCCTCCTCCATCCGCGTAGGGAATACCGCTTACATTAGCAGTACTTTCGGATACGGACTCCCAGTCGGATTTAACTTCACCGACCGGCGTGATATAAATTGTGGTAATTGGCTCAACCTGCTCAAAATCCTGACGGACATTTGAAAAGTCCTCTACTATGCTGGCGTCTGCCGTGCTGTCAATCTCCGCCCTGAACATATCCACGGAGGATGTCTGGGCCTCCGAAGAGAGCTGTACTCCAACAAAGAAAACCTTGCCGGCACCGGGGGTGATCACGGCATATGATGATTTTTCTCCATCAACCTCTACCCGCTGTTTTCCAGCTTCACCGAGATCAAATGTCTCCGTTTCCCCTATAAAAGTATCAAGATTGGGTTCAAAAAGAACATCTTCGCCGGCTGCGGTGGAATTGTATACTATAAAAACGTTGTCAAAGAGTTCCCTTGCCTGTTGAGTATCAAGCGCCGATAGATCATCATCAAAGTAAACATCCACACTTTCAAGTCGGATATCGTTATACCCTACTGGCGAATTATTGGTTATGTCCAGGCGGAAAAGCGCGAGGCGGCTTGAAACGTTTGCCTTGCCGAAAGAGGGCACCTGGGAGTAGTGCTGGGGACTGTGACGGGAGGCATCATAGATAATGTCGTCTATAATTATGCTGTCGGCGGCGCCGTCATCAATATCGGTGTTTAAGATAAAACTGTACTCTGCCCCGTCAACAAGTCTATTACCGTTTATATCTTCTGCCTCAATACCGGTTAATATCCCCTTCTGAACTGAGGTTGTGGAAAGATCAATACCCGCATCTTCCAGAGAGTATATATGGGGTGAATTACCGTCTTCAGCTCCACCGGTCCATATAAAAACAGCCGTATCCGTATACCCCCCGAAAGAATTTGTTCCCAGCTTTACTTCAAACATAAAATTTCGGGGCAAAATCCGATCTTTCAGGGGATAAAAAAGGTTATTTTCAGGTGGTTTAACCTCCGAATTGTTCCTAGCAAACGGAGTGGGACTTTCAAAAACCTTAAAGTCGTTTGAATTTATAAGGGTGTCATTTCCATCTTCGGGATGTCTGCCGATGGTAGCGGGGGATTCCACTCCTCCGGGTGCGGCATCTTTATAAGAAACCTTTTCCGCTTTAAAATTATAGTAAAGCGGATCAGTATCTGTTTCCCAGCTTACCCGGTCTATTACTTCACCTTCAGAATTTTCCAGAACGACAAAATCCCCCGCCGGGTTCAGTTCCCCGCCAAACCTGGTTTGATAAGTGATTCCAGCATAATCAGAAGACCCCGAAGCTATACCCGTAAAACTTTTAGGATAAATTTTCCGATCAAGGACAAATTTATCATCATTGGAGTTACGCAAATTCCATCCGGAAAGAGAGAGGGTGGAGGAAGTCCTATTGTAAAGCTCAATATACTCTAACGAAGAACCGTAGGAAACTTCATTTATCTTTATATCACCCAGCCTATGGTTTGCTGTTCCCAGTGACGGGGACGAAGATACTTCAAAATAAGGACTGCCGTCATAAATTCTAGCCAGCGTTTTCCCTTCATTAAGTGAAGTGGGCCATTGTACGGTATCTACCGGGGCTCCCTCCGAATTTCTGAGGGATATATACCCGTTTTCGGAAACCTCCATTTCTTCGGATTCAATAACAATATAATTCTCCGAAGAAATTTTTACTTCCGGGTCACCCTTCCAGATAGAAGTTTCCCCGCCGGGATTATCTACGGTGCCACTCACCCTGTAAATTTCCCATCCCTCAACAGATACGCTAACAGAACGGTCGTTATAGAGTTCCACACGGGCCTCTCCGTCTCCGGTTGCATATATTTCATTTATCCATACGCTGCCGGACTGGGGTAGAGTTGAAGAGGAATTGGATATACCGGAAATATTATAGGGTGGACCGGGAACCTTATCCGCGGTCTTAAGGGCGAAATAATAAGTAACTCCGGGGTCCAGCCCGTAAACAGTCCTTTCTTCGGTTGTCCCTACAGAGACCGGCTTCCAGTTCTGAGTAAAAGATTTCGCTTCGGACCAATTTTCTCCGGTAATTTCCCCTATAGTAGAATATCTTAAATCATACCATCCGCCCGTATTGTCCCCCTCCATACCGTCATCACCCGGAGAGATCCAAGTAAGAGTTACATGGCCCCTGGCCACTCCTTCACCGGCTGAAAAATTATCCACGGCAGCAGGGGGGATGGTATCTTTTTTAACGTAAAATATATCTTTCTTAAAGGTAATATTCCCGGCCGTATCCGTAGCTTTCACGGTAATATAGTTTACGCCGTGGGCAAGGGAATCAAAATCAACCTCCCAGTTGTCCGTGTAGGATTCCTGAGTACGGCCGGTAAAAATATTCTGCCAGGGGATAATCTGTTCGCCAGTCAACTCAGTTGAGGAATATATGGTGTACTGAGCCCGGTCGAGCAGAGAAAGATCGTCGTAAAAATTAACGTTATAAGCAGTTCCCGGTTCATTTCTCCACACATCATCTCCGGGCTGATTGTCAGCTACCAGCGGTGGGATGGTATCTTTTTTCACATAGAAAGCATCCACAATTTCTTCGGATACATTCTGGGCCCGGTCCACCGCCCGGACAGAGACATAGTTAGTACCGGGTTCTAATTTCTCCCAGGTGCCGGGGGCCAGAGACCAGTCTTCTGTATATTCATCAGAGTTTATCCCGGTAACCGCGGCTCTCCAGCCGTCTACCTGAACACCCGCTTTATCCGGTTCAGGATATACATGAGTCTGAATTTCCTTAAGTGCGCTCCCGCCGGTGTCGTATGCCTCCACATCGTACAGAGCAATATTTTCCTTTCTCCACTCATTATCACCAGCCTGTTTATTTTCAACCGTAGGCGGAAGCCGGTCAAATAAATCGCTGGCTACAGAAACAGCTTCCGTATCCTGGGAAGATGCTACCGTAGTGTGGGTCCGGCCGCCGGCCCAGCTGCCTTCAATCCACTGCCTGGTTTTAAGGTAATTAGAACTGTCAATGCCGGCTAAAATAATATTACTCACGTTAGGATCCCTTTCAAGAGAAAGCCATTTAATATCTCCCTCCCAGGTGTAAGAATCTTCTGCCGACGCGGACCAGTCGCCTTCCGGAGTCCAGGTGATATATGAAACTATATTATTATCTCCCGTTCTTTCTTCTGCGGTCACAGCCAGTAACCGGGAAGAATCCGCCTCCCACCTTACGGAAGTCATCCTCGTGGCGGTATCCTGCATGGAAGTATTGGAATCAGGCATTGCATCCCAGGAAGAACCGTTCCATATATAGACCCCCCACCGGTCAGTGCCGGAAAGCATTGTAACAGCTATCCTGTCGGATGAAGGATCGGCATCCGCCTCAATCCAGCGGACGGCGGCGCCGGCGTCGGGCCCGGCAAATGAGCCGCCCCAGGTGTTTCCGCCCCAGAGTTCGTAGCGCGTTGAGGTTCCTTCTCCCCAGATGACCAGAGCCTGGCCGCTTGAAGTTTCCCAGACGGCGTCAAAGGCCTGATAATCCGTACTTGAAAGCTCGGCTGTATGGGTATTATGACTGCCCCAGGAAGAACCGTTCCATATCACCGAGTGAAGACCGGAGTTTGAATCGCTTACGGTAAGGATTATATCATCCGACCCCGGTTTGGGTTCAAGCCGTACCCAGTAAACTTCTCCGGTTATACCTTCTAAATCAAGGGAAGTCTCGGGAACCGTCCAGCTCTGGGCGGTCGAGGACCAGACCCGGTAGGAAATTTCTCCCGGGCTACCGTTGTAGTAAGCCAACATCGCCCTTCCGTTGAACTGTTCATAGGCTATATCAAAAGCCCGTTTATCCGTATCAACGGAAGATATACCGGTAGTTTCAAACTGGGAAGTAAAAGAATCCTGGTAAAATCTTTGAACATTAAACTCCCCACCGGAAGAAAGGATGCCAACCATTTTTTCATCCCTTACCGGATAATTAGATCTGGTAACAATCCATTTTAAAATTGCCGGTGCCGATGCACCGTCCTCTTCGGAAAGCCATTCAGCCGCATCCCACCGGCGGTAAAAAGGCCTGGACTGGGATCCTTTCCCATAGACAATCATGGATTCCCGCATCCCCTTCTCCCTGGCCGTGGCCGTAGAGATATTGGAGATTTCCGATAAATTCCCGAAATCATCATAAGCCCTCAGGGCAATATAGAACTCCGTGCCGGCCTCAAAATCCCGGGCGGTCCGTTCTTCAGTTTCTCCGGCAGCCTCCGGCGTCCAGGACTGAAAATATTCTTCAGCCGATTCCCAGTCAAACGGTTCGGATGTCATATACCGGATTTCATATCCACCGTCCGGAGGAGCTTTAAGATCCCCCTCCATACCGTCATCGCCGGGGGCGGTCCAGTTTAAGGATATCTGACCCTCGTAGGTACCCGTCTCCGCAATAAGATCGGTAACTCTGGCCGGCGGGGTTACATCGGGTCCGGCAGGGGCCCAATTTGTGTCGGTATTTGAAAGATCCCCGGTATTTGAAGCATTATCCGCTGCCTTAATGGCAAAATAATAGGTTACCCCTTCATCAAGGTCCGTTATCGTATAATTCTCCATGATTCCTCCAGGCTGGGGCTGCCAGTCCTGGGTAAGCTCTTCGGCACTGTCAAAATTATCCTCCTCAAAATTCTCACCGGTCTTAAGTTTAACGATATAACGCTCCGCCGTTCCCTCCATACCGTCGTCGCCAGGCGCGGGCCAGGAGAGGTCAATCTCCGCCTGCCCGCCGGGCTCTGCTTCAAGGTCGGTAATCTGGGCCGGGGCAATAGTATCCTTGCGGATAAAGAAGGCGTCAGGTTTTTCGCTCATGTTGCCCGACCGGTCCCAGGTTTGGACGGTGACGTAATTTGTATTATGGTTCAGCAGTTCAAAATTTACCTCCCAGTTATCGTTCCAGGCGCTCTGGTTGTACTGGGTAAATATGGGAGTTGACACTATTATTTGATCACCGCCCTTTTCAGGCTGTCCGTAAACCGTGTATGCCGCGCTGGATATAAACGAAAGGGTATCGCTGAAATTTACGTCGTATTTTGTACCGGAAGAATTTTGCCACTCGTAATTTCCTTCCTGATTAACGGTTATAACCGGGGGAACAGTATCTTTTTTAATATAAAAAACATCTTCCAAAGTAGTAGTACTTCCGGCTTTATCAGTTACCCTGACACTTACATAATTAAAAGAAGATTGGAGAGTTTCAAAATCCACTTCCCACCCGTTATCGTAATAATATTCATCCAGGTCGGTAAATATATCGGTCCACCCGGCGACCGGGTCTCCAGACTTGCCTGATTCCGGATATACAATATAATGGGCGGTATCCAGTTTTGAACCGCCGGTATCGGTAAAGAAAACGTCATACCTTGTCCCCGATTCGCTTCGCC
>CAYZAK010000029.1:0-10930 GCA_964476445.1 uncultured bacterium
TAAATTATGATACACCATTTGAAGCGTTTGTTGCACTTACTGGTTGAATCCGTGATTTAAATTTTTAAATGATTCCTAATGATTTGACTTTACTTTAGAGCTAATCTATTATTTTATAAGTATGCAGAAAAAATTGGGTAGAATAATAAGTTTACTTAAAGAAGGAGAGAAATGAAAAAAATATTTACAATTCCGGTACTGATATTTCTAAGCTTTTTGACAATCGCCTGCAATAAGCCGCCCGCCGTGGAAGATGGGCGCGTTCATGAGGACGGGGTATACAGGGGGGGGTTTATCGATAAAGACAGTATACAGGTAAATGTTGAGTTTAAGCTCAAAGACGGTGTGGTCACCGGGGCATCATTTAGACATCTGAGAAGAGATGGCGACTATCACCTGACCACTGAAGAGGAACCCTATAGATCGGTTGTTCAACAGTATGAAGAGGCCTTATCTCATCTGGTAGGAAAAGAGATAGAAACGCATCTGTCTGATCTTTATGAACCCCAGAATATTGTTACAACAAAAGTAGACGGGTACACCGCCGCAACGCTCCGGAGTAATAAAATTATATCTGCCGTTCGCGACGCGTTAAACCGGGGGGTATATAGTTACTGAAGATTGAAATTTCGCCAGCGGCACCGGAGCTCCTAGACCGTCCGGTTTGACCTTAGGCCCCAGTCGGCTCAAAATTTCTGTTTTTAAAATAAAAGTTAAATACTCAGCTCTGGGGAGCGTCAACTAGGGGCCTTACTTTTTATGCGGTTAAATGACAAGCCGGCGATTATTGTAATGCTGGTAGAAATCCCCGTAGAACGTTTCTTTTTTCGCGCAAGAATATATCCGTATATTTTTATAATAGGATTAACTAGACACTCCCGTTATACTAAAATTTTAATACAATAAAAGGTACAGGGTAGTTTTACAGTTAGGTATGTTTTTGAAAAAAGTTTAGGAGGTAAATTATGTTCGGCGGAATGCTTAAAAATTTTTTTATGTGGAGTACAATTTTAAATGCGGGCATGGTAGCTGTTACGGTTATTTTATGGATGTCGGCCCGGGGTTTTATATATAAAATACACGGCCGGTTATTTAATCTGAATACTGAGACCCTGGATATTATATACTATTCTTTTGTAGGGCTATACAAATTGTTGATAATTGTATTTAACCTGGTTCCCTGGCTGGTACTGGAAATTATGGTATAACAGAATAAATATACTGGACTCTGGCCGGACGGTTAAAATATCAAATAATCTTTTCTAACCTGGATTATTCATACGGTTCTACTTCCTTGACTCTAAGCACAAAACAGTCTGTAAATATGAATAATCCATCTTATGCACCCCTTGGGCACTTGTTTTACTGCTGGGTTGTCCCGCCCTTTTTGCAAAAATTTATCATCAATAAGATAATAATATTTAGTTTAATAATTTAAAATTATTCTATTTTTACAGTTAAAAAGGGCGGCCTCGCAGAGGCGCACCCCAAGAGTACTTGTTCCACAGCGCATGAATAATGCGGGCTAAGAACCAGCCCGTCGGGAACATTTAGTAAAGTTTTAACGTCTAACTTTAAAATCCGTAAAAAAGAATATGGAATAATTGTAAGGAGGAGCAATGAGGAGACTGCTTTTTATAGTCTGTTTGTTAGTAATGCCGTTTACCGTTTTCGGTCAGGAAGAAACATTCGATGAGGTAGTCCGCGCTTATAAATCCGGAAATTACCGGGAAGCTGTTAAGCTTTTAGAGGCGCTTGAACAAAAAGACGACAAAATTCATTATTACCTGGGACTTTCATATTATAAATTGGGTATGGAGGAAAGGGCGAAAAGAAATTTCCTGGCCGCTTATTATATAGCCTATGATTCACAATGGGGCCAGGCCGCCGTAAAAAACTACCGGCACCTGTCCAAAAAAATATTTCACTTTAATATTGTCCCCTCTTTTTCGTACGACAGCAATGTGAACTATACCCCGGAAACGGAGGAAAAAACCGCCGGCGCGGCCCTGCTAAATCTATATATGTCCGGAAAATTCAATATTACATCTTTTTCAAATTTCAGGTATTCTTATGGCCGGAACCAGTATTTAAAGGATATAGACAGCAGTGACAGCCATTCTTTGAATTTAAATTTTTCCGGTATGGCGGCGGAGTTAAATTTAATTACCCGTTATTCAAGCGTAGGCGGGAGGCCTTTTTATTGGATTTACGGAGCGGATGCCGGGTTTAAAAATCTTAAACTGGAAGCCAGAAAAAAAGAGTATCTGGACCAGGATAGCAGTTATCTTGAAGGGTACCGGCTGTCCGGAAAACTTTCGACCGATATTTTTGGAATACGGTTAAGTTACGGGTACGACTACAACCGTGCCGAGGATCTTGAAGAAGAATTTGTGTACTGGAAGCATACCGGATCTATAGAGGACAGCGAATACGATTTTGAAAAAATCGAAGATTCGGGAATAGACTATTTTCTTTCTTATACCCACCAGTCCCACAGCCTATCTGCGGGAAAGGTTTTTTCAATAGATGATGATACAACGGTAAGATTGTCGGGTGAATATATGCGAAGAAATTACAGAGGTGAAAACACCTGGTACAGGAATTATTGGGTTGAGGATACTTCTGAAGGAAAAAATTATTACTGGGATGACGGCTGGGTGGAAAGTGACAGCGGGGAAGAAATACCCGGTAAAAAACAGACCCAAACCCGAAAAGATAACCGGGTGACGGGAAGGATTTCCTATAATCATAATTTAGAGCGGGACCTTACCCTGGGAGTTGATTTAGAATATACGTTAAACAGTTCGAATATGGATGATATAGCCAGCTATAATTACAACTGGACTAAAGGAAAGTTGGGAGTAAATTTAAACTATGGTTTTTAATCAGGAAAAATTGATAAAAGAAGCCCAGGACGGAGATTTAGAAAGTTTCGGGAGACTGATTGATAAGTATAAAGACCGGATTTTCAGAATGGCGATCTCTTTTTGCAAGGATAAGGTAGAAGCCGAAGAATTGGTTCAGCTTGTTTTTATAAAGCTGTGGAAAAAGATAAAAAAGTTTAAATACCGGTCCACTTTTTCAACCTGGCTTTACCGGGTGTCCCACAATACGTTTTACGATCATATCCGGAAGAAAAAAAGAAGAAAAGATAAACAGGTCTCCGTATCCAAATTGAATTACCTCAGACATGATCAGAACCCCTACGATAAGATGGTAGAAAAAGAGGTCACCGGGTTATTAAGAGAGGCGCTTTCAGAAATGTCCGAAGAATTCAGTATGGCGGTAATATTTTACGATATTGAGGGGCGAAGTTATAAGGAAATTTCCAAAATAATAGGTATTCCCATAGGGACCGTAAAGTCCAGGCTGTACAGGGGCAGAAAAATTTTAAAGGAAAAACTGGGGAACAAAATAAGAGCGGAGAACGTCTAAAGGGTGGAGTAAAATAAAATGAGATGCGAAAAAATTAAAAAGAAAATATGGAAAATTTTTGATCAGGAAAGCCGGACCCGGGATAGGGAAATTGTTAGGGAGCATATTAAAGGGTGCGGCAATTGCCGTAAACTGTATAAAGAGGTTAAGGGAATGCTGGAAAATCTTCGTGATTTTCCGGATTATAAAACCCCGCCGGAATTTACGGACCGGTTGAAAAATCGAATTATACAGACTTACGGTTATCCTAAAAAATCCGCCAAAACTAAGGAGGGCATAAAAACTATGTTTAAATACGGGATACCCGCGGCTGTGGCCGCGGTAATAATATTTCTGGTATTTTTCAGTCGTCCGGATTTAGATACCCGGGCGATACGGTACTACTCCCCCGGACAGAAGCTTAATTTAACCGAGTACAGCCGGAGTTCGGGATTGTTAAGCAGGAAAACCGGTTACATGAGAATAAGTCTTGACAGCGCCGTCCGGCTGGAAGGAGTTACCGTGGACATTGATCTTCCGCCGGGGGTGCGACTGGCTAGTGATGAAGATAAAGCGGTATGGACCGGCAATCTGAAAGAAGGAAAAAACTTGTTGCTTATTGAGGTAAGAGGCGAGCAGGAAGGTTCATGGGATGTAAATGGTGTTATAAAAAAGAACGGGTTACAGAAACCATTTACCAGAAGGGTAAATATAATATAGGAGGTGAAGAAAAATGATTAATTTAAAAAACAGCGCAGTGTTAGGGTTACTGACCGGACTTATAGCAATGCCCGCTGTGTCCTTAGCCGAACTCCCCGTGGAAGTGGACATCGATTTATTAACCAGGAGAATGACCCTGGAGCAGGCCGGGGAAGAGTTAAGGCGGGATGCTGCCGAAGAAGGCCTGGACGCTGAAGCAGGCTCGCGGGCCGTGGAAGTGTTAGGCAAGCTGTCCGAAAAGGGAGTTCCGGTTAATAAGGCCTATGAGACGGTTAGTAAAGCGGTGGTAAAAGGAGAAGACCTGGGAGGGTTAACCGAAGCTAAAAATGTAACTGCCCTTAAAAAGGAAGCAGCTCAGGATGAATTAGAGGAAGAAGGCCGGCGTGAAGACTTAAAAGCGGAAGATGTTGCTGTGGCGGTGAATGTTCTGGATGATCTGGTTGAAAAAGGAATACCGGTTGAAATGGCCAGGGATACAGTTAAAGAGGCTCTAAAAGAGGATACTGATCCCCGGGAACTTCAAAAAATGCTTATGGAAGAATACGCCCGCAATCTGGAACGGGATATTGAAAAAGGTAAACCCGACGTAGAGAATATCGGAGAACAGAGGCGAAAAGAGAACTTAAACCGGATGAGTGACCAGATAAGAGATATTATGAACCGGTTCGACGGGGAGGATATTAGTCGTCCCGGACGATAGTTAATAAATAGAACTTGGTAGGTAAATTACCTCCCTACTATAAAAAAAGCGGCGGCGGTTAAACTTACCGTCGCCGTTTTTTTATTTATAAGGAAAATCATATTTTATAACCTGTCACCCAATACGTTTTTTTTATATTTATATTTAAATTCAGATATACGGGTTGATGTAAAGTTGATTTTGAACTATAATAAACAAAAGGTTATGTATGCAAAAAAATAATTTAAAACAAATACTTCTTTTAATAGAATTTTTAAAAGAGTTAGAATTAAAAATTTCTCAAATGTACAAAGCAGCTGCCGTCAAATGGGAGAAAGAAAAATATTTCTTGATAACTTTATCTCAAGAAGAAGAAAAACATGTTTGTCACTTAACAACAATGTCTGATATGTTAGAAAAAAATCCCGGGCAGTTTGAGAGAGGACGTTTTTTTAGCCCCATGGCCATAAGAACAGTTATACGGGGCATAGATGAAAATAGAGAGCGTATAAAACAGAATAAACTAAATCTAAAGAAAATGCTAAGTATTGCCATAGATATTGAAAATTCTTTACTGGAAAGAAATTATAAAGAATTGGTAAAATCAGATAATGTAAAGTACGGTACTTTAGTCCGGGAAATAGAAGAAGATACTATAAAACACAGAGATAAGTTAAAGAATAAATTAGAACAGTATAAGCAAAATGACCGATAAAGAATTCAGAAAATATATTTATGAACACATAGGTTTTTTTTCTTCTTTAAATTTACTGGATAATATCTTTGACGGTGTATATATAGCAAATAAGAAACGTAAAATACTGTTTTGGAATAAAGGTGCAGAAGAGATTACCGGATACACAGCTGAAGAAGTGGAGGGTAAATACTGCCGGAATAATATTCTAAATCATATTGATAAAGAGGGGGAATTACTCTGTAACAACAATTGTCCTTTAGCTAAATCTATTAGGACCGGAAAAAAGATAAAGGCTAAGGTATATCCCTTACTTAAGGATAAAACCCGGCTGCCGGTATTGACACATATTGCTCCGATAAAAGATGAGAACGGTAATATAATTGCAGCTATAGAAGTCTTCAGGGACATAAGTAAAGCCGAAGATTACCTTCGTCTTCAGAAAAAGTTCAAAAAACTTATTAAAAAATATGTCTCTACAGCCACGTATGAAGAAGTAGAAAGACAGGCTCGGGAAAATACGGCGGACAGTTCAACTAAAAAAGATCTTTCTGTTTTATATCTTGATATAGAAAATTTTACTGTGTATTCTGAAAAGCATTCTCCCGGGCAGGTTACCCGGATGCTCAATGAAGTTTTTGGAATATGCGAAGTAATTACAAAGGAATGTTTTGGAGACATCGATAAATTTATAGGCGATGCTGTTATGGCCGTATTCATTGATCCCAACGATGCTGTAAAAGCGGGGTATGAAATTTTATCAGCTTTAGAAATGATGAATGAAAACAGGGCTGAAAATAATAAACAAAAGATAAATGTCCGGATAGGCATTAACAGCGGTCCGCTTATACAGGGCACTATAGGCACGGTTAACCGTAAGGATTTAACCGTAATTGGGGATGTAGTAAATACAGCAACCCGCATACAGGGTATAAGCCCAGTGAATTCAGTTTCAATATCGGAATCGACCCGGGCCAGATTGACGGAACCGGATGAATTTGAATTTCACAAAAGAACCCTAGTAAAAGGAAAAGAACATCCCGTTTCTATTTTTATATCCTATCCGGCTTAAAAAGAAATCACAAATTGAAATTAATTGGTTGAACCTTCTTAAGTTTTATACTGAATTTAAGTTTGTGATAGAATAGTAAAGAGGAAAATTTAAAATGGCTGCCAAACGAAAACATAACCGGAAAAAGACTATATATATCTTAAATATAGTTGACCCGGATAATCCGGATAAATCCGGCAGGGGGGCGGTTATAGATATAAGTATGGGTGGGGCAGCTTTTGAATGTGAACAAAAATTTGAAAAAGGGGAATCTGTTGAGTTGAGATTTAATTTATCTAAGGATAAAATATTTATTTTAACCGGCACGGTCAAGAGAGTTAAAAAACGAACCGCTGGAGCTTTACTCCACGGGGTACAGTTTAATAAATTATGTTTAACAGACAAGTTTAAGTTATATAAGCTTATCAAGAAAATAACTAAATAAATGTATATTTAGAGTTGAAGAATATAATAATTTTGGTAATATAAAATTATGGTAAATTATATTAAAATAAGAAATAAAAGATATCTGCCATCCGGTCGTACCAGTTGGTTTTTTTATTTTTAGTATTTATGAAGAATGGCCGGGAGTTAATTAATGATAGTGTAAGTGTTGCCACCGGAGAGGTAAAAATTAAAAAGGGTTACGGGGTATTGAAGGCCTACGCTCTGGGTTCCTGCATAGGAATAGTTGCTTACCAGTCGGAGTTTAAAGGGGGGGGCACGCCCATGTAATTCTGCACGGCGCGCACCTTTAAATAGTTAATAAATACGCCGCCAATGCCGTATATTGTAAAAAATATTACAGATTGGGTATCCGTACTAAAATAAAAAATATGCATAACCGGCGCCGGAAATTTACTTCAAAAAAAAGGTAATAAAATTTGCGTGGAAAATATACGGACGGATTTAGAAAAAATTAAAAAAAATTGAAGTTATTTTTCAGGAGACCGGCGGAATTGAAAGAAGAAGTATAGAAATCAATATACATACGGGTTTGGTTGTTATCATCAAGGGGGGCGATAAAAGATGAAAGAAATAGTTAATTTAAGGTAATAAAATATACTTTAATACCGGTAGGTGGTCGTGATGGATTATAATAGGCTTTCTGAAGTAATAAAAAGTATAGAAAGGAACGGGATTTTATCTATTCTGGATGATTTTAAGACAGGTTCCTCCTACAGAGAAGAGGAGTGTCCTTACTTTGAAAAAAAAATAACTGTTAAAAATTTACCGGATACCGTAATATGCACCTCGGTAAAAAATAAAAACAATAAAACTATAGGGGTGTTTGAGATAGTTGTTCATCTAAAAGATCAACTAAAGAAAAAGACATATCTTGATAGTACAGTTGATCAGTATAGAATGCTGGCTGATAATATTCCCAATACGGATGTATATTTATATGATAAAAAGTTATGTTTTCTGGTGTCAAACGGCGAACAGATGTTAAAACGTGGTCTTTCACCAGAAAATCTGGAAGGTAGTACCCGGCGGGAATCTAAGGATAGAAATACAGGCTATTTGCTGAAACCTTGTTACAGAGAAGCGTTAAAGGGTAATATTGATAAAAAGGAAATTTTTTACGATAATAATTATTACCTGGTAAAAACAGTACCTCTAAAAAAATCCGGAGAAGTAAAAGGGGGGATAGCCTTTGTCCAAAATATAGATGCTTCTAAAAAGAAAGATGAAAAAGTTAAAATTACCGAAAAGCAGTTAAAATATACCAATCGGCAGATGAAGGCCCAGAACCAGCAACTGAGAGCGTCCAAACAGCAGTTAAACTCTCAGTTGAAAGAGTTAAAAACGGCCCAGGAAAGAGATATATCATATCTTCAAAAACCTTATAATATTTCCGGTCTGGTGGGAAAACTACAAGGTGTATTCAATCCTTAATTATGGAATATATTGATATAGAAAACTGGTCCCGAAAAAAACATTTTGAGTTTTTTTCTCAATTGGACTATCCCCATTTTAATATCTGCTTTGAATTGGATATAACTTCTATCTATAAATATGTAAAGGACAGAAATATTTCAATTTTTAAAGCTTTGCTTTATTTTGTTGTCCGTACAGCCAATGAGATAAAACAGTTCCGGTACCGTATCCGGAAAGATAAGGTAGTTCTTCACCGGGCAGTTCATCCATCGGTTACGGTTAGAGTCAATGAGGAGGAGTTCAGTTTCTGTCCGGTTGAATATGTGTCGGAAGCGGAAGAGTTTTTTGAAAAAGTAAACCGAAAAATTAAAGAAGTTAAGAATAATCCGGTTATTGAAGACCATCCCGACCGGGACGATTTTCTCTTTATTACCAGTATCCCCTGGATATCGTTTACCGCTATACAACATCCGGTAAATATAACCCCGGCCGATTCCGTGCCCCGGATTGCATGGGGGAAATTTTTTCCAAAAAACAAAAAAATAAAATTACCTTTTTCCATACAGGCCCATCACGGTCTTATGGACGGCATACATATGGGAAAATATAGACAAAATATTCAAAAGTATTTTAACTGCCCGGGAAGATATCTTCCCAAACATAAAATTTAACTCCGCAGGTGCATAGTTTATTTTTGCCTTATTTAGAATAATTTAATTTGATAAAACAACTTTTAAAAAATAGGATTGTACATATGAAAAGAAGCAAATATTTAAGGAGTGCTATTATTTTAACAATAGGGATAGCCGGGTTTATAATTTCCTATCTATTTTTTTTCCGTCCGGTTAACCCTCTGGGAAATAAGGTGTTTATTTTTGAGGAATGTCTGGCCCAAGAGGGTTGCGGAATTTTAAACTTAAGACTCAGTGAATCTTTAAAACCATTTAAAATAGGTCAGCGGGAGATTCAAGCTCTTAAGGAAGCTTACTCCGATAAAATAAAAAAAGTTAGAATTAGGGACGGTGAGTGGGCACTTTACATGGATGGTATCTGGTTTTACTGGCTGGGCGGCCGGCTTTTACCGGAAACCTTAATACAGGATAAAAAAGATTACAGTCCTTATAAATTTTACCGGTATACTCTCAAATTGCCTCAAGTACCGTTGGTTTCCGATGAACAGATAATGAAAATCAGGAAAAAACAGTTAAAAAAACCGGTAAACACCGCTTTTTTTGATGTCCTTTATACCGGCTTTTCATACCGGGAGATAAGAAGAAGCATAAAAACCATAAGTTTCATGGGGTACCGTATAGATGCCCATAAAAAAATTGTGCCCATTCTTAAAGATATTGAAAAAGCGATCCGTGAAGTTCAGAAAAAAGATGATTACATAACCGGTTTTTTAAGAAGTCTCCGGAGTATTGATTGTTTTAGCTGGCGGGGTGTTGAATCAAGTATGACCAGAAGTTTTCACAGTTATGGAATAGCGGTGGATTTTATCCCACCTCTATATGTGGGTAAAGAAGTTTACTGGGCCTGGACCAGGTATCACAACAGCAGCTGGTACGATGTCCCTTACGAGGAACGGTGGATGATTCCCGGCAAAATTGTAGATATTTTTGAAAAGTACGGTTTTGTCTGGGGCGGCAAATGGCTTTTTTACGACAATATGCATTTTGAATACCGCCCTGAGCTTTTAATTTTAGCCGGTCAAGATATAAAAAGCCACAATGAAATAACTGTAAAAGCAGAAAATGATTGATGTTTTTAAATATTTAAATCCAGGCTGTAATAGCCGCAGTTTTGTCTGTATAATGGGATTTCTGGGCCAGGTTTTATTTTATATCTAAAAAAAAAGTAAAAACTTTTTAAATACGTGAAGTCACATAAAGAATATTTTAAATAATACAGGAAATTTTATAAATAAAAAAACGCTTAAATTAATAGACGGATATTTAAATATTGACCGGGAGCTGTTCCGGTTTTATGTAGCTTTAAGTAAGTCTAAAAAGTCTCCCGGGGAGCTTAGGGATATGTGGGGGCATCTCGCCGAAGATGAAACCGAACATATCCGGTATTTCAAGTATTTAAAAAAGACCGGTTACAGCCTAAATTTCAGTAAAAATAATCCGGATAGTTTTACAAAGACCTTAAAATATTTAAAAGGTAAAATTACACAGTATTCAGAAAGGTTTAAAGACGGCGATTTGACCCCTGAGGAGGCTTTTAAAAAAACTGTAAGTGTGGAGCTTAAAGTGCTTGTATCTCCTTTACAGGAACTTTATCATTCCCATGATATAATTTTAAAGGAGTCAATTCTTAACCCAAAAGAAAAATATGACCTACATTTACAGCGAATAATAGACCGGATTTTTATTTTTTTTAAAAAAGATTCAGTAATATATAATACAGTTGACGCTTTTCAAAAAATAAGGGAAAATCAGAAAAGAGTTATACGGAAATCAAAAACAGATAAATTAACCGGAAT
>CAYZAK010000029.1:11030-12344 GCA_964476445.1 uncultured bacterium
GGAATAATTGTAATAGATGTGGATAATTTCAAAGATATCAACGATTCTTACGGTCATAACCGGGGAGATAGAGTTTTACAAAAAATAGGAAAATGTCTGAGAAAAAGTGTAAGAAAATCTGACATAGCGGCCAGAACCGGAGGTGATGAATTTGTTCTTTTGCTTTATGACCAGACTGAAAAAGAGGTGAAAAAAGTTATGGAGAGAATAAAAAAAGAAGTGGACGCTGCTAGTGTAAAAGTGTCGGAAAAGAATTTAAATATTTATCCCCGTATTTCTGTCGGTTATACGGTTTATAATTCATATAGTGAGCCCCCGGAACTTAAAAGATTTATAGATGAAGCCGATAGGATGATGTATGAAAATAAGAAAAGTAAAAATACACGGTCGCCGGGTTCTTGAGCGTAGAAGTATAATTGAATTTAAAGAATATTATTTTTATAATAAATACGCTGGAAGAACAATAAGGAGATTATTATGGAGAAATTTGTATGTAAAATGTGCGGGTACGTGGAATTAAAAGACGTCGCGCCGGAGAAATGCCCCCAATGCGGAGCTCCCAAAAAAGCTTTTGAACAGCGGGAAGACGCTATTAAACTGCCAGAAAATACGGATGAAAAATCCGGTCTGGAGAAAAAACATGTTCCCGTTATTTTAGTGAACAAATCCTGCAGCCTTATTGAAGGATGCGTGGATGTTCATGTTAAGATGGGAGACATAATTCATCCCATGGAGACTGAGCACTATATAAACGTAATAGATTTTTATCTGGACAAAGAGTTTATTTCCAGAGTAAAATTAACCGCCCAAAATATTCAGCCGGCTGGTTGTTTACATCTGGCTGCGGATGAAGGTAGGCTTTCGGTGGTGGAACACTGTACCGTACACGGGAACTGGCTGGCCGAAAAAGAACTGTAAAATTATATTGCCAACCGGACTGTAGACCGGCTGTACCAGCGGAGGTAAATTTTTAGCGCAGAGTGACCGTAAAACTAAAAATTAAAGTAGTTAAAAACGGGCCTTACATAGTAACCGGTTTGAAATACATAATGGTCCGGTGCGAGGAGGCCATAAAAGTTGACGGAGCGGTGTCCCTGTGCCGCTGCGGGGAATCCGGAATATTTCCCTATTGTGACGGTAAACACAATGATATATGTTTCAGTGATGAAAAACTTTCCGGCAGAAAAATAAATAAAACAGTTAAGTACGGGGCGTATAATATAACAGTAAACGACAACAGGGCGGTATGTTCTCACGACGGAGCCTGCTTTAAAAATTTACCCAAAGTATTTCGGCCCGACCAATGGCGGTGGG
>CAYZAK010000029.1:12354-25695 GCA_964476445.1 uncultured bacterium
AAAGCCTAAAAGGAGCTGATAAAGAAGAGATAATAAGGACAGTTAAAAAATGTCCGTCCGGAGCATTAAGTTATACTGTAGACGGAAAGACCCATAAAAATTATGACCGGTCGCCGGGTGTAGAATTAGATCCGGCCGGATACTTAAAGGCTCAGGGGTATGTTAAGCTTGAAGATGACAGAGATACTCATCCCGAGACGGAAGAACATTATTCTCTGTGCCGGTGCGGCAAATTTAAAAATAAGCCTTTCTGTGACGGAGTTCACCTACCCGGGGTATTTGAAAAGTAAGCGTAATCGGATAATGATGAAAAAAGAAAACAGAGATTTACTAATAATACAATGAATATTCTTGAAAGAATAGACTTAATAAAGACAAAGACAATAATGATTCTGGCACTCTTATTTTTGGCCGTGCCCGGATTTCTTAAATTTGGAACCCAAAAGATTTTCTATCATATGTTAACAGCTGTTTTAATTGCCGGTTTTCTTGATTTTCTGTTTGTCTATATAAAAAAGAAGAACTTAGCATTTCCCGATTCCGGGATTGTAACGGGTCTGGTGGTCGCTTTGATATTGAGACCCGGATTAAATATGTGGATTGTAAGCGCTACCGCTGTCCTAGCAATTGTATCAAAATATATACTGCGGTATCATAGGGGTCATATTTTTAATCCGGCTAACTTCGGGCTGCTGATGAGTTTATTATTGTTTAATGTTGAGCTTTCCTGGTGGGGAGATAGTTCTAAGTGGCTGGTTATTATAGTAGGTACGCTTATTGCTATTAAGTACAAAAAATTACCTCTTGTATTCTCTTTTTTGATAACCGGGATAGTAGTTATGGGTTTTTACTCTTTAAAAAGAGATGGCGATATGCTGAGTTCTCTTTTGATGTTGAACTACTTTTTCGTATTTATAATGGTGACCGATCCTAAAACTTCCCCTATAAACAGCTGGGGTAGGATTCTTTATGGTATAATTACGGCCTTATTCACTACAGGTTTTATGGTTTTTGATTGGCCCCGAGGTAATTACTGGGTTTTTGGTCTGGCTTGTTCTAATATTACGGTACCGTTTATAAACTGGCTGACTTTAAGGAAATCGGCAAACCCCAGAGTTGAAGATACAAAAGCAAATTTAAAAATCTGTGCTGAAAACTGCGGTAAATGCCCCACCTTTCCCGGCGGCGCAGCTGGGTTACTGTACTGTGCTGGCGGAAAGACACTTCCTTCAGATACAAAGAAAAAAGGTTGCCGGTGTCCGGTCTGTGATGTGCAGAAAAAATACGGTAGTACGGGCACGTACTACTGTATGTATGGTAAAAGTAAATAAAAGCTAAAAGGAGTTATTATGCAAATATTTAAAAAAACGTCTAAACTTGTTTACGGTTTAATTTTCGGAGTAATTTTTTCTGTTGCCTTTACCGGTTGCCGGGATGCCGGTTATAAATACGACCGGGGTCTTTTTATTATAGCCATTGACGGCGTCCGGCCGGATATAATAGCACAGACCGACACCCCTACAATTGACAGATTAAAAGAAGAGGGAGTATACAATATGGCCGCCCGGGCTACTGTGCCCACCCAGACCCGGGTAAATTTTGTAACCATTCCCACTGGAGTGCATGCTGACAAACACGGGGTGGTGGGCAGCGCTTACATGAACGAACGCTGGCAGTACCGGAGCACCGATTATCCCGACTACCGGGGAGCCCAGAGGAATGTACCAGTACCCACTATTTTTGAGGTTATAGAACGGGAACAGGGGCTGAAAACCGGTTATATTGCCACCAAGGGGTACGAACTTGTAGGAGGCCGGGGAGCCGGTCACCAGGTAAAAGTTGCCGATTATATTCGGCCGGAAGTATGGGATAACCGTTACGAAAAAGAGGTGGACGGCAGCGAGGAAAAGGCCCTTCAGTTAAAGAAAGAACTGGATGAAGTAGCCTATGAACTTATGGTTGAAGCTGTCCGGGATAACGGCGTGGAAATGTTTATTGCCAATCTGGCCGCCTTAGATTACGTGGGGCACCAGCACGGCGTGGAACCTGAATTTACCGACGCATATCAGAGAACTTTAAAGAAAGCGGATGCCCACCTGGGAAATTTTCTTGAGTTTTTAGAGGATGGTAACTATTTTAAAGAACTTACCGTAATATTTACCAGCGACCACGGGTTTACCCAGATTCTTACTCCAAAAAACATTATATTGGATTCGGGGCGGGGCGAACCCGATATTCCCAAACTGGGAGAAGCCGGCATAGAACATGCGGGGATGAGCCGGGGAGGTTCGGCGTTCTCCTTATTTATCCGGGATGAGGACAGGGTGGAGGAAGCCTACAATACAGTAAAAAGTAAAGAATGGGTGGAAAATATCTATTCCGAACACGATCTACCCGGACTTACCGGTACTCTTTCCGACTTAAATTACTACAACCCGCCCCGGACCGGAGATTTTTTTATTGATGTTATGCCCACTCACACTGTTGTTTTTGAATCTCACGGTCAGCACGGGTCCAGCACCGACCGGGACCTACTGATACCCCATATTTTTGCGGGTACGGGTATTAACCTTGATGCAACGCTGGAAAATTCTGAAAATGTTGACATAGCTCCCACAGCCCTGACTGTTCTGGGGATTAATCCCGATGAACATCTAAAAGCCCAGGGCCGGGTGCTGGAAGAAATACTTATTGACTGAATAAAGGAATAATCGGTTTTTATAGGTAAATGGTTTAGGGTACAGGGCCAGTTTTTGTTAATTTAAACAGTTGAAAATTATCCACTTATTTTATAGATTAAGTATAGAGGATGTAAAACTAAAATTATTATAAATTTTTGTTAATCGCTGTTGTTGTTGCCGGTATTTTTTTACTTATAAGTGTTGGATTAAAATATTAAATTTAAAAAAGAGGTTGCCTCATGAAAAAAATAAGTTTACTGATTATTTCCTTTCTTTTGGTATTTAGCTTTTCATGTTCTAAAGATAAAATATCCGAAGAACCGAACGATACCATAGAAGAAGCCAATCCCGTTAGTCCGGGTACCGAATTTAAGATGTCCATTAACCCCGAAGGCGATGTGGACTGGTATGAGGTAGAAGTACCCGGTCAGGGCTATCTGGAAGTGCGGGCCCGGGAAGTTCCCGAAGAACTTGATTTACATGCCCGGTTTGCCACTTACGATGAATGGAATAGCAACGGAGAAGAGTATATAACCGGACAGTTAAGACTCCCGGCCGCTGTTCAGATTGTAGAGGAAGGTACTTACTACGTTCGTCTGGGAGATAGATACAACAATAATTACTCACCGGATGAATTTAAAGTTAAGATGAATTTTATCGAAGAATTTGATAAACACGAACCTAACAACAAGCCCCCTGAAGCTTCTGAGGTGGAATTTGGAAAGGAGTATAAGTCCGCTATATTTCCCCTGAACGACCGGGACTGGTTTTTAACCGTAGTAGAACAGCAGGGATACCTCCGAATAAGGGCTAAAGATATTCCGGATGATATAGAACTGGCTGCTTATGTGGCCACTTATGATGAATATGCCGCAGATAAAAAGAATACCGTGAAGTCAAATACCAGGGTACCTTTTGATGTGGCTATTACCGAACCCGGTGAGTATTACGTGGTGTTCAGGGACCGGTACGATAATTATTCTTCAAAAGATAAATTTACCTGGCGAATCGACTTTTTACCGGAGATGGATAAATATGAGCCCAACGACGATTTTAGCCAGGCGGAAGAAATAGAACTGAATTCCTCCGTTGAACTGGCCATCTTTCCCGAAGGGGACAGGGACTTTTTTAAGGTGGTTCCCGAAAGAACGGGAACGTTGTATTTAAAAGCCAGGGATTACGGAGATATAGACCTCACCGCCAGGTTGTTTAAACCGGATCTGGAGGATGAAAGCAAGGTCATAACTTTAGAAGGAAAAACCCGGTTTCCGGCTGAATTTGATCTTACCAATTCCGGTGGGGAATACTATGTTGAGTTGATGGACCGGTATGATAACAACTCCAATCCGGAATTATTTAAAGTACTTTTTGAATTTGAATAAATTTAGGTACCTGAAAAATAAAGAATGTTAGGGGCCATAGCCGGAGATATAATAGGGTCCCCGTATGAATCTCCGCGAATCCGCAAAAAGACAAAAGAATTTCCCTTATTCTCAGATAGATCCCGATTCACCGACGATACCGTACTTACTGTAGCTACTGCCGCGGCCATAATAAATAAATGCGGTTACGGAGCAGCGTATAAAAAATGGGGAAATAAGTATCCTTCCGCCGGTTACGGCGGCAGTTTCAGAAAATGGCTTTCCAAAGAAAAAGTTGAACCCTACAACAGCTGGGGCAACGGTTCGGCCATGAGGGTCAGTCCGGTCGGGTGGGCATTTAAAACTTTAGAGAGAACTTTAAAAGAAGCTAAAGCTTCAGCAAAAGTTTCCCACAACCATCCTGAGGGCATAAAAGGCGCCCAAGCGACAGCCTGCGCGGTATTTATGTCCAGAAAATGCAATTCTAAAAAAGAGATAAAAAATTATATAGAAGAAAAGTTTGACTACAATTTATCCGCAACAACCGATAAAATAAGACCAAATTACAGTTTCAAAGTATCCTGCCAGGGGTCGGTACCCGAGGCCATAATTGCTTTTCTGGATTCAAAAAATTTAGAAGACGCCATAAGAACAGCAGTATCTTTAGGCGGAGACGCGGACACCCAGGCTGCCATATCCGGTAGTATAGCCGAAGCCTATTATAAAAATATCCCCGAATCCATAAAAAAAGAAATTCTAAAAAGACTGGATAAGGATATCCTGAAAGTAATAGAATCTTTTTCCCAAGAAACCGACTATGGTATTTTTTAAATAAATGATCTCTTTTTTCCTGTGGATGGCAGATGGTAGTGGGATTTATAATATTTATTTTTTTTATGCAAAACAAAATCAATTTATTCTCTTCCCTTTCATCCCAAAGGTCGGACCTGGAGCATCGCAGCAGCATTTTACGGGGTAATTCCGGAACATATTAATATAATACTTTAAAACGGTTGCATAAAGATATGCTTAAGGTGATAAAGTATTTCACCCGGGCAACTGCTTAACAGGTATTTTGAATTCTCATTAAATTTTTTATTTTAAGAGGGGGTATAATTAAAATTGTTAAAGAAATGATAGCATAAACCATATAAAATACTTGATGGCCGGGTATGGTATATATTATAATTAAAAAGTCAGCACCAGCGTGAGTAACCGAATTAATGAAATATAAAGGGAGGATAAGTTATGGGTAAAACTGTGAGTTTTCTTTACAAACTTGCCCGATTGGCCAACGATGTGGAAACTCTATCGTCAGGAAATCCGAAAAGAATTGCCCGCCGGGCAAAAAATAAGATGATAGGACGAAAAATAGTTAAAAAACTGTGGTAAAAAGGAGAATCTCAAAAAATGCAAAAAGAATTGCTCGGAGAAACTAAAATAGGGGAAGTGCTTTCGGTAGGTGCTCAGATGGACGAAGAAGAAGTGGGTCTTTTTATCGCTTCCGCGGACGTATCGGCAAGTTGCGGTTTTAAATATGACGAATGGGAAAAGTTTGTAGAGGCTGTAAATAAAGTAGACCAAAATTTTCAAAATAACATATAAAAAACAATCTCCCAATATCTCCGGTTTAAAAACCATAACCGGCATTATAGTAATATTCCATAACAGGAAAACTGAACTTACGATATAAGTGAAAAAAATAGTAATTTTAGGACCTTGGTTTCAAATGAACGGTCTGTCCCTCTGCTAGCCGGAGAGATTTTCTATACTTATGAAACACTGGAAGATAGTGTAATAGTATAAGGATTTACTGATAAAAATTCCCCTGACAGGCGGAAGGTCAGGCAAAATATTAAATAGAAAAAGCAAAAAAAGGATAAAAAATGATTCAAATAGGAAAATATAATTCTCTGCAGGTTGTTAAAAAAGTTGATTTTGGAGTTTATCTTGACGGTGGGTCATTAGGAGAGATTCTTCTCCCTGACAGGTATGTGCCCGAAGAATGCAGTGCGGGGGATACTTTAGAAGTTTTTCTGTACAAGGATTCTGAGGACCGGCTAATAGCCACGACCCAAAAACCCTATGCCCAAGTAGGTGAATTCGCTTATCTTAAGGTGGCGGATGTTACCCGGGTGGGTGCTTTTATGGATTGGGGCCTTCCTAAGGATATTTTAGTCCCGTTTGCCGAACAGAAGGAAAAAAGAATGGAAAAAGGAAAGTATTATGTTGTAAGAATATACCTAGATAAAAAAAGCGAAAGGATTGCCGCTTCTTCTAAACTGGGCAAGTTTCTGGACAACAATACTTCAGGTTATAAGGCTCGTGAACAGGTGAATCTTCTTATATACGCTAAAACCGACATGGGATACCGGGCTGTAATAAATAACTCCCATACGGGACTGATATATGAAACCGATGTGTTCTCTGAGATTAATATAGGGCAGGAAACCAAAGGTTTCATAAATAAGATAAGAGAGGACGGCAAGATAGACCTACTTCTGCAGAGACCCGGTTACGGGAAAATTAAGGGCATTGCCGGAGAAATACTGGAAAAACTTAAAAAAGAGGGAGGGTTTATTGCAGCCGGCGATAAAACCGATCCTGAAATTATATACAGCAAGTTCGGCGTAAGCAAGAAAAGCTATAAAAAAGCCATTGGTTCTCTCTATAAAAAAAGGCTTATTACAATCAGCCCTAAGGGAATAACCCTCAAAGAAAATAAACCCCCAAATTCTTAACCGGCTCCGAAATTTTTTTTAATATTTAAAACAGCTCCCAATTAGCGGTTACGCCGGCTTTTTGTCCTGTGCGTGTAATTAAAATCCTCTCAGGGAATTCCTCTGGATGTCGCTGTCTATAATCCTTTCAAGTTTTCTTACCATTTTCTTGTCTCTTTTAGTGGTAAAGGTGAAGGCCTCGCCCGTGTTGCTGGCCCGCCCCGTACGGCCAATGCGGTGTATGTAGTCATCGGCTGTGGCAGGCATATCATAGTTTATTACGTGGGATATATTGTCTATGTCAAGACCCCTGGCTGCTACGTCGGTGGCCACCATTATGCTGTAGCGTCCGTCCCGGAACCCTTTAATGGCGCGGTCGCGCTGTCTCTGGGAACGGTTTCCGTGAAGGCTGGTTGCCGAGTGACCTCTTTTTGAGACCTGCTTTGCCAGCCGTTTTGTCCTGTGCCGTGTCCGGGTAAATACTAGAACCGCTTCAGTGTCGGTTTTTTTAAGCAATTTTAAAAGCAGTTTAGATTTACGGTGATGGGATACCGGGAACAGGGAGTGGGAGACGGTTTGCGCGGGTTTAGTCATTCCTATGGAAACACGCCGGGGATTAGTTAGAACTTTTTTTGCAAGATTTTCGATCTGTTTTGGAAAAGTGGCGGAAAAAAGCATTGTTTTCCTCTGTTTGGAAGTTTTGGCTATTATTCGTTTTATATCGGGAAGAAAACCCATGTCCAGCATCCTGTCCGCCTCGTCAAGAACAAGGGTCTGAATATTTCCCAGGTTAACGTGACCGCGACCCATAAGGTCAAGAAGTCTCCCCGGACAGGCAATGAGTATGTCAACGCCGCTTTGCAATGCCTTGATCTGAGGGCCGGCTCCCACGCCTCCGTAGATTTTCACGGTGCTAACAGGTGCGGAGTGTTTGAGTTCTTTTATGTCCCGCTGTATCTGGGCTGCCAACTCCCGTGTGGGAGTAACTATCAGGACGGTTGTCCTGGAACGGTTTTTATTTACCAGGCCCTCAAGTATGGGAAGCACAAAAGCCGCTGTTTTTCCTGTGCCTGTCTGCGCTGTTACTATTAGGTCCTTCCCCTTGAGTGCCAGGGGTATAACTTTATTTTGAACGGGCGTTGGCGTTTTAAATCCGGCCCTTGATATTCCCTCCATAAGGCGGTTATCCAGGTTAAATTTTTTAAAACCGTTCCCCTTTTTGTCTGTTCTGTCTTTGCAAGATAATCTTGTAGAATCCATTGTAATTACTCCGTTTAATATATTTTCCGTTGAAATTCTTCCCTGTGAACCTGTTCCGGGACATCTTTTTTTTGTAATATAGTCTTATAATTTTATTTAAGGCTAACTGCCGCTGCTGATTTTCAGTATCCGTCAGATAATATAGAAAAGATGTTTTTAATGGATTTGACTGAACTTTTTGGATTTCGTCTTGAATTGCATTAAAAGAAAGAAGGGAATCTTTTACTTTCAAAAATTCTTTATTCCATAATAATCAATTTATATTATTACTACACCATGTACTATGGCATTCATTTAAACGTTTGTCAAATACTCAAAAAATATTCATATAAATTCCTGTCTGCCCGGTTATAGTAAAAGAGGACACTGATCTTTGGGGTTTAAACGGTGACCACAGTATTGGATAAACAGAAATAATAGTTTATAGTGTTTAAAAAAGACCAGGTTATACATAGACAGAAATATTTTATATACTAAAATAAGTAATTTTTTGAAATTATTTTATAAAGGAGAATCGGAATATGAAAACAGTTAAAAATAAAATTTGGATCTCACTAGCTTTTATATCAGCGGTTTTAATCACTGCCGGTTGTATCGGGCGTATCATCCCCCGAACCGGGAAAAAATCAGCACCCTATACAGTGCTTCAGGAACGGGAAGACAGAATAGTTGTCAAACTTCCCAACCGGCTTATAGCCATAGCTCAGAGGATGCCCGCCGCTCCGGTGGCCAGCGCCCAAATCAGGGTGGAAACCGGGTCCATTTACGAACAGGAGTACGTAGGAGCGGGAATTTCCCATTTTTTAGAGCATCTCCTCTCGGGGGGAAGCACCACTACCCGTTCGGAAAAAGAGACAAATGAAATTTTAGGCCAGATAGGAGCCCGTAAAAATGCGGCCACCGGTTTAGACAGCGTTTTTTATTATTTAAACACCCCCGGCGCACATGCCATTACTGCCGTTGATCTTCTTTCGGACTGGATGCTAAACAGCACCCTTCCCGAAAATGAATTCAACCGGGAAAGGGAAGTAATACAGCGCGAAATTTCAATGGGGGAAAGCGAACCCGGTCGCATATTCTGGCGGTTGACCCAGCAGGCCCGGTATGAAGCTCATCCTGGAAGACATCCCACTATAGGATACACGGATGAATTCCTCCGGATTACCAGGGACCAGCTTGTAGATTTTTATGAGAGAATGTATGTTCCCAATAATATGGTCTTCACCGTTGCCGGGGATATAGATCCCCGGGAAGTGGTTGAACGCATAGCCCGGAATTTTTCCCAAGAAGAGGCTAAAGAACTTCCCGAAATAGAATTTCCGGATGAACCTGATCCCCGATCTCCCCGTACTCTCACCGGCAGGGCGGATATAACTAAACCCCGGATTCGTCTGGCCTGGCCGGGAACAGAAAAATCGGGAGAACACGATTACGCACTGAATCTTTTGGCGGAGATAATCGGCCGGGGTGAAACTGCCCGGCTCAAACGGAAAGTCCGTGACGAACTGCAGCTGGTTACAAGCATAAGTTCCTACAACTTAAGTTTTTCCTGGGGAGAAGGTTTTTTCGGTGTTGACGCCCAACCCCGTGAAGGGAAGGAGGCCGTAGATGAGGTAATAGACGAAATTTTAAACCAGATACAAGAATTAAGACAGGAAAAGGTTTCTCAAACCGAAATTGACCGGACCGGTCGCAACATCATGGCCAGGGTGTACAGCGCAAACCAGAAAGTTCAGGAAACAGCCTCCCGACTGGCCTCAGATACCCTGGCGACCGGTGATCCCGACTATCTACTTAGCTATCTTGAAGAAATCCGGAAACTTACCCCCGTGGATTTAAAAGAAGCGGCTCGAAAATATCTTACCCCCGAACGGATGATTACAGTTAAGCTTCTCCCGGAGACCGAAGACCACCGGGCCGAACCTTTAAAGAGAAAAACCGAAAAAGAGATAACTGATTTTCCATGGAAAACGCTGGATGTTGATAACAGAAGATTAATAGATAACCTGGTCACAAAGCCCGGTGAAGAATATAAAAGGGACCCCGTTGAAACCGGGGAGTACAGGTTGTTCGAGATGGAAAACGGCATTCGGTTGATAACCCAGCGGTCTAATATTGTTCCCCAGGTGGCAGTCCACATTTACTTAAAAGGGGGGATGCTGGGTGAAGAACCGGGCAGGGAAGGACTGTCTTCGGCGGTAACCGCAATGATGGACCGGGGCACCGAAAATTATTCCGCGGATGAGTTTGCTGAAGCAGTTGAAAATATGGGGGCCAGCGTAAACGCCGCCGGCGGTTATAACACCGATTACGTCCGGTCCACCTCCCTCAGCGAAGATTGGGAGAGAGTAATGGAACTTACCGCCGAGCTTTTGCTCCGACCAACTTTTCCCCGCCGGGAATGGCAGAAAATGCAGCCCCGGCTTTTAGCCCGTATTGACCGCCGGTGGGACAACTGGTACGGAGAGCTGACAGAACATTTCCGGGAGGAATACTTTAAAGACCATCCCTGGTCTCAAGCCCTGCCCGGAAGAAGGGATACGGTAGAAGATATTACAGTAGAAGATTTAAGAAATTATCACCGCAACCGGTTAAAAACTTCCGGCGCGGTAATTGCGGTTACCGGGGATATAGAGCCACAGAAGGTATTTGAAAAAGTTCGCCGGCTTTTCATCTCCCTTGAATCTAAAGAAGACCCCGAATCCTTTTCCGTTCCGGAAGCACCCGATCCGGGTCTCCGGCAGGTAACCACCGCTAAACCGGTTACCGCGGTAAAAATGGGTCTGGGCCCGGCCATTGAGCGCTTCCATGAAGATTATCAAAAAATGAGGGTGCTTTCCAACCTTATAAGCGACTTTCCTTCGGGTTGGCTGCAGCAGGCTCTCAGGGGCGAGGGAGGGGGGCTGGTTTACGCTTCCTGGGGACGTCTGGTCACCGGACTGGTCCCCGGTTATTTTGAAATTACGTTCAATACCTCACCGGATGATGCCCCGAAGGCCCTTGATAAGACTGCGAAAGTCATAAGAAAAGCCAGGACCGAAGATATCTCTGAAAAGGATCTTCAAAGGGCAAAGTCCAAGGCTATTTTTGAAGAATTTTCTTCCCGGCAGAGCAACAGTCAGCGGGCTATGGAAGTGGCCTTGGCCGAGTTGTACGGCCTCAAAGATTACGACGGCCGCCGGCTGGCCGGGGAGATACAGCGGATAACTCCGGATGATATCCAAAAAATCGCAAAAGAGCGCCTTGACCGGGTGGTAACGATATTGATGTCCTCTCAGGAAATAGACGAGGAAAAAATCCCCCCCTCCCTGGTAGACGGAAATTTTACCAAATAATCCAGATCGGGTTCTTAAAATACGGGGCTTTACTGTAAAATACCCATTGACTTTTCATTTACTTTGAAACCGTATTAATAATTTGGCAAATAAGAACAATTATTATATAATAATTTATATGAAAAAAGAAAATAATAAGTCAGTGGAAAAATTTAAGAAAGAGTGCGTCAGAAATAACTTAAGGGTTACTCCCCAGCGTACGGTAATATATAAAAAGGTTGTTTCTTCAAAAGAACATCCGTCCGCCGAAGAGGTATATGATGATGTTTTAAATACAATGCCCAATATATCTTTTGATACGGTTTACAGAACATTAACCACTTTTTCTGAAATAGGGATTGTTGAAAAAGTCGAAGGAACCGGGGATAAAAGGCGGTTTGACCCTAATACGGATAACCACCATCATTTCAGATGTTTAAAATGCGATACGATCATTGATTTTAGTTATGATGATTTTAAAGAGTTAACGGTACCTCAAAAGGTTAAAAATTATTTTGATATAACCAGAAAAAGAGTGGTACTGGAGGGACTGTGCAGTAAATGTAAATAAAGGACGGCCAAAAAAATTTGATTTACTAATAAGAATAGTTATTAAATAATAAATACAATTAAAATAACCAGCAGTTAATTAATAAGTTAAAGTCAGAAAGAGTTTTGACTTTAAGTGTAGAGAAAAAAAAATGAAATTCAAAAATATAAAGATGAAGATTGCGGGGGGATTGATTGTATTAATACTGGGAGGATTTACCATGTTAAATAATATGAATGCCGGGGAAAAGAATTTACAAAAAGCAACTTTTGCGGGAGGGTGTTTCTGGTGTATGGAGCCTCCTTTTAAAAATATTGAGGGAGTTAAAAGTATAGTATCGGGTTATACCGGCGGCTCCAAGCCGGATCCCACTTATAAGGAAGTGTCTTCCCAAAAGACGGCCCACAGGGAAGCGGTACAGATCAGATTTGATCCTTCTAAGGTTGATTACAACAAACTTCTGGAGGTTTACTGGCGCCAGATTGATACCACCGATGACGGGGGACAGTTTGCAGACCGGGGGGAACATTATAAAACCGCTATTTTTTATCATAATAAGACCCAGAAAGAACTGGCCCTGAAATCAAAAGAAAACCTTGAAAAATCAGACCGGTTTGAGGATGCCGTGGTTACCGAAATACTTCCGTGCGGTGAATTTTACAGGGCCGAAGAGTATCACCAGGATTACCATCAGAAGAATCCCAATGCCTACACAGCTTACAAGAAAGGTTCCGGCCGCCAGGATTATATTCAAAAAAAATGGTCCAAAGAGGAAAAATCCGATCTTACAGAAAAAGAAATTAAAGACAGGCTGACTCCCCTGCAGTACAAAGTAACCAGAAAGGGAGGAACCGAACATGCTTTTGACAATAAGTACTGGGATAACAAAAAAGAGGGAATATATGTTGATATGATTTCCGGAGAACCGTTATTCAGTTCAAAGGACAAGTTTGAATCCGGTACCGGATGGCCCAGTTTTACAGCACCTATTGATAAGGAAAATGTAACCACAAAGGAAGATAACAGTCTTCTCATGAAAAGAGTGGAGGTCAAAAGCGAGGAAGCCGGTTCTCATCTTGGGCACGTATTTGATGACGGCCCTCAACCTGCAGGGAAGCGTTACTGTATAAATTCGGCTGCCCTCCGGTTTATTCCCAAAGAAGATCTGGAAGAGGAAGGATACGGGGAGTATACGGAGTTGTTTGAGGAATAAATGAAAAGAAACACCAAAAACCTAATAGATGGATATTTAAATGTTGACCGGGAATTACTCCAATTTTATTTAACTTTAAGTAAAGACGATAAAGTTCCCGGTGAGCTGAAAAATATGTGGGCTGAACTTGCCGAGGACGAGACCAGCCATATACAGTATTTTAAATATTTAATAGAAAAAGATTTTAGGCGGATTCAATAATCTAACGCAACACTCACTTAAAAAAGTATAATACTCCAGAG
>CAYZAK010000030.1:0-24481 GCA_964476445.1 uncultured bacterium
GAACTGGGTTGGTATCCAGAAGGCGTACAGCTGGCCATAGCCTGTGGGGTGGTGGGCATTATAGGGGGGTGTATACTGGGAGTGGCCCTGGTTAACTGGTTAGTTAGAAATAAACATACCGTAATTGCCAAAAAACCCGAAGATGTCCCCGACAGCATACGCAGAGGGGTATTTAAAGAACACGATTTTGAAAGAGCGGGAACTCTTACTGTAGTACCACAATCTATTGAACCTTTAGCCCTTCATTTTTCCCTGTTCGGTATTGCTATGCTTGGGGGGTGGGGGGCAGTTACTTTGCTTGCTAAATTACCGGGACCAGCAGGGAAATTTTTTAGTTTTGCTCCGCTATTCCCTTTTGCTATGTTAACGGGAATGGTAATGCAGGGCCTCATTAATAAACTGGGATATGGCAATTTGATAGACCGGGGTTTAGTGGAAAGATTACAGGGGCTGGGTCTGGAATTCTGCATCTTGGCTGTATTTGCCTCTTTGAATATACCTCTTGTTTTAGAATCTTCGGTTCCTCTGGCTGTAATTATAGTGGGAGGTATTGTCTGGAGTATAGTGTCCAGCTTATATATAGCTCGGCGGATTATGCCCGATTACTGGGCGGAAAGACTTCTGGTGGATTATGGTCAATCAATGGGTAATGTGCCGGTGGGTATGATGCTCTTAAGGGTGGTAGACCCTAATTTTGATACGCCTGTTTTAGAGTATTTTTCTTACAAGCATGCTTTTCACGCTCCCGTATTTTTCAGTATTTTGGCTTTTATGCCCATCCTGGCTCATATGTGGGGAGCAGAGGCTATACTGGGAATAAGTACTGGAGTTGTCATATTGTGTATATTTGCAGCTAAATTTTTCGGATATTGGAAAAAACCTAATTAATGCCGATTAGATACTATCGGAAAATTTGATTTTTTTTCAAAAAATTGTTATTGTAAATAAAGTAAACATATTGTGAAAAATTTCACAATCTATTCTGAAAATTAAATTTATTATGCAACAAAAAGAAGAATTAAGAAAAATAGTAAATAAATGGAAGGATAAGAAAGGGAACCTTATTATGGTTTTCCATGAAATACAGGATAAGTATGGTTACGTGCCTAGAGATATTTCCATGGTTTTAGCTCAGATGCTCGATATTCCCCTGGCCCGTATTTACGAGGTACTTACCTTTTATAATTACTTTAAACTTACGCCCCCGGGTAAACACAATATTTCCGTGTGCATGGGTACGGCCTGCTACCTTAAAGGAGCCGAAGATTTGTTAAAAAAATTTAAAGATATATTAAATATAAAAGAAGGTGAGACTACCAAGGACGGATTATTTCAGTTAAACGAGGTAAGATGTCTGGGGTGCTGCGGTCTGGCTCCGGTGGTTACTATAGATAAAAAAGTTTACGGAAAAGTAAAAAAAGAGAAAATTCCGGAGATACTCTCTAATTACACAAATTCAAAAAGAGTGCAAAATGGATAGTTCATTAAAAAAGATTAAAGAGATACGAAAAAATCACGGGGCTTTATCTAAAAATACTATAACTGTGGGTATGAATAGCTGTGGTATTGCTGCGGGTGCCGGAGAAGTGTATGATTTTCTTGCCGGTAAAATCAATAAAGATAATCTGGATATTAAAATTAAAAGAAGCGGGTGTCTGGGAGCGTGTTACGCCGAACCTCTGGTGGAAGTTATTTGTGAGGGGATGCCGGGGGTAGTTTATATGAATGTGGATAAAGAGGTTGCCGGGAAGATAATATCAGATCATGTTCATAATAATAATATTATTGATGAAAATGTTTATTCGGTTACCCGGGAAGAGACTGTGCTCCCCGAAAAAAGAAAAATTGTTTTTATAAAAAACACCAGTGTAGATAACGGAAAAAATATTGATAAATATTTAGAATATTTCCGGAAAGAAGTAAGAGATAGAGATATTAAAGACCGGGTACAGATAGCAAAATCCGGGGTACTTAATGTTTACAATCAAGGAATTTCACTAAAAATCTGGCCGGATAATATTTTGTATACCGGTATAAAAGAAGACGATATACCCGGGATAGTACAAAAGACTTTAGTTAAAGATGAGAAAATAAAACGATTGTTGCCAGAGGAAAAATTAGACGGGTATCCAAAAATAGTTTTAAAAAACTGCGGAAAAATAAATCCGGAGAACATTGATGATTATATCGGAGCGGACGGATACAAAGGGCTGGAAAAAGCCCTTAAAAATAAGGGGAAAGATATAATAAAAGAGATGAAAAGTTCCGGACTCCGGGGCAGAGGGGGAGGGGGTTATCCTACGTCTCAAAAATGGGAATTTGCCCGGGACATGGACAGTGATACAAAATATATTGTCTGTAACGGTGATGAGGGTGATCCCGGAGCGTATATGGACAGAAGTATTTTAGAAGGGGATCCACATTCTATTATAGAAGGAATGATAATTGCCGGTATGGCCGTGGGGGCAGAGAAAGGGTTTATTTATATACGAGCCGAATACCCTTTGGCCATAAAAAGAATATACCGGGCTATATCTCAGGCGGAAGATTACAATATTTTAGGAAAGAATATTTTAGGCTCGAATTACAATTTTGATATTGAGGTGAGATTGGGAGCGGGAGCTTTTGTCTGCGGCGAAGAGACCGCTCTTTTAGCTTCTATAGAAGGTAAAAGAGGAACTCCCCGTCCCAGGCCGCCTTATCCTTCGGTAAAAGGCTTGTGGGGTAAACCTACGGTTATTAACAATGTGGAGACTCTGGCCAATATTCCGGGTATAATTTTAAACGGGGGGGACTGGTTTGGGAGATTTGGAACCGATAAATCAAAAGGGACCAAGGTTTTTGCTCTTACCGGTAAAGTGAAAAATTCCGGTTTGGTGGAAGTACCTATGGGAACTACTCTTAAAGAAATAGTGTACAACCTGGGGGGAGGGCTGGATTCTGACAGCAAAATTAAAGCTATTCAGACCGGCGGACCTTCCGGGGGAGTAATTCCCGGTGATTATTTGGAGACACCGGTAGAGTACGAGAGTTTATCTGATTTGGGTTCTATAATGGGATCCGGTGGAATGATAGTTATGGATGAAAACGATTGTATGGTGGATGTATCCAAGTTTTATCTGAAATTTTGTGTTGATGAATCCTGCGGAAAGTGTATCCCCTGCCGTATAGGCGGGGTTCAGCTTCTTAATATATTAAACCGTATTACCGGCGGCGCGGGGACGGAAGAGGATTTCGATAAAATAAAAAGGATTTCCCATACTCTTTCTAAAGCATCCCTTTGCGGTTTGGGGAAAACCGCTCCTAATCCGGTCAATTCCACTTACCGGTATTTTAAACAGGAATACATAGAACATATAGAAAATAGTAGATGCCCGGCAGGAAAGTGCCAGGATTTATTAAATTTCAGTATAGATGATAAACTTTGTCGGAAGTGCGATCTCTGTGTTAGATCCTGTCCGGCGGGAGCTATAACCGGTAATCGGGAAGAGGGCTATACTATTTCCGCCCAAGAGTGCACTAAATGCGGGGAGTGCTTTGACGTATGTAAGTTCGGGGCAATAATTAAAAAATGAGAGATAATACTAAAGTAACAGCAAAAATATCCGGTATAGAAGTCCGGGTAAAAAAGGGTACAACCATTCTGGAAGCGGCTAAAAAAGTTCATGTCGGTATTCCAACTTTATGTAAACACGCCGATCTGGATTTTACCGCCGGCTGCGGAATATGCGTGGTTAAAATGAGAAATACCGGTAATATGCTCAGGGCCTGCTGCACACCCTTACAGGAGGGTATGGATATAGTTACTCAGGATCCGGAATTAACCGGAATAAGAAGAACCATACTTGAACTGATCCTCTCCAATCATCCCAACGACTGTTTAAAATGCGGGCGCAACAAAAATTGTGAGCTCCAGACCCTGGCATCAGATTTTGGAATAAGAGAGGAATCTTTTGAAGAGATCCTGAGAGATATTCCTGAAGACAGTTCTACAAAGACGATCGAATTAATTCCTCAAAAGTGTATCTTGTGCAGCCGGTGTATTCAGGTATGCCAGCAGATACAGGATGTGTGGGCGCTCTCTTTTTTAGAAAGGGGGTTTTACACCCGTATTTCTTCAAGCGGGGATATAGAACTTGCCGAATCTCCGTGTATAAAATGCGGTCAGTGCTCGGCCCATTGTCCCACCGGAGCTATATTTGAGTACGATGAAACTCAGAAAGTTTGGGACGCTCTGATGGATCAGGGAAAACATTGTGTGGTACAGATAGCTCCCGCCGTAAGGGTGGGTATAGGAGAAATTTTTTATTATCCCCCGGGGACAAATCTGTCTAAAAAACTTTACGCCCTTTTAAACCGCCTGGGATTTGAGGGAGTTTTTGATACAAGTTTTGGGGCCGATGTTACTATAATGGAAGAGGCCACGGAATTTAAAGAGAAATTTCAGAACAATAAGGATAAACTGCCTCTTATCACTACCTGCTGTCCCTCCTGGGTTGACTACATGGAAAAATATTATCCGGAGATGATAAAATATTTTTCCTCCTGCAAGTCTCCCCATCAGATTATGGGTGTTCTATCTAAAACTTATTATGCTAAAAAGAAAGGCATTGATCCGTCCGATATATATATGGTATCCATAATGCCCTGCACCTCTAAAAAGTACGAGATTAAAAGAAGTGAAGAGATGGCCGCTTCCGGGCATTCGGATGTGGACGTTGTACTCACCACCCGGGAACTGGCCAGAATGATAAGGCAGGCAGATATCAGATTTAAACATCTTCCCGGAGAAGAACCGGACAGTATTCTGGGAAATTATTCGGGAGCCGGTGTTATTTTTGGATCCACGGGGGGAGTTATGGAGGCCGCTCTTCGGTCAACCTATAAATTTATTACCGGGAAAAATCTAGAACAGATAGAGATACAAGATGTCCGGGGATTAAAAGGCGTAAAAGAGGTGAATATAGATCTAAATGGCCAGCAGGTTAGAGCAGCAATAGCTCACGGCATAGGTAATGTTGAATCGGTGATCGAAAAGGTCAAAAATGCCAAATCTCAAAATAAAGAACTGCCCTATCATTTTATAGAAGTGATGGCCTGTCCGGGGGGATGTATAGGAGGGGGAGGTCAGCCTTACGGGGTTAACAACGAATTGAGAAAAAAAAGAGCCCAGGGATTATATAGGGACGACAAAGAGCATAAAGTAAGATATTCACACCTGAATCCTTCGGTAAAAAAAATTTATAAGGAATTTTTAGGTAAGCCCTTGGGTAAAAAAGCTCATAAATTACTTCATAATAAATATAAAACCAGACCGGTGTATAAAAAATAGTGTTTCATGCAGTATCGGGGGATTTTATTTATGGTAAAGGACCTTCCTTTTAGTTCCTAAAAGTAATAATTAAATAATGCGCCGCCAGTGAATTTTGAATACAGAATTTTGAACTCCGGTAATTGAGTCCCATCTGAATATATAGTGGAAAAAAAATATATTTTTTTTAAAAATTGGAATTAAATAATTCAACTTTTTACCATATTTTTATTCTTGATTTTAAAGTTTTAAAATGTTAAACTTCAACCGGTTTTGGATAAAATAAAGTTGTACTAACAACAGTCTACACAATAATTTAAAAATGCAGAAAATAGCGTTATACATACCCGAAATAAGAGAGGCTTTAAAAGATAAAGACTTTGAGGAACTCAAGCGAATTCTTGAGGTTCAGCCGGCAGTTGACATCGCTGCAGGGTGGGGCAAATTTTCCGTAAAAGAAAAGAAAATTATATTTAAAAATATAGAGTTTTTAATACGGATAGATGTTTTTGAAAGGCTATATTTTAATCACCAAAAATTCCTTGCCGAAGAATTACCACCAAAAGATATAATTCCCGTTTTAGACCGGATGGCTCCGGATGAACGGGTGGATTTTTTTGAAAAATTATCTTCCTCTAAATCAAATAAATTTTTCAAGCATATGGAGGAAGAAAATGTTGAAAATGTAAAAAAATTAATGGTCTACGCCCCGGACTCGGCCGGGGGGAAGATGACCACCGAATTTGTAAAGTTAAAACCGGGTATGACCGCCCGTGAAGCTCTTATTAAATTAAATCAGTACTTAGCCCGCCGGCAGTCCCGGAAAATTTATGCTCTTTACTTGGTGGATGATAAATACAGGGTAACCGGCGGGGTTTCTCTACAGAGACTTATTACTTCAAAACCGGATAATAAAGTTGAAGAACTGGCCAAACCGGTGGATAACATAAAAGTTTATGTTAACCGGGATCAGGAAGAGGTGGCCCGGATGTTCGCTCATTATGATATTCTATCCGCGCCGGTGGTAAATAAAGAAGATAAAATGCTGGGCGTTATCACCATAGAAGACATAGTTGATGTGATCCACCAGGAGACAGAAGAAGATATTGCCCGGATGTCCGGTGTTGACCCGGGTGAATTTAAAAAATACAGTTTTATGAAGGCGCTTAAGACTCGCCTGCCCTGGCTTCTTTTAGCCTATATAGGAGGGCTGGCCGCGGCCGGGATTATAGGAAGATACGAAACCACTTTAGAGAGCATTGTGGCCCTGGCCGCTTTTATTCCGGTAATTATGCATATGGGGGGAACCGTGGGAGTTCAGTCTTCTACGGTTATTGTAAGAGGATTTGCCCTGGGAAAGATTGAGACCGGCCGGATAGGTAGAATTCTTTTAAGAGAATTCAGTGTAGGGTTTATTTTAAGCGCCGGCTATGCTGTTTTACTCGGGTTATTATCCCAGTTGAGATACGGCACTTCTGCCGGGGCAGCCAGGATAGGTTTGGTTACCGGTCTGGGCCTGGGTTTGGTAATGCTTTTAGGGGCCGTCACCGGAGTATGTCTTCCTTTTGGATTTAAAAAGTTTGGGATTGACCCGGCCATAGCCACCGGCCCGATAATTACTCCCTTAATAGATATTGCCGGACTGGGTATATATTTCGGACTGGCCAGCGCCCTGATGCTATGAAATTTAAAGACAACACAGTAAAAAAATTCAAGAAAGCTCTCCGGTCCAAAAACAAGGATCGGGTTAAAAATATACTTACCCGGATAAAACATGCGGACATCGCCCGTCTTTTTAGACACCTGGAAGTTGAACAGCGGATACATACTTTTAAATTACTTTCCATTAAAAATAGAATTAAAGTTTTTGAAGATTTAGACCCGGATATTCAAAAAGAAATATTTGAACGGCTGGAAGATAAAAAAATCGCTAATATTTTAAACGCTATGGAACCGGACAACCGGGCGGATATGTTTGCCGGGATTTCTAATGAAACCGCCCGGGAAATCATGAAAGTGATGGACCGTAAGGAAGCTGAGAATTTAAAAGAGCTTCTTGAATATCCGGAAGATTCCGCCGGTGGCCGTATGACCACTGAATTTATTGCTTTAAACGGGAATATTACCGCCAGAGAGGCCCTGATAACTTTACAGGAGCAGTCTAAAACCAAAAAAGAGCGCACCAGTAATATATATGCGGTCTATACCACTGATGATGATGGGCGACTGAAAGCGGGAATTTCCCTTCAACGGCTTATAGCTTCCAGACCGGATAAAAAACTAAAAAATCTGGTCCGTCCGGTGGACAGGATAAAAGTTAATTTAAATGACGACCAAGAAAAGGTAGCCCATCTTTTTTCCCACTACGATTTACTGGCTGTGCCGGTAACCGATGCTAACAATAAACTTGCCGGGATTATTACTATTGACGATATCATAGATGTAATCCATCAGGAGGCCAGTGAGGATATGGCCCGGCACGCCGGGTTGGAGAAAATATATTATACAAAAGCCAATATGGTCCGGGAGGTAAAAACCCGGGGACCGTGGCTGATGACTTCTTTTACCGGAGGACTGGCTGCTGCGGTAATAATCGGGCTTTTCGAGGGGGCTCTGGAAAAGGTGGCCGCCCTGGCCGTCTTTATACCGGTTATAATGGATATGGGGGGGAATGTGGGGGTTCAATCATCCACAGTGGTGGTGAGAAGACTGGCCATGGAGAAAAATAAGGAAAATTGGCGCAACTCGATTGCCGGAGAGATTAGATCAGGCCTTATTTTTAGCGCGGGTTTTGGAATTCTTTTGTGGGGATACGCTTACTGGCAGTATTCGACTGCGATAGCCTGGGCCAGCGGCCTTGGAATTGCATCCGCTTTGGCCATATCAACCTGCATGGGAGCTTTCCTGCCGGTTATGTTTTATAAGAAAGACCGGGATCCGGCGGTGGCCACCGGCCCCCTGATAACTACTGCTATAGATGTCCTGGGTCTGGGTATTTATTTTCTTCTGGCTTGGTGGCTTGTACTTTAAAATTTATGCACTATAATTTCAGGGACAGGGGGATAGTTTTACGGAGTTACGATTACGGTGAAGGGCACCGGATTGTAGTTATATTTACAAAAAAATCAGGTAAATTAAGGGCTGTGGCCCGGGGTTCGCGAAAGACCAAATCCCGGTTCGGATCTAAACTGGAGCCTTTTTCAGAAAACGAATTTTTATTTTACAGAAAGCCTGAGAAAGAACTATTTACCGTAACCGGTTGTTCTTTAATAGAATCAAACAAAAATTTAAGGGAGGATATGTCCCGTTACGGCTATAGCGCTGCAATGGTTGAAAGCGTTGTTCTATTAACAGCCGATGAGGATCCTGACATAAAAACCTATTATCTTTTTAAAAAGTATCTTAAAGAAGTCCGCGATAAAGAACCGGCGCCGTCGGCATGGCTGTTTCTGTTTAAACTGCTTAAATATTCCGGGTACCGGCTTAATATGTTCGACTGTATTTTTTGCGGGAAAGGTGCCGGTCCGGGAATGGTTTTTCTTCCCTCTGATGGGGGGGTATGCTGCCGGGGATGTCTTTCTGATAAAAAATATTTTTTAGAGGTCTCCGGAAAAGCTCTTGAAGAAATCAGGAAATTGAAACCGGTCAGAAAAATTGGTCCTGAAATAGAACGGGAAATTGGAAATATTATAGCAAATTTTGTAAAGTATCAATTCGGAACGGAATTAAATTCCGTTAAGTTTATGGAAATTTTTAAAAAGAAAAATAAGTTGGGCAAAAAGCGATAAAGTATGTATTTTCAGAATCTGATAAAAAGACTGGAGGATTACTGGGCAAATAATGGCTGTATTCTTACCCAGCCCTATGATATAGAAGTAGGAGCGGGTACTTTTAATCCGGCCACATTTTTGTATTCCCTTAAGGATAAACCTGTATCGGTAGCCTATGTTGAACCGGTGCGCCGTCCCACGGACGGAAGATACGGGGACAACCCCAACCGGCTCCAGCATTACTATCAGTACCAGGTTATTTTAAAGCCCGCTCCCGATGATGTTCAGAAGTTATACCGGATGAGTTTAAGACATCTGAATATAAATTTAAAAAAGCATGACTACCGTCTTATTAAGGATGATTGGAAATCTCCCACTTTGGGGGCCTGGGGGCTTGGGTGGGAAGTCTGGCTTGACGGCCTGGAAATTACCCAGTTCACCTATTTTCAGCAGGTGGGGGGTATAGATTTAAAACAGGTTCCCGTGGAATTGACCTACGGTTTGGAAAGAATAGCCATGTTTTTGCAGGATGTGGACAGTGTTTACGATATACAGTGGAATAAAGATTACACCTACGGAGAGATTCATCATCAGGACGAAGTTGAATTTTCCAGATATAATTTTGAGGAGGTAGACCCGGCAATCCAGAAAGAATTTTTTAACAGATACGAAAAAAGATGTTTGGATATGGTAAAAAAAGATTTGTCCCGACCGGCCTACGATTTTGTCCTTAAAGCTTCCCACTGTTTTAATTTACTGGATGCCAGGGGAGTACTGAGCGTTTCCCAGAGAAACAGGTATATTGAGAGAGTCAGGAAAATGGCCAAGTCAGTGGCCGGAAGTTTTATAAAAAGTAACTAATGAGTAAAAGATACGATCTTCTAGTTGAGATAGGATGTGAACCGTTACCCCCTAAAATTGTCAAGTTTTTTCAGGAGAAAGCTAAGGCGGATTTTAAAAATCTTTTAGGCGGCTACCGGATTAAAGATTATGAGAGAATTACGGTATGGTCTTCGCCCCGACGTCTGGTTGTAAAGGTGGATAAGGTTAGTTCCCATCAAAGAGAAAAAATTGAACAAATAAAAGGGCCCCCTTATGAGATCGGGGTAAAGGACGGTAAACCAACTCCCGCCGGCTTGGGGTTTGCCCGGAATAAGGGGGTGGAGTTCAAAGATTTAACTACCCGGGACACCGACCGGGGAAAGTATCTTTTCTGTATAAAAAAACATCAGGGCAGAGCTTTAAGAAAGTTTTTACCCCGGTTAACCATGGAATTTATTGAAGGTCTTGAATTTCCGGTTAGTATGAGATGGCCGGGCTCGGATTTTAAGTTTCCACGGCCTGTAAGATGGCTGTTGGTAAAACTGGGAGCGAAGGCGGTCCGGTTTAAAATTGGAAATTTAAGTTCCGGCCGGTCTTCCAGAGGCCATTATCTTTTCTCCGACCGTAAAGTTATAGTCAATGATATTAAAAGTTACGGGAAAGAGCTGAAAAGAAATTATGTTATTGTAGATCCCCAAGAACGTAGAGATGCTTTAATGCGGGCAATTGACCGTCCCTTAAAATATACTGACGGTTATCCGGTAAAAAGAGAGGAACTTTTAGAGGAAATAAATAATTCCGTCGAATATCCTACCGGTGTTAAAGGTAAATTTCCAGAAAGATTTTTAGATATGCCCCGGCCAATAATTGAAGCTTGTCTTATATATCATCAAAAGTTTTTTCCGGTTGAGGACAAACCGGGTAATTTACTGAACAATTTTGTGGGGGTGAGAGACGGAATTTCTGAGTATTTAAAACCGGTAAGAAAAGGATTTGAGAAGGTTCTCATAGCTCGTTTGCAGGACGCCGAGTTCTTTTTTAAAAAAGATAGGAGATACACTTTAAAAGAGCATGTAGAAAATCTTAAAGGAGTTGATTTTGCCCGGGATCTGGGCACTCTATACGATAAAGCGGGGAGGGTAAAAGAATTATCTGGATATATTGCCCGGTTACTTAAGCGGACTGAAAATTTTAAACGCCGGGTGGAAAAACTTTCCCTGCTCTGTAAGGCGGACTTTACCACTTTAACTGTGGAGGAATTTCCGGAGCTGGAAGGAATAATAGGTAGAATTTACGCTGCACTGGACGGTGAGGATGAGGAAGTCTCTCGAGGGATAGAACAGCACTATATGCCCCGGTCGGGAGGGGATAAAATTCCCCCGGAGGATACCGCCGCTGTGGTTGGAATAGCCGATAGAGTTGATACTTTATGCGGTAACTTGGGCAAGGGTGTAAAAGCCACCGGTTCGGAGGATCCCTTCGGGCTTAGAAGAACTGGAAAAGGATTGGTCAGAATACTTCTTAAGAAGGGGTGGAATCTGGACCTAAAGAATATAGTTCAAAAGAGTTTTAAAGAATATTTTAAGCAGGAGATAAAATTTAGGGATTCCAAACAAGATACGGTCATAAAATTTTTAGCTGAACTATCCCGACAGGAACTAAAGGGAAATTTTAAGTACGATATCGTCAGGTGCGTGATGGCCTCTGATAAGAGCAGCCCTGTAGAGTTAAAAAAGAGAGCCCTGGCAGTGGAATATATAAGAAAAGAAAAAGATTTTGATTCTTTAATTACCGCTTTTAAACGGATAAACAATATTTTAAAGCAGGCCGGTAAAAAAGATATTGATATCCCTAAAAAATATGATGGCCGTTGTTTGGTAGAAAAAACCGAGAAAAAACTTGATGAAAAATATTCTGAAATTGTACAGGAGATTGGTCAAAATTTTCAAGGTAAAAACTATAAAATAGTTTTAGAAAAGCTTATATCTTTAAGAGAGGATATAGATAAGTATTTTGATGAAGTAATGGTCATGACAGACGATATTGAAAGGTGCAAGAACCGACTGGCCATGTTGAAAAATATAAAAGAAATTTTTAAGCCGGTAGGGGATATAGCCAGACTGGAACTAAAATAAATGGTGATAGTTCATACCCGGGTTCGGCCGGGCTCTTCCCAAAAGAATATTACTCGTATGTTAGACGGAAAAATTAAGATAAATTTAACCTCGCCGCCGGTAGCGGGGGAAGCTAACCGGGAGTTAATTGAATATTTTGCAAATTTATTAGATATTTCTAAAGGAAAGATAAAGATAAAAAAAGGTAAAACAAGTTCCCGGAAAATAGTTTCAATAAAAGGAGTGACGGCTACAGAATTTAAAGAAATTTTGGATTAATTTGACATAATCTAAAGAATATATAAATTAAAATAATAAGGATAGGACAGTTTTTTACAGGGAATAATAAAAATATCAAGGAGAACATTCATGTCTAAAAAGTACATTTATTTTTTTGGAAAAGGAGAATCGGAAGGGTCCCAGGACTTAAAGGAAATTCTGGGAGGAAAAGGGGCGAATCTTGCGGAGATGTCCAGTATAGGGTTGCCTGTACCGCCAGGATTCACCATAACTACCGAAGTGTGTAAAATATATTCTGAAAAGAACAGATACCCTGAAGGTCTTGAGAAAAAAATAGATGAAAATTTAGCCCACCTGGAAGAAAAGATGGGTAAAAAACTGGGTGATACCAAAGATCCTCTTTTAGTCTCTGTAAGAAGTGGAGCCGCTCAGTCCATGCCTGGTATGATGGATACTGTTTTAAATTTAGGGCTTAACCCGGATTCTGTCCAGGGTCTGATAAATATAAGTGATAATCCCCGGTTTGGCTGGGATTCCTATCGCCGGTTTATACAGATGTTTGGTAATGTGGTGATGGGAATTGACGGTGAAAAGTTTGAAGAAGAGATAAGCAAAATGAAAAAGGATCGGGGAGTCAGTAAGGACACCGACCTTACCGCGGAAGATTTAAAAAAACTGGTGAGCATATTTAAAGATGTTTATAAAAAAGAGACCGGTGATAATTTTCCCAATGATCCTAAAATACAGTTGAAAAAATCAATTAACGCGGTTTTTGGCTCCTGGAACAATCCCCGGGCAATTAAATACAGACAGTTAAATGATATAACCGGTCTTTTGGGTACAGCTGTCAACGTACAGACGATGGTTTTCGGAAATACCGGAACCGAGTCGGCTACGGGAGTAGCTTTTACCCGCAACCCGTCCACGGGCGAAAATGAATTTTACGGAGAATATTTAACTAACGCCCAGGGTGAAGATGTTGTGGCCGGTATAAGAACCCCCCATTATCTTACGGTTAAAGATTCCCGGGAATGGGCCGAAGCCAAGGATGTAGGCGAAGAGGAAAGAAAAGAAGAGTACGCTTCTTTAGAAGAGATTATGCCTGGAGTATTTGAACAGCTTCTTGAAATTAGGGAAAAGCTGGAAGAGCATTACAAAGACGTCCAGGATCTTGAATTTACCATTCAAAAAGGAAAACTTTATATTTTGCAGACCCGTACCGGAAAAAGGACCGGAACGGCAGCGGTAAAAATAGCCGTGGACATGTTGGACGAAGGGCTTATTGATAAGGAAACCGCTGTGTTAAGAGTTGAACCTAAAAAACTTGACGAACTGCTCCATCCTCAGATCGATCCGGAAGCTAAAGTGGATGTCATAGGAAAAGGCCTTCCCGCGTCTCCGGGGGCGGCAGTGGGAAAGATAGTTTTTGATTCCGATGACGCTGAAGCAAAAGCTGAACAGGGTGAAAAGGTTATTCTGGTAAGAAATGAAACTTCTCCAGATGATATTGGAGGTATGAGCGTATCCGAAGGTATCCTAACCGCTAAGGGGGGAATGACCTCTCATGCGGCAGTGGTAGCCAGAGGCATGGGAAGTCCGTGTGTTGCCGGCTGCGGGGATTTAACCATAGATTTAAAAAATAGAACTTGTAAATTTAAAGACCGGCAGTACAAAGAAGGAGACGGAATAACCCTGGACGGTTCAAAAGGAGAAGTCATAGACGGCAAGGTAAATTTAAAAACCCCTAAACTGACAGGGAATTTCGCTAAGATCATGAAATGGGCGGACAGCTACAGGGACATGGGAGTAAGAACTAATGCCGATACTCCTGAAGACGCCAAAAAAGCAAGAGAGTTCGGGGCTGAGGGAATAGGACTCTGCCGGACCGAGCATATGTTTTTCGGTGAGGACAGAATCCCCGCGGTTCAGCGAATGATAATTTCAGATCGGGGGGAAGCCAAAGACAGAGCTCTGGAAAAACTTTTACCTATGCAAAGAGAAGACTTCATAGGGATTTTTAAGGCCATGGAAGGGCTTCCGGTTACCGTGAGACTCCTGGATCCCCCATTACATGAGTTCTTGCCCAAATCCGGAGCTGAAATAGAAAAACTGGCGAAAAAGCTTGATGTTTCTGCAGAAGGTATAAAAGAAAAAGTAGAATCTCTTGACGAATTAAATCCCATGCTCGGTCACCGGGGATGCCGTCTGGGAATAACTTTTCCATCCATTTCCCGGATGCAGTCCAGGGCCATTATGGAAGCGGCCTGTGAGCTCGCCGGTCAGGGAGTGGATGTAAAACCTGAAATAATGATTCCTCTTATTGCCACTGAAATAGAATATAAAAATCAGGAAGAAGTTGTCAGGGCTGAAGCAGAAAAAGTTATTGAGGAAACAGGCCAGAAAGTTGACTACAAAGTTGGTACTATGATAGAAATTCCCCGGGCCTGTCTGGTCGCGGACAAAATAGCCCAAACCGCGGAGTTTTTCTCTTTTGGTACGAATGACTTAACCCAGATGACTTTTGGTTTATCAAGGGATGACGCCGGAAAATTTTTACCCGAATACGTAGAAAAGGGAATTTTACCAGCCGATCCGTTTATGATACTTGACCAGGAAGGAGTGGGAAAAATGGTTAAACTTGCGGTTGAAAACGGCAGGTCAACCAAAAAAGATTTAAAAATCGGTATCTGTGGAGAACACGGCGGAGAGCCCTCTTCGGTAAAATTTTGTCACCGTACGGGTCTTAACTACGTCTCATGTTCTCCTTACCGGGTGCCCATAGCCAGACTGTCGGCCGCCCAGGATGTGATAGAACAAAAATAGTTTCAGGTTAATTTATTCCCATTTTAGGACATATTTTATTTAATAGACAGTCTGGACAGGCAGGTTTTCTGGCCTTGCAGGTGCTCCGGCCGTGTTCTATTAAAAGGTAGGTAAATTTAAACCATTTTGAGCGGGGCAGAAGTTTCATTAAATCCCGCTCAATTTTTTTAGGTGTTTTGTTTTTAGTTAATCCCAGCCGGTAGGATAATCTTTTAACATGTGTATCTACGGCTACGCCTTCTACAACGCCGTGAGCGTTTCCCATAACTACATTTGCAGTCTTTCGGGCAACGCCCGGTATTTTCAGCATATCGTCCATATTTTTAGGAACTCTACCGTTAAAATCATTATCTATAAGGGTAGCCGCTCCTAAAATATTTTTGGCCTTATTATTGTAAAATCCGGCCGGGCGTATGTGTCGTATAAGTTCTTCTTTGGACATGCCAAGATAATCCTCCAGCCGGGGATAATCCTTAAAAAGTTGTTTAGTTATTTTATTTACCCGTTTATCCCGGCACTGGGCGGAGAGTATTGTAGCCACCAGAAGCTGCCAGTTGGTGTTGAAATTAAGGCTTATATCCGCCCCCGGATATTTTTTGGACAGGACCCGAAATATTTTTAGTATATTATCGGAATTCATTTTCAGAAAGGTTTAATTTCGGTCAAAAAATATATTTTTTCCCCGGGCGGCCAGGGGAATCCCCAGGGCCATGACTATGTTTTTATCGATTAAGTTCTCTTCTTTTACAGTATATCCCACTGTGTACATAATCCGGTTATCTACCCGAAAATCCGCTGCTCTGGATACTGCCGATCCGGCGGCGATACCCAGATCTCCGGAGTTGTAAGCACAGGTAATTTCAGCTTGTTTGGCTTCCCGACAGGTACTTTTACCGCAGAATTTACAGTTAAGTTCAAGGGTTTTACGGGGTGTCGCAAGAACCAGCAGACAATCTGATCGTCTTACGTTTTCAGCATCCCGGTTAAATATTTGAGGATGGGCTGTTGTTTTACCGGCTTTAATCATCTTGTCAGCCAGGTTTTTTAGCTCTTTTTTTTCGATTATTTTAACTATAAGATTATCCTGCCCCCGGGCTTTGGGTGCGGTTTTGGCAGCAACGGCCATGAAATTGGCGATCGCTCTTACACCTTGGGTAATATTTTTCATTTTTCTCTCCGTTTGTAAATTACTCTAAAAATATGTTTTGGGTTCGGTACCTTCAATAAAAGCCTGGAGAACGGCGTTTTCAGAATAACGGGTGGCCAGATGTCCTGTATCCGGATCAAAATATTCAAAAGTAATACCATCGGGCACCGGAAAATCCAGAACCGGGGTATGTTCCAGGGCCTCCTGCATATATCTGGTCCATATGGGTACAGCTACCACAGCTCCGGATTTACGGGGTCCGAGTGAAGACCGGTCGTCGTATCCTACCCATACCGAGGTTACCAGATTGGGTACAAACCCAGTAAACCAGGCATCCGAAAAACCATTTGTAGTGCCGGTCTTACCCCCTCTCGGTCTGCCCAGCCTTCTGGTAAACCAGCCGGTACCGTGTTCGGCTACCTGCTCCATTAAATTTACCATAACATAGTTGGTCTGGGGTGAGATAACCTGTTCTTCTGAAGGAAAATTTTCCATCAGTATATTGCCTGAATAATCTTCTACCCGGGTAATGAAATAGGGTTCTGTTCTGACCCCTTGATTGGCGAATGCCGTGTATCCTGCAGCCATGTCCACCGGTTTTAATTCTCCGGAACCCAGACCCAGAGCCAGAGTTTGGGGTAAGTTTCTGGTATTAAGCCCCATTTTCCTGGCGTAGTATAAAGCGGTAACCGGCCGAATTTTATAGAGCAGATCTACAGTGGGACAGTTTATAGATTTAACTAAGGCATTCCGTAAAGTGACTTCTCCGCGAAACCGGTTGTAATAGTTTGAAGGGGACCATACAGTGTTTTTTAGTTCTTTTAATTTTTCTTCCTCCTCTTCGGTCTTTTCTTCTTTATCTTCCAGCTTTTCTATATTAAGCTGGAGCTGATGAATATTAGTTGTATTTTGGAGCAGATCCCAGCTTGTCCCGTCATTGTAGTAGACCCGGGGGCTGTCATCTAATATATCTGCGGCGGTAAATCCCTGATCTATAGCAGCGGTGTATATAAAAGGCTTAAAACCGGATCCTGGTTGCCGGTTTGCCTGCATGGCCCGGTTAAATTCACTTTCAGAAAAATCTCTTCCCCCTACCATAGCCCGTATCTGTCCGTTGCGGGGATCTACAGATATTATTGCCCCCTGAACTTTTTGAAAAGCCCCGGTGGAAAGCTCCACTTCTTCAATATTATCGTAATCTCCATCTTCAAATTCTTCTTCAATTAATTCTTTCTTTTTAGTCTGATCAAAATCCTGCAAAGAATCGAGAAGGCTTTTTTGAGCAATTTTCTGCATTTCAAGATCCATGGTAGTGTATATTCTGAGTCCGCCCTTGTATAGAAGATTTCCTCCGAATTTATCAATTAATTTTTTTCTCACATACTCCACAAAATAGGGGGCTGCCTTATCTTTTTCCCTGAAAGTAATCATGGGAAGAGGGGTACTTTTTGCATCAATCTTTTCTTCTTTGGAGATAAATCCCAGGTCATGCATTCGACTTAGTACAGTTGCTCTGCGGTGGTAGGCTCTTACAATATCCCTGGACGGTGCGTAATTGGCCGGTGCCCGGGGAAGCCCGGCCAGCATGGCGCATTCGGAAAGTGTTAACTTATCAGTGGATTTATCAAAATAAATTTTACTGGCCGCCTCTACTCCGTACGCGCCCGCGCCAAAATAAATCTGATTTAAATAAAACTGGAGTATTTCTTCTTTTGAGTACTCTCTTTCTATATACATAGCTAATATCAGTTCTTTAATTTTTCGGCGGATAGTCCGTTCGGGAGTTAAAAACATCACCTTTGCCAGCTGCTGTGAAATAGTGCTTCCTCCCTGAACTACATAGCCGGCCCGTAAATTTTGTATAAAAGCTCTTAAAACCCCCAGTACGTCCAGTCCCCAGTGGTTAAAAAAGTTAGTGTCCTCGGTGGCAAGGACAGCGTTTTGAAGATTTACCGGAATTTTATTTAAGGGAATCAGAGTTCTTCTTTTCATATATAATTCATCGATAAGAGTTCCGTTTACATCGTAAATTTCGGTGGCCAGCTCCGGTTTATACTGAACTAACGAAGATGTGGAGGGTAAACCTTCAGTAAAAGAGAGAAGAAGAAGCCAACCCCCCCCCATAATTAACCCTATTGCAAAAATTGAAGTACCAATTATAATATGTTTTCTCTTCATAATTTTAATAATTATACAAATTAAATACCGGTTATCAAATTAAGCTGTATTATTCAAATTTGGTAAAATTATGTATGAAAAAATAGTACTAAAATAGTAAATATAAAGGAACCGGCCCTGTAAAATACAAAACTATAATAATTAATTAATTAATATTTTTTTCAAATTTCTTGATAATAGAGTTGAATTTTATTAAAATAATTACTGGAAAATAAGACAGATGAACGACCAAAATTTTAAAAAACAGTTAAATATTATTTCCAGGGGAACGGATGAAATAATAGGCCAGGAAACTCTGGTTGAAAAGCTTAAAAAGGGTAAAAAACTGAGAGTAAAATTCGGCGCCGACCCCACGGCCCCCGATTTGCATATTGGGCACACGGTAGTCATGGAAAAATTAGTTCAGTTTCAAAAACTGGGCCATACCGTAATATTTATTATAGGAGATTTTACCGCCCGTATAGGAGATCCGTCCGGACGGTCTAAAGAGAGACCTGTACTGGGTAAAGACGAGATAGAAAAAAGTATAGAAGGATTTAAAGATCAGATATTTAAGGTTTTAAGCCCGAAAAATATAGAACTGGTAAGAAATTCAACCTGGCTTGATAAACTGGGCCCCGAAGGAATAATAAAGTTAGCCTCCCGGTATACGGTTGCCCGTATGCTGGAACGGAACGATTTTTCTAAAAGATACAAAAAAGGGAACCCCATAAGTATATCCGAATTTTTGTATCCCCTTCTTCAGGGATACGACTCCGTAGAGATAGAATCGGATATAGAGATAGGAGGAACTGACCAGAAATTTAATCTTCTTGTGGGACGTGAACTTCAGAGAGCAAAAGGGGCTTCGCCACAGTCCATTTTAACCATGCCCCTTTTAGAAGGTACGGACGGGGTTAAAAAGATGTCTAAAAGTTACGGTAATCATATCGGAATTAATGAACCCCCTTATGAAATGTTAGGTAAAATAATGTCCGTATCCGATGACATGATGAAAAGGTATTATAAGTTACTTACCACCGAAGATATGGATAAGGTGGAAAAAATGCATCCAATGAAAGCGAAAAAAAACCTGGCCCGAAAAATCACTGAAAAGTATCACGGAAGTGAAGAAGCCCGTTGGGCTTTGAAAAAGTTTGACCGGGTCTTTTCCAAGGGCAAGGAACCCGAAGATATGGATTTATACAGGGTAAACAAGGAAGAAAAATTAGTTGACATAATAGCCGGTAAAAATATACTCTCATCCAAATCCCAGGTGAAAAGATTTATAAAGCAGGGCGCGATATCTGTTGACGGTAAAAAAATAAAGAACAGAAACCATACCGTTTCACCGGGGAAAGAAAAAACGGTTAAGATAGGTAAACGAAATTTCTTAAAATTAACCTAATATATGTGCCGGAAAAAAAATAAAAAAATAACCGGGAAACTAATATATATCGGTATAGGGTTATTGTTTACCGGTTTTATAGTTTTATACCTGGCAAACAGAAAGGCAGATAATTGGGCCGGATATTTAGCCCCCCTGCTTTTAGTTGCCGGCTGGATAATGATAGGTGCGGGGTTGTGGAAATTAGATGAAGAAAGATAATATACTCTGGGCACCGTGGAGGTTTAAATACGTGACTGATTGTGAAGATATGGACTGTATATTCTGCGAAAAACCTAAAAAAAACGATGATAAAAAGGAGCTTATTATATACCGGGGTCAAAAAGCCTTTGCCCTTCTTAATATATATCCTTACAATAACGGCCATATTATGGTCGCTCCCTATAAACATACCGGGGAGCTGGCCGAACTTACTAAAGAAGAGTACGGCGAGATGAACAAAATTGTTAAAATGTATGTAGCCCGGATAAAAAAGACCATGAATCCCCACGGTTTTAATGTGGGTATGAATATAGGAAAAGTCGCGGGCGCGGGTTTTGATGAGCATTTGCATACCCATATAGTCCCCCGGTGGAGGGGAGATACTAATTTTATGCCGGTAGTTGGTAAGGAAAAAGTTATTTCCGAGTCCCTAAATTCGGTGTATAAAAAACTAAAAATTTCAAATACTTAATAAAAAATAAACTATACTGAGAACTTAATGAAAAAATATGTACATATAATAATATGGGCGGTAATTCTTTTTTTGATTTTTCCCGGCCGGAGCAAAGCCGGCCCCCGATTCAGTATAGACCAAAGCAGCTGGGATGTGGGAAAATTAATAGATGGAAAAGTGCTGACCAACCGTATTACATTTACCAATCAGGGCACTGAAAATTTAGATATAACCTTAAGGATAGGATGTCCCTGTTTGACTTTATCCAGTCAGGAGTTAGTCGTCCTTTCCGGCCGGGAAAAAGAAATTTCTGTAGAATTGGATACCACCGGTCTTGGTGAAAGTTTTGTAAAAAAGATTTATATTCAGACCAACGATCCAGAATTCGGTTACGGGGAGTATATAATAGAAGGCGGGGCGTATTCGGATATAGAATTACACTATTTTTACGAACCGGGATGCCCCAGCTGCGAAAAAGTGGAACAAAGATTTGCTGATTTAAAGGATAATGATACATTCGCTTTGATAGAATACCCCATTGATAAAAGCGAAAATTTCGAAAAATTTATGGATATGAAAGAAAAATCGGAAGGAGAATCTTTAAGATTTCCGGCTATTATTACAGCCGGTCGCATATACGCCGGCAGCGATATTTTCAGGCTTTTTGATAATCTGGAAGAAAAAATAATCCCCCCTCCCACTTTAGAAGAAGTGGAAGATACAAAAACCGAAGAAGGACGGTGGGCCCTATTACCTTTTTTAGGGGCGGCCCTGGTAGACGGTATCAATCCCTGCGCGTTCGGAATGATAATAATGATGGTTGCCTATCTTAGTATACACGGAAAAAGATCTTCAAAATTTATTCTTTTATCCGGGATGCTCTATTCGGCGGGAGTATTTATAGTCTATTTTTTATTCGGGCTGGGAATACTTGCATTTTTAAAAAGAGTACCGGCCATGGGAAACCTCCAAAATATTATATACTCTGTTATGGGAACGTTGACCCTTGTTTTGGGTATATTAAGTTTTAACGACGCACTGGCCGTCGGGGGAAAGGGAAAAGTGTTCTTAAAAGTTCCCCAAAGCTGGCGGGGTTGGGTCATTGATAAAATGGGTAAATTTGCCAGTAGTAAAAATTTTTTGTACCTGGCCTTTTTCCTGGGGGCGGTGGTCGCCGCGGTTGAGTTTATATGCACCGGTCAGATATACCTGCCCGCTCTTACTTACATGGTTGGGACAGAAGTTCTGCGGATGAGAGCTGTATTTTACTTATTTATATATAACCTGTTTTTTATATTACCCATGGTTATTATATTTTTGCTCATCTGGTGGGGGATGAGCTCTGAGGAGATGGAGAATTTTTATAATAAAAAATTAGGACTGGTAAAATTAATCCAGGGAGGGATGTTTTTGTTTTTCACCGTATATTTATTCTGGCATGTCTTTTATTAAAAAAATTTTAATAATACCTGCTGTATTAAGTTTCACAATAACGGCCTGTTCACCGTCCGTAGAGGAAGTCAGAAAAGTAGAGGTGCTCTATACTTCTAATACCGCCGGTTTTCTGGCCCCCTGCGATTGCCCAGATGATTATTTACACGGAAGTTTAGCCGAGATAAGAGAACTGGTAAATAAAAACCGCCAAAAAAATACTCTGGTTCTGGGAGCCGGAAATTTCTTAGCTCCTTTTCCTGATAGGCTTAGAAACGAGTACGTATTTAAATTTTTAAAAGAAACCAATTTTGACGGCCTAATTCCGGGTGAAAATGAGTTCAGAATGGGTATGGGTTTTTTTACCGACCGCAGTGAAAAATTCAATATTCCGGTAGTTTCAGGTAATTTAGAACTGTATAAAAATGAAGATAGGATAAGCAATAAATACCTTATAAAGGAAATGGGAGATCTAAAAATAGCCCTGATCGGAATTTTTGATTCCACTATTTATAATAACTTTAATGAAAGCTCCCCGGGGTCCAGTAAAATGACCGGTACCGGGAAAGAGTATTTAGAAAAAATTTTACCCTTACTTAAGGAAAAATCAGATTTGGTATTTATCCTTTCCTCCGGAAATTTAAAAAATGACCGGGGATTAGCCGCCTCAACCGGGGGAATTGATTTAATTATTAACGGTTATTCTAAAGAAAAAATTGAAGAAAAAGTAAATGACACCCTGATTTTTAGTCCCGGATACAAAGGTAAATTTTTAGGTAAGCTTAAACTTGTTTTGGGAGAGGACAAAAAAGTTGAGACTTATGAAAATAAATTTTTATCCCTGGAAATGCTTACTCCTGATCTTGACGGTCCCGGTGAAGAGTTGTTAGAAGAATATACCCGACGTCGCAGGGAACAGATGGAAAAAATGAGACAGCAGTAAAGAAAAAAAGGAGGGTGTATGAATATTGATAAATACAGTTTTGGATCCGTAGTTGTTGACGGAAAAACCTATAAAAATGATATTCTTATAGTGGCCCAAAAAATTAAAGAATGGTGGAGGGAACGGGGACATTTACTTCAGAATGTGGACTTAAAAGAAGTGTGGTCTGAAAAACCGGATGTTCTTATAGTGGGTAAAGGCGCTTCCGGAGTGATGGATGTAGCCCCGGAGGTAAAGAACAATTGCGCAAAACTGGGGATAGAACTGATCTCCGCTCAAAGTCCCCGGGCGGTTAAAAAGTTCAACAAGCTTTCTCAAAAGAGGGACGTAGCTTTTGGAATACATCTTACCTGTTGACTTAAATAATAAGATTTGCTAAATTCTAAAGATAGATTAGGAAAAGAATTTAAATAATTAAAGGAGTAAATTTATCATGAGTGTAACGGAAAAAGTTTTGGCTAAAAGGCCTCAGAATTTTGCCAGGAAACTGGACGAAGGAAGTAAGGTTTGCTGTCTTAATTCCAAAGATATATTAAATGTATTAAAAGATGACAATGTAATCCTGATGGCCTGTAATACCCGGATTAAGCATGTTATCCCCGGGATAATGAGAGCGGCCCAGGAGTTAGATGCGGTTGTCGGGTTTGAACTGGCCAAATCAGAAGGCGGACTTCCGGTGGGATATACCGGTATGAACCCGAAAATGTATGTTGATGCCATTATTAAATATGCCGAAGAAGTCGGGTATACGGTACCTTTTTATATACACGGCGATCACATTACCGTAAAGGCGGATACCGAAGAGGAGATAGAAAGTTCACGTGAACTAATAGCCAGCGAACTTAAGGAAGGATATACCTCTTTTGCCATAGATGCTTCTTACAATGAAATGGATGCGAATGTAAGAATAACCACCGACCTGGCCCAGCCCATAATTGAACAGGGTTTTGGTCTTGAAGTGGAAGTGGGAGAAATTAAGGGTGACAAAGATATAACTACTGTGGAAGATGCCGTTGAGTATATAGATAAACTTAATGAAAATGGTGTGCACCCCGATATGCTTGCCATAAATAACGGGTCCAAACACGGTAACTATGAAGCTGACGAAAAAGTTCATATTGACCTTGAAAGAACTCTTGATATTTACAACGCCATAAAAGATAAAGGGGTGGTAATTGCCCAGCACGGTATTACGGGTACTCCACTTAACATGGTGGGGCAGTTTGCCGATAACGGTATAAGAAAAGGAAATGTAGGCACAAACTGGCAGAATATCGCTCATGAACATTTGCCCGGGGAACTGGTAAAAGAAATGTCCGACTGGTCAGATGAAACAGGCGGAGCTATTAAACACGCTACCAAAGAATTCTACAAGAAACTGGAAAATATACCTGAAGAAAACAAGAAGGCGATTTCGGATGAAGCCTATGAATCTGCAAAGGATTTCATTAAAGCTTTTCGGTCGGACGGTACAGCCAGTAAAGTAGTAAATAACCTGTAAATTTTACAGTTATAAAATAAACATAAATATTATTCTGCTGCCCAACCCGGGCAGCAGGTTCTAAGTATCAGGCAGGAAATTCAGTAAATTTTCAAAAAAACTCTTTCACGGATTCAACCAGTAAGTGCAACAAACGCTTCAAATGGTGTATCATAATTT
>CAYZAK010000031.1:0-22811 GCA_964476445.1 uncultured bacterium
TAAGCTTATTAATTTTTTCTTTATTTTTATTCAGTATTTTCCGGTAATGTTCTTTTAACTTTTCAATTTTTTCTTTCAAATCTTCGGCCTGTCGGTTAGAAGAAGTCAGTTTTTGTTCAAGCTGATTTTCTCTTGATTCACTTGCCTCTTTTATCTGTACTATTTTTTCACCAAACTTATTTTTTTCCTCAACAAATTTTTCTTTACTTTCTGCCAGTTTTTCTCTTAAAATTTCATTGGCGTATTTTAGCTCTTTAAGTTCTTCCCTGGCGGCATATAATTCCTCTTTGACCTTTTCATACCGTTCATCGGATTTGCGTAAATTTTTAAGGATACTTTCTTTTTCTGACCGGTACTCCAGCTTAAGTGAATCCGTATTACTGTCTTTTTCATCAATACATTTTTCAAGTTCCTGGATTCGGGTATTGTATTTATCTGTTATCTGAACTCTCTCTTTATGAAGACCTTTTACCTTTTCTTTCAGTCTTTCAAGCTGACTGGAATACTTTACCTCTTTTTCGTGGAGCTTTGTTTTAAGAACTTCCAGCCTGGATTTCCAATCTTTTTCCTGTTGGTTAAAATAGGACTCCCGCTTGGCGTTCTCATTTTCCAACTGCTCAATTGTTCTTTTAGCTTCTTCAAATTCTACAACCAGTTTATTGATTTGCTGTCTCTGACTACCGGTTTTGGAAGCCCAGGTTTTATTTTCTTCCTTACGCTTTACCCTTTCAGAATTTAATTGTTTTCCCAGTCTATCGGTCAACTCGTTTAACTCTTCAATTCGGTCATTCTTATCGCTAAGTTTCTGCTCAAATTCTTCGGTTATGTTTTGTTTCTCTTGTTCCCAATTTCTTTGGGAATTTTTGTGACTATTTTGCCGTTTTTTCAGTTCACTGTTAATCTCAATTATCTTATTGTTTTTAGTATTGATTTTTTCCCGGAGACTTTTTTTCTCTAACTCTTTGGTCTTATTTAAATTTCTTAGCTCCTTGGAATAATTTTCTTTTTCCTGCCTTTTTTTTCGTTTTAAATTTTCAAGCCGGTTTTTTTCTTCAGACAATTTTTGTTTAAGATCTTTTATTTCTTCCCGAAGCTTCTGTTTTTCTTTGATATTTTTTTCTTCTATTTTTGCCAATTCTTTTTTTCTGGATTCCAGCTGGTTTTCTAAATCTGCTTTTACCTGGCTATTTTTTTTCTTTAGCTGTTCTTTTTTCTGTTCTTCTTTTTGAAGCTCGGCGTTTAATTCTTCTAATTTCTGGTTTTTATTAAAAAGCTTATTGTGAATATTCTCTTTAGCTAATTCCTGTTTTTCTTTTAAATTCTCTATCTGTTCAGAAAATTTTTCTCTTTCTTGCTCTCTCTTGGCTTTCAACTTTTCGTATTCTGCCCTTAAATCCGAAAAACTTTGTTTTTCCTGATCAAGTTCATCAGCGTATTTTTTAATTTCGGTCTCATTGCTGGAATTTATTTTTTCTATCCGTTCATTTTTCCTAGATAATTTTTCTTTTAAATTCATTATCCTTTTTTCAAATTCTATATCTTTGGAAGTTTGTTCTTCTTTTAAATGTTCTATTTTTTCATCACGGTACTTTATTTTTTGACGGAGCTCGTGGATAAATTGATTATTTTTACTGCCAAGGTTACTTAATTCAACGGTATGATCCCGTTTTATCTCCGCAATCTCATCTTTTAGCTGATATATCAGGCTGTTTTTGTTTTCTATCTTTTTTTCTAATTTTTCGGTCTCTTCTTTTTGTTCCTGCGTTATAGCTTTCAGACGGTTGCCAAAATCATCGGCGGTTATACTTTTTTCCTCCTCCGCAACAGCTAGTTGCTGTTTTAGGTTACGTACTTTATCCTCTTTAAAGGATATTTCCTCCCTTAACTTTTCTATGTTTGAATCTTTTTCCGTTCTAAGGCTTTCCTTTTCTTCTTTAAACTCCCTCCTTAAGGTCCCTAACTCTTTTAAATGATCTCGGCGAGCGTGCTCATAGTCAGCTTCCTGTAAATCCAAATCCTGTTCTAAATTTATAATAGTACGCTGTTTTTTCGATAAACGGGCCCGGAGTTGTTCGGTTTCTCTGTTTTTTTGGTTTTTTAAATTTTTTAGCTTTTCTTTAAGGACTTCCGTCTCACTGCTGTACTCATCTTTTATTTCCTCCAGGTCCCGATGATACTTACTCTCCATCGAAGATATTTCTATCTTTAAATTATCGACGGTTTTCTGCTTTTCCCCCAGCCTTTTTGACCACCTTTTACGTTCTTGGTCAAAAGAAGTGTCTTTTTCTTTCTCCTGACGTAACTTTCTTTCGTATTCCGAACGCACTCTCTCTAAATTCTGCTTTTTTAACTGATACTGAGCCCTGAGCTTGGCCTGACGGAGATTCATCCGGGACTTAAGCGAATTTATCTCTCTCTGTTTGGAGGATAATTTTTCTTCCCATTTATCTCTTTCCGCAGTTATATCATTTTTTAAGTAATTAACTTCGGTCTGTAGGGTTTTTCGAGAACTGTCTATCTCTTCAATACTTTTTTCGGAATTCTCACTTACCGGAGTATCAGGTTGGTTTTTTGGAGCGGATTTGTCAACTTTTTTTTCAAGTTCTTTGATTTCCTTATTTATCTGGCTTAGGGTCTGCTTAACTTTGTCGATCCTTTCGGAATCTTCCCGGGGATCAAATTCATCTAAAGCTTCTAACAATCTTTTACGTGCATCTTTCCGGGCTTCCAGGATAATATTGTAATCTTTTGTTTCTTTTTTTTCTTTATTCATTAATGGTCAGTGTACTATACTTTTTTTGATAGTAATATATGGCGGGGTGGACGAGACTTGAACTCGCGACCTCCGGCTTGACAGGCCGGCGTTCTTACCAATCTGAACTACCACCCCACCTTTAATAATTTTATAGACTTATTTAATTTAAAAATTATTATACTAATATTTTGGGTAAAAGTAAAATAAATTTTCTCAGGGAAATTTACCTGAAAATTTCGTTCTGTAGGTAAAAATTTATCGGTGATTTTTTTTGTTTTTAGTATTTAATACCCACTTCTACGGAATAATTTCTCTCCGGAGACGGATAGTAACCTTTTTCGCCCGAAAAATTCAGTGCTCCGGATTCAAAATATTTTTTATTAAAAATATTATCTATCTTAACTGTTATGCTCATAAGTTCCAATAGATATACGGCGGAAAAATCCGTACGGGTATAACCGGATAACTTGGTTTTTTCGTTATTAAAATCATTGATAAAAAACCGGTCGGTCAAACCGGTTAACCGGGCCGTTAGCAAAAGCTTATCAACCGGATTGCCGGTAGCACAAATATTGTACTTATTTTTAGGTACACCCGGTATTTCTTTGCCGGAATACTCACCGGATTTAATCCGGGTGTTTATACGACTTATTCCTCCATCTATGGAAAACCGGGAATCCGGTTTATAATTAATATTTAATTCATAGACCCGGCGTTGAGTTTTTTCAATATTTTCATTACTCCCCGTATCGGGATTATAAAATATTTCATCGGTAATACCGGACTGCCGGTAATGGAAACCCGAAGTTAAATCCGTAACCGGGTGAACTTCTAATCCGGCGGTTATTTCATCACTCTGCTGTACTTCTAGTTCCTCGTTTATTCCCGCATCCACGCGCTGCAATAATTCGTCGGTTTTGGGAAACCGAAATGTTTTTTCGTAATTTAAATATATTTTGGCCATCTCCTGGTAAATATATGTCATTCCGCCGGAATAGGCTAAAGCTTCTCTGCCGTAGGTGGTTTGAGTAGATGCCGCCGGCATATCCAAGCCCGGGTTTGATGCAGTATAACTGTCAAAATCATACTCTGCCATATGATATCTTACACCGCCGGTGAAGATCAATTTTTCTCCTGTTGAGATTTCAGTATGTAGGTAAGGCGCTAAAGATCTGACTTCAACAGTACTGCTGGACGTAATATTTCCGGTACCGGCCTCACTCCATTCAGAATCCATATCATCCCGGTAGTAACTGAATCCGGCAGTAAGCCGTACATCGGAAAAATTCAAAAAATTACTACTTACCATATTCCCATTTAAAAATTGTCTGTTATTATCGTATCTGGAATCACTTCCCATTGAGCTCCATGACGATGTCGAATATCTTTTTTGAAACCCGGCATCCAATTCTATATTTGAATTTTCGAAAGGTCTAAAATTTAATTTACCCCGTAAATAGCTGTTTTCTACCTCCGCTCTATCATCGGGCGTGGTGGTCCCGTATCTTTTTTTATCTCCGTCTAAATCGGATTCTAAAAGACTTCCCGGTAAACCGTAATTGCTTTTCTGATAGCCGGTATTAAAATTCACCTTCACCGGCATAGCCGGCATTTGATAGCCCAAATCTCCGGATAAACTTCGGAGACCAATATCACTGTTCTGGCGGTATCCTGGTTTTTCGGCTCCTACGCCGGTAATAGAATACTTTACTCTTTTCCTGCTGCCGGAAAGCTTTGCCATACCCCCTAATCCCTCATAGGAGGTAGTCCAAAAACTTACTGACTTTTTAGTCTCGGGAATACGGCTCTTAGTTATTAGATTTATAACTCCACCGGAGGCATTATCTCCGTATATTACACTGGCTGGACCTTTTATAATCTCTATTCTCTCAAGCTGATCCACCGTTACCTGCTGCCAGTTGGTCCCGCTTAAATCATTGCTGTCCATTCTCATCCCATCAACCATTACTAAAACATTCTGAGCTGCAGTATCTCCTAAACCGTTTATATCTACGGTTATCGCTGTACTGTTTCCGGTCATATCTCTAACCCTCAACCCGGATACTTCACGTAAAACTTCCGCCAGAGTTTTATTCCCAGAATTTCTTAACTGTTTTGAATCTATTACTTTTATATTTGCAGGATGATAAGCAGAATTTATTTCACTTCCTACCGGGGTCACCACCATAGTCCCCAGATCTCCCATATACTCTGCTCCGGTAACCGGTCGAGCGGATAACACCCCAATAACTAAAGCTAAAAATAAAAATTTTTCCACAACTTTCTCCTTTCTTTTTCCTCGAAAATACTTCCTTACAAGAGAATAGGCCGGGCTCGCTTTTAAAAAGCATTACCGTTGCGGGTCAGCAGGAAGAATCTCACTTCCATTTCCTTTCACTTTCAGGGAACAACAAATCTGTCTCCATTTAACTTTTTTACTTCTATTTTTCCCCCGTAAATTTCACTTAAAAATCTACTTTTTACTATTTCATCTTTTACTCCCTTAAATTTTATCTCCCCCTGTTTTAAAACTACAATTTCATCACAGTATATTGAAGCTAAATTTATGTCATGAAGAATCGTTATCACCGTCTTTCCCTCATTCCTGAGCTGGGCAAGCAAATTAAATATCTCCTTTACATGATGTATATCCAGATGAGCGGCCGGTTCATCTAAAAGTAGAACTTCCGTTTCCTGACACAGAGACCGAGCGATCAATACCTTTTTCTTTTCCCCGGATGACAAAGTATTGAATAACCGTGTTGACACATTTTCTACACCACACAAATCAAGGGCACGGCGGGCTTTTTCCTTATCTGTTTTTTTATATCTATCCAGCCGGCCGGTATAAGGATATCTGCCGAAAAGAGTTATATCCAGTACCGTATAATTAAAATTCACCAGACTTTCAGAGGGGACATAGGCAATCAGACGACTCTTTTGTTTGGCTTCTAGATTTTCTATATTGTGCCCGTCAAGTTCCACCCTGCCCTTTACTATTTTAAAAATTCCGGATATTATTTTTAAAAGAGTTGTTTTACCGCTACCGTTAGGACCTATAATTCCGGTAAAACTTTCTCTGTCCACCCCCAGAGTTATATCTTCCATTTTAAAACCCCCTTCATACCCGGCCGAAACGTCTTTTAAATTAACTATGCTCATCGTTTGGCAACCAGTAGATACAGAAAAAAAGGGCCGCCGGTAAAAGCTGTAATTACTCCCACTGGCAACTCCAGGGGAGCAAAAACTGATCTGGCCACACCATCGCAAAGAACCAGAAAACCGGCGCCGGCAACCGCTGAATTTAGGATAAGTTTTCTATGTTTGGCCCCGGTCAGAAGTCTAACGGTATGGGGAACTATAAGTCCTACAAACCCTATTATCCCGCCGGCGTAAACCGAAACGGCTATAATTAAATTAGCCACTATAAATAAATTGCGGCGGTTTTTTCTTACATTCACCCCCAGCATCGAGGATTCCGGATCTTCAAGAGATAAAATATCGAGTCGGGTGCCGTAAAAAAGAGCCGCGGCCGTACCTAAAAGAACAATCCCGGAAGTAAATATCAACCTGCCGGCACTCTCAAAACTCAGGTTTCCGGTAAGAAAAAACAGGATATCGTAAGCGGTCCTCTGATCCAGGACCATAAACATAAGAGTTACCGCGGATAAAAAAGAGCTTACCACCACTCCGGCAAGTATTATGGTATTTGGTTCTGTCCGACCCGATTTTTTAGCTATTCCGTAAACCGCGAAAGTAGTAACCAAACCCCCTCCCAGAGCTGCCAGCGGTCTAAGATAGAACAGTCCCCAATAAGATATTATAACCACCCCTAGGGCCGCTCCAGAAGAAGTTCCCACGATATACGGTTCAGCCAGGGGATTCTTAAGCAGGGCCTGTAAAATTACCCCGGCCACAGAAAGGCCGCCACCTACCACTAACCCCATAATAATTCGGGGAACTCTTAAATGTAAAATAATATTTCTTCCCGCCGGGCTGAACAAAGATATTCCAGAACTGCCCAGGTTTAAGGCTATAAGAACAGCGCCGGCGGTAAAACAGCAAAACATCAACAAATTTTTTTTAAAGTTATTTCTCATCATGAATAATATCAAATATTCTTTTTGCTCCCTCACCTATACGAGGGCCTGCTCTTAATAATATATCTTTTTCTTCCTGGCTAACAGTCTTTATTTCTGGGCTTTGCGAACTGCTAAAAAATCGGGAGAATTGCTCTTTTCGAACTTTAGAATTTTTAGAGAGCAACACTATAATTTCAGGGTTCCGGGAAACTATAAATTCATAACCGGTGGTAAAATAATCTTTTTTTACCTGACCAGCTACATTTATCCCCCCCCCTATTTCAATAAGTTCGGTTATAAAACTTTCAGACCCGACGGTCATCATCGGATTAGAAGCTATCTCCACGTACACTCTTTTTTTATCTACCTGATCGGTTTTCTTTTTAACCGATTTTATCTGCCTTTCTATATCAGCAATAAGTTTTTTGCTCTTTTCTTTTTTTTGGGTGATTTTTCCTAACCGGAGAATATCCTTTTTTAACTGGTCTATTGAACCGGGATTCACTGTAATAACTTCAATCCCTTTATTGGTGATCTGGTTTAAAATACTGTCCTGGGGCAGCCCGGGTTCAAAAACGATATCCGGATTAAGCAAAAAAATTACTTCCAGGGATGGATTCATAAAATTTCCCACTGATTTTTTAGTTTTAGCTTCTTCAGGGTGGTTGCAGTAATCGGTAACTCCCACCAGATTGGATTCAGATTCCAGGGCATATACAATTTCAGTACTGGCCGGCGACAGGGAAAGATAAGTTGGCCCCGTTTTCTGTACCGGAGTCTCAATGGGATTACATCCGGCTAAGATAAGAAATATTAAAGTGACTAAAATACGTTTTATTAAAAATAATTTGTACATAAAAAAAACCCGCCAGAAGCTTCAAGCGGGATAGGCTTATACCCCTTCTGCAGGGGGGGTTTCGCCCGCCCTTCCCTCGAAGTACTTATTATAACCGGCAGGCATTCTGACTGTTACAGTTGCGGGGCAGCGTCCGACTTCCACGGAACTTCCCCTGCCGGTTTAGTTACTGGTTAATCCTTATACCAAATTATCTATTACTCAGCAAATTATTTATTAACCTCTCCGGATTTTTGTAGAGCAATTTTAGTAAATACCGGGCCCACTATCTCATTAACTACCGTGGTAGCGATAACCAGTAAAAAAACTATTTCCCCTCCCCTATTTTGAAATGCCGACTGAACTATGAGGGCAAAACCAATAGCCACACCAGCCTGAGGAACAAGGGCCATTCCCAGATAATTTTTTACCGAGTTTCGGGCGGCGACCATAATTGCCCCTATATATGATCCAATAACCTTGCCCGCAACCCTGGCAATAATATATACCGTTGCCGCCACGGGAAGGTACTGGAGCATGTCAAGTTCCAGTTTGGCGCCGGCCAGGACAAAAAATAAAAGATAAAATGGGGTCTCTATTTCATTTAATGCTTCAAAAAATCGGAACTCCGAGCCGGACCTGTTTTCTAAGTAAATTCCCAGAGTCATATTGGCCAGAAGGGCAGAAAACCCAAAATGCAGCGAGATACCGGAAGTAATTAATACAAAGCCCAAAATATACAGTATGATATCTATTGAATTATCTACAAATTTGGGGAAGCCGGTAAATATAAATCCCAAGATCAAACCAACTAAAACAGCTCCTCCTATTTCAAACAGGGCCTCCAACAATCCAGCACCTATCAGTCCGGTTAGATTTCCGCCTGTTTGAGTTAAACCCCGGGCCACGGCCAAGATTACGGCAAAAAGTATTATTGATCCCCCGTCGGCAAAAGCAACTACCCCCAGTAAGGTATCCGTAAAATTCCCCTTGGTCCGGTACTCCCTGATTACTGTTATAACAGCTATGGGAGCAGAGGCAGTGGCAATTGAACCCAGCAAAATTGCACTGTGAAAAGGAATGTCCGGCAAAAAATACAAGCTGGCGCTGACCAAAACAAAAGTCAATATCATCTGACCGGCGGTTAACCATATAACGTCTTTCCCTATGGTTTTAAACTTACTTACCGAAAAATTTCGGCCCAGCCCAAAAGCTATAAAACTTAACGCTATATTAGTAATGAACTGAGTGGAATTTATAAGTTCCGGGGAGATTAAATTAAAAAGTTCCGGACCTATTATTATACCCACCAAAATATAAGAAGTTATGTTGGGAAGTTTCAAATATTTAATTAAAGTTGCCCCCACAACTCCGGCTAAAAAAATAATTCCGGTGGAAAAGAGTGTGTTTAAGGTCACTTTATAACACCTTTGTTTTTAAATAGAAAATATACTATATCGAACATCCCCAGTACGCCTTTTAAGTGATTTTCTTCATCGGTAACCATTAAAAATTTAGTCTTGTTTTTCTTCATAACAGAATAGGCTCTGGTGATAGAATCCGTAGGCCTTACCGACAGGTATCTGTTGGTTTTAATTTCATCTGCAATTACCAGGATTCCCATCTCCGGGGTTATATAATCCAGATCCAGCTCAGTGTCTTCAACGGTATCCACAAAAGGAACCCCCTCCAAAAGTTTGTTCATATGAACGGAGTGAGGTTCAAATACAGTTGTTATTTCATTAAGGGATACGGCTCCCACCAATCTTTCTTTCTTATCCACTACCGGTAAGACATGAACATGTTTTTCCTTAAAAAATTTTATTATATCTTTGAGCGGAGTACCTCTTCTGGCGGTCATCACTTCTTTTATCATGCATTCTTCTACTTTAAACACTCTCATTCACCTCCCGGCTGGTAACAAATAACTTGTTTTCTTCTGTATCCATTATAATTTGATTTTTTAACTCGATTCGCTGTAACGCACTCTTCATGTTATCTACAGGCTGATAGCCTATCTTAGTTGTTCCCAGGGGAGTATCTTCGGGGCCCGCCCCGTGAGAATCAGAACCTCCGGTTACTACTAAACCCAATTCACGAGCTATGTTTTTAAATTTTTTCCTCTGCTTAACGGTCAACAGGGGATGATATATCTCTATTCCGGAAAGACCCTGACGAACCAATCTTCGGATAAAATTCTTGTGACTTATACCGAAAGGGGGATGAGCCAGCACTGAGATACCGGCAACCCGGTGAATCATATTAAGAGCCTCCACCGGACTCAAACGCAACTTTTTCACAAAAGCCGGGCCGCCTTTTCCTAAATACCGCTTAAAAGCTTCACGGATATTTTCCACCTCGCCCATATCTACCAGACACCTGGCAAAATGCATTCTTCCTATGGCCCCGTTGCCGGCCTGGGCAAAGAGCATCTGTTCATCTATATCAATACCAATATTTTGAAGTTTACTTAAAATATAATAAGCTCTTCTCTCTCTGGCTTTTTGAAGAACCTTAAGTTTACTTTGAAACCATCTGTTTTCCCAGTTTATAAAATACCCCAGCAGATGAATTTCACTGGATTTATATTCGCAGGATAGTTCAATTCCCGGTATTACTTCTATCCCTGATTTTGCTCCATATTTAATTGCCGGCTCTATACCGTCGGTAATATCGTGATCGGTAATAGCCACGGCAGATAAACTTTTCTTTTTAGCCTGTTTAATTAACTGTACAGGAGTTAGTTTCCCATCGGATAAATCGGTATGCAAATGTAAATCTACCTGTTTCATTTATCTAATTTTCATCCTGTTCGTCCTGCATTCTCTCAATCATCTTTCTTATTTCAGAACCTGCTTCCTTTTTAACCTCAGCCATATTTTCAAAAGCTTCCATGGCTTTATCCTTGACCCGTTCGTCAACGTCATCAAGTAATTTTCTTAAAATATGAGTAACTTTCGGGGTGGCTATCTCACCTAGCGCCCAGGCGGCAGAGAGCCTCATCCATTTATTAGGACTGTCGGCCATCTTTTCCAGGGCCTTTACAGCAAGATCAGGATTATACTGGTGGATAGCTACGCAGGCGTTTGCTCTCACCCGGTTATTGGAGTCGGTCAGGTACGGTTTTAACATTTTCTGAGCAACATTGGGATCGCTTACAGTTTTAGGAATCATCTCCACCCCGTCAGCACGGGCTCTAATATGGGGATTTACATCGGTAATCACCCGGCCTCCGGCAACCTCTACTTTTTCGGTTTCTTCAGATGATAAAGCTTTAGCCTGCATATTTAAAAGTTCAAATAATTTTCCCTGTTGTCGGGTAAACTGATTTTCCAGTTCATTTTTTATTGACTCTATATCCTCCTGGGTCTGCCCGGCCGCGGAATGAGATATCTGCTTTACGGCTTCTTTTTGTCCCTGAACCATCTGATTGATACTTCTGGCTACTCGTTCTTCCAGCTCCCTGGACTCTTCCTCGGCCTCCTTCAGGCGGCCCAGAATTCGATCTTCAAGATCATCCAGTTGATATCTACTCTCGTTGGAGGTAAAATAAATTTTTCTTAAAATTACTATTATGATAATTGCCAGAATAAATCCCAGCGCACCGGTTACGTATTCTATCCATCCTAGAGAAATTCCATTCTCTTCGAATTCCTGTTCAAGTAATTCTAACCGCTCTTCGGTCTGGGCCAGTTTATTTTCCGTTTCGGTTAAAGACGACCTTAAACTATCTCTTTGGGCAGTTAAACTGTTAACCGTTCTCCGGTATTCATTTTTTGCCCTACGTTCTCTGGCGATCTGGCCTCTGAGTTCCTCGATCAGTTCCTCCCGGTCCGGTCCCGTATCCGGCGGCGAAGCGGGCTGGACGGGTTCTTCTTCTTCTTCTTCAGTAAGTTGTTCTAAATAGTTTTGGACCTCCATATCATTGGAATCTAAATTTTGAGCCCTTAAAAAATATTCCCGGGCTCGATCCAGGTTTTCATTTTCAAAGTGCCTTTTTCCTTCTTCTACAACCGATCTAAATAGAAGCCTTTGTGCTTCGGGGTTCTCTTCCATTTCCAGAATTCTTTCAAATCCTTCAATAGCACCTATATAATCCCCCCGGAGATATTCTTTTATAGAACGGTCCATCAAATCATCGGTCTGCGCAAATGTTACTCCGACCGGGAAAAATATAACCAAAAGTATAAACCCAGAAATAATATATTTTGTAATTTTATTCACGTAATCTTAATACCTCCTGCAATCTTCTGTGTAAAGCCGGGACATGCTCACCATCCGGATTTATCTTTAGAGACTCAACCAGTTCCTGTTCAGCCTGTTCATACTTTCCTTCCTCTAGAAGCACCCGGGCTTTTAAAAGATGTTCTAAATAGGCTATGGGGCTGTACGCGGGCGCCAGAACCTTTATGTTATCCAGTTCATTTACGGCCTCTTCTATCAGGCCCTTATGGTAATATTCCAGTACTTTATTCTCCAGCTTTTCCGCCTGTTCCAACCTTTCTTTTCTATTCTTGGCAAGCCAGTATTTAATATCCTGTTCAAACTGCAGGATCCGGTCATCTTCTCCGTACAACTGAATATACTTCTCTTTTTTTTCAATTGCCCTGGCTATCTCATCCTTATTATAATGGGTAAGCGCTTTAAGGTAAAGTTCATCTTGACCGACTTTTACAACCCGGTCGCGGATCTCTTTTTCCTTAATGGAAGGGGCTACTCCAAATTTTCTGGTATATTGAATTGAATGCTCAAATTTTTCATTGCTGTTATACGAATAGGATAGATCAACAGAACGAGAAGTTATACCCAATCCCATCTGCCATTCATCGGCTCCAAACCCGCCTCTTAAAGCCAGACCTTCAAAAGGATAAATTTCTATACCGAAAGCTTCGTTTATCCGGTAATTTCCATACTCCTCCTTAAAATCTTCTACAAAAATATCAGCCACTATATTAAAATAACCGGGATAAAAAATGCTTACCCCTCCCTGTACTTTTCCTATAAAAGTTAGAGTAGAGCCGGTCTGTTCAAAATTCATTTGAGGATAATTTATATCTTTTGCCGCTATCCCTATGTCCATCCAGCCAAAAGGGGAAAGAAGTGCTCCACCGTCTATTCCAAATTCTTCTCCGCTGCCGTCCAGAGTCTTTTTAACCCTAACATTAGGAGATACCCCTATCGAAACCCGGTCAAAAAAATCCATTGAAGCTCCAAATCTGTAAATCTGGGTAAATTGATCCAAATCTTTAAAATTTAGGGTTGTTCCGGCGCCTATGGAAAACCAGCTTCCTAGAGGAAGTACATACTCAGAATAACCGGTGTGCAACTCATTTTCAAGATTGTTGTAGAAAACAGTAAACTTTGAATAATCACTTTTAACCATTTCACCCGGATTAACTTCTAAAGAAGAACTTAAATTTTTAAGAGCAACACCAGCACCGCCCAATCCACTCAGCCGAGCATCCAGCGATCTGTTAAAAGATCTGTCCGCCAGACAAATTCTCCCCCATAATCCCAGAATCAATACTGATATTAGAGTTGTTTTTGCAAAAGACCTCATAAAATATTTATTTTTTATCTAAGTACGCAGTGGCTAGATGAACGTATTCAACGGCTCGGGATTTTATCATTGTTTTTTCTTTTCCGGTAATAGTGCGAACTGCTACCGCCGGAGTACCCATGTAAACTTTACCGGATTTCAACCTTTTATTTTCGGGAACCACAGCTCCCGCCGCTACTATTGTATTTTTCCCGATTTTACAGCCGTCAAGCAATACAGCGCCCATACCTATAAGGGAATTATCCCTTATTTCAGTGCCGTGTATTATTGCGCCGTGACCAACTGTTACATCGTTGCCTATAACCGTTGGAAATCCCGGACTGGTATGGATGATGGCAGCATCCTGTATATTGGTTCTTTTACCTATTACGATTTTTTCTACATCGCCCCGCAAAACACAGTTTGGCCACACCGAGCTTTTTGATTTTAATTTTACAGATCCTATTAAAACAGCTGTTCCGGCTACGTACAACCCCCTGGTGGAATCTGGGGAAAGCCGATTTAATTTAAGATCTATTTTTTCCATTAATAAAACAATTGAAGTATAATATAGCAGAACAATGCGCCGGCTATGGGAGTCATTACCCAGCCTAAGAAAATAGATTTTAAAGAACTGAAATTTACCGTCTTAGAGCCTTTTATCAGACCTACTCCGGTAATGGCCCCCACAATAGCTTGAGAAGTGGATACCGGAACTCCAATGATTTTGCAAAAGTGTACGGTCAAAGCGGCTCCCAGGACAGCGACAAATGCCGAAAAATGGTCCAGAACGGTAATTTTTTTACCCACTGTCCTCATTACTCTTTTAGAATATGTCAATACGCCCAGGGCCATACCAACGCCACCGGCCGCAGAAGCTATAAAAGGAGCGCTCAGACCAACTGCAGCGCCTACATTGTCAAATACTCCGCTTTTTAAGAAAGGGGCGGTGGTCACCGCCGCATGAGAAGCTCCCAGGGTATAGGCCCCGTAGGAACCGCTAATTATCAACAGGGCCGAAAAAACCCTATTATACCACATATCTGATTTAATAAAATAATTTACGGGTACCGCAAGAGCCTTATATAATACTAATGTCACCAGGGCAGTCAGGGGGGGGTTGACCACCCAAACAATAAACATTCTGAAAAACTCGCCCCACTCGGCTCCGCCCACTCCGGCGATTACAATACTTATCCCGAATATACTTCCTATAGAAGCCTGGGAAGTAGAAGCGGGAATAGAAAGATAGGTTAATATAGTTATGGTTATCGCTGCAGCAATAGAAGCTGCAAAAGCAAGATTTACTGCACTTATTTCATAAGTGGAAAACTCTGCGCCGGCTACACCGGAAACGCTGCCCATCAGGTCAGGTCCCTCTATCAACGCCCCCATAAGGACAAAAACCGCGCCCAGTATTACGGCAGTTTTGTATTTTATGGCGTTAGTGGCTACTGCCGGCCCAAAAATATTGGCATTATCATTGGCTCCAACCCCCCACCCCAGATAAACACCGCCGAGAAATCTTAATTGACCTAAAAAATTTAAAATCATGGTCTAACAATATACATAATTACGGTTAATTTGGCAAATTTGCCGACGCGCGGTGATAAAAATTTTTTGCCCGGGTATTTTCCGGTTCGTACTCTAAAACTTTTTTAAAATTTTGGGCGGCTTTTTCCCAATCCCGGCCCCAGAAAATAACTCCTTTATTAAAATAGACCCTGCTGTAATCCGGCCGGTATTTTAGGGCGGAGGTGTAGCTGTCCAGTGCAAGCGCAAAATATTTTTCTTTTTTAGTTTCTCTTAACTTTTTTTCATAGATCGCACCCAGATTATTATAAGCTTCGGCCAGCTGTCCATAAAATACCTCTTTCCGGGTATAATTAGAAATTTTTAACTCCAGTTTATCTATACCCTGCCTGTATCTTTGGTCCGCTTCTTTCAGTTTATTCTCCATAAAATAAGTGTAACCGAGATTGAAATAAGGCTCCGGATAAACGGGGTAAGTCTCTATAGACCGGCTATAAAAATCCCGGGCCGGACCAGTTTTTCCTTCTTCTAATAATTTCCTGCCCATACGGTTATAGAACATTGCGTAATTTTTTATAATGTCCCGGCTAAAAAAATCGTAGTAATCTTCAGCATTATAATCTTTCCTGGCCTCCAATACCGGATTGAGTTTTTGAATTATCGCCGTCGATTCATAGGGCTCATATTCAGGCCATATTTTCAATACCAGCCCATAAGATTTAAGTTTCCTATTTCTATAAAAAGGTTCCTCCAGTTCACCGGCGGCGGCCGGGGTAAAGTAAACCCTTAAATCCGGCTGGTTTTCTTTAAATAACCGGTCTATGTAAATATCATCGGAATAATAAGTGCCGGGCCAGTTAAGATCAGGGTATTCTTTTTTAAGTTTATCCCTGTACCATCCGGCAGAGAGAAGCCCCTTGGAAATAACTTTAACCGAAGGTCTGTACTCCTCCACAAAATTCATATACCATAGGGCAAAAAGCGTATGGTCCTTTCGCAAAACTACTGCGGAATTATCCGCTACTGTTTCCAATATATCAACGGCGTAGTTCCGAGCCAGATAATTGCTGCTTTTATCAACTTCAGGATAGGTTGCGATCAGCCTAAAAACCACCACCGCGCCCACAGTTAAAAATATAACCGGGCGGTCCGGTTTTTTCAGTAATAATTTCAATCCCAGCCCGGATAGAACCAGAAGTGCCATTTGAGGAAGTATGTACCCCACTTCCACTATAGCCAGGGAATGGGGGTTTACAGGCATCCGGGCCATATATATGAAAAGAGGGCCGGTAAAAATAAACATAAGTACAAATACTATCACCGTTTTTTGATTTTTCTTTTTTTTAAAACTTAAATACAACGCCAGAACCGCCAGTAAAAGCGCCGGAGGCGTTAGGTCCCTTACCAGAGATTGGAAAAATATCATCATCTGGGGGCCCAGAACCTGTCCCAGGGTAACTTCCCTGGAAACCAGATCCAGGGTATGACCGTATCCTTCCCGGGTAATTACGCTGATAACCCCCGATACTGTCGAAGGATCGCCCCAGTTTATAAACGGCCCCGAAAGTGCCCTGACGGGAAGGTATAAATATACTGAAAGCCCCAGAAAGAAAAATAGAACCGGTTTCCAAAAATTTATTTTTTTAAATTTACTGCCGGTTACTACATATAATAAAAGGGGAACTATGGCAAAAAGAGCCGTAAGATGATTTCCCATTGTCAACCCTATTAAAAAACTGCTTAATAAATATTTTTTCTGCAAAACCAAATAGACAACCAGCACCACCATAAAAAGATTTAGGGCATACATTTCGGCCACTACGGCCAAAAGCCATACCACGTAGGATAAGCCGGCAAGGAAACCGCCCAGCATTGCGGCCGCAAGACTCCCGGTTAATAAATATATTATATAAAACAAAAGGGTTACAGAGGCCGAAGTGGCTACGGATGAGAAAAGATTCATACTCAAGGCCGGATTTAACCCCAGAATACTTCCCCCGGCAATGAAAATTTTTCCGGTTATCATATAAAGAGGGTACCCCGGTGAATGGGCTACGCTCAAAGTACTGGCGGCCGTTATCAATTCTCCGCTGTCCCGGTAAGGCGGCACTGTTGGGCAAACGGTCATATAATACAAAACGGTAAACATCAAAAAGACCGTTCCTAAAATTATTTTTTTATTCTTATTGAAGTTTAGCTCCATGGATTCCGGGGTACGGCTTCTATAAGTTTTTTAGTATATTTATTATCAGGGTTTTTAATTATTTTATCCCGATCTCCGTATTCAACGATTTTGCCCGCTTTCATTACGGCAATATTATTAGATACTACCCCAACTATTTCGATATCGTGAGCAATAAAAATTATAGATAGTTTTTCTTCCCGGTTCAATCTTTTCAATAACCGGACAATCTGAGCTTGGACCGAAATATCCAAAGCCGAAACCGGTTCGTCGCATACCAGAAGTTCCGGCTCCAATGCCAGAGCCCGGGCGATCACCAGCCTCTGTTTCTGTCCCCCGGAAAGCTGGTGAGGATAATCCTTTATATCAACCCCGGGCAACCCCACTTCCCCGAGAAGACGCTTAATCTCTTTTTTGATCGCAAAACCGGACAAATTTTTGGTGCCCGCTTTTATCGCTTCTTTCAAAGCATAACCTATTTTAAGTTTCGGATTTAAAGAATTATAGGGATTTTGAAAAACCATCTGGGCCGGCTGCGCTCTACTTAAATTAATCTGGTCATCCCAAATCAATCGGCCGTAACTTAAATTTTCTAATCCGCATATCATTCTGGCCAGGGTGGATTTTCCACTTCCTGATTCGCCAACTATACCTAAAACCTCTCCTTTTCTTATTTTAAAATTCAGTCCGTCAACCGCAGTCACTTTGTCCATTTTTGTCCCTAAAAAACCCTCCGTACGGTATTCTTTTCTAATATTTTCGCCTTTTAATAAAACTTCGGGAGCTATCATATTTTAAAACACCTAACCCGGTGGGCTTTGCCCACTTTTAATAATTTAGGCTCGGTAATTTCACAATTTTTCTCTTTTATCGGACAGCGGGGATTAAACGGACAGCCCCCGGGTATATTCTCGGGAGACGGTACATTTTTTCGGATCGGTACAAGTTCCCTGTCCGGATTTTTTATATCCGGAAGAGAATTTAACAGCCCCCGGGTATAAGGATGGGCCGGATCATTAAAAATTCGTTCGGTGGAAGCGGTCTCAACTATTTTACCGGCGTAAAGAATATATATCCGGTCCGAAAACCCGGCTATTAAATTTAAATCATGAGTTATATAGAGCAAACTTAATTTCAATTCCTGTTTTAATTCTAAAAGGGTGGAAAGAACTTTTTTCTGAATGGTTACATCCAGATTACTGGTTGGCTCGTCGGCGATTATTATTGGGGGGTCATGAAGTAAAGCAGCCGCGATTCCCGCTCTCTGGAGCATTCCCCCCGATAACTGATGGGGATACGAATTCATTACTCTCCGGGGAGCGGGCAGATGCACTTTTTCAAGTTTTTCTGTAATAAATTTCTCCGGTTTTGATTCTTCGTTTTTTTTGGATTTATGAGCCCAAAAAGCCTCTTTCATCTGCTTTCCTATTTTAATTACCGGATTAAAAGTGTTGAACGGATCCTGCAGAACCAGTGCAATCTGTTTCCCCCTGACCTTTTGCATATTTCTCTCAGATATACTTGTTAAATCTAACTGTTTTTTAGCGGTATTTAAAATTACTTTTCCGCCGCTTTTATATTTTTCCGACGGCTCTATCAATCTTAAAACCGATAAGGCCAGAGTGGATTTTCCGCAACCGGATTCGCCAATTAGGGCCACCGTTTCGCCGGAATTTATTTTAATATCTACCCCCCTTAAAGCCGGAACCGGACCGGACGCGGAGTAGTATTCAAAAACTCTATTTTTAATATCTAAAACTGTTGGGGAAATCATAATTCAGTTCTGCTTCTGGGATCCAGAACATCCCTTAGACCTTCCCCTATAAGATTAAAAGCAAGGACCGTTATAAAAATTGCCGAACCCGGAAAGACTATGAGCCACCACGCCTCCCTGCCCAGGTAATCTTTTCCGGTAGTTAAAATACTCCCCCATGAAGGAGAGGGCGGCTGAACCCCCAGTCCCAGAAAAGAAAGAATGGATTCCGTCAATATAGCTGAACCCACTCCCAGCGTGGCGGTTATTAAAACCGGAGCAACGGTATTGGGAAGCATATGAACAAAAAGAATCCTAATTTTGGATAATCCCATAACCCGCACTGCTTTTATGTACTCTTTGTTTCTAACCGAAAGGGCCTCCCCCCTGACATACCGCGTAAGACCCGGCCAGGATGTTAATCCTATGACCACCATAACATTTATTATATTGGGTTCCATAAAAGTTATTACCATAAGAACTAAAAATATAGTGGGAAAACAGAGCATAATATCCACTACCCTCATTATTACTTTATCCGTCCAGCCCCCGAAAAAACCGGCAGATAGCCCCAGGGGAACCCCTATTATAAGAGATATTCCCACCGCCACTATACCCACCGACAAAGATACCTTGCTTCCCTCCACAACTCTGGAATAGACATCTCTTCCCAGATCATCCGTTCCCATTATATATTCTTTTGAAGGACCTTCCAGTCGATCTTTCAGATTCTGCTCATGGGGAGGGTGGGTTCTTAACAGGTCGCCGAAGACGGCTGCAATAACCAACAGAAAAACTACCGTACTTCCGGCTACCACCATTTTATTCTTAAAAATATGCGGCAGTCTCATTTTCTATACCTTATCCGGGGATCAGCGGCCGCATAACCTATATCAGCCAACAAATTTCCCATAAGGGTCAAAACAGCCATTATAACGCCAACCCCCATAATTACCGGATAATCCCGGGACATAATAGCATTGTAGGCCAGCCGCCCCATTCCCGGCCAGGAAAATATAGTTTCAAAAACAACCGACCCGCCTATAAGAGAGGGGATAAGTAATCCGGTTATGGTTATCAGGGGAATAAGAGCATTTTTCAGGGCATGTACAAAAACAACCCGGTTTTCACAAATTCCCCGGGCCCGGGCCGCTTTTATATAATCCTTTCTAATAACCTCCAGCATGGAACTTCTCATATATCTGGACATAAAAGCCAATCCCCCGATTGCCGAGGCAATAACCGGTAAAACCAGATGGGCGGCAATATCCAAAATTCTCCGGCCGGTTGATAAAAACTCGTGATTAACCGAGACCATACCCGAAACAGGCAGCCAGTCCAAACGGACCCCAAATAAATCCATCAACAGCAACGCGACCACAAATGTGGGTACGGAATACCCCATAAAAACGCCCACGGCCAGAACTTTATCTAAGAAAGAATTATGCTTTACTGCTGATATGATACCCGCAGGCAAAGCGATAATGAAAATTAAAACCAGCGAGCATATATTTAAAAGAAGAGTAGCCGGCAGGCGTTCGGCAATCTTATCTATAACTTTACGGCCATCTCTAAATGATCTGCCAAAATCCAGGGTAACCACTCTTTTTAACCAGTTTGCGTACTGTATATGTATTGGTTTGTCCAGACCGTAGGTGCGATAAAGTCGCTGCTGGGCCTTTCTATCCACCTCTGGGCTCATTCTAACCGAATCGACCGGCGAACCGGGGGTAAGATGCATAATTACAAAACTTATTAAAGTTATTCCTATTAGTACTGGAATAAATAAAAGCACCCTGTGTAAAATATACTTTTTCATTGGTTTACATATAAAGAAACCGGTAAAGAGACCAGGTACCTATACCCAGTATAAGAAGAATTTTTATGGCCATGGCCGTAATTTTTCCCAGAAATGCTCCCCAGCCCGCTCTCCCAGCCTGTAAAATTTCTCTTCCTTCTATGTACTCCCCCAAAAAAGCTCCCGTGAAAGTACCCGCCACCACACCTAATAACGTTCCTGGTCCGGGAGCTATCGCTGTAAAAAAAACTGCTCCAACCATTCCGCCCATGATAGCTCCTCCCATTCCTTTTCTGGACCCCCCGAACTTTTTTGCTCCGGCTAGAGAGCTCACAAAATCAAGCACCTCGCCCAAAACCGCAATTCCCAGCAAAAAAACAATTTGGGCAACGCCTATTACTTCAAAACCACTAATAATAGCGGTTATAACTACCCCGGCCCAGGCGACAAAAGTCCCCGGAAGACCGGTTAGTACCATCAAAATGCCCCCGAAACCGAAAATTAAAATAATTGATATATATAAAAAATTCATAGTCTACCGTTTATATTACAATTTCATCGCTGTCATTTCAAAATACCAATTCCGGCACGGTCAAGATAATTATATACCCCTGCGGCAGCGATTATTTTTAAAATATCTCCAGGTATAAAAGGAGCTGCTCCAATTAAAAAAACTTCCGGCCAGCTTCTCTGGGTAATAAATTTTAGCTGAAGCAACCCTGTAGCGTAAATTACTAAAGTCCCTAAAATTAATCCTGCTATTAGATGTTTTTTCTGAGTAAAAAAACCGGTAATATAGGAAGCCGGAATAAAACCAATTATATAGCCCCCGGTCGGGCCCAAAAGTACCCCCGGGCCGCTCCCACCCCTGGAAAATACGGGCATACCGGCCAGTCCCAGCAAAATATACATTCCCTGACTGGTCGGTCCCATTTTTTTTCCCAGCAAGGCCCCCGACAACAGACAAAAAAGAGATTGCAGGGTTACCGGCACAAACGGAGCGGGTATAATTATCAGAGCCCCCACGCCGGTAAGTACAGCAAACAAAGCGGTATAAACCAATCCGGTTGAATTTTTCATTGACCTGGGGGCAAACCCACTATTGTTATCCCCTGGTTTAATAACTCCTGTTCGGTACACTGGCAAAATCTTTTCCTGTTGGAATACATCAGTGGAGTAATTTTTTCAAGATCCGGTCGGCAGCTTACAGCTAGCTTGGTGGTATCGGGGACAAACTCTCTCCATAGCCCTTTTAATTTTAAACTTAAATCTACGCTACGGCCCAGTTTTTCACAAATCCACCGGGCCCTGCTTTCTTGTACCTTAACAATTTTAGGCAGATAGGCGGCCCGGCCGGTATTAATAAGCTTTTTTACCCTTTTGGGGTTAAAATCATCCGGAACCTTTCCGCCGGAAGTAAACATTTTTTTAGAGGCCCGGCACTTTTCAAGAACTTTAACCGTGTTGGTAAGATACTCTTCCGGAAACCCCAGGGCTTTCATCTCTTTTTCTGTCCTGAAATGGAATCCTGTGCCGTCATAGGAAAAATTAGATAATTGATAGAATCGGCTTTTAATATAACAGTCATGGGCTATACAATCCCGGGGGTTTAAATAATGAGAGTCATTGGTGAGAACAATCTTAGTGTTGTGCCGGGCGGCAAGATCTTCTAAAATTCGGTTGGATTTTTCTTCTGTATCTACACCGTGACGACCCACCTCACAGTAAAAGTCTTCTCCTAATATGTTTACAAATTTTTTTAATACGGCATCCGCTCGGCTCTTACCCTCTTCTATTCCGGTTCGAGCGATAATGTTCCAGTAGCATCCTGATAATCCCACCAGACCTTCTTTATGTCTTTTTAGAAGTTCCCAGTCTATCAAACCCCTTCTGTCTTTAAAATTATACTTTTTCCAGGATAAATTTATTAACTTTATTAAATTATCCATTCCGGTCTTATTTTTAGCCAGAAGTACCAGATGGTAGCGGCGGTTATCTGAATTCCTTAATGTTTCAGAGGCATTTTTAACAAAATAGAATTCACTTCCGATGGCGGGAATTAAACCGTAACTATCACATTCTTCTATTAATTTAAAAGGAAGAGAAAGTAACCCGTGATCCGTTATTGCTAGCCCCTTCTGCCCGTCGCTAGCGGCCTTTTTTACCGCCTCTTCAATACGTAAAGTTGAATCTGAAAAAGATGCTACAGTGTGACAGTGTAAATGGGCAAACATTTTCTCTAATATATCCTTAATATAACCGGCAAAACTCCTGAAATATGGTAGCGGCAACGGGATTTGAACCCGTGTCGCAGCCTTGAGAGGGCTGTGTCCT
>CAYZAK010000032.1:0-22001 GCA_964476445.1 uncultured bacterium
ATTTTAAATTGCCGACGTTATTAAAGTTGGCACCAGGTTGAAAAATTAAAATATCATTTACCATTAAAGATTCTTCTATTCTCTGGTGAGAATGCCCCCCCAGTATTACATCAGCTCTTTTTATTTCGGCAGCCAATTTTATATCTTTTTCTTTCCCCAGATGGGTTAAAACAGCTACAATATCAACTCCCTGTTCCCTTAATTTTCTAATATTTTTATTTACCGGATCTTCAGGATCCTGAAATCCCAAACCGGCAATATTTTCTTTGATAGATATATCTTTCATCTCCGGCGTAATAACCCCGACCAGCCCAACTTTAAGATCTGTTCCGGGAAATTCAACTATAACGTTCTCCTGTAAATAAGAAGGGATACTTTTAGTATCTTCTTCTATAATATTGGCTCCCAGTATTGGAAAATTAGCTAACCCGGCCAACTTCCGCAAATTTTCCTGACCAAGATCAAAATCATGATTGCCCGCGGCCAGGGCATTATATTTTAGTTCATTCATAAGCCTGACTACAATTTTTCCGCCGGTCAGATATCCTTCCGGCGTTCCCTGAAAAAAATCGCCCGAATCAGTTAAAATATATGGTTCGTTAACCTGTTTAAGATAGTTACTTAGGACAGCAAGCCCGCCTACCTTGGGATGCCCTTTTTCCCAGAACGCCGGACGGCTCGTTATATTACCATGCCCGTCAGAAGTGTACACTATACTTACAGTAGTAATATTATTATTCCAGTAATACCTATAAGCAAAAGCACACAGCAGTACCGAACCCACTACTACCGTTAATCGCTTTAAATATTTCATTTTTTAGTTATTTAATTATATTTGAGAGATTATATTCTGTCAATAAAAATATAAGTTTATCGCCTTATGCCCTCGACTTCCATGGATTTTAAAAATTCCTTATTTGAATCAGTGGAATTCATTTTTTCAAGCATTAATTCCATGGCCTCCACACATCCCAGAGGGTTTAATATCTTTCTTATTATCCGTACCTTATTTAACTCTTCTTCAGTTAAAAGAAGTTCCTCTTTACGGGTTCCCGAACGAAAAATATCTATGGCCGGGAATATTCTTTTATCAACTAATCTTCTGTCTAAGTTTACCTCCATATTTCCGGTACCCTTAAACTCTTCAAATATGACATCGTCCATTCGGCTTCCGGTATCTATTAAAGCGGTAGCCATTACCGTAAGGCTTCCGCCTCCTTCAATGTTCCGGGCGGAACCGAAAAAACGTTTAGGTTTTTGTAGAGCGTTTGAATCCACTCCCCCGGTCAACACCCGTCCCGAGGAAGGAGCTATAGAATTATAGGCCCGGGCCAACCGGGTTACTGAATCCATCAAGATTACCACATCATGTGCATGTTCGGTCAATCTTTTTGCTTTTTCTATAACCATCTCTGCTACTTTGACATGCCTGGAAGCTGATTCGTCAAAAGTGGAGCTTACTACCTCGCCGTTCACCGAACGAGCCATATCGGTTACCTCTTCGGGACGCTCACCAACCAAAAGAACTATCAAGGTAACCTCTGGGTGATTTGTAGTTATGGCATTGGCCATTTTCTGAAGGATAACCGTTTTTCCAGCCCGGGGCGGGGAAACTATTAATCCTCTCTGACCCTTTCCTACGGGAGTAACCAAATCCATTATCCTCATTTCCACTTCTTTAGACGTGGTTTCAAGCTCCAAGCGTTCCTCCGGGTACATGGGAGTAAGAGCGTCAAATTTTGTCCGACCTCTTATAATGGAAGGATCCTCACCGTTTACCGCTTCCACTTTTAAAAGAGCGTGGTAGCTTTCATTGTTTTTGGGTGCTCTAACTTCCCCGTAAACTTTATCCCCTTTCCGGAGAAGAAATTTTTTGATCTGGGACGGCGATATATATATATCATCCGGACCACTTATGTAATTATTTGCCTCCGACCTTAAAAAGCCGAAACCGTCGGGCAATATTTCTAAAACCCCCTCCATGAATTTTTTATTTTTTCTGTTTTTTTCGTTGTTTTTCTTTAAAACTTGATCAATTAATTCTCTCTTATTTAACTTGGAATAATCCTCCACCCCTAATTTTTTAGCTTTCTTTTTTAGTTCCTTTACTGTTTTTTTCTTTAATTGTCCTATTTTCATTTAACTCTCCTTATCTATTTTACCTATAATTTCTTCTACTTTTTTAAACACTGATTTTCTATTTTTTTCGGTATCTACGACAAAATGCGCCACCTCTTTATTTTTCTCTTGATCCAACTGAATTCTTAACCATTTATTAGCCTCTTTTTTAGTAATACCTTTTGAGTTGACTATTCTGTTTAGCAGTATTTCCCTGGGAGCCCGAATAAGAATAATATAATCAAACATTTTTTGCCAGCCGACCTCAAATAACAGAGGAACTTCTGCCCCCCCAACTTCTTCTCCTTCTTTGGCCCACACCTTAAAAATTTTTTCTATTTCAGATTTTACCATCGGATGAATCAACTGATTAACTTTGTTTCTAAAGTCCTTATCTTCTCTTATCTTCAGGGCCATTTTCTTCCGGTCAATTTCTTCTTTGTCGTTTAAAAATTTCCCAGGCCAATTTTTTTGTATCTGCTGCCATATAACGTTTCCAGGTCGCTGAAGACTCCTGACTATTTCATCACTTGATACCACCGGTACATTAAGTTTTTTAAACATATCAGAAATAGTTGATTTTCCCGACCCCATATTTCCGGTAATTCCTATCTTTAACAAATCTCCATTTCCTTCCAGTTAACACCGGCTTTAAATTCTACTTTAAGAGGAACCTTAAGGCTGCAGGCCTGCTCCATTTTGGGTTTGATCTTTTTTATGTATTTACTGACTTTATTTTTAGGTACTGAGAATAAAAGTTCATCATGAATCTGAAGCAGTAACTTTACATTTCCAGCATTAAAATCATATTTTTTATCCAAATTTACCATGGCCGATTTTATTATATCCGCTGAGCTTCCCTGAATGGGAGTATTTATAGCTATTCGCTCAAAATGTTTTCTTCGATTATAATTAGAAGAATTTATTTCGGGAATACTCCTACGACGATTAAAAATAGTGGTTATACTCTCTTTTCTCCGAGCCTCTTCTATTATATTATCCATGTAATTTTTTATTCCCGGATATTTTTCAAAATATTTATCTATGAATTTTTGGGCTTGTTTTTGGTTCATATCTACCCTCCGGGCCAAACTCCATGACGACATACCGTATACAATCCCGAAATTAATAGCTTTGGCTTTTTTTCGATCTTTTTTGGTTACCTGTTCTTTATCGATTTCAAAAATTCTACTTGCCGTTTGAGTATGTATATCCTCATTATTTTTAAAACTTTCAATTAAATTTTTATCCCCCGAAATATGAGCCAGCACTCTTAAATCTATCTGAGAATAGTCACCGCTTAACAGTACCTTTCCCTCCTCGGCAACAAAAGCTTCCCGGATAAGGCTTCCTTTTTTAGTTTTTATGGGTATATTCTGCAAATTTGGGTCACTTGAAGAAAGCCGGCCTGTCGCGGTTCCTGTTATATTAAAACGGGTATGTATTCTTCCGTCAGATTTGTCTACCAGCTCCGGTAACGGTTCTATATAAGTAGTAACCAGCTTATTTAATTTTCTGTACTTTATTATTTCAGAGGGTAAAGGATGTTTTTCAGATAGTTCTTCAAGGACATCTTCAGCTGTAGAGTATCCCGTTTTTGTCTTACGACCGGGGGATAATCCTATTTTATGAAAAAGGATTCTGGATAACTGCTTGGAAGAGTTAACATTAAATTTTTCACCGGCTATTTGAAAAATTTTTTCTTCTAACTTTTTCAACTCTTTATTAAATTCTTTTTTAGTCTCAACTAACTTATCTACGTTAACCTTTATACCTGTAAACTCCATTTCAGCCAATATTTTCACCAGTTTAATCTCTATATTATAAAAAAGATCACCACAGTTACTCTCATTTATTCTGTGATTTAATACTTCTTTAAGATTGTGTATGGCGTTAACGCGGGTACCTACTATACGGGATATTTTATCTATTTTTTCACTATCCGGTTCGCCGGGTATCTCTTTGGGAACCCAGTCTAATTTTCCGGCGGAAATTTCTTTTAGGGTTTTTTGGCCCCGTTTCGCGTTCAACACATAGTTAGCGGTTATTATATCAAAGAGCGTATTTTCAATTTTTTTGCCCCGGGATTTAAATATTTTATAAATACCTTTCAGATCATATCCTATAATCCGAGCATCAGATTTGGCCAAATATTTACCTAAAATCTCTATTATTTTTTCGTTGTTAAGCTGGTTTCCCGAACCTAAATACCGGTGCCCGGAAGGATTATAGACAACTTCGACACCATCAAAAGAAATACCCCATCCGACCATCTGCGAACCAGCTGAGACCACAATTTCCAGGCTGATTGTCGGTTGTTTAATATTTTTAAATAAATATTTTTGTAGTTCTTTTGCTTCAGCTATTATCTTTACTTCCATTTTGCCCCTTAAATCATCCTCTTCTATCCAATCGGAGAGTAAACTTCTGAAATTAAGTTTTCTGAATTTTTCCTTTACCTTTTCCGGATCCGCTCCCTTCCAGGAACATTCACTAACTGAAACATCTAAATCTATATCTTTTACCAGCTGTACAAGGTGCCGGGTTAAAAATGCTTCTTCACGATTTTTTTTAAGTTTTTTTTTGTTATTGGAAGAAAGTTTATCTAAATTATTATATATTTCTTTTAAATTGCCGTATTCAGTTAACAATTTGCGGGCGGTGACCGGACCAATACCGTAAACTCCGGGCAGATTGTCAGACTTGTCTCCAGTTAAAGCCAGATAGTCCACCACCTGCCGGGGCGCAATGCCCAGTTTCTGTTTTAAAGTTTTCACATCGTAAGTAATTTTACTCATTCCGTTAACTACCTTCACGTTATCGTTAATTAACTGTAGAGCATCTTTATCCCCTGTAACTATAGTTACCTTCAGGTCATTATCTACTCCAATTTTAGTAAAAGAAGCTATTATGTCGTCGGCTTCGTATCCCTCAATACTGGACTGCTCTATATTTAAGGCTTCCAACATGTTTTTTACTTTTGGGAACTGCTCTACCAGTTCACTATCTGTTTCTTTTCTGTGAGCTTTATATTTTTCATATTCTTTATGTCTGAATGTGGGTTTTTTATGGTCAAAAGCCACAAATATATGGGTGGGCTGCTCATTTTTAATGATTTTTTTTAGCATTTTTGCAAAACCGTACACCGCATTTACAAGCTCTCCTCGGGCATTGGTTAACCGGGGTAGGGCATGATAAGCTCTATGTATATAAGAATTACCGTCAATTAAAATTAATTTATTTTTTTTATTCACTTTTTGGGGATAATTTTAAATTTGTTTATATTCCCGGAGTCGGGAAGTTATTAAAAAGTTTCTCTTTTGTATGTATAATTTCTATTTACCGGGATACTTACTTTACTTGTCTCGCTCGAAATGATTATATATATTACAATCTAAATCTAAAAATGTCAAATATACTTTTTAAGTTCTCTGTCAATTTCCCGGTTTATTGTCCTTTTCTTAAGTTTGTCTCTCTTATCTTTTTTAGTTTTACCCTCCGCTACGGCCAATTTAACTTTGGCCCAGCCTCTTTTAAAATATATTTCCAATGGTACCAGAGTTACCCCTTTTTTTTCTGTTTTACGAGTCAACTTCTTGATCTGATGTTTCTTTAAAAGTAGCTTTCTTCTCCTTCGAGGATCATAATATTTATCGGTGGATTTCCCATAAAGTGGAATATGGGTATTTATTAAAAAAACTTCGCCCCTTTCAACCCGGGCAAAACTATGTTTAATATCGGCCCGGTGGTCGCGTAAGGATTTAACCTCCATGCCTTTTAGTTTAATACCGGCCTCTAATTTTTTAAGTATATTGTACTGATAATAAGCTTTTTGATTCCTGGCTACACTCATTTTAAATAATTTTTATTTTCTTTTTAATGTTTTCAACTCAGTTATTTTTACTGAAAAATAGAGCTCAACTTTGGATTCCAACGCCTCTTTTTACCTCAATTTTTCCGAAAAGGATATTTACTTTACGCTAAAGCATGCCTATAGTGCCGTAGTCTTTATTATAATTTAACAGCCGGCATCAAATTTTTATAAATTTTACCGGAATTTCAACCTGCCTTAGACTTTAATAACATATCCCTTAATATATTCGGGGAAAACTTATCTTACAGACCCTCGGCCGGATGACATTAAATCAAAATGGCTGACCTTATTTAAAAATATAATTTTTCATTATCCGGGTTGGCTTTTCTTATATTATATCTACTGCTCTCTTTTCGTCAACCCCGGACCCTTCAGCGCAAATTTTCAGATATTGTTAAAAAAAGTTTTACTCATATCAGTTAACCAGATTTACCATAAATTTTTACTAAAAATTACTTAAAAAAATACCCGGTCTCTTTATACCAGAAAAGCAAATCTAAAGCATCCAGCGGAATTTTAACCTGTTCTGAAAATTTTTTCATCCTTTTCTCTATGTTAAAATATTTTTTTCGGTTAATTGTTTTAGGAATATCTTTTATTACTTTAAATTGTTTTAACTCTTTTAAAATATGTCGGTCTAAAATAGCTATTTTTTTACCGTGGCCGGTATTTCTTAAAAAATGGCTGGCTTCTTTGTAACCGTATCCGGTTACTCTTTCTACTAGTTCTTCTCTTATCTTAAAAATATTGGTCTCCTGGTTAAGAACTTCTTTAATATTTAAATTTCCGGCAACTGTAAATTCTTTACGGGTCCGAGCTATGTAAGAAGCCTTGTTATTGGGAAACCTTACACCTGTTAGACAATTTCGAATTTCTTTTTCAGTACCCCGGTAGAGTATTCCCGTTTTCTGAAGTTTTTTTACCGATTTATCAGCATAAATTGCTTTACTCTGAGGAGTCAATATACAGAAACTCATCTGGCTGAAAAGTTCTTTTTCCCCGGCCAGACCGTTTTTACGAAACCTGTATAATCTTTTTTTTACGGTACCTTCTTTTTTACGATATAGTTTAACTAATTTTTCTTGTTTTTTTTGCCCCCTGTTCATAATAATTTAAATTTTTAAGACCACTTCTCCTCTTTAACGATTTCAGAAAGGGCTAACCTATCTTTAGAATCTTCTCCCAACGGTTTATCCGGATATCCTAGGGTAAGCATTTCCACTACTTCAACTTCCCGGGGAATATTTAAAATATTTTTTACTTTTTCCGAATCAAAAGCTCCTATCCAACAGGTTCCCAGCCCCATCTCGGCCGCCTGAAGAGTCATATGATCGATAGAAATAGCCAGATCTATGGGATAACATTTTTCTCCGCAGCTCATAACATGGTGATCTGTTACCGCGCAACAGGCTATTACTACCGGCGCCTGGGCGACCTGACTTTGACCTTTAGCGGCTTGGGATAGCTTTTTGCGGGTATCTATGTCTTTTATTACTATATATCTCCATTCCTGCCGATTTGACGCCGAAGGGGCCAGCCGGGCGGCTTCCAAAACCCGGGTAAGTTTTTCCTGTTCAATATCTTTTTGTTCCAGATAACTTCTCACACTCCGTCTCGCTCTTATAGCTTTAAATACATCCATATAAATTTTCTCCCTTTACTTATCACTCTTTAAACCAAAATTTTAAACAAAAAAGTCTACCCTACAGAAAACTTTTTTAACCTAATCCATTCTGTTTTCCTATTAAATTAATAAGATAATTCCCGAATATTGTTTTAACAGTAAAAACAAATAGCACCGCACCAATCATAAATAAAAGCACTTGAATATTCCAGGGATTCAATACCAGGCCCAGAGCGATCCCGGCCGCCGGGGCATGTTCAGTATTGGTTACGACCATTATAAATATGGCCACTCCCACCGCCAGGGCTCCGGAAATTCCCAGGGCGGTGGTCTCTAATTCAATTATTTTAGTATCAAGTATCACAGTTTTTAACCAACTAAAAAAAGTGCCCGATAATATGCCTACCATATACCCTCCCAGAAGAGACCTAAGCTTACATAAAAAGGAACATGGCATGGAAAAAACTGTAAATACAGTTGCTCCCAGTGACGCTATCAAGGCGGTCTGTTCCACTACATCCATAAACATGAGAATTATACTCATGGTAAAAGTTGCCAGCCCGACCTGAATAAAATATTTAGCCGGATTCTTTTTAAATTTCCAGTCTATAATATACATCGGTAGAACTCCTTTTTAAATAAAGTCTATTTACTATACATAATCTACCCGTCTAAGAGAATACAGGCATTAGAAATAACATTTATTTCCTTATCCTTACAGTACTGAATCGCATTTTCACTTTCAGCACCGGGCTGCATCCAGATATTCTGAATACCTTTTTCATAGCACTCTCCCACTAATTTTTCAGTCACCCGGGGGGGAGTTACCAGACTAGCTGAATCCGGAATACCGGGTATATCCCGGATAGTTTTATACACTTTAAGCCCTTCTACCATGTTCATGGCCGGATTCACAGGATATACCTGTTTATCCTTATTTAAAAGTTTCAGGAGAATTTGATAGGCGTATTTGGATTTTTTTCTAAATGACCCGGCCACAACAAATTTAGATCCTGCAATAAATTTTTTAAATTTTTGGGGTTTCATATTAAAGGGGACAGTTTCCCTCATCGGGATTTGAACACCCCGGACAGCCGGAAGAAAAGTAATCCGATTTTTTTTGTCCGGACACTCCTCCGTTAAAAGAAGATAAAAGTTTTTCTAATTTTCTGGAATTACAGACGGGACAAACTACGCCCCGGTCTTTATCTTTAATCCCCACTAATTCCTCAAACCTATTATTACAAATTTTACATCTGTACTCATAGATGGGCATACCGTTTTATTCCAAATAAAGGTCTACTTTTTTCAATATAGCATCCTGAGAAGCAGCTCCCACAACTTTATCAACCATCTGGCCCTCTTTAAATACAGCCAGGGTGGGTATACTCATTACCTGATACTCTCCGGCAAGTTCCTTAGCTTGATCTACATTTAATTTACAAACTTTTAATCGGCCCTTATATTCAGAAGCTATCTCTTCTACAATAGGAGCTACCATTTTACACGGCCCACACCACTCCGCCCAGAAATCCACCAGAACAGGTAAATCAGATTCCAGAACTACCGATTTGAAATTTTTATTATCTACTTCAATAACCATTGACTTTCTCCTTTCAAATACATGCTTATTCTATTTAATACTGAACTTTTTCAGTAAGCCCTACGTTTTTGAGCTCTATTTTAAAGTTAATACTTTAATATATTAAATTATATCTTTAGCTCTGTCAATTATCAATTTTAAACCTATTTTAAAAACCAAGAGGCAAATTTCTCTGTGATTTGAGCACTTATTAAAAATCCCAATGTACCAATAAAAACATAATAAAATTGCACATGAAAAAATTCGGAGTTTATAAGCTGCCAAAAATTACCTATATGAAGCCTCTGAATAAGCAACTGGCCTAATGAAGCCCCTAAAAAAGCAACCACCAGCGTATTTACCATAGTCACTATAATGTCCTCCTTTACAGATTTCCCCACAAGACTTATCTTTTGGGGATCTTTTACTCCCTGATTTAGAGCTTCTTTTATGGAGGATGTAATACTTATTGCCGCATCCATAATAACCCCGGCGGAGGCCAGAACCAGAATAGAAATTAAAAAATCCCTGTAAAACGTTACTGTTTGAAAGTGATTTTGAGCACCTACATACTCCATAAGCTGTATTTCTTCCATGTAAACTCCGGTAATATTAGAAAAGTCATAAAATATCAAACCCAGAAGCACCACCCCGATTACACCGCCCATCGATCCGGAAAAACCTATAATAGCCTCCTCAGACTTACCATATATCGCCAACATTGCTAAGCCCACTACTGCAGTTACTGTAATAAAAGTATATATAAGGGGGGCTCCTCCTGTAATTATGGTTGGTATTAAAATCAACTTTATAATCAGTATCCCGCCAAATAATGCAATAAGAGGATAAAGCGACCTTTTTCCCCCTACTATTAAAACCAATACAATAAATATTAAAATAAGTATTGCCAATTTACCTGTACGGTCAAAATCTTCGATAAATATCTCCTTCGGACCGGAAATATCCTTTTTATAACTGACTAAAACATTTGTGTTTTTTTTAAGCTCTGAATACTGAACCCCTGAAGAAAAATATTTGGCGTGTGCAATTTCCGTTTTAAACTCTCCGGAAATTATCATAACTTTTACCAGGCCCTCTTTAGCCCGGGAGCCTTCCCGAGTAATTTCAATAATACGGGCCCGGGCAAAATCCCTCTCTGCTTGGGACATATCTACCAGGGGATGAGTATGAAAATCTATATCCCGCTGACCGGCTTCTATTCCCGAATAACTAAGAATTATAAATAAAAACGCTTTTACCAATTTTTTGCATTTAATATTCATCTTTTAAATACTCTGCTAGATATAAACGATGTCACCGGCACAGTTAATACCATAGCGGTACTGGATATAATAGCCGATAAAATTAGAACCGCAAATACCTCAAAATTGATTACCCTGTAAAATGATATATCAAGTATTTCAAATACTGCTATCAAAGGAAGAGATAAACCGGTAAAAACCAGTATTAAACTGTTTAGCATAGTCGCTATAATATCCCTGCCAACATGGATACCGGCCTGCCATATTCTTCCCGATGAGATACTACCGGCCTGTTCGCTTATATTTTTACAAGCCGAGGTGATAGTTACCGCGATGTCAACTACCGCGCCAGACGCGGCCACCATAATGCCGGCGGCCATGATTCCCTTTAAATCTGTAATATTCCATCCCGGAAGATGGCGGGAAACTAAAAGAAGCATCCGGGCCTCCCTGGAAAAAAAACCACTTAAGTACAACCAGTCTGTTGTAATTAAAGTAAGTATGCCCCCCAAAAATATCCCAAAGATACTCCCTGATACCGCAGTCCTGAATTTTTTACCCGGACCAAATATTATATATATAGTTATACATATTCCCCCCCCGACTATTAAAACAGTGGATATTAAAGGGGGAAACCCTCTTTTAATCAAGGGTAACAATGTAAATATTATCAAAACTATATTTAACCCCAGGGCTCCCAGCACTTTCTTATTTTTCCAGCCCCCTATGAGAAAAAAAAGAATTAAAAATATTAACAATACATAAATTAATGAGGGGGCCCGGTAATAATCCTTAACACTTATTTTCTGAGTAGGTTCACCGTAATCGGTAATCTGCAGTATAACTTTTTTATCTTCTTTAACATTTATATTATATCCCTCATAAGCACTTATAAAATTGTTTGCTGTTACTGTGCTGTTTTTTAGTTCCCCTCTTAAAACTTCAGTTTCTACTCTCTGTATTCCTTCAAATCCGGGAGAGATGTCGTCTTTTATGCTGACTACCCGTCCGGGCACAAAAGTTGCAGAGATAAAATCCGGGCAGATAGTAACTAACATTAAAACGATAAATATAAATACTGATTTTTTCCTATTTTTTGACATTTTATTTTAAGATAAAATTTTTTCCAGCGATTTAAGTATTATAATAATTTTAGTCTTTATTTTCCAAAAATTACATTTAAAAGTTGAAATATTTTTTCATTTATTTGCTTTACAAAAAATACCAAAAAGATATAATATTTAAAGTCCATGAATAAATTAACAGCCAAAAAAGAAGTAACTGTAACCGAAAATTTTTGCAAAGCCTGCGGTTACTGCATACAAACTTGCCCGGATAACGTTTTAACCTACAAAAAAAAATATAATTCCAGCGGATACCATCCGGTACAGTTGACCGGTCCGTGCAGGTTGTGCGGCTTCTGCTATATGGTGTGTCCGGATAATGCTATACAGCTAAAGCTAAAAAAAAATGTCTGAACTCTGGAAAGGGAATTATGCTGTTGTTGAAGGAGCCCTTGCCGGAGGGATTGACGCTTATTTTGGGTATCCCATAACTCCCCAAAACGAAATTACCGAATACATGAGCTTAAGAATGCGGGAAGAAAACCGGGTTTTTTTGCAATCCGAATCCGAACTGGCTTCTATAAATATGGTTTTTGGCGGAGCCATCACAGGAAAAAAAGTTATGACTTCTTCCTCTTCACCCGGCATTTCTCTAATGCAGGAAGGTATTTCTTACATGGCCGGATGCGAACTTCCCGGAGTTATTGTTAATGTGCAAAGAGGGGGACCGGGCCTGGGAAATATAGCAGGCGCTCAGGGAGACTACTTCCAGGCCACTAAGGGCGGGGGGCACGGAGACTACAAACTTATCGTCTACACTCCGGCGACAGTTCAGGAACTCTACGAAATGACCAGAGATGCATTTGATATATCCATAAAATACCGGACGCCGGTTATGATACTTACCGACGGCATTTTAGGTCAAATGATGGAACCGGCCGAGATAGAAAAATTTAATAATAACACATACACCCGCAATAAAATCTCCGAACTGGGGTGGAACCTCACCGGAGCCAAAGATCGGCCATCTCGGTTTATCCGTTCTTTATATATGAAAGACAATGAACTGGAAAATTTAAATTACAAACTTTTTGAAAGGTACAATAAATTTGCCCATCTTGCCGATTGGGAAGAAAAAGAGACCGAACAGGCCGATATTGTCCTTGCCGGTTACGGTATAAGCGCCCGTATAAATAAGGATGTTTTTATTAAAGCTAAAAAACAGGGGATTAACATAGGCTACTTTCGGTTTAAAACTGTTTTTCCTTTTCCTGAAAAACGGATCCGGCAGCTATCCAGAAATTCAAAAATTCTGGTAGTTGAAATGTCCATGGGCCAGTTAGTAGAAGATGTGAAGCTTCACTCGGAAAACCCGGGGAATGTGAGCTTTTACGGCCGGCCGGCAGGGGGCATACCCCAGGTTGACAATATTATAGAAAATATTAAGGATATTCTATGACAGATTTTACTTTGCCCGAAAGTCTTAAAAAATTAAACACCCATTACTGTCCGGGTTGCGGTCACGGTATTATCCACCGCCTCTTGGCCGAGGTAATAGATGAGCTTAAAATCAGAGAAAATACCATAGCCATAGCTCCGGTGGGCTGTGCGGTATTTGGATATTTTTACTGGGATTTTGATACTGCCGAAGCGGCTCACGGGAGGCCACCTGCTGTGGCCACCGGGATAAAAAGAGTTCTGCCCGATAAGGTGGTAATTACTTATCAGGGCGACGGTGACCTGGCCGCCATAGGAGGGAACGAACTTCTTCACGCTGCCCACAGGGGAGAAAACATTTCCATACTTTTTGTTAATAACGCATGTTACGGAATGACCGGAGGACAGATGGCCCCTACTACCTTACCCCGGCAGGTAACCACCACTACCCCTGAAGGCAGAGGCAAAGAGGACGGTAACCCGGTAAAAGTCTGTGAACTTTTAAGCTCCATTGAAGGGGTATCCTATCTTGAACGAGTCGCTGTAGATACGCCCTCTAATATATTAAAAGCCAAAAAAGCCATCCATAAAGCCCTTACTTATCAGTTGAACAAGAAAGGTTTTTCACTGGTAGAATTTTTAGCTATGTGCCCCACCGGCTGGAGAGTTAAACCAAATAAATCCAGAGAGTTAATAGCAAACAAAATGACCGATTTTTATCCTTTGGGAGTTTATAAAGATATTGATTAAAAAAATAATAATAAGTGGTTTCGGGGGACAGGGCATCCTTTTTACCGGGTCTTTGCTCTGTCAGGCGGGCATAAACGAGGGCAAACACGTAACTTTTTTTCCTTCCTACGGTGCGGAAATGCGGGGAGGTACCGCAAATTGTCAGGTTATAATTTCAGATTCCCCTATCGGCTCCCCGGTAGTTGAAACCCCCCATATTCTGCTTTCCTTTAACAAACCCTCTTTTTTGAAATTTTCAAAAAAACTAAAAAACCACGGAACCGCCTTGGTTAATTCCAGTCTGTTTAAACCCCGGCAAATTCCTAAAAAAATAGACATTGTAAAAATTCCGGCTAATAAACTGGCTGAACAATGCGGCTCAAAACTGGTAATGAATGTAATAATGGCTGGCGCTTTAATTGGAAAAACCAAAATTTTAGATTTTGAATCCATTTTACAGGCTATTCCTTTGCTTCTTACAGGTAAGAAAACAGAATTTAGAAAAATTAATAAAAAAGCTTTACTCAAAGGAAGAGATTTTTTAAAAAAAACATAACTCAAAAAATTGGAATTTCAAACAAAATGTAAAATATGCCGCGCCGGGCCCCAGAAATTAATTAAAAAGAAAAAAGAGTACTCTTACTGTCCGGAATGCCAGTTCATATTTACTTTAGAAAGATATTTTCCAGATCCAAAAACCGAGAAACAAAGATATCTCTCCCATAATAATTCAATGGACAATCAGGGTTATATAAATTTTTTAACCGCTTTCTTAAAAAGTTCGGTTTTTCCCTACGCCTCTCCCGGAAGTTATATTTTAGATTTTGGGTGCGGACACACCCCGGTACTCACCTACTTATTAGAAAAAAAAGGGTACCGGGTCACAAAATACGATAAATATTTCTACCCGGAAAAAAAATATCGGGGGACAAAATTTGACATGATAGTACTGGTCGAAGTAATAGAACATCTTTCTCAACCACTGAAAACTCTAAAAAATTTAAAAAAACATCTAACTCCCAAAGGTATCATATCTATAAATACAAGATTCCATCCGGGTGATCCTAAAGATTTTTTAACCTGGTGGTACAGAAGAGACCCCACTCACAGAAGTTTTTTCTCCCAAAAAACATTACAGATACTGGCTGAACGGCTTAACTTTCCCACCCTCTCCTTAAAATCTGAAGATAAATGCGTACTCAGTAATTAAAGTAACTTTTTCCTATAAATTCTCTTAAAATTGACTTCTCAGGTACTTTTTCCGGGGAAATGGTTTTAAAAAATTCTAGATATTTTAATATCCGGCGGGCTTCGTAAAATTCCGGTACCCCTTTTTTAATATCTGTCAGCAGGTTAATTATATACGGTTTTAAAATTGCCTGTTCATATATAAGAGAAGAATTAAAAAATATATCCGCCTGATGTTGATAAGGAAAAATATATTTATCTTCTCCTTCCCTAACTTTTGGAAATCTGCGTAACGTCTCAAGAGCAGAATATTTTCTAAATTTATTATCTCTTATCAACCTCCGCATCAATCTGGAATCCGAAGTAAATATCCGGGTATCTTTATCTATAAAAAGCTGGGTAAGGGCGCTGACAAAAACCCTACAGTATTTGCGGGGCTCCACTTTCGAAGTAATCAGCGGATTCAACCCGTGTATTCCCTCTATTAAAAGTACAGAGTTCGGACCCATAACTAACTTTTCTCCGGTAGATTTTCTTTTTCCCAGTTTAAAATCGAACTTAAACTGTTCTACGGTCTTTCCATCCAGTAAATCATTTAAATCCGAAGCCAGTAAATCTATATTTAAAGCCTCTATACTTTCAAAATCATAATCTCCATCCGGTGTTCTGGGTGTTTTATTGCGATCCTTAAAGTAATCATCAAGATTAATCTCTTTTGGAATGAGTCCGTCAGCCATCAACCTTATACCCAGCCTTTTTATAAAGGTTGTCTTACCGGAGGCAGAAGGGCCGGCGATAAATACTATTTTTTGCCGGGGAAAATCCTGGGCTATATGCCAGGCAATTTTATCTAACTTTTTTTGATGAAATGCTTCCTGTATATTTATAAGTTGCCCGGTCTCTTTTCTTTTTATTACCTCATTTAAATCGGGTACGTGCTGTACCCCTAAAATAGAATTCCACCTCCGGGTTTCTGTATATACCCGGTATAATTTTTCCTGGCGATCGGGATCCGGGGGTAATTTATTTATATTACCTCTTACCGGAAACTGAAGAATAAAACCATTTTTGTACTTTACTAGACGAAAAGTTCTTAAGTACCCGGTACTTATGACACAATCGGTAAGAATAAAGTCAAAATACCTTCTTAAAGATATAACTTTAATCTCATTGCGGACCAGATTAGATAGCGCCTTTACTTTATCCGGACGGTTAACTTGTTTATATTTTTTTATTAATTTTTCTTTTTGGCAAGTTGACCGGCTGAATTTTTCATTTTTATCCACCATGCTGTTCATCCGGTTTTCAACTTTTTTTAAAAAATTAACCGGAAATTTAGTGGGATTTAAAAACTCAAAATAATAACCGTGCATAAGGGTCTGTCCGACTTGAATGTCTAGATCATCGTACAATTCATGAATAGCACACTGCAGCAGTACTATTAAACTACGGCGGTAAATTTCAGCACCGTGCTTGGTGTCAAAACTTACCCGGCCACCGGACAACAACCGCATTGAATTATCTTTATCCATTTTTTAATGCATAGTAATTAAGACAAGGTAATAATTTATCAATATAAGTGTTTTAAACTTATATTTTTAATTACTCATTACTTTTTGGGCATACTTCTTGTAAAATCTGGAGCGTTCCACAGGATCGGGAATCTCTTTTCTTTTAACAACGGTAACACTGTCTCCTTTGGGTTTGTCAAATGATTGTTCAACAAAAAGTTTTACCACCGGTGCTGGAACTGCATACAGTACGTCAAAAGGGTCCTGCTGAACTTCACCGGCATTTATCTTTTCCGTACGGGCAAGAGTTCTCTTATAATTATCCCTTACCATTTCCAGAACTTTGGCCACATTATAAGAATATTGATTAAAATCTATTTCCTCTATTGACTTCTCCCATAAATTTACAGACCTTAATTCTTCAAGTTCTTCATCCGTTAATTCCACCGGTGGTTCAAAATATACAATTTCAATATTATAGGGCATACCCTTAAAAATGGGATCCGAATCCTCCATAGTTATGGGGGAGCGGTACTCTAAATCGGTGTTCACCCCGTTGTAAAAAGTATGGTACCCTTCTTTTATATAATGATCGAGCAGCCTGTTTACCACCCACCAGGAAAGACAGCTCTCCCAGGAACTGAAACAGGGACCGTATTCTTTAAATAAAAGATATCTTACATTATCGCAGGAAAAATTAACTACATTGGAAAGTTCGCTGTAAAAAGTGGATTTTCCACAGCCTGCTGCTCCGACGGGCATTATTAATTTAGGGTTGTCCGTTTTTAAGTTTTCCTCGTCCCAATTGGGGTTATTGTGCAGGGAATGCGCTATAGAATCCTTTATATGTTCATCCCCCTTACTTATCAGTTCATCTAAGTTTATTTCGGCAACCTGGGCCACCACAATGGCCAGGTAAGTATTGATAATATGATAGGGGCTTAAGTTAAAACAGTATGAATATCTCTTTAAAGTTTTCTTAGCTTTTTCAAAATTTGGTTCTTTTTCTACTTTGTAAATTTCCTTTTCCGGATCTATAACAAAAATTGGAGCTTCATATATATTTTTAGCCTTCTTGAGAAGTTCTAAGGTATCACCTTCGGCCAGCTTAGCATTTAATATGTTATTTAAACTGATAAAGATATCTTTTTTAAACAATACAGAATCCTCATCTTCTAAAATTTCCTTTAAATTATTAAGGTCATACTTTTGAGCTATATCCTTTAAAATTTGTACAGTTTTTGGGGTTGTATCCATTTTTTCCTCCGTTTTCTACAATATTTTCCAACTTTATTTAACTAACCATAACTTTATATGATATATTATAAAATACCTAATATCAAATTTTTACCGACGGTTAAAAAAATTATTCCTTAAAGAATAGTTCTCAACTATCCGTTTTTTCCCTAACTGGAATTTTTATTGCAACCGTCGTTCCTCCGGCATCATTCTTTTTTAAATTAAGAGTTCCCCGGTGACGTTCTACAATACTTTTAGCCAGCGATAATCCGAGACCGGACTTTCGTTCAGTGGTAGAGAAAAACACGTTAAATACCCGGTTAATTATTTCCCGGTCAATCCCTTTTCCGTCATCTTTAACCCTAATAATAAGCTCCCCTTCCTCTTCGTTAGCCTGAAGTTCAATATTTCCTCTATTTGAAAAGGCCTGAATTGAATTTTCCAAAACTTCAATTAGAGCTTTTTGTAGTAGTTTTTTGTCTATCAAATATTTTTTGCGGGACAATTCGGTATTTATTTTAACTGTAATGAAATCAGGAATTTTAAGTTCATTGACTGTTTGGCGAAAGAGATTTTTAATATCTACCGGTTCTAGTTTTAGTTTTTTTGTTTTAAAAACTTTATCCTGTTTGTCTAAAATTTCAGAAATTACTTCAATCTCTTTTTTTATTATATCAAAATGATCTTTCAATTTTTTATTATCAGTTTTTACCACACTTTCAATATAGTAAGCCGCGTTTCCTATAGAGGCCAGCGGATTTCTTATGTTATGCCCCAGCATATTAACCAGCTCACCTACCGCATATCTTTTTTTCTTTTTATTCAACTCTCTTTCCACGCTCTTTTTTTCTTTTACCATTTCCAGAAGCGCCCGGTAACCGTCGGTGGTACTGATTATACCCATTAACTTATTCGTTCCTTCTTTTACTACGGGTATCCGGTGTATATTTTTTTCTTTCATCAACCGAAATACATCCAAAGAATCATGGTATTTATTTACGGTTAAAACCTTTTCAGTCATAACTGACTTAACTTTCATATTTTTAGGAATTTCTTTTTTCCTACTATTAAAAATATTTTCCGCTTCTTTCATAATATCCTTCAATGAAATAATTCCCAAAATATTATTTTTATTATCTGTAACTGGAGCACCGGAAATATTTTCTTTTTGTAAAACTTTAATTGCCTCCAAAATAGGGGTTTCTTTAGTAAAAGAGACTACCGACTGGGAAAGAATATCTTTGGCTTTCAACTACTTGGTGTCCTTATCTTTTTTCTTTTTTAACTCGCTGGACATTAAACCTAACAGACTGTCTATATCGTAAGGTTTTTTTAAAAAAGGGAGTTCTTCTTCATCTTCTATTTTTGATTTAAGAGTCTCCTCCATAGAATAACCGGACATCATAATTACCCCCATTTCCTTTTTAAATTTCTTTATCTCTTCGATAGTTTCTACGCCGTCCATTCCGGGCATTTTAAAATCCACAAGACAGACATCAAAATCGCCCTGTTTAACTTTTTCCAACGCCTCCTGACCATCTCGGGCCTCAATCACTCGAAAATTTTCCATTTCCAGAGTATCTTTAAGGATAGTTCGATCTTCCCTGCGATCATCGACAACCAAAACTACCGGCCGGTCAAGACCTTCTTTCATTAACTTAATAAGCTGTTCTATGTCGAAAGGCTTATATACTACTGTATAGGCGCCCTCTTTCAGGGATTTTTTAATCTGGGCACTCTCTTTATTGCCGGTCATCATAATTACCCGAGTTTCCGGCGAGATCTTTTTTATTCTTTTAAAAGTCTCGAAACCATCCATTTCCGGCATATTAATATCTAAGAGCACCACTTTGTAAAAATTTTTCTTTACTCTGTCTATAGCCTCCGGGCCGCTGGCAACCATAGTAACATCGAAACCCTTATCTTCAAATATAAACTTAAGAGTACTGAGCATATTAATCTGATCATCAACTATTAAGAGCTTTTTTGAATTTTTATTCATTATTTGTGTGTTTTTTAAACTTAAAACTCAACTTTTATTTTTAACTCATCATTTTCCAGAGGTACAAACTTAATTTTGCCCCTGTTTCTCTGTACGATTCCGGCACCGACCGTTGCAGCCAGATAATTATGCTTATCTTCGATTTCAAATGGGCGGTAGTTGTTTGCCGCCTCTTTTTCTTTTTCAGGGCCGGCGGTTTGAAAAATCAGTTTAGTTTTACCGCTATCTTCTTTTACTTCAATAACTACAGTCCCGAAACCTTTTTTCATTCTTGCTATAACGCATTTTATGATATTCTTAAACCCGGTTATAGCCTCCCATCTGTCTAGTTTTAAATCCGGTAAATTTGAACCGGTCTGGACGTCAACTTCTATATCTTCAGGCAAAACAGTAATATCTAACGTTTGATCAATTACAGCTGAAATAGATACTGACTCTTTTTCCGGGGACGGACGGCGGGCAAATTCTCTTTGCTCCTCAAGAATAGATATTATAGAAGCTATCTCTTTTTCCATGATTTCCATATTTTCTTTCACCCTTTCATCGGCATCTTTCAGGGAATACTTTAGAAAATACATACCATTTTTAATAGATGAAACCGGATTCCGGATATCATGTGAAATACAGCTGACCACCTCTTCTATGCCGGACCACTTTTCTTTTTCAGCATAATTATTTACTATTTGTTTTTGTTTTTTATCCATGATTATTTTTTAAAATTTAACTTTTACTCCATAAATTCTAAATTCTTCTCTTATTCAATTTAACTTTATTACAACGCACTGTTATTTATTTCCATTCTTATTAATTATAGAAAAAACTGACTGATTGTGCAACTAAATATACTTTTTCTATTTAACTCTCCCCGGTAAATACCTAGATGCTTTATCTGAAATATTAGATACTTTCATTTATCAAAAAATTCTCTGTGCCATACTTCCAAAATAATCAGTATCCAGAGACAGTAACCATACTTCTTTTTCCCAAAAATATGTTCATTAACAATTTTACCCAGTTGCTCCGTTTTAAAATAATTTCTTTTTAAAGCCGTGTCGGAAAGAATAATGTCCTGCATATAGTCCTTCCACTCGTTTCTAAACCATCTGGCCACCGGGAAACTGAAACCCTGTTTTTTTCTTTTTATGATTTCCGGGGGAAAATAATTTTTAAAAGCCTACTTTAAAATATATTTTCCATTGTTAAAACCTTTTAGTTTCCATTCTGAGGGCAATGAGGCGTTAAACTCCACCAGCCGGTAATCCAAAAACGGGGATCGGGTTTCCAGGGAATTGGCCATGGTGGCAATATCCATCTTAACCATCAAATCTTCGGGCAGATACGCCCTTAAATCCGTGTACATGGCCCGGTCAAGATTATTATCCGCCGGGGCTTCATTAAACAGTTTCTCAATATAGCGGTAGGAATTTATCCTCCCCACTTCATTTTTCATATCTTCGGTATAAATAAAATCTTTCATATTTTCGGTAAAATAAGACTGCCATATTGTATTTCTTACGGCCGGGGCCTTTTTTAAAGGTTTTAAAAATCTGTGGAGATACCTGAACATACTCTTCGAACTCACCGATTCGTCTAAAGGAATTAAATTTATTAAAATATTCTCCGCCTTCTCTGGGAGAAGTTTGTAAATTCCGGAAACATACCGGGAAATTTTTAACGCCCGGTACCTCAAATAACCGGCGTAATTCTCATCTTTGGCGTCCCCGTTTAGAGCCACCTTAACATGTTTTTTGGTCATTTTGGCCACACAATAACTTGGAAGTGCCGAACAGTCCGCGTAAGGCTGGGAATAACTCCGTACTATTTCGGGTATTAAATCCTTATAATCAGTATTTACTACAAATTCATGATGATCGGTATTAAATTTTTTTGAAACTATTTTAGCATATTTTAATTCGGAAAACTCTTTTTCTTTAAAACCTGCTGAAAAAGTCTTAACCGGACTGCTATAAATTTCACTCATAAGCCCGGTTATTACGGTGGAATCATGGCCTCCGGAAAGAAATACACCCAGGGGTACGTCACTAATCATCCGCTTTTTTGTGGCATCTTTTAAGAGCGAGCGAACCTTCTTCCCGGCCGTTTTAAAATCCATCCCAGTTTTTTCCGGTAATTTATATTCCAGTACCTTTTAATGCACCGTATACCCTCCCGGTTAATACTCATAAAATTGGCCGGAGGCAGAGCATTAACTCCCTGCCAGATGGTAATGGGGCCGGGGATGTACTGGTAGGTCAGATAATAGTGAACAGCTTTTTTATTGATTTTTTTATCAAACCGGGGGATTCTTAAAAATGTTTGGGCATTTACCGTTTCAGCAACCAGCAATAATATGTTAAGATATTATTTAAGT
>CAYZAK010000033.1:0-21846 GCA_964476445.1 uncultured bacterium
ACTTAAATAATATCTTAACATATTATTGCTGGTTGCTGAAACGGTAAATGCCCTATTTTTATTGTTTTTAGTAAATACTGTAGTTCTTATCATTTTTTCACTTGAATTGTATTTTACTGATTGTCTTTTTTATCGACCGGCATCCCCTGTTCAATCCAGTTCATAATACCACCTGTAAAATTAAAAAAATTGTAAAATCCTTCTTTTTTTAATTTTTCTGCCGCCAGGGCTCCCTTATGACCGTCGCTGGATATTACCACATTTACAGAAGGGGTTATGTTTTTTTGATTATCTGGGGACAGTAAATATTCATAATCTATATTTACTGAGCCTGGAATATGAAAATCCTCATATTCATTTTTATCTCTTATATCGTATATAGTAGCGTCTTTTAAAGTATTGTATACCATGGGATAACCGCTGGCCCGCCAGTCATAAAAAGACTCTAAAATCTTTACATTATCAACTCCAAAACTGGTTAGTGCCGAACCGGCATATATAGAGGGTTGTGGGGGGTAGGGACAGTGACAGTAAATAATTATTTCTTCAAACTTCTGGTCCAGGGTCTTTACATAATCAGGATTAAGGAAATTGTCCGCTGCAATAGGAACGGCAAATTTAACATGTTCCTTTACATAACTCTTTAACTCTATATCAATAATTATAATTGAAGTATCCTCTTCTTCGGACTCCATCTTTTCAATTCTACTAAGTAGTTCTTCACTAGATATAAACTGGGGAAGAGGCATATGCTCCTCCTCTTTATTTTGAGCCAAAACATATAGTCTGCTAAAATAGCTTAAAGCTAACAAGAGTACACACCATCTTATTGTTTTTTTAACTGTATTTCTCATTGCAATTGTTTAAGTATAACATTTTTTTATATCGACCTCAATTTTAATGTTCTGTTCTAAATTTAATCCTCCGCCCGGTAGTTAAGGTACGATTCTATAAAATCATCGATATCACCGTCCATCACCGCTTCTATGTTTCCAACTTTTAGTTCTGTCCGGTGATCCTTTACCATCTGATAGGGCATAAATACGTAAGATCGGATCTGATTACCCCATCCTATCGCCCCTTTCTGATCATATTTTTTCTGAGTTTCTTCCCGTCGTTTATCTTCTTTGTACTCATATAGTCTTGCCCTTAAAAGCATCCTGGCTTTTTTCCGGTTGGCATGCTGGGACGGTGAATCTTGACACTGAACAACAATTCCGGTCGGTTTATGAGTTATCCTTACCGCAGAATCTGTTTTATTTACATGCTGTCCCCCGTGTCCCGAAGCCCGGTAGGTATCTATCCGAAGATCATTTTCATTTATATTTACCTGTATATCTTCTTCTATCTTTGGCGTAACATCACAGGCGGCAAATGAGGTATGCCTCCGATCTCCAGAATCAAAAGGTGAAATACGGACCAGTCTGTGTACACCCACTTCCCCTTTTAAGTAACCGTATGTATATTCCCCGTCTATTATCATGGTTATGCTCTTCAATCCGGCCTCATCCCCGGGAGTAACTTCAACAACCTCCACCGGATACTCATGCATGGAGGCCCATTGTTTGTACATCCGGGCCAGCATATCAACCCAGTCGCAGGCTTCAGTGCCGCCCGCACCAGCATAAAGTGATAATATCGCACTTTTTGAATCCATCTTGCCCGACATTTTCAGTCTGAACGTAATTTTGGATACTTGCTTTTTTAAAGTTTTTAAATTCTGTTCAATCTCCTCCTCAAGACTTTTTTCTTTTTCTTCTCTGGCCAGTTGGATTAATGTAGCAGTTTCATTAAAATTCTCATTGAGTTCTTCATACAAATTAATCTCGGATTTTATCCGATCGAACTTTTTCATTATTTTTCGAGCCCGTTTGTTGTTATCCCAGAATCCGGGCCGAGCGGTCTTGGTTTTCAGTCTTTCGTAGTCCTTCTTTTTTTCAGGAATTTCAAAGATACCCCCTTATCTTTTCAATATCTTCCCCAAGATTATCAAGTTTATTTTTAAGTCTTTCAAACATTTCCTTCTCCTTTATAAAATATTTTTACAACTATACACTCTCCTGTTTAACATTAATTTTATAACCCTTTAAAATCATTACAACACCCCAGGCTATTATACAAAAATAAGCAAAAACATCTCCGTATTTCATATAAAAGGTTTGGGAATCGGACCTGTACACTATACCGTTTAAGACTCCGGTCTCCCTTAAAGGAGTTCTTTTTTCTACCTCACCGGAAGGAGTTATTATGCCCGACACTCCGGTGTTTGCAGCCCTCACGGCATACCTTCTGTTTTCCACCGCTCTGAACACGGAATGGATAAAATGTTGTTCCGGCCCGGCGGAATCCAAAAACCAACCGTCATTTGTGATGTTTACGTAAAGTTGCGCGCCCTGATTAAAAAATTCCCTTGAAATATACGGGAATATACTTTCAAAACATATTGCCGTACCCACATAAAAATCCCTGGCCTTCCGGGGAACAATATGGTCACCGGGTTTAAAATCCCCTATCTGGTTTACTATATCGATAAAAAGAGAAAAAAAAGGTCTCAGGGGAATATACTCTCCAAAAGGAGTCAGATGGACTTTTCGGTACGGCAAAGAAATATCGCCACGGTAAACAAAATAAACGCTATTATAGGTATTAGTTCTATCCTGTTCTACGCTCCCGATTATCTCTACCGCACCGGATTTTTTAGAAAGATTTTTCACATAATCGACTAAATCGGGGTTTCTTACAAGCACGCCCGGCAGAGAAGTCTCCGGCCAAACTATAAAATGTGGTTCGTATTCCACAGCTTTTTGATGTAATTTTCTGTAAGTATTAAGTATATTTTGTTTATAAACCGAATCCCATTTTTCATACTGTGATATATTTCCCTGCAATATGCTCACCCTGTAGGGTTCTTTATTCTCCGTTTCTATATCAACTGAATAGGGATACAGCATCACTAAAATAAACACGGGCACCGCTTTTAAAAAGGGTTTTAAAGTTTTATTTAAGATCGCAAAAGCTAATACCGTATTTATAAATACTACAAAATAACTGAGCCCGTAAACACCGGTGATATCGGCTATCTGAATAAGGTGAGGTATTCTCCACAGGGAATATCCGGTCAGAAGCCAGGGAAAACCGGTAAGAAAATGAGCTTTAATAAATTCAAGCAACACCCAGGTCGCCGGAATTAAAAAAACAATAGCCGGAACTCTGTTCTTTTTTGCATAGCGGACAAATAGACCGAACAGACCCCAGTAAAGCCCCAGATACAACCCCAGAAAAAGAACTCCGGCTGCTGACCCAACTAACCCCGCTCCGCTTAGTTTCAAAGGATAGAAAATCCAGTAAAACATAATTACGTTACCCCCGGTACCGGCCAGCCAGCTCTTTAAAAACACCTCTCTTTTACTTTTTGAAGGGTTCTTAAGTAAATACCATAAAAAGGGAACTAAAAATATGAAAGACAAGCCAAAAAAATTAAATTTAGGGAAGATCAAGGCATACAGAATTCCTGATATTAAAACAGTCATTTTTTTTACCGGCCGCAGCAGTACTTATATTTTCTCCCGCTGCCGCAAAGGCAGGGATCATTGCGGCCCACATCCTCCCTTACAACTCTCTGCTGAACTTTAGGTTTACCACTGTTATTCCGGTTGGGTTTCCCCCTTAAAGAATTGGCACCGGACTCCTTTTCTTTATGCACCGGTGTTTTAGCTTCCGGTTTTACTTCTTTTCCCCGGTATCCGGAAATTCGGGAATTTATAACGTCTCTCGAGGCTCTGAAAAGATAGATAAGCACTTCTTTTTTTATAGTGTCCATAAGCTTGGTAAAAGCCTGGAAAGATTTTCTTTTATATTCAACTATAGGCTCTTTTCGGGCATACCCTGAAAAAGTCACCGACTCCTTGATATCGTCCAGTACCTTAAGATGGTCCTTCCAGCGGGCGTCAATTACCTGGATCATTATTATCCGGGCCATATTTTTAAAATCTTTTTGGCCCATTTTTTTCTTTCTGGATTTGTAAAATTCTTTTATCCGGGTCTCCAGCATTTTTCTTAAACCGTAGACCTTAGAACTTATAAAATCATCTGAATCTATATCAATACCCAGCCCTATAGTATTTTTTAATTCCGTCTCTATATAAACTGTATCCCACTGTTCGGGATGCTGTTTATCTGATACTATTCTTACCTGAACCCTGTCCCGGCCTTCTTTTACTTCTTTAGTCTGTTCTAAAATCATATCCACGTAATCTTCTATGAATCCAAGGAGTTCATCTTCAATCCCTCCCCCTCCGAGCAGACGATTCCGGTGAGAGTATATGGATTTTCGCTGTTTATCCATAACATTATCGTATTCAAGCAGCTGTTTTCTCATTTGAAAATTCATACCCTCTATTCTTTTCTGGGCCCGGCTTATAGCCCGAGTTATAAGAGGGTGCTCTATCTTTTCGCCTTCTTCCAGTCCACCCAGTTTATTCATAACTTTGGTAATCTTGTCAGAGCCAAAAAGCCTCATCAATTCATCTTCAAGAGAGACAAAAAATCTGGAGGAACCCGGATCACCCTGTCTTCCAGCCCGCCCTCTTAACTGATTATCAATCCGCCTGGACTCATGACGCTCGGTGCCTATTACGTGAAGTCCCCCCGACTTTACAACTTCCTGGTGCTCCTTATCGGTTTTTTTCTTGAATTTTTTATAGTATTCAGTATATACTTTTTTGGCCTTTTCTTCCTCTTCGGTTTGGGGTTTGGTTTTTTCAGACGCTTTTACAATAAGATCGTGCTCCCAGTCGTTTCTTTCCATTTCTCTTCTGGCCAAATAATCCGGATTTCCCCCTAAAACTATATCGGTACCTCTTCCGGCCATATTTGTTGAGATAGTGACGGCGTTCTTTCTTCCCGCCTGGGCCACTATTTCAGCTTCACGCATATGTTGTTTGGCATTTAATACATTATGCTTTATCCCTTGCCTTTTTAACTTGGTAGATATTTTTTCACTTACTTCAATTGACCGGGACCCCACCAGCAGCGGGCGTCCCTCCCCGTGGTATTTTTTTATGGCCTTTACTATTGCCTTAAACTTCTCTTTTTCCGTTTGATAAATAGAATCAGGCATTTGTTTTCTTTTTAAAGGTTTATTGGTGGGAATAGCAAAAACCTTTAAATCATAAATACCGTGAAATTCAGCTTGTTCGGTTATAGCCGTCCCGGTCATCCCGGCCAGTTTTTTGTACAAATTAAAAAAATTCTGAAAAGTTATGGTGGCCAGGGTCTGGTTTTCCCTTTTTATTGTTAAATTCTCTTTCGCTTCTACCGCCTGATGCAACCCGTCGGACCATCTTCTGCCGGGCATCAACCGGCCGGTAAATTCATCCACTATCACAACTTTACCGTCTTTTACTATATAATTATCCTCTTTTTTAAACAGGGGGCCCTGACCGGTATCCGAATCCCCCCCTTCCGCTTTTAAAGCCTGCTTTATATGATGAAGCCACTCACCTCCTACATCGTCAAATAAATTTACATCCAGTAAATCTTCGCATTTTTTGGTTCCTCTTTCAGTAAGATGGGCATCTTTTTTATCCTCATATATTATTGCATCATAATCCTTTTCCAGTTCATCTCTGTAATCTCCTTTTTTGCCGGCTTCTTCAAATTTATACTTTTCTTTTATTGCCTCATCTTCAGTAATAAACCGGATTTCCAGATGTCTCATTATGTTATGCACTTTACGGTATTTATCCGAAGACTTTCCCGAAGGCCCCGATATTATAAGAGGCGTCCGGGCCTCATCTATAAGGACACTGTCCACCTCATCTATTATAGCGTATTCTAACTCTCCTTGAACCTGTTGTTCGGGCGAACGGGCCATATTATCTCTTAAATAGTCAAAACCGATCTCATTGTTCGTTATATATACTACATCGGAATTATAGTTTTCCTTTCTTTGAGGTGGTTTCATATCGCTCTGAACAAATCCAACCGACATGCCCAAGGACAGATAAGCGGGCCGCATCCATTCGGCATCCCGGCGAGCCAGATAGTCATTTACAGTTATTATATGCACTGAAGTGCCAGATATGGATTGGAGATACGCCGGTAAAATAGCTACCAGAGTTTTTCCTTCGCCGGTGGTCATTTCAGAAATATTTCCTTCAAAAAGAACTGCGCCACCCATTAACTGCACATCGTAATGACGCATTTCCACCTTACGACGGCATACCTCTCTTACCACGGCAAAAGCTTCGGACATCAAATCCTTTAATGTCGCACCCTGCTCATACCGATCCTTAAATTCTTTTCTCTTGGCTTTTAACTGTTCATCGGAAAGTTCGAGCATAGAATCTTCAAAGGAATTTACCTCGTCAACCAGCGGCTGCAACTTTTCCATCTTTCTTTCCGAAGGAGTGCCTATTACGGCATTAACAATAGTCTGGAAATTAAATACTGTGTATATTAAAAGTCCAAGTCCAATTATTGATAATATTACTGTTAATATATTCATAGCTAATTTATCTTATATATAAATAACCAAATTTTCAAATTTTTCTTTTTTGGGAATGTCTGTAAGTATTTGGTACTATTTTTAAATTCAGTACTCTAAAAAATAGCCCTGTCCCCCGTATATTTTCTATCAATTACAAAAGTATTTTAATCGAACTGATTTTTAAGCTTTTTTCGCCTACGGTTCCGGTGGTAATTAATTGCAAACCGGTGTACTTCATCATCGATTTTTTTGATTAATTTATACACTCCCGAACTGGTGGGAATATTTAAACTTTTATTATTATGATAGATCTTTTGCCGGCCTTTAGCTATAGAAATAAGCTTAATGTTTTTAAGTTTAAATTTATCCAATATATCCATCGCGGTGTTAAGCTGGGTTTTTCCGCCGTCTACTAGAATAACATCCGGGAGCTTGCAATCCTTTTTTATTAGACGTCTTAACCTCCGGTAAAGTACCTCCCGGAGCATTATTAAATCATCAGCGGTCTCTCCCTGTTTTATTTTAAATCTTCTGTATTTTGATTTTAAAAAATCCCCGTTTTTAAAATGCACCATTGCCCCGACCGCCTCTTTTGAAGAGGTGTGGGAAATGTCAAAAGCTTCTATTACTTGGGGTTTAAACTCCATATTAAGATAATCTTTAAGAGCATAAAGAGGGTCTATTTTATTCAAGGTCTCTACTTTTTTTCTGGTTACCTCTCTGAAATTTACTACCGGAAAAATATTATTTAACTTTTCTATCTGATCTCTTACACGGGCAGCTTCCTCGTAAACTTTCTGTTTTTTAAATTCATACATTCTTTTTTTTAACCTGGTGAGCAGTTTTTCCCTCTTCCCGTTTAAAAACATAAAAATTTCATCTACTATCTTTGTATACTCCTGGTTTGTTATTTTCTCTGTGCACGGGGAGAGGCATTTTCCTATCTGATAATTTAAACAGGGCCGATCTCGTTTTCTAAATTTTCTGCATTTCCTTAAGGGAAAGATTCTTTCTATAACTCTTTTGGCCGCCCGGATGTCCTTAACATTGGGAAACGGTCCATAGTATTTATTGCCTTTCTGTCTTTTTCTGGTTACTCTTATAACCGGAAATTTTTGGGACGTTGTTATTTCAAGGTAGGGATAACTCTTATCGTCTCTTAGGTCTATATTATACCTGGGTTTTAAATTTTTTATCAGTTTATCCTCTAAAAGTAAAGCTGCGTTTTCAGACTGGGTTATAATATAATCAACCGTATTTACCTGGGATATCATCGATATATGCCGGGAATCAAGGTATTTACCGCCGAAATGCTGGGCCACTCTTTTTTTAAGAGACTTTGCCTTACCCGCGTAAATTACCCGGTAAGAACTATCCATGAAAAGATACACTCCCGGCTTATCGGGTAACTTAGTGAATTTCATAGTTACAAACTAAAATACGCCGGACCCTTAAACTCCATATTAAAAGTCCGACGTAGTATAGTAATTTTATTTTCGGATTTAAACTTATTTTTCCGAAAAAATTCTTTTATATAACTACTCCACCTGAATTCCGAGAGTTCCTATTTCCTCGGCTGCAGTGGCGTTAATAAAAGAGAGCCCGGTCGACAAAGCTTCCAAGGTAACTGTATTCCCGGCATCGTCAACCATTTCAAACGAATCGTCAATATTCCAGCTAATATCCGCTTTAACCTCCCGGTTATTTTCATCTACTGTCCGGGCAGTCACTTCAAAAACTTCTCCTTCAAAGACCGAAGAGGGACCGTCTAACTGAACCTGAAATACCGGACCGGATTTAACTATACGGTTAACCGGAAAAAACATTTTCCGGTACAGCGCCGGATTAGGACCGCACCCGGATATTAACGCAACCACACCTGATAAGGCAACCAAACTTACAATTTTTTTCATTTCTCCTCCTATTACTTTCCTTTGCTTCTATTATTTTTTTATTATATAAGAAAAATAATTGCCGGTCAAATTATTTTTTATTTACTTGCCCGCTATATTTTTTTTAACCTGATTTAATTCCGGAACTTTTATTAAGTAAGAAATTACGGTATATATTACCACCCCGGCAATAATTACCCCGGGTACACGGATAAAAACATTCCACTCCCGGGTAATAGAAGATATATAGTATAAAAATATTCCTAAAATAACAGAACAGAAAATATGCTTCAGAACAGACTTTGTAATTATTTTTCCTCCTATTAATCCGTTTCTTTTTCTAAAGATAAAAACCAAAAGCAAGAAATTTATACCCGAGGAAATAGAAGTAGACAACGCCAGCCCGCCGGCTCCAAAAAAATCCCTGACCGGACTAATAACTACCACGCTTATATTTAAAATCGCATTTACCAGCATTGAAATAGCAGCTATTACGACTGGCGTTTTAGTATCCTGCTGGGAATGAAAAGCGCTCACTCCAACTTTTACCCCGGCATAAAATATAAGTCCCAAAGAATAAAAAGCCAGAACCCAGGCCGTAGCCGAAGTATCAAAAGCCGTAAATTCCCCCCTTTCAAATAGTAATTTTATTATAGGCGAACCAAACATAATATATCCCACAGCAGAAGGAAGCACTAAAAAAGAGATCGCTCGTAGGGAAAAAGAAAACGTATTTTTAAGTTTTTGGATCTGTTTTCTGGCTGCATTTTCAGACATCATGGGTAATGTTACGGTAGCCAAGGCCGTTCCAAAAAGAGCCAGAGGCAATTGCATAAGACGATTGCCGTAGTAAAGATGGGTTACACTACCGGGTTGAAGTAAAGTTGCACAGACCGTATCGACTATAGAGTTTACTTGAAAAACAGCCAGTCCTAACACTGCGGGCAACATCAACCGGGCTATTTTTCTTAACCCGGGGTGTTTTAAATTTACAATAGGAAAAATGGAATGTTTTTTTATAATGGGCCATGCCTGAACTATAAACTGGGCAAACCCCCCCACTACCACTCCGATACCCAGAGCCGATACCGGAGGTTCAATATAAGGGGTTAAAAAAAGTATAAAAACGATTTCTGATATACTTAACATTGAAGGAGCAACCGCCGGTATAAAAAACATTCTCCAGGAATTAAGAATTCCCAGAGCTATGGCTCCCAAGCCGATCGCCATTAAAAAAGGGAACATTATCCTGGTAAGTAAAACGGTTAACTGTAATTTATCCGGATTATTCGCAAATCCGGGAGCTATCACCGAAACTATCTGAGGGGCAAAAATTATCCCTGTAACTGTAAGTAGTATAAACAGTATTCCAAAGGTCCCAAAAACAGTTTTAACCAGTTTGCGGGCTTCTCTATCCGATTTTTTAGTAAGATATTCGGTATAAACCGGTATAAAAGAGGTCGATAATGACCCTTCCCCCAGAAGTCTACGCAAAAGATTAGGGATTTTATAGGCCACAAAAAAAGCATCCGCCGCCATAGAGGCACCGAAATACTTTGCAATAAGCATATCCCTGATATATCCCAGAATACGGGAAATAATTGTGCCCCCCGTAAAAGAGGAGGCTTTATTTACCACCGTAAAACTGTTATCCACCGGTTTAGGATCGGGCATAGTTCTTTTTATAGTTATCTAAATAAAATAAAACAGTGATGAAAAATATATACCCGGCCAGAATCAACAGAACTATATCTATCAGGATCAAAATATAATTTTTCTCCTCTATAAAGCCGATTAACTGCCATATTAACCCCCCGCTGGAAGTTATAAACATAAATAGAGCCGGTAACACAGTGAATACAGTTCTTTTATTCTTGGATAAAAGATAAGCACTGATAACTAAAAAGGCAAGAGCGGCCACCAGCTGGTTGGAAGCCCCAAATATGGGCCATATCTTCTCGTAATTTCCCAGCGCCAGATACAGCGAACTTCCAATAATTACAGATGTTGATAAAAATATATTTTTTATATTTAACAGTTCTTCTGTAATATATCTGGTGATTCGGGTGGCTGAATCTAAAGTAGTTATGATAAAAGTATTTAATATAGTAGCCCCAAACCCACCCAAAAGAGGTTTAGTTAACTGCCCGAACCCTTCGCTAAAGGTTACTATCCATCCGCTTTCTGTAATCATTGCTCCAAACCCTATCTTTTTTGCATGGGCCTCGGAAGATAACTGTTTCAAGGTAGTTCCGGAAGAGACCACCGAATGAAATCCGCTTATTGGTCCGCCGGCAATTATCACAAACATCATAGGCCATAACTGACCCTGCTGGGTTGAGAACCCTATAAAAGCAGGTGCATTTATTTGGGGTCGGGTTATTAATAGTCCCAAATACCCTCCGAAAAGCCCCAGAAAAAGCAAAAAAGCGGAAAGGTAGTCCCGGGGCTGCAACAAAATATTTACCGGCAATATCGAAGCGATAAAAGCATATGTCAATAAAATTACTGTCCAGACTGTAGCCGGGTTTTCTACCAGAGTAAGGCTCACCGGATGTTTATAACCTAAGATTATCAGCCCGGCCAAAAGTATGAGCCCTATCAAAGTTGATATGAGCTGATTGAGCCGGATACGGTAAAGAAGCATACCCATTAATAAAGCTACCGGCACTGTTCCCAGCGCAGGAATAACTATTTGAGGTTTTGAAGCCAGGGTCTCCCCGCCCACTGCGGCAAAAACAGCTATCACCAGTATAAGAGAAACCCATAAAAATACTGAAAATATCATCTGGGCTCGTTTGCCCAAACGGTCTTTACGTACAAAAGCTACGGACTTTCCTTCGTTTCTCACAGAGATCATAAGAGATGAAAAATTGTGAACAGCACCTATAAATATAGAACCTATTAAAAGCCAGAGCACAGCCCCACCCCAACCCCAGTAAAGGCAGGCTATAACCGGACCGAGAATTGGACCGGCCCCGGCTATAGATGCAAAATGATGTCCAAAAAGAACACTCCAGTGCTTTGCGGGAATATAATCTACTCCGTCCGTACGAAATTTGGCGGGAGTTGGTCTATGACTATTTACGCCCCAGAGTTTTTTAATTACATTTCCGTAAAATAGATACCCTGCCATTAAAACAGCAATACCAAAAATTGCGACGATAATAGAGTTCATCTAATAATTCTCCTTATTCCGGATAATTTCAGAAATTACTTGCCATATAACAAATATAGATTATATACTTTACCAGGTAACGTGCCCGGAAGAAAAGGTTACATATGTTTTCCAGCTTCCCCCGGAATACGGCCGGGCGTAATCCACATTTATATAAATAGGTGCCTGCTGTAGAAGAAATAAATTTAATTTTATTCCCAAACCAAAAGAATTTCCCCATTCATCCGGGGAAGAAGGAAAAAAGGAATCATTCCAGCAGCTTCCGGCATCCGTAAAAGCTTTTACAGATAAACTATAAATATTAATATCCGGCCACATAAAATAAAAATGCCAGTTTAGGTCCGGAAAAAGCATATATCTAAGTTCAGCAGAGACCGAACTCCGGTTTTTTCCCCTAAAAGATTCTTTTGCATATCCGCGCAGTTCGGTTCCCGTCCCGGCCAATCTAAAATCTCCGCCATCCGGGCCCGTCCGTCGGGAATAATTGAATCTTGAAGCCAGTACCAACCGGTGGCTTAAGGGATAATATTTTCTTATATTGGCCATGTATGTATTATATCTGAGGTCGTTTTTTAACAATCTTGGTGAAGTAAATACTGAAAACTCCGTAATACTGCCCCGGAAAGCAGTAAACGGTTCTAAAAAAACAGTATTGCGGATAATGCCCGCCCCCAAACCCGTATCGGTGTAATTTAAAATTTTTTCTCCGGTAGTATCATTCTGTATATTTCTATCTATAACTCTTACCCAATTAGATACTCTTAAATTTGAACTTAACGGGTACGAATAACCTACAGTACCTCTGTTTCGACGATCACTCTCAATTTCCGTTTCTCCGTCCTCATTTTTTAGCGCGTATGTTTGCCGGTCAAAAATACCGGAGACAAATATATCCGGTCTCCATTTCTTTAGAATATATTGACCGCTTATTTCATATACATCCGTCCAGGCCCAACCGTAAAAATCAAGGGTATGATGCCCCAATATATCTGAACCCCGGTAATACCCCCCTCCCAGAAAACCTATCTCCGTAGAATAAAGAAAACTGGGTAAAAAAAGATCGGTGGAAAAATTAAATTCAGGATCACTAAACCGGGCATTTTCTAATTCAAAATCGCCTTTCGCTTCCAGGGAGCCGTAATGCCTTCTTTTTAATTCGGGTAATATTTCATTTTCCGGAAAAGAGGAAATCTGTATTTTGTAGCTACCGTCAAAATAACTGGAAAATATAATTGTATTTGAATTAAAAAGGTTAGGATAAAATAGACCGCCGGTAACATTACTCAATGCTGTTTTCAAAGATTTACTGCTGTCGTATTCATATATATTGAAAACATCATTCTTATCGGAAGAAAAATATATTTTATCTTCCGGGCCCTCAATCGGATGGATCTCATTGGCCGGGGTATCAGTAATCCACTTACTTACCCCGTTTTCAAGATAGATTTCTCTTAGATCCGTACTGTAATTTCTTTCAGTAGAAACCAGTATTTCCCGATCGGAATTTTTAAACACCGGGCCGTAATCAATATACTTATCGTTTGTAATCTGCTTAAGCTGCCGGGTATTAATATTATATACATAAATATCTCTTTTGAAATTTTTAAAACCAGAAAATACAATTTTATCCCCTTGTTCATTTAAAGATGGCGACCGCAATTCAGATAAGTTTTTAAAATCTATTTTTTCAATGCTGTTATTTCCCGGCCGGTATAAATAAAGATAACTCCGGTTGTTCTTATTTGCACAAAAAGTCAGTATATTAGAATTAGAGTTATAATCAATTATTCGGTCATATCTTCTGCCTGTAACTAAACTGTCGACTTCGGACCCGAAAAAATTTTTAATAACCCGTTTTTTTTCTCCTTCCGGTTTATATTTATATATTTCATAAGGTCCCCACTTATCACTTACGTAATACAAACCCCTTCCGGATGAAACGGGATTGAGTACAGCGTACTTACCTTCGTTTAACCGGGTAGTATAAATATCCTCCCCTTTTTCTTTACCTTTTACAAATTCTTTTACCCGGGTTTCCAGATCATCTTGCCATTTAAGATTAAAATCTCTTAAAGAAGCAAAACTTTCCACCGCTTCTTCAAAGGCCACCATAGGGTCGATATTATTTCTAAAAGAACGGAGCAACTTAAAATTAATCTCCGGGCCCTCTTCTTCAACCAGGTAGTCAATTGCCGAATGGCCCTGCTTGTAGCCCAGATATACATCTTTATAAATAGCGTTAAAATTGTGTAACTCTCTAAAATTGTATAAATTATCGTATAAAACAGCGTCTCTTAATACCATTTTATCATAAGCCGACCAGTTTCGGTCTAAAATCTCATGGGAAACATGTTCGGCCTGCCCCTCCATTATCCACAAAGGCACTAAACCGGTTAGCCCTTTTATCAACTTTGCAGATCGCCAGAACCCCCCGTAGAGTAATTCAAACTGGGCAATATGAGTATACTCGTGAGCCATAAGGTGTTCCATGTCATAATTGGAATTACGGTTGGGTATAACTAATCTGGATTTATAAAGTTCCGAAAAGCCTTCTGTTCCTTCACCGACCGGCGCTATTCTATTCTGCTTAAAATCATTATGGGTATGGTAAATAAATACCGGCGTTTTTCTATCAAATACGGTATTTAGTTTTAACGATACATGAGTATGAGTATACTCCAGTTTTTCTAACAGGTGGGATATCTCAAATTTATCTTCCCGGTCGGGATAATAATATACTTTAAAATTATCAGTTTCGGCTATTTGCCAGTTAAAATTTGTTTTTCGAACCTGAAAGGCATCCAAGTTCTGAAACTGTAGAACAAAAAAAAAACAAAAAAGATTAATTTACGCATTTTAGATATTTTAGATAATACTACTAACTGTCGTCATCCATTATGCCGCTTAATTTATCTCCCAAAACATCTCTTAACTTAGCGCCTGAACTCCCAGGAGAATCTATATACTTTTCCATCTCTTTCTGCTCTTTATCAATTATTAATTTTTTAATGCTGACTTCCAGCCTATCTCTTTTAGGGTTACATTTTATTACTTTACAGGCATCTATTGTATTTCCCTCTTCCAGATGGTCCCGTAAATCTTCAATTCTTTTTTTGGAATAATTGGATATATGTAAATAAGCTTCCAGACCGTTGTCCAACTCTACGTAGGCTCCAGATCTCTGAACCCGTTTAATATCACAATCTTTCACTACCGATCCCTTGGGATAATCGTTGTAAGGATTATCTTCTAATTGTTTTAAACCAAGAGAAATTTTCTGTTTATCTATATCTATTCCCAGAATTTTAACCTCAACTTTATCTCCCACTTCTACTACTTCAGAAGGATGCCCGATATTTTCGCTCCAGGACATATCAGAGATGTGAATCAAACCTTCCACCCCTTCCTTTAACATCATAAAGGCTCCAAAATTGGTAAGATGGGTTATTTCTCCCTCAATAACATTTCCCACATTATATTTTTCATCGACTTCTTCCCAAGGGTTAGGTTTAGCCTGTTTGATACTGAGTGCTATCCTTTTACTTTCCGGTTCCACAGAGAGGATCTTAACTTTTACTTCATCACCTTTAGCAAGTTTATCTCCGGCGTGATTTACTTTGTCGGTCCAGGAAATTTCTTCTATACGAACCAGACCTTCCACCCCTTCTTCAAGTTTTACAAAAGCTCCATAACTGGTAACTCCGGTGACGGTTCCTTTTACTACCTGGCCGGCCTCATATTTCTCTTCTATATTTTCCCACGGATGGGGCTTAGTTTCTTTTAAACTCAATGCAATACGGTTGGATTTGGGATCAAAACTTTTCACTTTAACTTCCACTTCTTCACCTTTTCCCAAAACATCTTCAACTTTATCGACATGTCCCCAGGAAAGTTCACTTATATGTAGAAGTCCGTCAATTCCGCCCAGATTTATAAAGGCTCCAAAACTTTTTATGCCTGAAACGGTACCTTTAATTAATTTTCCGGGATACAGTTGTTCAAATAATTCTTCTCTTTTTCTTCTTACATCTTCTTCAACCGCTTTTTTCCAGGAAACTATGATATTTTTCTGACGTTTATTAAATTCTATTATTTTACATGGTACAGTTTTTTCCACTACCGAATCCAGATTTTTAACCATAGGATAACCGGCCAGTGAGGCGGGCATAAATGCTTTTACTCCGTTTAAAAGATCTACAATTAACCCCCCTTTAACTCTTTTTTCTATATAGGCGTCTATAACAAGGTCATCTTCATACACATTTTCAAGTTCGTTAAACTTTTTCTCTAATTTAGCTTTGGAATGGGACAGTTTTATAAGTTCTTCGTAATGTCGTCTTATATTTACAATATATACTTCAACTTCATCTCCAATTTTTACTTCTTCGTCAAATTCGGCCAGATTTACAATACCTTCCTGTTTGTGACCAATATCAACTAATACCTCGCCTTCCTTTTCATCTACATCAAGAACTGTTCCCTTAACAATGTTGTCAGTCTGTACTTTTTCTACCTGTTTAACAACATCTTCCATACTAATTTTTTCTTCTACCATACTTTACCTCTTTTTATTTTGCACGGATTGTATCCGTTTTGTTACCTTTTGTATTTCCTTTACTATTTTTTTCACCATAATTAACGGAGTGGATGCTCCGGTAATTATTCCCACTTGGGATTTATTGATAAACCAGTTCTTATCAATATCCTCAGGCACTTCCACATGGTGGGTTTTAACTCTTTCTTTGCCTATTTCATGCAATCTTTTTGTATTAGAACTATTTTTCCCCCCTATTACTATTAAAACATCTACCTCCAGGGCCAATTTTTTAAGTTCCCTTTGACGGATAAGAGTCTCCCGGCAAATTGTATTTTGTATTTCCAGCGACTCTTTAGCTTTTCTAAGAAGAATATCCGCAATTTCAAAGAATTTTTTCTTTTTAAAAGTAGTCTGGGCCAGTAACCCGCCGGTCTTAAAAACTTTAACTTCCCGGGCTTTTTCAGGAGCAGTAATAACTGTACTCTTTCTTTTAGCTCGGGATAGAATTCCCTTAACTTCCGGGTGAGACTTTATCCCAGCTATAAATACTCTATCAACTTTATTTTTAAATTCTCCACTTATCCGGTGAGCCCTTTTCACATTCGGGCAGGTCGCATCATTTATATTTAAATCCCGGTTATAGAGTTCTTTTTCCTTTTCTAAAGAAATTCCGTGACTTCGTATTAAAACAGTACTCTGCCCGGTAATATTTTTTAGATTATCTATTGGTATTATATTATTTTTTTTTAAATTTTCAACAACCTGGGGATTATGGATAATAGGACCTAAGGTATAAACAGGGTGTTTACCTTTTTGGGCTTCAGCCATTTTTATTGCTCTTCTTACCCCGGAACAAAATCCACAGGAACTGCTTTTTAGTATTTTTATTTCACCCATGTCATAGAATTATACTAATTTATTGTATATACGCAACTTTAAATTTTATAACTATAGGTAAATTTTTTTAAATTATCTTTGGGCAAACTGGATATACCTTCTGAGTATCTCCTCGCATATAAGCATAATAAAAGCTATAATTAAAAATATCGTGCTTTTTTCTTCCCCGGTAATTTGTCTTATGATATCCGAATAAATATCATCCGAATAGGGGACGTAAAATACCCGCTGGCCTGCTTCAAAAATTTGTTTTACATCTTCTCCGTCTAAACTTTCAAGTTTAGACCCCCCCCCTTTGAAATCCATATTTACCGGAATAATTTTTTGATCAATTATATAATTTCCGGGGACGGTAGCCCGGGGAAGTTTCTCCAGTGCAGATTCTAGATTTTTTTCTTCCGCGCCGGACTGGATTTTTACTTTATCTAGTTCATGGGATTCTATTTCTAAAATATCCCCTACTTTATAATCTATTTTTTCTGCTTCACTGACTCCGGTAGCCATCTTTTTCACCAAAATATTTATAAACGCCGGATATGGGGATTTTAAAGGGAACTCCCCCCACCTGGCGCTGGCAGAAGATGTAAAAAAAGTGGTATTAGCCCTGGCCGCCGAATATATCCACAGCAGAGGATTTTGATCCAGTTTCAATACCGGTTCAAACTTTCCTTGGGCCCTAGTCCTTAAAATTTCTGTAATTCCGGGATTGGCGCCGGAAGGTTGAAAAATAGAGGTAAAATCTCCGGTGGATTTAATGTTATTTTCACGGCTGTCGCTCCCCACTTTTACAGATTCCCGAGATAGTAATTCTACAGGCATTAAAGCTTCTATAAAATCGGCATAGACTTCAAAATTCAAATTATCACCCGCAAAGATGCCTATCGCTCCGCCGGTCTGGGAAAACTGTAATAACCGGTCGGCCATATTATCGGTCAAAGAGGCGTTTAATAAAAATACCTGGTCATATTCCCGAATATTAATATTTTCAAATTCCCGGGGGGTAACAACCCGGTATACAACAGGGCTAGAGTACGCTCCCGGGGACAGAGCACGGGTAAAAAAATAGCTTTCTGAATCCATAAGTGTGTAACCTGGCGATCCGTCAACTATCAGAGCTCTAAGCCGGGGAGCAATTTCGGCTTTAAAATATACAGCATTGTCTAATCTGATCCGGTCCATCTCCAATCTGCTCTCTAGATTAATTTTTCCCGGATAATTACCGGGCCGGTTAAAATTATGTCTGAAGGATATTTCTTTTGAAATAATCTCCCCGGTATTATTCTGCTCCATCTGAAAAAATGATTTATTTATACTATTCCCATCTACAATAATCTCTGCGGTTCCTTCGCTGTTATAAGATGAATTTATATTTACAGACAAGTCTATCGGAATATCGGCAAACCCATTTATATTTTCCGGCACCTCGAAAAAAATATTTTTATTGCCCTCGCAAACCTCCACCAATACAAATCTGACCCCAGACATTCTGGCCGGTGCACCAAAATTTTTTTCTGAAAATCCGGCTTTGTTTAAATCCGAAAACAGAAAAATATTGTAGCTGGCCCCTTCGGGGAAATTTTCTTTTCCGTACTCCCCGGCACTTTCTACTCCTTTTATTATATCTGACTTAAAGTAGGTAATGGAAACATTATCTATTTCTCTTCGTAATGACTCCTTATCCCCTTTTAACTCAGTTATACCACTCAGACCGTCATTTAAAGTTCCCACCGCAAATTCTCCATCGGTGGTTTCAACTACCTTTTTGGCCAGCTCTTTAGCTTTATCAAGTGCTGTCTGATGACCTAATTTATAACTCATTGTATAAGAATTATCTATAAGAATTATGTTATATCTCATTTCTTCTTCTTTTTCAGGATATCCTTCAAATACGGGTCGGGCAAAAGCAAGAGTTAAAAGTAAAATTATAAAAACCCTAAGTAATAAAAGAAGCAACTGCAATAATTTAAATTTACGAAGAACTTTCTTAGAAGCGGGCATAAGAAATTTAACAGTGGGAAATTCTATCTTTTTTACCGGCGACCTATTTATTAAGTGGATTATAACTGGAACTAGGGCCACGGGGATAAACCACAAAAAGATGGAATTTAAAAAGCTCATGAAATAATCTTTTTTCTTCCCTCTATAAACTGGCTAAAAGCTTTATCCAGTTTCATGTCGGTAAGATATCTGTAGTAGTCTATCTGATGGGCTCGCAGTCCTCTTTCAAGAGAACTTAGATATTTTTGTATTCTTTTTTTATATGCTTTTTTTATAATATCCGGCCTGGTCTTAAGCTTTTTTGAACTTTCCATATCCTTATACACCACCGGCCCGGAATGTGGTAGATTGATTTCTGCCGGATCCAGTATATGAAATACAATTACATCATTTTTTAAAAAGGGGAAGTATTTAAGCGCTTTTATGAGAGAATCGGGTGAAGAGAGAAAATCCGAAAAAATGACCAGTAAACTTCGTTTTTTTATTTTTTTGCCGATCCAGTTAAAGACCTCCTGAAAATCGGTTTCCCCACCCCCTTTTACGTTATCCAGTTTATCCATTATAAGATGCATATGTTCTTTGAAATTATGAGGGGGAATATACTCTTTTATCTCATCATTAAAAGTTATCAGCCCGGCAGAATCCCTCTGTTTTATCATAAGATAAATAAATGCGGCAGCCAGATAAGAGGCGTATTCCAGTTTTGATACTGCAGAGGATTCAGAACGGAATTTCATAGAGGATGAAATATCCAGAATGCAGTATCCCCTTAAATTAGTCTCCTCCTGAAACTGTTTAACATAATAACGATCCGTTCTGCCGTAAACTTTCCAGTCCAAATATTTTAATTCATCACCGGGAACATACTGGCGATGCTGAGCAAACTCCAAACTGGAACCCCGATAAGGACTCTGGTGAAGTCCACTTATTACTCCCTCGGCAACATATCTTGCCCGTAAAGTCATAGAAGCAACTTTTTTAAGAAAGGCGGGTGAAAGTGTAAGACTCACTTTTTATCTAACAGATACTGAATTATATTTTCAGAGGTAACCCCTTCGGACTCAGCGTTAAAATTAACTATAATTCTATGTCTTAAGACCGGTTTCATTAAAGCATCGATGTCGTTTGTGGAGACATTGTATTTCCCGTTTAATATAGCCCTGGCCTTGGCTCCGAGTATGAGATACTGGGAAGCCCGGGGACCGGCACCCCAGGAGACATAATTGTTGATATAATCATCCCCGTTGTCCGGTCGGGTACTATTTACCAGATTAACGGTATATTTTATTACTTCATCGGATACCGGGATATTTTTAACAATATTTTGAAGTTTTATAATCTCTTCAGAGTTTAAAACCTTATCAACTTCAGCCTCTTTGCCAAACGTAGTTAATCTTACTATTTCCTGTTCTTCTGCAATATCCGGGTATTCTATTTTAAGGCTAAAGAAAAATCTGTCCAGCTGGGCTTCCGGTAGAGGATAGGTTCCCTCCTGTTCTATGGGATTCTGGGTAGCCAACACAAAAAAAGGAAGCTCCAGGGAATAAGTTTGAGAACCGCAGGTTACTTTGTATTCCTGCATGGATTGAAGCAAAGCCGCCTGGGTTTTTGGAGGTGTCCTGTTTATTTCATCAGCTAAAACCACATTGGCAAAAAGGGGTCCTTTTATAAATCGAAAACTTCTTGTACCTGTAGATTGATCTTCTTCTATTACATCGGTACCGGTAATATCCGAAGGCATAAGGTCGGGAGTAAACTGAATACGGCTGAAATTTAAATCCAAAATTTGGGCCAGACTCTTTACTATTTTAGTTTTTGCCAGGCCGGGCACTCCCACTATTAGACAATGACCCCGGGCAAAAAGAGCAGTCAAAAGTAAATTAGTTATTCTTTTCTGTCCAACTATAACTTTTTCAAGCTGCTCAATAATTGAATTTCTGCTTTTAGAAAGCTTATCTATTAACTTTTTTTGTTCTTTTTTAGTCACTTATCCATTAACCCGAAAAATCTATCTTCATATTCTTCAAACAACCCGTATTCATTAAGTAGCTTGCCCAGTTTTTTTATTTTACTTTTATTTTTTTTGGCTTCCTTAAATAAATATTCTATTCTGTTTCTTACATTCTCCGGTACTCCCCTACTGTCCGTAAACATGCCCCTGTTTTTGAGATCGTTAATATTTCCCTGGGCTGACTTAAGAGATAAGTCCACAATAAACTTCATCATAGCTATCTGCCATATTTTATCGTCAGTCTTAATTATGGCGTGGAGATTGTTCTCCTTCTTTTTAATTTCTTTTAAAAGTCTCTCATATACCTGGTTCAGCGTTTTAGAAGTATTAGAAGTGGAAGAAAGTTTGTTTTTGAACTGATAATTCAGTATTTTAGGATTCTCTCCAAACTGCTCATAAATTTGTCGGGCATATTTTTCTGAATTTTCCCCAAAACCTTCAAAAAGCTGTTCTATCTGGGAAGGTTGTATTATTTTTGGACGCTGAGAAATTACTTTCCCAGCACGCACACGTGTATTCCCATCTAAAGTACTTAAAAGATAATAGGAAATATTAGTTGTCCCGAATGTGGAAAGTTTTTGACTGGGCATTTTTAAAATTTCTGTTTTTTCCAGTACATATTTTATTACATCTTTTTCATTCATCTCGAAACGATGATAACTAATTTCTTATTTAATTTCAAATTTATATACGGGGTTAATATATTTATTCGGTTATAATAAATTAGGGCATTTACCGTTTCAGGGACCAAATTAACCATCTTTTTTGTTAGCTAAAACTTGAAATAAAAGCATTACAAATTCCTTCTGATTTCACCAGTACTGGTACAGTGAACCTCCGATT
>CAYZAK010000034.1:0-19113 GCA_964476445.1 uncultured bacterium
TTCGTTTTCCATTTTAACTAGAATGTTGCACTTTGTCATTGAATCCGTGTTTTAGTATTTGTATAAATTTCATTAAATTACTAAAATATTAGTAATATGGGTAAAAGAAAAAAAATACTTTTAGTTTATCCCAGATACCCAAGTACATTTTGGAGTTTAAGATATGCATTAGAATTTATCGGTAAAAAAGCTTCACATCCCCCGCTGGGTTTATTAACTGTTTCAAATATACTTCCCCGTGATTGGTCCAAAAAACTCATAGATTTAAATGTTAAGCCTTTAACAGATAAACACTTAGACTGGGCCGATATGGTTTTTTTAAGCGGGATGACTATTCAAAAAAAATCTGCGACAGAGGTTATAGAACGTTGCCAAAAAAAGAATGTTCGATTGGTTGCCGGGGGACCTATGTTTACTACCGGGTACCAGGAATTTGCTGGTATAGACCATTATATTTTAAATGAAGCGGAAATTACTTTCCAACAATTTTTAACTGATTTAAGAAATGGTACTCCCCGTAAATTTTACTATACCGATAAATGGTGTAATATGAGAAACAGTCCGGCTCCGGATTGGAATTTAATTAATAAAAAAGATTATGCAACTATGAGTATTCAATTTTCTCGTGGATGCCCCTATGATTGTGAATTCTGTGATATTACTCAGCTTTTCGGCCATAAAATGAGGCGAAAGAGCGTGGGACAAATTATTAATGAGCTTGAAGTGATATATAAGACCGGCTGGACAGAAAATATATTTTTCGTTGATGATAATTTTATAGCGCACCGCAAGGTTATAAAAGAAAAGTTATTGCCGGCTATTATAAAATGGTCAAAAGAAAGAAATTACCCGTTTACTTTCAATACCCAGGCCTCTATAGATCTAGCCGATGATAGAAAGTTGATGAGGCTTATGACCGCTGCCGGTTTTGATACTGTCTTTATAGGCATAGAGTCCCCGAATGAAGAGAGTCTGGTTGAATGTAGAAAAAATCAAAATCAGGGAAGAGATATCCTGACTTCTGTGAGAATAATTCAAAAGCAAGGTTTGATAGTTCAGGGAGGTTTTATAGTGGGTTTTGACAGTGACCCTAAATCAATTTTTGAAACTCAGATTAAGTTTATACAGAAAAGTGGAATAGCAACGGCAATGGTAGGACTGTTAAACGCTCTTAAAGGGACTCAGCTTTACCGGAGACTTAAAGAAGAGGGACGACTGTTAAAAGATAAAAATCAAGGGGATAATACGAATTTTTCAATCAATTTTATTCCCAATATGGATACAGAGAAATTGAGAATTGGTTACAAAAAAATTGTCTCAACTATTTATTCACCCCAAAATTATTACTTGCGGGTAAAAAATTTTCTTAAAGTTTACAATCCGAAAACAAGAGTAAAGAATAAAATTAAATGGCATCATATAATGGCCTTTATAAAATCAACAGTTAAACTGGGGATTTTGGAAAAAGAAAGAATTTATTACTGGAAACTGCTTATCTGGGCTCTTATTAAAAAACCCAAGATTTTTCCTACGGCAGTTACACTTTCAATTTACGGTTTTCATTTTAGAAAAGTATTTGAGAAATATAAATTATGATAGACAATAGAGATTGGGTAAAAGCAGCTTTTTAGAAGCCGTACCATCCCCAGAAAATCTTTGATATTAAAAAAGGATACTTAGTGAGAGGATAGAATTGATTTAAAAATAATAATTGATATAATAAATAACCATGGTTTTAAAGACCAAACAAAATAAAGTTAAAGAAAAAAATATCCGAGTTGATGCTGCTCGTAAAGTATCGGCTAAAGCAGAGTTTATTGAAGACGTTGAATTTAATAATTTACTCCACGGGGCTACGGTAAGAAGTCCGGTGGCTCATGGTCGGTTAAAAGGATTTAAAAATTTAGATCGGGTAAAAAATATGCCCGGTGTACGTGCTGTACTTACCTATAAAGATATTCCAGGAGAAAATGTAGTACCGTTTGTCAAAGAAGATTATCCCTGTTTGGCGGCGGAATCAATGAAGTTTTACGGGCAACCGGTGGCCTTAGTGGCCGCAGAAAGTCCTTCCCAGGCCAGGGAAGCGGCAAACTGTATAAAACTGGATTACGAAAAATTACCAGGTATATTCGATCATATAGAAGCTATGAAACCGGATGCTGTTTATGTAGGTGGGGATGACAATATACATTCCCAGTTCAGAATAAGAAAAGGCGATACGGACAAAGGGTTTAAAAAATCCGATGTCATAGTGGAAAAGGTATATAAAAACCGTCATCAGGTGCACTGTTATATTGAAAATCAGGGAATAGTTGCTTCTCCTACTCAGAACGGCGGGGTGGCTGCCTATGGCTCGATGCAGTGTCCGTTTTACGTACACAATGCTCTGGTTAAGACTACCGGCTTGTCTTATTCAAAAGTTAGGGTGGTCCAGTCGGTGACCGGCGGAGGTTTTGGGGGCAAAGAAGATGTCCCTTCTATTCTAGCCAGTCATGCAGCTTTACTGGCTTTAAAAACAGATCGTCCAGTAAGAATTATATATGACAGAGAAGAAGATTTTATAAGCATGTCCAAGAGACATCCGGCCCGTACCCGGATTAAATACGGTGCCACCCGGGATGGTAATATAGTGGCCTGTGAGGCAGAATTTATAGTAAACGGAGGTGCATTTTGCACTCTTACTCCTATTGTGGCCTGGAGAGGCATAATACATATAACCGGTCCCTATGAAATACCCAATGTCCGGGCTGTCTCTTATGGCATGGCCACCAATACCGTACCCTGCGGAGCCCTGCGGGGGTTCGGTCAGCCCCAGGCTAACTTTGCCAATGAATCCCTTATAGATGAACTTGCTGAAAAACTGGATATTGATCCGGTGGAGTTAAGAAGCAGAAACCTTATGGAAACCGGTTCAATTACCGCTACCGGACAAAAAATAGGCAAATCCTGCGGTATGAAAGAAACTCTGGAGAAATCCTTAGCTAAGATAAGATATAAAAGGCACCGAGCCAAAGATCGGGGGGTAAAGAAAAGGGGAGTGGGTATTTCAACAACTTTTTACGGAGTTGGTTTGGGAGCGGAAGGTAAATATTTTGCCAAAGCCGGAGCTCAGGTGTACGTAAAAGAGGACGGAACCGTATTTGTAGCGGTTGGAAACGTTGAAATGGGGCAGGGAGCCGAAACTGTTTTTAACCGTATTTGCGCTGATACTCTGGGATGTTCTTATGATATGGTGGAAATAATTGAACCTGATACCACCAGGGTACCGGATTCCGGACCTACAGTAGCTTCCCGGGGTACCATGGTAGGGGGCCGAGCGGTTATGGACGCCGCTAAAAAAATAAGGGAGACTTTAAAAGAAGTGGCTGCTGGCATATTGGGGGTGAAACCTTACCAGGTCAAGGTTGATAAAGATAAAAACCGGTATATAAGCGATACCTCTGAAGTTGATTATGTAGAAGTTGTCAAAAAAGCCTACGAACGTAGAGAAAAAGTTGCCTCCCAGGGATGGTTTACGGTTAAAAATGTAGATTTTAATACGGAAGACGGTCAGGGTAATGCATATCCGGTATATACTTTTTCCACTAATATTTGTGAGGTTGAAGTGGATACTGAAACCGGAGTAATAGACGTTATCCGGTTTGTGGGGGCGCATGATATAGGTAAAGCCATACATCCTCCGTCCGCCGAAGGACAGATTCAGGGCGGATCGGTCCAGGCCATAGGTTATGCTTTAACGGAAAAACTGGTGCTGGAAGAAGGAATAATTCAAAACCCCTCTTTTACCGGGTACACTATTCCCACTTCTATGGATGTGTGCGATGTTGAACCTGTAATAGTGGAATCCGCTTATTCTGAGGGACCTTTTGGTGCTAAAGGTTTAGGTGAACCGCCCATGGTAGGGCCGGCAGCCGCGGTGGTAAATGCTATTTACGATGCAGTTGGAGTAAGAGTAAGAAAAACTCCCTGTCTGCCTGAAGATATTTTACGTGAACTAAATAAAAAAAGGGTTGATATATGAATATTTCTTTCACTTTAAACGGAACTCCGGTCCAGAAAGAACTTTCTCCCGAAAAACCCCTGTTAAGAGTTCTTAAAGAAGATTTTAATATAAAGAGCGTAAAAGAAGGTTGCGGCCGGGGTGAGTGCGGAACATGTACTGTTCTTTTTGACGGCCGGGCGGTTACTTCATGTATGATAGCAACCGGTCAGGTTATAAATAAAGAAGTGCACACTCTTGAAGGTCTTGAAAAAGAGGGTAAAATAAAATATATACAAAAAGCTTTTGTAGAATCCGGTGCTGTTCAATGCGGTTTCTGTACTCCCGGTTTTATAATCGCCGCCTATGCTTTTTTAAAAAACCGTAATTATAAGGATATCCCTTCCAGAGAAGATATAAGGGTCGCAATTTCGGGAAATATTTGCCGGTGTACAGGATATACAAAAATTATAGACGGCATAGTACTGGCGGCTAAATATTTAAAAAAGGATAGTTGAAAAGCATGGAATACATTAGACCTAAAAAAATAGAAAATATTATTGAAGAAGTCGGAACCCGTAGGGCCTACTATATTGCCGGGGGTACCGATATTATGGTCTTAAAAAAAGAGAATGAAATTCAACCGGACCGGCCCTGGGTGGATCTTACGGCCATAGAAGAAGAGTTAAAGGGAATAGAAAAAAATGATAAATATATTATAATAGGTTCGCTTACTAATATGAGTGAACTCGCTGAATCTTCTGTTTTAAGAAAAAACTGTACATCTTTAGCTAGAGCAGCCGAAGAGATGGGGTCCCCGTTAATAAGAAATCTGGCGACATTGGGGGGGAATATTGCCAACTCCAATCCCGCCGGAGATACCATACCCCCGGTATATGCACTACAGGCAGAATTTTTGGTTCCCTCCCACAACCGGGTTAAGGAAATACCTGTGTCCGAGTTTTTTCTGGGTCCCGGAAATAATGTTTTAGAGCCCGGAGAAATTATAAAAGCGGTTAAAATACCGCTTAAAAAAAATTCGTATTCCGGTTTCCGGAAACTAGGCCCTCGCAAAGCCCTTGCTATTTCCAAAGTTTCTGTTGCAGCCAGATGGGAAATGGATGATAAAATAATAAAAAATATCCGTATAGCCCTGGGCGCGGTAGGCCCAACCTGTATTTTAGCCCGCCGGACCGCAGATTTTTTAAAAGGCAAAAGAATAAATAAAAATACTTTAAAAGAAGCCCGGGATATATTGGAGACCGAAGCTTCGCCTATTGATGATTTCAGATCAACCGCCGGCTACCGAAGGTCTATGACCGGTATACTTTTAAAAAGAATACTTACCCAAGATTATAACGAACTTAAAAATAAATGAGGTGTAAAAATGAAGCAGTATATAATAGAAGTTAAAGAGAATGAAAAACTTATTGAAACTTTAGAACGTGAGATTAAAAAACGGGGTATAAAAAAAGGGCTTATAGTTACCCTGGTTGGGGCATTAAAGAGTTTTACGCTGGTTACCATGAAACAGAATTCCGACAGAACTCCCCCCGAAAATTTTGAAAAACATTTTAAAGAAAAAGTTGAGCTTACCGGTAATGGATTAATCAGTGACGGAAAAGTTCATATACATATGACCGGGGGAAAAGAAGGCGGCGAAGCAGTTTCCGGGCACTTAATAGAGGGAACGGTAACTTATTTTGTGAAAATAGGTATATTAATAGTATGATAAGTTTAAATTATGATAACAGTTTAGCCGAAAATATTGGATGGGACGGAATTTCTCAGGAAAAATTAAACTCTTTGACCGACCGGGGATTTAAGGAATTAAAAAAGGTTAAAAAGGATATTCCCGGGTTTATGAAGTTACCATTCAGGTTTGATGAGGCTAAGAGCATTAAAAAAGAGGCAAAAAAATACAGAAAATTTAAAAATATAGTTGTACTGGGTATTGGAGGTTCTGCACTAGGGAATATTACTTTACACAATATGTTAAACCACCCATATCATAATTTAAAACACCCCCAAGAATTTCCCCGGTTTTTTGCAGTGGACAATATAGATCCGGATTGGGTGAAAAGTTTAGATGAAATTATAGATCCGGAAGATACTGTATTTAATGTTATAACTAAATCCGGAGGAACTGCCGAGACCCTTTCTAACTTTTTTTATTTTCTGGAAAAATTAAAAAATAAAACTGAAAATTGGAGAGAGCACCTGGTATTTACTACCGGCAGTAACGGGTTTTTGAGGGAGGTGGCTGAAAAAGAAAATATTACTACCTATTCTATTCCTGAAGATGTGGGCGGGAGATTCTCTGTTCTTTCCGAGGTGGGATTGTTTCCAGCAAGTGTTTGCGGAATAGATATAGAGAAACTTTTAGAGGGAGCAGCCGATGCTGAAGAAGCAGAAAGTTTTCCGGTTCAATATGCAGCTTTGCAGTATTATTTTTTTAAGAAAAATAAAAATATTAATGTTTTTATGCCTTATTCAATGAAATTGGAACGAACAGCGGACTGGTTCAGGCAGTTATGGGCCGAGTCCCTGGGTAAAAACAAACATGTGGGACCTACTCCGGTTAAAGCTCTGGGTACTACAGATCAGCATTCTCAGGTACAGCTTTATATGGAAGGCCCAAAAGATAAAATGGTAACTTTTTTAAGTGTAAGTGAACAGAAACCTGGTTTAAAATTATCCTATGACGGTCATTTTTTAGATAAAAAAAATATGGGAGACCTTTTTAACGCCGAACTAGAGGGTACCCAGAAAGCTTTGCGGGAGGTAAAAAGACCCAGCGTTCATATAAAAATACCCCGTATAAATGCCTATAATTCGGGGGAGTTGCTATACCAGCTGGAAAAATCTTGCTGCATAGCCGGGTACATGTTCGGGATAAACCCTTTTAATCAGCCGGGAGTTGAACTGGGCAAAAAACTTGCCTATAAAATTTTAGATAATAATTTAAGATAACTGACAGAGGAGGTTGAAAATTATGAAATTTTTATCTGGTAAAGAAGCAGCACAATATTTGGAAAATATAGTTTACGCTAAAAAACAGGTCCACAAGTATTGTGTGGATTTAACAGTGGCAAGAATATATAAATTAACCGGAGGCGGCTCGCTGGATTTTGGTGGCGGCGAATATAAAGAATCTGATAAAAAGGTACTTAAACCCAAGAAAAAGAACGTTGAGGATGATTACGGCTGGTGGAACCTCGACCGGGGAAGTTACCTGGTTAAATTTAATGAAAGATTTACAATAGCACCGGGACAAAAAGCCCTGGTGCAGTCCCATCCCAGGTTTGTAAAAGCCGGAGCGGTACACCCTGTCTTATATACCGAAGCCAGTGGCGAGATAGTTATCTCCGTACAGATATTGACCCGGTTAAATATAAAAGAGAATGCCCGAATAAGCGAGCTTCGGATAATTGAAACTGACCAGATTTAATAAATTAAAAGCATAAAACAAAGAATTGAACCATATTGCAAATATTTTAATAATAACGGAAATTATTTTTATAACTGGGAGATTGCTTTATCAACTGGGTTTAGGGCGGATCCCCGGTATATGATAATTAAAAAAGGGTACTTTTTGTTTTCCGATGGTAACTGCTGTTGTACTGTCTTTAGTGATAAGTTTGGTTTTATTTTATTTAACAGGAAATGAATCCTAAAAAATACCAAAAAGGAGACCATGTTTACATACACTGGAAGGACGGGACAAAGGAGGTAAAGAAAATTAAAAAAAACAAAAAAAACAAAAAAAACACAAAGCTTAAAATTAATATAGATGAAGAAACAGCTATGGGGAAATATGTAAATATAGGCTCGGTTAACCATAAACGGGAAGAGTTTATTCTAGATTTTATATTTTTACCACCGGGTACAAACAAGGGTAAAGTCCGGTCACGGCTTATAACTTCTCCCGGACATGCCAAAAGGCTGCAAAAAGCTCTTCAGGAAAATATAAAAAGATATGAAAAAAAATACGGTAAGATTTCCGATACAAAAAGTCCTGAAAAGCAGATTGGGTTTTAAAAATGGGCCCATACTGAATGGACCAGATAATTGTATTTGTCCATAATAATAAGACTGCCGGAACAACTTTAAAATTTATTCTTCGGAATACCAATGGGCTTTTTCACTGTGATTATGCAAAGACAAAAATGCATGAAAGATTTAAATTTTGCCCGTAAAATATTTGTAAAAATAAAGAGTATAGCCGGGCACAATCTTGTAGAATATACAAGATATCTAAAAGCTCAAAATATTTTTTTTATAACATTGCTGAGAGACCCCTTGATAAGATCTGCCTCCCGGTATCAGGATCATGTTCAAAGGGGTAACGAGTGACGGCCTTTTGAGGAATGGATTAAAGAGGAAAGGTTCCAAGCGGTAATGACAAAAAGAATTGCCGAGAAACCCGATTCTCAAAAAGCTTACAGGTTACTTAACGATCAATATCTTTTGGTGTGGCTGAGCAGGCGGTTCGATGAATTCGTAAAATTACTATATATTGTGGATCCGTACAGGATAAATATAAGATATCGTAAAAAACTTAAATCAAAAGAGAATACCATAAAAAACAGCTTGCTGTCTGCCATGAAAAATCCAAAATTTCTAAACTGGTACAACCGGGAGGATTTAAAACTGTATAAAAGAGTTAGCCGGGAACTTTATCCTTCGTATCTGACAACCTACAATTCAGAATTAAAAAAAATCAGGAACGTACGACTTGAAAGAAAGATGCCCTTTAGACTAAAAAAAGATTGAGCAATATGTACAATAAAGGAATATACAGGCAGACGATAAAATTCAGCGTATTTGGAAAACGGGGTCTGAAATTGATAAGATAAATTTTAAAAACTTAACCGCGGCCGTTCTGTGGGCCGGATTCATATTTTATCTTTCTTCGGTTCCTTCATTAAAATCTCCTTTTGGAATATGGGATTTATACTTTAGAAAACCTGCTCACATAGGAATTTATTTTATACTCTATATCCTAGTTTACACCAGTTTTAGAGAGGATAATTCCAAAACCCGTGTGCTGGCTTTAATATACCACCAGAGTTTTGTCCCCGGTCGACATATGAGTATGTACGATATGATTTTCAACTGGATCGGATGTTTTTCGGGCTATGCTCTTATGTATTTAAAATATAAAGATTTTTGGTTGTTTAGGAAGTTTACATAAAAAAAGGAGGTCAAAGTGAAAGATATTCACGATATTTTTAAAGAATTTAAAGAAGAGTTCCCCGGGGTATACCAGAAACATGCCCGGCTGGGTAAAGAGATACATATGGAAAGCGGGCCTCTCGAGGATAAGACCAGGTGGCTTATAAAAATAGCCATTTCCGGGGCCAGTGGTCATCATCGGGCGTTGAAGACCCATATTGAAAAAGCCCGGGAAGCGGGAGTCTCCGAAGAAGAAATTAAGCAGGTTATTTTAATGTTAATTTCAACCTGTGGTTTTCCTACTGCAATGGAAGCTTACAGTACATATAAAACCAAATAAAAAACAGCACTTTAAAAAATACACAGTTATTTCATTTTTGGAAAACAGCTGTTGGAAATCATAAAACCCACTTAACCGGTAGTTATTTATAAGAAAATAAAGGATAAAACAGCGCTGAAAATAGAGCACTGTATTTTGAATATTAAAATATATAAAAAAATACAACTCATGGATACTGATAAATAAAAATAAAAATATCAATGGCAGAATTTGTGGTACATAAACACCGGACTAACCGGATTCATTATGATTTTAGACTAGAAATTGGAGGGGTTCTTAAAAGTTGGATTGTACCCCGGGGGCCAACAGTAGATCCGTCGGCAAAAAGGCTGGCTGTAGAAACTGATGAATATCCCTTATCTTATATACATTTTGAAAATATGTCCTCTGACAAATCCGGTGAAATAATTATCTGGGATAGAGGAAAGTATAAAATTTACCCGGAAGATGAGTACCAGGATATCCAAAAACAGTACCGGGAAGGTTCTATCCATGTAAAATTGGAGGGTAAAAAATTAAAAGGAGGCTACCGTTTTATAAAACCGGACTGGCCAGGCTGGAAGACAAAATGGCTACTGGTTAAAAGTGCAGATAAATATTTATCGTACGATGAAAATATTTTAAAAACCCGGCCGGGATCAGTGGTGAGCTTAAGAAGGATAAAATAATAGAATGAAACTTTTTTGTAGTTTGAACTGTCTAATAAGTAAAAGATGGATATAAGAGTGGACGATTTAACTGTAAAAAAAGCCCTGGCCGGTGATAGGGTGGCCTTTAAAACGATATACAATGAATACAAAGATTTTGTATGGAATTTAGCTATAAAGTACACCGGCTCTGAAAATATAGCCGAAGATGCGGTCTCCGAAGTTTTTATCCGACTTTTCAAAAAACTGGAGACATTTAATTTTAGATCCTCGTTTACAACCTGGTTTTATAGATTGGCGGTTAATACTATTTTAAATTACTCAGTAAAAGAAAGTCGCCGAAAAACTTTGTCAATAAAAAATATGCAGATACAGGAAAAAGCAGCTGATAATAAGTTGAGGAGGTTGGAAAATAAAGAGATTATTGATAATCTTTTGAACCAGCTGTTGCCGGAAGAACGGATAATAATAATATTAAGGGAGATAGAAGGGTTTAGTTACAAAAAAATTTCTGACAGTTTGGATATGAAATTAGGCACTGTAAAGACCAAAATATACCGTACCAGAAATAAACTTCGGAAAATTTATACCAGTGAATATGAAGAGGATTTTCCGTCGGGGAGAAAATAATGAAAGGGTGTTCCAAAAAAAAATTAAATAAATATATTGACGATGAATTTTCTGAAAAGAACGCTGCAGGTGTTCAAGAGCATATTGAAAATTGTCCGGATTGCCGGAAATTTATTCGGGAATTAAAGATAATAAAGCAACATTTCCGGCAATCCTGTAAATCTACTCCGCCAAAAAAAGTTTGGGAAAATATTGAGCGGAGTATAGAAAAAGATAAAATAATTGAGAAACTGGAGGACCCCTTAATAATTTCCTGGCCCGCCGTAGTAGCTTTAGGGGTATTGATTTTTGGAATAGTACTGGGAACCAGTCAGAAAAGTAACGGAAATGAGTTAGAAAAATATATAGTTAAACAGTTAAGTTATTATGAAGAAGAAGCTTTAATATCAACCTGGGATGGTGATATTGTTGAAGAGGAGAAGACAGTTGTAGATTACTTTTTAGAAGGTAACTACTGGGAGGAAATAATTTATGAATAAGTTAAAAGTATTCTTTTTAGTTGGAACAGTTTATATGTTTTGTGCAGGACTGGGCTTTACATCGGGTCGGCAACCGGATGGGGAAGGCGAAGGCAAAAATAGAGTGAGAGCGGTGAGAAAAGGAACTGCCCCTCATTTAGGATTAATTAAAAAGCTGGATTTAACCGAAAATCAAAAAGAAAGATTACGGACCCAAAAGCATCAGCATGAAAGACAAAAAATGGAATTGCAATCCGACTTGCGTTTAAAACAGAAAGATTTACGGTTTGAGCTTTCTCAAAAGGAACTGAACGATAACAGAATAGATAGTTTAGTTTCAGAAATAGCAGGTTTACAGAGGGAGATTTTATTGCACAGAGTAAAATCTTTAAAAGAGTTTAAGGCTATTTTAACCGATGAACAGTGGGAAGAACTGAGAAGTTTAAGAATGTTTCCGATGGGCGACCGAAAGAGAGGACCGGAAAGAGATAAAGAATAAAAAAAGTTTAGACTAGAGAATCTTTACCGTATTTTTTATAGGACAGAGCATAATATTTAAGAACAGGGGGTTATTTTTCAGTCGCTCTTATTTGAGATCATGCAGGTCTCGTATGTGTATGAAATATATCGATTATAGAGCCACCAGCATGAAGATCATAAGATTTTATTTAGTTATAACGAAAGAGTTCAATGAAATTAAATTTTCATTTGGTGTCCCCTTCCATTAAAATAAAAAATTTGTACGGTAATTTTAGAATTCGGGCAATTGGCATAATCTAAAATAAACCCGTACAGAGGGGACCCTTTATTATTGAATGTAATATTATTACAATTACTTATTATGGATATCAGTAAAAAAATAAATTTAGAATGAATTATTTTAGCGTAATAATTCCCACTTATAACCGCAGAGATTTTTTACCTAAGGCTGTAGACTCTGTTTTAAACCAGAGTTTTAAAGATTTGGAGTTAATAGTAGTAGATGACGGCTCTACGGACGGCACCGGGCATATGCTAAAAAATTATAAGGATGAGAGATTAATTTACCTTAGACAGGAAAACGGCGGGGTTAGCCGGGCCCGAAACAGAGGACTTGAACAGGCGATGGGAAGGTACATAGCTTTTCTTGATTCCGATGACTGGTGGTTAAAAGATAAACTTAAAAAAACCAGGGAAACAATTGATCATAATCCTGGATACAATATCTTTCATACCCAGGAAAAATGGTACCGGAACGGCCAAATTTTAAATCAGAAAAAGAAGCACCGTAAACCGTCCGAATATGTATTTAAAAGATGCTTGAGATTATGCTGTATAAGTATATCAACGTCGGTTGTGAAAAGGGATATTTTTAAAGAAGTAGGAGTATTTGACGTTAACTTCCCGGCCTGTGAGGACTATGATTTCTGGCTCAGGGTGGCGGCCCGGTATCCGGTATATTTAATTGACCGGGTTTTGACCGAAAAGGAAGGGGGGCATTCAGACCAGCAGTCCCGTAAATATATGGGAATGGACCGGTTTAGGGTTAAGGCAATAACCAAACTAATGGATAGCGGAATACTGTCCCAAAAGCAGTATAGAGAAGCCTTTACAGAGTTAAAACGAAAATGTAAAATATACGCAAACGGGTGTTTTAAAAGAGATAAACAAGAAGAGGGTCAGAAATATATTAAAATTATAGATAATTATGCTCCAAAATAAAATTAGCTTAATTTCGTTTTTCTGTTTTTTTATAGTAATCGGGTGTGATGCCCGGCTAAATGGAGAGATAAATATAAATATGGAAAACATTTTAGAACTGCCCAATCCCAATTTTACAGAGGCTAAAAATTTAGAACATAGTATTGGTGAAAGAAAATCTGTGAGGAGTTTTTCTGAAGAACCGCTTACCCTTCAGGAAGTCTCTAACATACTCTGGGCCGCCGGCGGAGTAAAAGAGGCCGGGCTGGATGCCATGACTGCGGCGACCAGAACATTTCCGTCGGCTGGGGCCTGTTATCCTCTTGAATTTTATATAGTAACAGGGGAAAACTCAGTTAAAGATTTAGACCCGGGAGTATATTACTACGATCCCGAAAAAAACGCTTTAAATAAAATAGAAACCGGAGATCGCCGGGGGGAGTTATCCCGTGCCGCCATGGGACAGAAGGTAATAAGAGATGCCCCGGTTAATGTGGTTATAACAGCTTACTATGAAAGAACTACTCAGAGATACGGTCAGCAAAGGGGAACAAGATACGTTCATATGGATGCCGGACATTCCGGACAGAATATTTATCTGGCTGCAGAATCGCTGAATTTAGGGACCGTAGCTATAGGCGCTTTTAATGATTCCGGTGTAGCTGAAGTGCTTAACACCGACCGGGAAACCCCCCTCTATATTTACCCTGTCGGTAAACAGTAATATCCTTTATTGGAATAATATTTTGGAATAGTTCATATCATTTAATGAATAAAAATACCTTAAAATCAGACCAGGTTCGGAAAAAATACGGTTATTTAGAAGGCTGGGTCTCTATTGTTATAAATTTAATTTTGTTTGGATTGAAATTATGGGTGGGGATGATAAGCAATTCCGTAGCTATAATGGCTGACGCCTGGCATACGGTTTCCGATTCTGTTACTTCAGTTATGATAATAGCCGGTTTCAAAATCTCTACTAAGGAAGCCGACCGGGAACATCCTTTTGGACATGGAAGGGTGGAAAATATAATCTCTATTATAATAGCCACTCTTTTAGGTACGGTCAGTTTTAATTTTTTTAGGGAATCAATTATTAAACTAAGGGCCCGGGAGACTGCAGTTTTCACCATATCTGCAGTAGTAGTTATAGCTGTTTCAGTTATTGTAAAAGAGTTAAATGCCCAACTGGCTTTCCGGCTGTCAAAAAAAATAGATTCTTCCGCTTTGAGAGCAGACGGATGGCATCATAGAAGTGACGCTATAACCTCCGTGGTGATTGTTATAAGTATACTTTTAGGGGGAGATATATGGTGGCTGGACGGAGTATTGGGGATAATTATATCCTTAGTTCTTTTTCATGCCGTCTACGATATACTAAAAGATACCGTAGACAGTATATTAGGTAAGAATATCTCTTTGGAACTGAAAAACCAAATTTTTTCTTTAATAAAAAAGGAGTTACCCGAAGCAAAATATGCCCACCATTTTCATGTACATAAGTACGGTGGACACAAAGAACTTACCTTTCATCTTTGCTTAGAAGGGGATATGAATTTGACGGAAGCTCACAATAAAGTTTCCAGAACAGAAAAGTTAATAAGAGATAAACTGGCAGTTGAGGCCACCGTACACATTGAGCCGGCCAGTATTATCCCTGAAGATAAAAAGGAATAATATCTTTAAAACATGAGATTTCTTCTGGTAAATCCTTTTATATATGATTTCGCGGCATACGATTACTGGTTAAAACCCCTGGGCCTTTTGTATATTTCAGCCATTTTAAAAAAAAGAGGCCACTGTGTTGATCTGATCGATTGTATGGACCGTCATCATCCCCGCTTACCCCCGTCAAAAAGCGATTCGGCCGGGCGTGGTCATTTTCAGAGTTCAGAAATCAAAAAAAAACAAATTTTAAAAAAATATCCCCGAAGATATAAACATTATGGACTGGGCAAAACAAAATTTAAAAATTTAGTGGCGGAGGTTAAAACTCCGGATTATATTGTAATTTCTTCGGGAATGACATACTGGTACCCGTCGCTTGTGGATACAGTGGATATATTAAAAAAAGAATTTCCCCAAACAGAAATTCTGATAGGCGGAATTTATGTTACTTTGTGTTATAATCACGCCCAAAAGCATTTACCGGAATGCACTTTATTTAAAGGGGCTGGTTTAGATGGTTTTTTAAATTATATAGGGGAACCTTCCCTTGACTTTTCTAAATGGCCGCCTCCGGATTACTCTTTTTATGACAATGAATATGTGGTGTTTAGAACCTCTCTTGGCTGTCCGGGAAATTGCTCCTACTGTGGAATAAATAAAATAACTTCCGGATTTTTTTGTAAAAATAAAGAAAAAATAGAAGCTGAAATTAATTATCTTAAAAGTAAGTGCAAAACCAAAAGATTTGTTTTTTACGATGACTCCCTTCTTAGAAATGAAGAACTTATGGAATTTCTCAGTTCATCCAAAACCGGTAAAATTGATTTTTATACTCCAAACGGCCTGGAAGTTTCCCGGCTGGATAAAAAAACAGCAAAAACACTTTACCTCAATAATTTTAGAATACCCAAACTTGCCGCAGATGTTTTATACAACCGTCAGAACAAAAAAAGCATAAAAAACAATCGAAATAGTATGGAAACAGCGGTAAAAAATTTAGATAAAGCAGGATATAAAAAATCAAATATTTCCGCGTATCTTATTATGGGGGTCCCCGGTCAGTCGCTAAAAGAAGTCCAGAAAAGCGCAGAATTTTTACACAATCTAAAAATAAAAGTTGAACTCTCTGAATACGGCGTGGTTCCCGGGTCTAAAGATGAAAATTTACTGCCCTCAGAAATAATTCGGGAGCCGTTGTTGCATAATAATTCCATTTTTCCAACTTTCGTGTTAGATAGATGGACTGAGATATTCGAACTTAAAAATTACGTAAACCGCTTAAATGGAAAATTACAGTGATATAGATTTTCAAAACTGTAAAATATGCCCGAAGGAATGTCAGAAAGACCGGATTAAAGAGAAGGGATTATGTGGAGCCTCCGGTGAAATAAAAATAGCTTCCTGGAATCTTCACCGTGGTGAAGAACCTTCCGTTTCCGGTACCCGGGGATCGGGTACAATATTTTTTTCACACTGTTCTTTACAATGCAGTTTTTGTCAGAATTATCCTATATCTCATCTTGGAAACGGGACCCGGTTTACAAAAGATGAGGTTAAAAATATTATGTTGAAATTACAGGAAATGGGCGCCCACAATATCAATCTGGTGACACCCACTCACTATTCTAAGCAGATTATAGATATTTTAAAAAACATAAAATCAGAAAAGTTAAAGATACCGATAATTTACAACTGCGGGGGTTATGAAAAGGTAAAAACCCTGAAAAAACTGGAGGGTTTAATCGATATATATATGCCTGATGCTAAATTCGGAACCAATAAATTAAGCAGTAAAATTTGCGGGGTTAAGAATTATTTTAAGATAAATAAAAAGGCCCTGAAAGAGATGCAAAGGCAGGTGGGAGGGTTTACTATGGATGATGAAGGAGTCGCCCAGCGCGGTCTTTTAATCCGCCACCTTGTGCTGCCCGGATATTTAAGTAACAGCCGGGAAGTATTAAAGTTTTTAGCCAGGGATTTTAAAAATAATTTTTACTTGAGCCTGATGGCCCAGTACCATCCGGCTTATAAAACGGTGGGGGATAAAAAATTAGGTAGACGCTTGACGGAAGAAGAATATAAAAGTATTGTCTCTTATTCTAAGGAGCTGGGATTGACGGATGGATATTTTCAAACTATATAATTACGGTAAGGGTTAAAAAATGTGGTTTATACTTTCAATATTAACTGCCGTCTTTTACGCTGCTCAGGGAGCCTGGATCAAGAAAACTACAAAAGAAGTTGATAGGTTTACCACTACCTGGGCTATGTTCTCTTTTGCCATACCCGTACTTATTATACCCCTTTTAATAACGGGTATACCTGATATAGGCCCTAAATTTTTCTGGGCTGCGCCGGGAACCTTAGTTTTAAATATGGTTGCCTTTACCCTGTTTGTTACCGCCCTTAAGGTATCGCCGTTGAGTCTGACCTATCCGTTTCTTGCTTTAACACCTATATTTTTAATAGGTACGGGGTACTTGTTTTTAGGTGAACTGCCCGATTTATCCGGCCTGGCCGGAATAATTTTAATTACCGCCGGAGCGTATCTTATTAATTTTAAAGAGATATCCCGGGGTATTCTGGCCCCCATAAAAGAGATAAAGAACGAAAAAGGATCTTTACTTATGCTCATAGTTGCTTTTATCTGGAGTTTTGCCGGTGCCATGGATAAAGTGGCTGTAGAAGCTTCCAGCCCCTTTTTTTTTAATGTGGCTTTTAATACCGGTTTTCTTATATTGTATTTACCATTTCTAAAATATAAAACCCCCGAGTTTACCAAAGAGATTAAAGAACATAAGGGCAAACTTTTTGTACTGGGGTTATTTGGGGCGCTTATGGTGATATGTCAGATGGTGGCTCTCAGGCTCACCCTGGTCAGTTATGTAATAGCTATAAAAAGATCGGGAATGCTGATTACTTTAATTATAGGAAAGTTGTTTTTTGATGAGAAAATCACCACTTTCAATATTGGGGGAACAGTGCTTATGTGTTTGGGGTTAATTTTAATAGGCATATAAAAATTTAACAAAAAGCTATGGGCGTATAGAATATTATCCTAAAAAAGTTGTCTGTAAATTCTGAACGGTAGAAATTGGTTTTTCAGAGTAGGGTGTTTCTTAGCGGTGAATATGTTCTTCAGGTACACCGTTAAATAAGTGATATTATCATGATAAGGGTTATTAACCGGGCCTGGCCGGGTCAGTGGTTAAATATGGTCATTTCCCTTAAAAGGAACCAGTAAAAAATAATTCAGTTATTGTTACCGGCTCCTTAGAGTAGATAACTCTATCAAATTGTATGGGATGTATTATTTTAAAACAAGAGTTTAAGAGGATATATCAGTGACTTTGATATCAAAAGTCAAATTTTCTCCGGCCAGGGGATGGTTGAAATCTATTTTAACATAGTCCGGATAAACTTCTTTTATGGCTACCGGTCTGGTCTGTCCGGCTTTATTTTGACTTTGTAGCAGCATGCCTTCTTCAGGTTCCAGCTCATCCGGAAGATTATCCCGGGAAACTTTTTTGATCAGCTCTTTATTTTGGGGCCCATAGGCATTTTCAGAATCTATAGTAAAGGTTTTTTCCTCACCTACTTCCATACTTTTAACCGCTTGTTCAAAACCGGGAATAACTTCCTGTTTTCCAACTGTAAATTCAAGGGGTTGATCTTCTTTTGATTTATCAAATAATTTGCCGTCATCTAATTTACCTGTGTAATGCACCTTTACCTTACTGCCTTTTTCTACGTTCATAATATAGCTCCTTATAGAAATAGTATTCATAACCGGTAATTTATTTCAATCAAATAAAATTTATCAAGACAAAAAAAATAAGCAAAATTTATTCAATTGATAGCCTTGGTTTTATGTTAACTTTATTGCGAGGTCTGTCAAATAGATAAAAAGTTTGTAAGAAATTAAAAATTTTATTATATTTAAACTACTATGAATATTTTTTCTATAGCCCAGTTGGGAAAAGATGAGATAAAACGACTTAAAAACTTAATCCAGATTCTTGCCACCTATGGATTTGGAGAGTTTTTTTCTAATATTCCCATACCGGGTAAGTTTATACTTCCCCGGGCCCAGAAAGACAAACTAAAATATTCCCGTCCCCGGCGTCTTAGAATGGCGGTGGAGGAATTGGGTACCACTTTTATAAAACTGGGACAGTTTGCTTCTATAAGACCGGATATAGTTCCCCAAAAATATATTGTTGAACTATCAAAACTTCAGGATTCCGTTGAACCTCAGCCGTTTGAGGAAATGGAACCTGTAATAAAAGAGAACTTAGGAGAAAACTGGGAAGATAAATTTATAACTTTTATCCGTAAACCTATAGCTTCCGCCTCCATTGCCCAAGTGTATAAAGGCAGGCTGGTATCCGGAGAGGAAGTTGCTGTAAAAGTTCAGCGCCCAGGGATAGAGGAAGAAATTAAGGCTGATCTTAATTTGATAGGATTTGTGGCCAAGTTTTTGGAAAATAACGTAAAAGCTACCCATATATTTCAACCAGAAAAAATGGCTCA
>CAYZAK010000034.1:19123-20315 GCA_964476445.1 uncultured bacterium
GACTTTAAAAAGAGAACTGGATTTTAAAAGAGAAGTAATGCTGTTACAAAAATTTAGGTTTAACTACCGTAACTTTGACGGAGTTATAATTCCTAAGGTAAAGGAAAAATTATCTTCGGAGTCCTTAATAGTAATGGACTATATTGAAGGGCGGTCCCTGGCCAATAGTTCGCTGGAAAAGAAGGAACGGGAAAGGATTGCAAAATTGCTTATAAATGTTATTATCCGTCAAATTCTTAATGACGGTATTTTTCATGCTGATCCTCATCCCGGAAATATTCTCTATACCGAAGACGGAAAAATAACTTATCTGGATTTTGGTATGGTGGGAAGATTGAGCCGTAAGATGCGCAATCAGCTGATAGATCTTTTAGAGGCTGTTCGGGCCAGCGAACCGGAGTGGATATTGCAGGAAATTATGGCTATCTCGGAAAGTGAGATTGATGTGGAAACCGAGACCTTGGTTAGAGAAATCATGGAAATTAAGGACCGGTATATCGGAGTATCGGTTAAAGACATATCGGTGGGGAAGGCGTTTCTTGAAATTTTTGATTTGGTTCGGAGATATCAGATTTTAATTAATCCCGGCTACACTTACGTGGGAAAAGCTATCTTTACCACGGAAGAAATGGTAAGAAATTTATGCGGGGATATAAATATATTGAAAACTATAGAACCTCAGCTCAAAAAATTATATAAAGAGAGGTTCAGCCCTCGTAATTTATGGATGGATTTCAAAATGCTGACAAAAACAGCACTAAGATTTATTAATGGGTTTCCCGAGCAGGCCCGGGTGATAATGAAAAAATTAAAGACCGGGAAACTGGAAATAGAATTTAGACATATGGGGCTTGAAAATTTAATTCACACTCTAGACAAGATATCCAACCGTATTTCATTCAGCCTTATAATATCGGCGCTAATAGTAGCTTCTTCACTTATAATACAGATCGATAAAGGTCCGATGATTTTGGGAATTTCGGCGTTTGGGTTAGTCGGTTATCTACTTGCCACTGTTTTAGGGTTTTGGTTACTGTGGTCTATTCTAAAATCGGGCAGACTGTAAAATAATTTTACAATTTTATCAAACCCGGAACTGTAATTGTCACTTCTCAAAGAGTTGAAGCCTTAATATTAATTTAGGGCATTTACTGTTTCAAGGACCAGCAATAATATGATAAGATATTATTTA
>CAYZAK010000035.1:0-18764 GCA_964476445.1 uncultured bacterium
GTTTAAAACAGGGATTATCTTCAGCCCGTTTTCTTGAGCTGCTTCATAGTTAGCCACCGTCTGCGCCTGTATTCCCTGCGAAGCATCCACAACGAGTATAGCCGCTTCACAGGCGGATAAGGACCGGGAAACTTCGTACGAAAAATCTACATGACCGGGAGTATCTACCATATTTAAAAACTCTCCCCGATATAAAATTCTTACCGCTTTGGCTTTTATGGTAATTCCCCGTTCCCGTTCCAGATTCATAGAATCAAGTATTAGTTCTTTGTGCTTCCCTTTTTTAAGATCACCGGTTAACTCCAGTATCCTGTCACACAGAGTGGACTTTCCATGGTCAATATGGGCAATTACAGTAAAATTTCGCATCCTATTTAAAAAGATTGTCCCGGCTTCTGCGCAGAATTGCAGTTATATTATGACTGCTGTCTAAATTTTTAATCTTACCAAAAAGGGTTTCTGACCGTTTAATGGTAGTTTTTCTTACCACCTGTTTTACTTTAGGAATATTTACCGCACTCATTGAGAACTTTCTCAATCCCATACCTAAAAGAAGCTCTGTATACAGAGTATCGGCGGCCATCTCCCCGCACATGCTTATCCATTTTTTAGTTTCTCCCGCTTTTTTTATAACTCTCTCTATTAACCTTAACACTGAAAATTCCGCCGGATTATACATATAGGAAACAGATTCAGAAATTCTGTTAACCGCCATCGTATATTGAATTAAATCATTAGTTCCTATGCTAAAAAAATCCACCTCCCGGGCAAAAAACTCCACTTCTAAAGCTGCTGAAGGAGTCTCTATCATGGCGCCTATTTCAATATTTTTGTTAAATTCTATTCCGTCGGATTTCAGTTCATCCATGACTTCTCCTAAAATATGGTTGGCTATTTTTACTTCTTTTACTGTTGTGACCAAAGGATACATTATCGCTATATCGTAATCCCGGGAAGCTCTTAAAAAAGCCCGAAGCTGAGTTTTAAAAAACCCGGGATAAGCCAAACTCAATCTTATCCCTCTCATCCCCATAAAAGTATCTCTTTCCGGGTTAATTTTCAACTGCCTGGACAGTTTATCGGCTCCTAGATCAACGGTCCTCACAATAACTTTCTTACCGTTCATTTTTTTTGCAATTTTAACCGTATTTTCATAAATTTCTTTTTCAGAAGGAAGATCGTATCGATTTAAATAAAGATATTCTGTCCGGTACAATCCTATACCGTCCGGTCCGAATTTAGATATATAGTTAACTTCATCTACATCTTCTATATTGGCAGCAATCGAAATATTTACCCCGCATTTGGTCACCGCCGGTTTATCCTGCAACTTAATTAACTTTTTTCTATCTTCTTTTAGATCACTTTTTTTCTGGCGGTATTCTTTAATGACCTCCGGTTCGGGGTTTATAAAAACAAAACCCCGGTTACCATCAATTATTACTAAATCACCGGGAGAAACTTCCCGGGAGACCCTTTTTAAACCCACTACAGCCGGGATATTCAGAGATTCGGCCATTATAACAATATGGGAGGTCCGCCCACCTATATCCGTGGCAAAACCGATTACTTTTTCTTTTTTTACCTCTACAGCGTCGCTGGGATGAAGAGTATGGGCAATTAAAGCTACTCTGTTTTGAATGTCCTTTAAAGTAGTCTGGTTCTGCCCCAAAAGGATACGCATAACTTTATTGCCCACGTCCTGAATATCATTTACTCTATCCTTCATATACTCATCATCCATTAAGTTAAAAGTCTTGGTAATTCTATCCACTACGGTTTGAAGAGCATATTCGGCATTTAGCTGATCGGAAGAGATTATATCCAAAGTATCCTGATAAAGAAGCGGATCGTCTAAAATAAGATTATAGGCGTCAAATAACCGGGAATACTTTTTTCCCATATCCCGAGCTACTTGTTCTTTCTGTTTTTTAAATTCCTCCCGGGCATTGGAAATAGCGTTTTTAAATCTGGCCTTCTCCTTTTTAACCTGTTTTTTTCCTACATTTCTCTTTATGACGCAGTAGTTGTCCTCTTCCATAAGATGGGCCCGTCCTATAGCTATACCTGAAGATGCAGGTGTACCTTTAAGTTTCATATTTTAACCTTTCTTTTTAAAAACTGTACCGTCAATTCGCGAATTTTCCTTTTATTAATTTTTTAATATTTTCAAACGCTTCCTGTTCATCATGGCCATCTATTTTAATTTTAATTTCCGATCCCTTGTTAACTGCTAAAGTCAAGATACCCATTATACTTTTCCCATCCACTTCCTGACCGTTTTTACTTATAATTATCTGAGAATCAAATTTAGAAGCGCATTCCACCAGTTTGGCAGCCGCACGGGCATGGAGTCCAGAATCATTTTCTATTTTTATTTTTTTTTGTTTCATTACACTATCATCCTTATCAATAAATTCGTTAAAACTCCAACAATAGATACCAAATACAATAATTTAGTAGCTGATAAACTGTTATATTTTCTTCTTAAGAAAATTACAGCTATAGTACTTACCACCAATGCCCCTCCTTTGAACCATCCCCAGTTATAAAAAGCAGTAATAAGAATAAGTAGCACCAGCCCCAGACCTATACCCGGTAAAGCACGTATTAGTAAATTGTCATTGATTTTTTTTAAAGCCTGTGCTAACCCTGTTCTTCGGGTATAAGCTGAATAAAAAGCTCTACACCTGAAATATACGTGGAAACTGTTATATACTACAATAAAGCTTATTGGAACAGCATAAAGAAAACCGGTGTAAATATAATTATAGCCCGGTTGCAATCCGCAAATTACCATATAAACCGCTAAAAGTCCAACCAGCGGACGCCAGGTGGACCAGAACAATTTATCTCCCAGAGCGGCCAAGGGACCACCAATCTGTTTTTTAAAAGTATTCAATGCTCTGGGGGACCCAGCTCCCCGACTTATTTCTTCTTCTGCCCGGACGGAATATCCCAGCACGAACATGGCCATATACGGATGAGTATTGAAAAAATGCAGATGTCTCAAACAGGCCTGTTCCAAATCTAGCTCATTTTTATATAAAATTTTAAGCTGGGGAAATATAGCATATAAAAAACCAAGACTTTGCATCTTTTCAAAATTCCAGGTGGCCTGAAGTAAAAAAGCTCTAAAATAAATTTTAATAAGGCTCACTTTTTCCTCCTTGCTGAGACTTTTTAAATATAAAAATATTGGTGGCCATTCCCAATCCCACCGAAGGAATTATATAAAATAAAAAATTAAGAGAATCTTTAAAGAGCAACGGAAAAGATCTGTATATCCCAGGTAAAATTATTTTTCCCAGATGCATAATCATTACTAAAAAAAGAAAAGCCTTAAAAATAAATAAAACGGTGCTTATATAGGTTGCCCGGTTTATATAGCTAAATTCATGCTCGCGACATTTTCTTTCCACTTTCTGAACAAAATATAAATTTCTTGCCCTATGCAATATGTCAATTTTTTTAAAAAGTATTCCCACAGGAACTAACACCAGCACTAGAAAAACAATATACGACTTGCTGGAGCCTATCGCCGAATTATTAGCAAAATAAGTTACTAAAACAGTTACAATAGTTGAGTCAGCGGGTATAGAGCCACCGATTGGAATAACTGTAATCCATATAAGTTCCATTAGCATACCGGTAAATAAACCAGCTACAATATCTCCGGTTAATATTCCGATAACCGGACCACAAAAAATTGGTCTGGATATCATAAACTGTCCCCCCACCGTTGAATCACTTACACACAAACTTCCTATAAAGGCAGCCAGTAATAGATTCATAATTTATCAATTAAACTCATAACATCAATTTTTTTATCCTGGGGAAGCGCCCGTCCTTCCAGTTTTGTGCCCATAGCATTAATATCATTAAATACCGATATATCTTTGATATCTACTACTATATTTTTTCTAAGTTTACAGTTATTTCCTTCATAATGAATACAGCCTACATTTACTGAGTTTATATGTACTCCGTAATCAATCAGATCCAGCACATCCTTAGGTCGTTCAAACAAAATTATTGTATCTTCTTTTTCAAGATAACCGCTATTTATTTTCCATGCCAGTTTTTTAATATCTAATATATCAACCCGTATTTCAACCGGAACCGAGAATTTAAGTATAGTTTTGAAATCCTCGTCGTTATTTACTCTGTCTGAAGCTATAGTTATCCGGGTAAATCCTAAATTATGGACCCAGCCCTCAATAACTTGTCCATGAATTAATCTATCATCTATCCGGTATACTGTTTTATCCATTTTATTTACTGTCCACTTTCTCCCGGCAGCTTAAAATACTTTGCCCTCCGGTTTTTTCAACTATCCGGGCTAGCTCTCTTAAATTTTTTATCTTATTTTTTTTACTTACCGCTTTTATCAGCATAGGTAAATTTAAACCTGTAACTATTTCCACGCTGTCATTTTTTAAAAACGGTAGAGCAATATTAGTAGGAGTGCCACCCAGCATATCGGTCATTATTAAAACTCCCCCTTCTTTTAATTTATTTTCCATTAATTTCTTGAAACTTTCTTTTGCTTTTACAATAGACTGAGTTCTGAGAATGTTAAAATGAATTATTCCCTCAGTTTTTCCCATTATTTTACTTACAGAATTTATAAGTTCCTTGCCGAATTGACCGTGCGTTGAAATAATAATTTCTATTTTCATCAGCAGTTAATGTCCCTATCTTTTTTATAAACTTTATAGTTTTTTTTTGCTAAAAAATCCGCGACCTCTCCGGCGACAACCACTGATCTATGTTTTCCCCCTGTACAACCTATTCCTATATTTATATAACTTTTACCCTCTTTAACATACCGGGGAATAATAAAACTTAACAGATCTTCATATTTGGCTAAAAATTTTCTACTAAGTTCTTTCTTTAAAATAAAATCCTTTACTTTTTTATCATTTCCGTTCAACTCTGAAAGAACTGCTTTATAATGAGGATTAGATAAAAGACGGGTATCAATAAGCATATCAATATCAGTAGGAATACCGTACTTAAAACCAAAAGATATTAAATTAATACTCACAGTATTCTTTTCGCCGTCTATTACAATTTCTTTTAGTTTATATTTTAACTGATGGGGAGTTAAACTGCTGGTATCAATTATATAATCCGCTTCTTTTCGCAGACGGGACAGTTTTTTTTTCTCCTCCTTAAGAGCTTTTTTAAGGCTTCCTTGCCCCTTATCCAGAGGATGCCGGTGGCGGGATTCACTGTATCTTCGTATAATAGTCTCTTCGGAAGCCTCCATAAATATTATTTTATTATTGTAACCCAGTTTTTCGGTTCGGGATAAAATTTCAAATATATCATCCATAAAACCTTCACTTCTGACATCTACACCCAAGGCAATAATAGCCTCTGCATAACTGGAACTTTTAATAAGTTTCACAAATTTCAAAACCAGGGCTGCAGGCATGTTGTCAACGCAGAACCCCCCAAAATCTTCTATTGATTTAATCGCCACACTTTTTCCGGCACCTGAAATACCGGTGACAATTACTATATCCGGCGGCCCGGTACTACAACTGTTCATTTTCCATTCTCTCTCTTACTAGTTCGTCCAGCTCTTCTCCAGGGACTATCCCTCTTTTCCTGAGTCTGTAATTCATAGCCGCCATCTCGACCATGTTTGCCGTATTTCTTCCCGGAGCTACCGGTATTTCTATATAAGGTATATCAACATCAAAAATTTTTCTATACTTCTGCTCTATACCCAACCGTTCATATTTTTTGTTTTCTTTCCATCTTTCCAGTCCGAGCAGTATATCAATTTTCTGGACCTCTTTCACCGCTCCGATACCCATCAATTTAATAATATCCACTATTCCGACCCCTCTTAACTCCATCCTATGAGCTATGGGATATTTTCCCCGGGCCAGAACTACACTACCAGATCTTCTGGTTACTTCAACAACATCATCTCCTACCAGACAGTGTCCCCGGTACAGTAGGTCGAGCGCACATTCGCTTTTTCCGATATTGCTTTTTCCGGTGATAAGAACCCCTATGCCGAACACTTCCATCATTGTACCCCTGTAATTTTGTTTGGGCGCAAAAATTTTTTTCAGCAATCTATGTGTCTCCCAGACACATCTCCATCTTTCCATTTTAGTTTTAAAAACCGGTACCTTACTGGCAGTGGCCATTTTGATTATTCTGATGTCAGGCTCGATATCATCGGTAAAAATTATACATGGAATCCTACAGTTAAATATCTTATTTAAATTTTTTTCTTTTTGCTCTTTATCCAGTTTTTTAAAAAAAGAATAACTCTTTTTATCAATCAACTGTACCTGCTTAGCTTTTAATCTGCTGTGAAAACCAACCAATTCCATCCCCAAAACATTTACATAATCATATTTTATTTTGTACCTTTTAATATAATCCTCACCCGCCACCCTCTTTATATTAATTTTTTTGGGAAGTTTTTTTAGTATTTTATCGAGCGCAATATCCATCTATAACTTTTTAATATATTTATAGGCCTTCTTGGAACTATCCATTTCCATCAACTCATTCCGAGACTGATTGTCCTTAAAAAAAGCCGAAATTTCAGCCAGGGCCTGAAGATGATTATTTTTTTCGCCCTGAGGAGTTAAAAGTAAAAATGATAAATATACCGGCTGGCCATCCAAGGAATCAAACTCAATTCCTTTTTTAGAAATACCGAACGCGCCCACAATCTTATCTACATCTTCTGTCTTTATATGGGGAATAGCCACTCCATCACCTATTCCTGTTGAACCCATTTTTTCTCTTTCCATTATTTTTTCGCATATTATATCGGATTTTCCAGCTGTTATTTTTCCGGCAGCGGACAGTAACGCAACCATTTCTTTGATATGCCCAACTTTATCTTTTGCTTCCAAATTCAAATTAATACAGTTTTTATTAAGTAACTCTCTTAATCTCATAGTTATTCATGCTCCTTATTGCAATATCATCATTCCGTATGAACCATCATCATGCCTGTACACTATATTAAATGTATCAGACCCCTTTTCCTTATATACCCAAAAATTTAAATTCCTGTCCTGTAAGGAATCCAGCGCCTCCCCAGTAGTTTGAACTTTTATGTTCATATTTCTGACTTCATCCAGCTGAGGTTCGGTGGGTTTTGCTCTTTTTTCAGTTATTTTTTTATCATTCCATATCAGGTTAGCCACTTTAGAATAAGACGGAGAATGTTTATGTTCTTTCATCTTATCCACTTTTTTCTTTAACTGCTTAGTAACTTTATCCGCAGCTAAATCTATCGCCGCGTACATGTCACCGGCTACTGCTTTTCCGGCTATCCGTTTCTGAGCGATATTAAGTAATATCTCCACAATATGTCTTTCCTTTTCCACATCAAGAATTATTTTTGCCTGCGTTATCCTGTCCGAGAATTTCTTTAACTTCATTACTTTTTTTTCTGCGTATTCCTTAAGTGACGGGGTCAATTCTAAATGCCTTGCAGTTACATTGATTTTCATAGTAAATATACCTCCTTGTATTTTTACATTCTAAATTTATTGCCCAAATATACTTTTCTAGCTGCCGGGGACTCCAGAAGCTCATCCCGGCTTCCGGACATTAATATCTTTCCTTCATACATTATATAAGCTCTGTCTATAATCTGCAATGTTTCCCTTACATTATGGTCAGTTATAAGTATACCTAAATTTTCTTTTTTAAACTTGTGTAAAATTTCCTGTATGTCATTTACGGCTATCGGGTCAATACCAACAAACGGTTCATCTAAAAGCATCATAACCGGATCCCTTATAAGAGACCTGGCTATTTCCACTCTTCTCTTTTCCCCTCCCGACAACAGTACAGCTTTTCTTTTTCTTACCTTGGTGATACCCAGTTTACTTATCAGTTTGTTACATTTTTTTTCTATTTTCTTATTGCTTTTAAAAACTGTCTCAAGTACCGCTTTTAAATTATCTTCCACACTTAAATTTCTAAATATAGACGGCTGCTGGGTTAAGTAACTTATCCCTAACCTGGCTCTTTTGTACATAGGCAATCTGGTTATTTCGTTATCTTCCATATATACTTTGCCGGATTCAGGCTCTATAAGACCGGTTATCATGTTAAACGAGGTGGTTTTTCCCGCTCCGTTAGGTCCTAACAAACCCACTATCTCACCCCGGCTAACTTCAATACTTACCCGGTCGACAACCTTTTTTCCTTTATAAGCTTTTACTAAATTTTCACATCTCAGACTCATTTATATATATCCTGGCATGAGCGTTTCCTTCACTCTCTAAATATTCCTCATCAACATAATAATTAAGACTATCCGCTTTATATACAGATTTAAACTGAGAAGTTTCCGTAACCGCCCGGGGCTGACCGGAATTACCCCCGAATTCAAGTATACCATTTATATCCGAATACCGGGCCTTGTCGGAGAAAATTCGGGTATTGCCAGTCACAACTTCCACATCGCCTTTATACAAAGCCTTTCTGCCTTTTGAATAATCTATATCGGCCTCATCAGCCCTTATCTCTACCCGATCATTTTCTGCTGATCTTTTCAATTCATAAACAGTCCTTACATTACGGGTTAAATTTATTATTTTTTTCTCTTGATTTATTATAACTTTATCACACCAACCTTCAAGTTTTCCTGTGTCAGTACTGTACACCACCCGGACATTTCCAGTAGCTTCTATGGTGTTTTTTTCTCTATAAGAAACCGCCCTATCCGCATTTACCCGGTAATTCTCCCCCGTTATTGTTACATCTCCCACAAATTCTGTTACTCTGCCCCGTTTAAGAATATTAATAGAAGAACTTTCAATATTAACTCGGGGAGAGATTCCCGGGCTTTGCCCGAACAAAATCCCGGCTAGTCCAAAAACTATAATATTAGATAAAATTATTTTATACATTTTAAATCTTTATTTTACCTCAGCGGACACCTGTTCCATAATGGTTATTTTTTCTAAATCTCGGGTGGCTGTCATCCCTCTACCCCGGATTACTCCGCCCTCATCATGGATTTCTACTTTCTCCTCTGTAATAAAAATTTCTTCATCAGGGTCCCATTTCACATTACTGGTCAAAACTTTTTTATCCTCCCGGGTAATGGTCACTGCCCGGGAAGTTAGTATTTCCTGAGTGTTACGGTTGTAAGTACCAATCTTGCCGGTCAACACAGTATCGGGCTGACCTGATTCTTCGTGAAAATTTACTTTATAATCCTGTATATTTAAAATCTGTTCCGCTTCTCCGTCAACTTCTTTAAATACAGCTCGTTTTGCTTTTAAAGTCCATTTTTTTATCTGTCCGTCAGTTTCTATAAGAGTAAAATTACTAACCTCTCTTCCACTTTTATTTGGGGCTGGCAATTCCTCTCTTGGAATATCTTCTTGACATCCCCACAAAATCAATAACCCTAAAACTAATATATATTTTTTCATGCTAAACTCCCGTACTACAAAGTGCACCCGGTACATTAAGCCCTAAGGACGGCTCTTCCATCTGGGATGCATCCATACCCACTGAGCGGGAAACCTACGAATAAAATTTTCAATTATTTGGGTGAATTCCTGAGTTTCGACTTTAACATTTTTACCGGCGGTACGGGGGGGTTGCAATTCAAGTTGATAACTTTTATCTTTTTTCCGGTATATAAAACCGGGGACTACTACCGTATCCGGAATTCTGGAAAACTGAGAAACTGCTGTCGGAGTATATGCCGGACGATCAAAAAATTTAACAAAAGTTCCTCCGACATCGGTATCCTGGTCTATCAGTATCCCCAGAACTTCACCCTTTTTTAAAGCTCTCAACATTTTACGGGTATTGGTCCGGCCTGCTCGGTAAATTGTTTTAACTCCCTTATTTCCTCTTAAAAACTTAACCAGCAAGTCATTTAAATTCTTATCATAAATTTTTTTTGCCACCACATTTATTGAATACCCCTTCATCGATAAGTACGCCCCCATCAACTCCCAGTTACTAATATGAGCGGTCAAATAAATAATACCTTTTCCTGATTGATAAGCATTTTTTAAATATTTCTCATTTTTAAAATTAATTCTCTTAAACCAAAAAACTTTGGGGCGGAAATTTAATAAAGCTACATCCACCAGATTCATGCCCATATTTTTATAAGAATCAATACATATCTTTTTTATCTCCAAAGGACTTTTTTCAGGAAAAGCTATTCTGAGATTTTTAACTGTTCTTTTTTTATAGACCGGAGCCAAAAAACAGACTCCCAACCCTAAAATTCTTCCCACGGCCAGCGCAATTTTATAAGGTAAAATTATTATAAAAGCTATGAACATAAGTAAAAAAAACGTTAAAAGCAGATGCCTGACCTGCTTTACGGCATCCGCTTTATAAAAATTTTTAAAAATTTTAAAATTCACACTTCTGTATAGCTATTAACTATTTTATCCCAGTATCCCTTAATTTTAAGTATCTCTTTTATTATTTCCCGGACTGCCCCCCGCCCGCCGGGAAGAGTGGCTATATAATCTACTCTTTCTTTTACTTCAGAAACCGCATCAGAAGGGCAACAACTCACACCGGCAAAAGAAATACAGGCAAGATCTACCAGATCATCACCAATGTACATTGAATATCTGGGATCTATGTTATAATTTCCACAGATCTTTTTCATAAGAGGTACCTTATTGCCCACCCCTGAATGAGCTTCAGTGACCCCCAGTTCTTTTGCCCGGGTCTGTAAATTTTTTGAGTCCCGGCCGGATATCCAGATAACTTTTAAGTTTTCTTGTTTTAAAGAAGTCAATATTTTAACTGCCAGCCGGTCCTTAACATTCCATCTTTTAGGAGATCTACCATCAATAAAGAATGCGCTTCCATCAGTTAAAACGCCATCCACATCCATAAAAACAATACTGATATGTTTTAATTTTTTCTTTAAATTTTTGTTCAATTTCACAATCCCTCTTTAATTATATCACGTTCATCAATGATTCCCACCGGTCTTTTAGTTTTAGAAATTACCGGCAGGTTATCAAAATTATTTTCTTTTAATATGTCTCTGGCTTTTATCGCCAGAGTATCCCCATCTACCGTGGTGGGATTTTCACTCATTACATCTTTCATCTTTTTTGAAAGAATATCTCCGTTTTTCTGTAGTTCTCTTCTAAGATCTCCATCAGTGAAATACCCGGCTAACAGACCCTGCTCATCTACAACCGCAGTAGCACCTATCCGGGTCCGGGTCATTTCCATCAAAGCCTTTTTAACTGTATCACTCTGTTTGACCACCGGATTTGCCTCCCTTTTTTTCAGGATATCTTTCACCTTTAAAAGCAGTTTTTTTCCCAGCGTACCTCCCGGATGCAAAGTAGCAAAATCCTCGGTTTTAAACCCTTTCTCTTCCAATAAAACTATTGCCAGAGCATCCCCGAGCGCAAGCATTACAGTTGTCGAAGTTGTAGGTACTAAATTCATCGGACAGGCCTCTCCTTCTATATTCAACTCTATTACAGTATCCGAACTTTTTCCCAACTGGGAATTCCGGTTTCCGGTTATAGCTACTATAGGTACATTAAATCTTTTTATTGTAGGTATCACCAGAGCAATTTCCTCTGTGGTACCGCTGTTAGAAAGTATTAACACTAAATCTTTGGAATCGACAACTCCTATATCTCCGTGTAAGCTTTCAGCTGCATTTACAAATATAGCCGGAGTACCGGTAGAAGAAAAAGTAGCAGCCAATTTCTGCCCGACCAATCCGGACTTTCCCACTCCCATTACCACTATTTTTCCGGCGGTTTCTTTAATCAGTTCTACTGCCTTTTGAAAATCACAATCCAAAGAATCGGCCATTTTTTCCAAGGCGTTGCTTTCCTGATTTAACACTTTTTGCGCTCGTTTTAAAATTTTGTTCATATTTAAATTAAACCTGTCTAATTTTAGCCCTTAAAAATCCTATAGCTATTTTCCTAAACTTATTTATTAAGATACTTTACCTAACAATTCCGCAAATTCCTCAAAATTTAACTGCGTCTTACTATCGCTTTTTGCCTTAGGGGGATCAGGATGCACTTCACAGTATATTCCCCCGGCACCGGCGGTAAGGGCGGCTTGAGCCATGGGAATTATATACTTTTTAGTACCTCCGGTCTCTTTTGTAGAACCAGCCGGTTTTTGCTGGGAATGAGTGGCGTCAAATAAAACCGGAAAACCGGCAGATCTCATTTCTATAATTGACCTCATATCCACTATTAGATCCCCGTATCCAAATACAGTCCCGCGTTCGGTAAGGATAACTCCGGGACTTCCCCCCCGGATAGCTTTTTTGGCCTGCAATGCCATTGCCTCCGGAGCCATAAACTGTCCTTTTTTAATATTTACCGGTAATCCGGTCTGGCCGGCAGAAATCATAAGATCTGTCTGCCGGCATAAAAATGCGGGTATCTGAAGACAATCAGCCACTTTTCCAGCTTTTTTAGCTTCTTTTGAACAATGAATATCAATTAGTATGGGTACCTTGAATTTTGTTTTAATTTTACGGATAAGTTTTAAACCTTTTTTCAAGCCCGGGCCTCTAAACGAGTCCATCGAAGTACGGTTGGCCTTATCATAAGATACTTTTAATATAAAAGGAATATCTTTTTTAGATGTCTGGCTTATAAGAAATTTTGTGGTCTTCTCCAGCATCTTATAATTTTCTATAATACAGGGGCCGGCCACAAACAGAGGTTTCTCTAAAGTTGAAATATTTAAATTTTTGACAGTAAAATTTTTCATTTTTCACCTATTATCTTTTTTGCTCTTTTTACATCATCCCGGGTGTCTATTCCCAGCGAGTCTCCGGCACTGGGCAGCATCATTATAGTTCCCCCTTTTTCTAAAAATCTCAGCTGCTCCAGTCTCTCTATCTTTTCAAGCTCAGAACTTGCAGACGAACTAAACTTCATAAGAGAATCTTTTTTCCATACATATACCCCAATATGTTTATTGTAAGTTTGAGCATTCCAGGGAATCATACTTCTAGAAAAATAAAGGGCTTTATTTTTACTATTTAAAACTACCTTGACCACAGATTTATCTCCGGCAGTCTCCCTGTTTACCGGATAATAAGCCGAATACAGTCCGGCCTTTTCCTGTTTGGCCAGTTCTATTAATTTGTCAACCACTCCGGTATCTATGAAGGGTTCGTCTCCCTGTAAGTTGACAACTATATCCATATCATCCATATAATGGGAAACAGTATAAGCTACTCTGTCGGAACCGGATTTCAAGTCGGGGGGAGTTAGGTAACATACTCCCCCAAAATTTTCAACTGTTTTTTTTATCTTTTCTGAATCCGTAGCAATTACTAACTCATCGGAATTTTTTAAATTCAAAGCATTTTCCCACACTCGCTGAATTAAAGTTTTACCTTTTAAATCAATCAAAGGCTTTTCATTTAACCGGGTGGACCCTAACCGGGCCGGAATAACAGTAACTGTTTTGCAGTTCACTTTTTCCCCAGTTTATCTTTTAATTCCCGGGGTTTAACTGTCGCTGTTCCCAATTTACCGACAACCACCGCCGCAGCATAATTAGCCATTAACGCAGCTTCCATAGCTTTTACACCCGAGGATAAAGCAAGAGTAAAAATACCGGTAACAGTATCTCCGGCACCGGACACATCAAAAACTTCTCTGGCGGCTGTAGGAATGATTTGCTCTTTTTTATCTTTTTGGGCCAAGACCATACCTTTACTCCCCCGGGTAATAAGTACAACATCACAATTGAGACGGTTAAGTAATTCTTCGGCGGCCTGTATTACTTCTTTTTCAGTTTCAATTTTTCTACCCAAAGCAGCTCCGGCCTCTTTCTGATTTGGAGTAATTGCAGTCACATTTTTATACTCAAAAAAATGACCGATCTGAGGGTCAACGACTACAGGTATATTAAATCGACCGGCATATTTTATCAAATCTTTTATTACCTGACGGGTCACTACTCCTTTACCGTAATCGGATATTATTATTCCGGCTGGAGGTTGTTCTATATTTTTCAACTCATTTAAAATCTTTTTTGCCGCCTGAGGAGATATTTCTCCTATCTTTTCTCTATCTGTTCTCACCACCTGCTGGTGAACAGCTATCACCCGGGTTTTCACTGTAGTTATCCTGCTGGATTCACGTATAATAGCCCTGCTGTCTCCGCCTTCTTTTTCAAGCATAGCGACAAGCTTTTCGCCGTAGTAATCTGCCCCCACCACTCCTCCAACATATACTTGGGTACTAAATTCCGCAAGATTATTAACCACATTTCCCGCGCCTCCGGGCATAAGTTGCTCCCGGGTAATTTTTACTACCGGAACAGGAGCCTCCGGAGAAATCCGGCTAACTTCGCCTCTTATATATTTATCAACCATAATATCACCGACAACTATAAGACTTCTGTTAGTAAGCTGGTCCACTAAACCGTCCAACTGTTTTTTTATATGCATTTTGAACTCACTTTTATTGTATATCTAAACTTAATTTTAAAATATTTTTACATAAAAATACGGATTTTTTATAAAATTTGCTGTCTTTCAGCCTGTAATTCACATAAAAAAATGGTCTTTGACACGTACTTTTAATTAATAGTGAATTATAATTTATATAGAACATAATTTCAAATTAGAGTTAAAAATCTAACCTGTTTTTTCCTTAATTTCGGATAATATCCGTTCTATACTTAAAAGATTTAAAATCTTCTTTGTACAGACTTTTTACTATATTAGCGCTCTCCCTATTGTAATACCTCCTTCGCTTATCCGTGGCGCCGGTATAGGTTCCCCGGTGTTTAAGAGTATTGCTGTCAAGAAATTTTATATTGGAGACAATATGTTCAAAATCCTTTCCAATATTTTCAAACTTGCCTATAAAATCAAATTCTTCAGGCGGCAGAGCTAAAAGTGAAATCTGGGGGACCAGATGCTTATCCTGATACAACCCGCCGGCTTTAAGATATCGGCAAAACTGGTTAAACGTCGGACTTTCTCCGTATTTTTTAAATAGACCGGGTACTGGTTTTTTAAATCTTACCCGTCGCCGCGCGGTAGTTTTTAAATGATGCAGATAAGTTGACAGAATGCGGTCGTAAGGATTCCGCACAAAAACAAATTTAAATAAATTATCGACTTTGCTGATTTCATTATTTCTTATTCCTGAGGGCCTCTTATGATTTTTCTTAGGTTTTTTGTTTTTTTCAGAAGGGCGTAAAGACGCCATAAGGGCCGAGCTGGCCACCTTGGTTATCCTATTAAATAAAAAACCTCTATCAAAATCCACCAAAGTTCTTCTATCACACTGTCGTACTCCCAATGTCACCGGTTTTTTAAACGGAGAAAAACGGTGATAAAAATACTTGTGTTTTTTAAAATAGTGCCTGTAAAAAGGGCGGGTATAAATATAAAAAAAATAAGTTATTCCTTCTTTTACTAAAGCTGCTGTATTATTATCCTTGAAAAATTTTTTCATTTTTTGAACTTTTTTATAGGAAATTGATTTTACATTTAACCCGGTTTTTATTTTACTCTTTAGAATAGTATTTTTTCATATGTTTGCCAGCTATTTTATTGAATTTGCTAATCTTTTTTTTATCCCAGTTTTTCCAGTGAGGAATATCATATCCCCGGGTGGCATTTATTTTATTTTCCATCTGCTCTCTTACGAACTTATCGGTTAATTTTCTATCCATATTTACATAATTCGCTATTCTGTAAAGGCCTTTAAAACCGTTGTCTTTGAAAATTTCTTCGTATTTTACCGTTATGGAATTTTCTATGTTTTTTAAAGATTGATATATAAAACCGTCTTTTTTTTGCCATCTCCAGCATATTTTCTGAAACCGCGATAATTTATCCCATTTTTCAAAATATGGATCATTGGGAAAAAAATTCGCACTTAAACGTAAAGTGCTGTCATGCTTTTTGTACCATGCCCGGCTCATTCCCGAACGGACATAATCTCTCCCGTCTCTTACTATATGAACAATTCCGGCCGCGGGAAAAATTTTTTTTAACTGCTCTAGCACTGAAAATAAACGATTATTTGATTCAATATAATTTTTCGCTTTTATCCTTCGAGCTTTTTTAAAATGAGCTGTTCTATTCTTGGATATGATTTTTTTAACTTGGAATGGGTCTATTCTTCCCCGGGCATAGTTTATACCCAGTTTTAAAAAATCCGGTTTTGGTTCATGTACAGCCCAAGTATCCGGATATCGGTTAAAAAATCGGGCCAGAAATTTGGTGCCTGTGCGGCCGGTTGATACTAAAAAATTTAATTTAATATCTTCCGGATTGACCGAGTTTAAAAAACCCAGCCTCATTAAAAGATAATCCCGTCTGTACTTGATACCCGAAGGACTGTCACCCATTTTAAATATATTTTAATTTTTTTAACAATGAAACAACCTCAGGATTATCCATTATCTTTTCAACTCTCTGTTTATCATCGGTTGTCTTCCATTTGCCAATAGATTTGGAATGCAATCTGGTAACTCCGTTCTCCCAGGCCTGATTTTCTTTTACGTTGGTATAGTTAATCCACTCCCGCATCTGCCGGGGGCAATCTTCGTTAATAAAACTGCATATTTTTTCTATTGTAGTCTGATAGTTAAGAATTAAATTCTCGTATTTTACGGTCAATACCCGGGGTTCATCTTTGAAGGCTAATCCCCGGGTAACATCTATTATCCACCTGTCTATGGGCACCCAGTATTTATCCGGTGCATTTGGATGACGGGATAGTAAAACATCCCGGGCATCCCTTATTATGTGTATAAACTTGACATTACCATCCATATAATCCAGTATTTTTCCGATATGTCTTACATTCCGGGGGGATTTTTCACACCACCGGGACACCTCGCCGGGAATTTTATGGTACAGCATATAACGATAAAACCGATCTATCCGGGGTATACTTTTTTTCTTTCTTTTTTTAAGACCCACACAAACTGAATCATGCCATTCAATAAATACTCCCAGTTCTTCGGGAATAGCGTATATTTTAGGATGGGCCCCCATAATAGAAAGCAACAAGGTTGTCCCCGACCTGCCGCATCCGCCGACTAAAACCGGAGTATCCGGAAATTTTTTTTTAACTTTTATTTTACCCAGTAAAATAATCGGTGGGTTTAAAAATAGTTTTTTTGAAAAGGATAAGGACAATATATATTTCCACCTTCAGCTAAAATTCATAGTCGGTAAGTCTGGCAGTTATATGACCAAAAGGGACCCTGGCTTTCATTAAAACCGGTTTTCGTCTCTCATCCGCGGTGATCCAAACTCTTAACTTACCCTCCGCCTTAAATATCCCCCCTTCTTCTATTATATGAGGAATAACCAGAAAAGTCTCAAATTTTCCCGCTGGAACTTTAACTTCTTCCTTTTTGACCACTTCAACTTTAAGCGGCCAGGTTTTCCTGCTGGTCCCTACAGAAAATTCGTGGTCCTTCCCCACTTTTAAATCTTTGGTTCGTAGATAATATAATGCCGAAAGCTCATCCTGTATATTTTCAACTATTTCAAATTTTTCTCCGTTTTCATAGGCCATCAGACTTTCATGATCGTATATTATAGTAGTATCCGATTTGTAACTGCCTTCTCTTTGTTTCTTGTCGTATCTTACGGAATGCAGCTCTTCTTTATCTACATAGGACTGTATAACATCCCGTACTTTATAAAAATGGTCAAAAAATCTGGCGGTCCAGGCCCGGCTCACTATATGATAAGTTTCCCGGCCGCCCAGAGAAACCAGGTCGTTTACCTCCATAGTAGCGTAACCGCAGGTTATAAAGTTCCATCTTATGGAAAACGATAGTTTTTCTCCTTTACCCCAGGGCTTTTCCCTAGCTTCGAGTACCGGTAAAGTCATCACTGCCACTGCCCCAATCATCAGTACTGTTTTGTATAAGTATTTTAATTTCATGATTTTTAAATATGTTTTAATATATAAGTTTTAAATTTCTGTTCAAGCTCCAATTCCATTTCAAGCTCCCAGCCGTCAAAAAACGACTCCGGCGGGAGTTTAACGGCATCTTTGGAGGTAGTTATTACTTCCAGACCTTTTTCTTTTGCCCTATAAATAATATCATCTAAATCATCAGTTGTCCAGTTATAATGATCTTTTTTTTCAACTTTTTTAACTATTTTCGCTTCCATATCCTCAACTAAACGGTAAAATCCCCGGGGATTTCCAAGAGCCGAAAAACATAGGACTTCTTTTTGGTAAAAATGGGATGGGCCGACTGGATGGTTATTAGAAATTTTTCTTAGAGCTTTAATCTTTTCCCTTGATCTAAAAATCTCAATACCGGGATTTACTTTTTTAAGAAATTCTTCTAATAGCCGTATATTTTTAATATCACCGTAATCCCATCTATTGATTACCGCGCAATCCGCTCTTTTTAAGGCCAACTTGGGTTCCCGCATACGTCCTAAAGGTAGTAGTTTATCATTTAAAAAATTTTTAGACCCATCCACAACTACTATGTCTATATCCCTTTTTAACTCCAAACTTTGGAATCCGTCATCTAAAACTATGATTTTTGTTCCTTCTGTTACAGCTTTAAGAGCACTCCGGTACCTGTCACTTCCCAGCACAATTTCACAATTTGGAAATTTTTCCTTTATTAATTTAGGTTCATCCCCGGTCTGAGAAACTTCTGATACTTCTTTTCCCACTATTGTGACACCTTTACTTTTTCTGTTGTAACCCCGGCTCAATACAGCCGGGGTTAAGCCATCGGGTAGATAATTCAGT
>CAYZAK010000036.1:0-16635 GCA_964476445.1 uncultured bacterium
CTTTTCCAAATTCTCTTTTTTTATCCCCTCCCCTGTATCTTTTATGAAAATTCGTACATATGTTCCTTCCAACTCTGTTTTTAAAGTCAACACTTTTTCAGTAGCATTACCCATATTTTCTACAGCGTTTTTAATCATTTGGGTAAATACTTCTTCCAGATGAAATCTGCTGGTATTTATTTTAGATATTTTATCACTGTAGAGCTTTTTTATCTTTATCTTATTATTTTTATGTGTGTCCACTAAATCTAAAGAATTTTCCAATAATTGATGTATATCAAAATTATTAAATTTAAAATTTCGGTTTTTTGCAAAACCCAGAAAACCTTTAACCGTTTCAGAAATGCGCTCGGAATTGTCTCTTATAACTTTGAGATCATTACGTAATTCTTCCTTTAACTGTTCTTCTAAAAGAAGCTGGGCGGTAGTTAATATATTAGTTAAGGGATTATTTATTTCGTGAGCTACACCGGCGGCCATCTGTCCTATATGATGCATCCTTTCTTTTTTCATAATCTCTCTTTGTAAATTTTTCTGTTTTTTTTCCATTCGTTTCCGGGAATCAATATCTATTACTATCCCTGATACAATTTTAGTATTTTTGCCGAGCTCGGTAACAGCGCCTACGTCCCTAAACCATTTGTAATCTCCGGATTTTTTCTTAATCCGGTACTCCACTTCATATCTTTCCTTTTTACCTTCCAGATGATCCCGCATAGCGTTCATTGCTTTTTCATATTCTTCTGGGTGAATCAACTCGGTGAAATCGGAATAATGTTTAAATTTATCCGGAGAATACCCCAACATTTTAGCTTTTCTGTCGTTAAAACGTACTTTCCCGGAAGGAAGATCCATTTCCCACCACGCAAGATTTCCGGCATCCATAGATTTTTCCAGCCGGGTCTTATATATTTTCAACTGCTCTTCAAGAGATTCTTTATCTGTCATTTTTGTTAACTCCTCCCAAGTTTTTACTTATTTAAATAATTTAAGTTATTTTCGTTTTTACCAAAAGGAATTTGGACTATAAATTATAATTCCTCTTTCTTGCCGTCACTTTTACTTAAATATCACCGCTGAGTTTATTCATAATATCTTTACATGTAAAAAAGGGCAGGTTCTGTTTTTTATACATCAATTTAAAACCCGGACACCATATTAAAATCTTAAAAATTTATTGTCTCCTTTTTAAAAATCCCCTTGTAATATAAGTATATCATTCTGTAATTATTCAGTCAATAACATTGCCCATACATTTTTAATAGAACCGTACCCTTTCTACATTGAATAATTTGATGCCGATTGAATTCAGGCAAGAAAAGGGCTTTTCCACTTTATGTTTGGCACGATAAATGGGGGTATACGTCAGAAAATATAAACATATAACTTTCGGATTGTATAAGCCGGACCAGTTAAACTCTATTTGAATACCGCTTTTTGGGACTTATAACTTATTAATTTTTATTTTAATATTTTTAGTGTTAATTTAAAAGTTTATTTAACCGTTCTTTCAGTTTGGCGTACCTGCCTGCGGCGCTGCTGTAACCGCCGCTTATCAATTCCTCCTTGTGAGCTACTATCCAATCCCCCTATTTTTTTTACTCCGGCGGTATCATTAAAATTTGTTTTATTACTCTTTGCTGATTTGAGGACAAATATAAAAGTGTACCTTACAGCTCCTCCCGAACCGCGTCTTATATGCTGCATTACTCCCGCCAGATAAGGTCTTCCTTTTTTATCTTCTCCCTTTACTATGACCCGCTTGGGCCGGCGACCTTTCCGGTTGGTAATAAATTCACTTCTCCTGCCGGAATCTAAAGCGGTAAATATACGGTCAACCTCTGGATCCTCAGTATTCCGACCCAAAAATTCCGGACTCCGCTTAAAACTGTTCTTCAGTTCTTTTTTCATATTTTCAATAAATTTTTTCTGCTGTTTTTTAGATTCTTTATCTATAAATTTAACTACAAAATACAGTAAAAGTCCAACACCGGACAAAAATAAGACTCCGATTATTATATCTTTCATAAAATTTTCTCCCTGTTAAATTACTCATTCCCCTCACAAAAACCCCTATTTTGCTACTTTCTTGATTAAAAATTCTCTGACTTCAATATTTTAGTTTTAGAGCCGTTGTGAAAACGACCTGTTAAAGCGCCTTGCTATATAAGGGGGTTTTGGCAGTGAGTTGATTACGGGTATACTAAGCCGTATAGTCCCCTGACAAACGGAAAGATAGAAACTTTTTGGAGGACTTGAAAAAGGAGTTTTTTTATTCGAATTTATTTAATTCGAAGAAGGATATGATAATGAATCTTGGGAACTTTTTATTTGAGTTTAATCATTTAAGAAGGCATGGAGGACTGCAGTATATGACCCCCTTTGATAAACTGGAAAAAGTTACCGAATTAGTGAGCTAGTACAACCGTCCCCATTTATAAAGATCTATTCAATCTGTTCCAAATCTTCTAGCCAGCAGGCGTGTGGATTCAGTTTCTTTCTGAAAATATTACCTATTTGTTTTTTATTCCTTGCCTGATGATATTTTAATATAATGCTGTTATCCTGTTTTCCGATTATCTCTATTTTTCCGCTCTTATGAGACATTACATATTTAAATTTTTTACTTGGCCCGCTCATCAGGCATTTTGAGTGTTCAATTATATTGCACCCGGTCAGTAGCGGTACCTGAAACTTTTTTTTTGCTCTTTTTACGGGCCGGTACTGAAAAACATAATAAGGACTTATGCCTATAGCTGTCAGCCGGTTTTGCAGATCGGTCATGATAAACGGGTCGTCATTGACTCCTTTCAGCAGTACAGTCTGGTTTTTCAATATGACTCCCGCATTTATCAATTTGTCTATTGCCGCGACTGATGTATTTGTTATCTCTTTAGGATGATTATATTGAGTTATGAAATAAATCCTTTTTGTAGAGGATGAATACTCCCGCAACAGACTCAGCAGCTTTTCATCGTATATTATCCTTTGTGGCAGGACAACAGGAATCTTTGTGCCAAAGCGTATAAATTTTACATGGTCTATTGAGGAGAATTTTTTCAGGTATCGGGCAATCATGGATGTAGGCAGGATAACAGGGTCCCCACCGCTTATTAAAACATTATCCACTTCCCTATGTGCAGCTATGTATTTTACCGCATCGTCCAGTCTGTCCAGTGTCTCTTCATTTGAAAGTCCTATAAGTCTTTTTCTGAAACAATATCTGCAGTAAGTCGCGCATTTATTTGTAGCCAGTATAAGTACAGTTTGCGGATACTTGTGCTGCACTCCTTGGAGTTTTGTGCTCTTCAGTTCTCCGCTTGTATCATAGGATCCCGCAATATTACGTTCTTCCATAGCCGGTACGACCATCTTTTTCAAAGGGTCACTTTCATCTAAATCATCTATTATAGACATATAATATTGAGATATTTCCATCGGATGCAAGTGGGTTATTCCACGAATATATCTGATATTTTTATCGGGAATACAAAAATATTTTTTCAGATCTTCGGGATCTTTGATATTTTTTTTTAATAAAGTGCTGAATTTCATTTTTAATGGGTAACCTTAAACAAATAGGAGAAAATCTCACGAGATTAAATTGAAATTAACGGCCTCTGATATGCCATATAAGCCGCTGTTTTTCTCTTTAAGGGGTATCATTACTATGCCTTGTCCTTACTGTTTTATGTTTTTTTATCCAATTACACAAATTCCCTTGACATTGGATGCAGAGGTACCGTAACGGTTTGCGATAAATCTCTGGGTTGAGCCATTAGCCAGAAGAACCTCAATTTCCGGCTGGTATTTGTCTAACTTACTCTTACCGGGGCCGGGAGGCCTTCCGAGTTTAACGCCGGCGGCTTTCTTGGCCCGCAGCGCTTTTTTTGTGCGTTTAGATATTAAATCTCTTTCAATTTCAGTTGCCATGGAGAAAACCATAGCGATAATTTTGCTCTGGATACTGTGGTCCAGCTGCCAATTACCTTTAACAGCATAAATATCGCCCCCCCTTCTGAGTCACAATGGAGAGAATTTCCATGCATTCCAGCATACTTCTTCCAAGTCGCGAGAGTTCGCTTACAACACTATTATCACCTGTGCTAAGATTTTCCAAAATGTTTGCGATTTTTCTCTTTCGCCAGGGAAGCTTTCCGGAAACTTTTTCTTCTTCAAATGAAACTTCACCAAGGTCTTTATCATTGGCAAGTTTTAAAATATCGGCTTTATTTTTCTCAATATCCTGGACTATTGTAGAGACACGCAAATAAGCAACAGTTTTATTTTGTTTTTTTTTATTTTATTTTCCTTTATTTGATTATTCGATGAAAACCTAAAAACCGGTAACATTATATAAACTATCTTGTGTAATAATCAATGATTTTCATCGAATGTTATTTATAAAACAAACGAACTTTTTTAGAATAGTTCAGGAGAGTAAAGTTCTGCGCAAATCCATTGAATTTCATCTCCCAAAATCATAACAATTGCAAGTAGAATAATTTGGGAGAAGGAAAATCAATCATATTTCCTGATAATTAAGCAATATGCTCAAATGTCGTGGGGATTTTCCCCTAAATGTTTAAATATACCCAAGATTAGAATATTTTTAGAAGGGTGCTAAATAGAGATGTGGATCGTTAAATTAGCTATACTTTACTGTAAGGGGATTCGGGCTTCATTGAAATAGGTGGGTATATTACCCCTGGATAAAATAATAATGCTTTATACGGTTTTCTGGTAAGTGTTTTTTACCGGCCTTAGCCTTCTTTTTATAGATGTCAGAAACCCGGTTTTTGATTATTCTTCGGCACCAGCTCGTTTCAGTATGTTGACTATTTCTGTGTGTCCTCTCGCTGTTGCATACTTCAGAGCCGTCCAGCCCTTTTCACTTTGAGCATTAACTTCAGCACCGGCTTCTATCAGGATTTTTGCTATTTCTAGGTGCCCTTCCTGCGCTGCCAATATCAGAGCCGTCCAATCGGTTTCATCTTTCACTTTAACGTCAGCACCAGCTTCTATTAAGAATTTTGCTATTTCTGGGTGTCCTCTCCGCAATGACCACATCAGAGCTGTCTGACCATCTATATCTTTCCCATTAACCTCGGCACCAGCTTCTACTAGGATTTTTGCTATTTCTGTATATCCCTCATCTGCTGCTGTTATAAGTGCCATTCTGTCAAAGCTATCTTTCGCATTAACGTCTGCCCCGGCTTCTATCAGGATTTTTGCTATTTCTGGGTGTCCTGTCTTTATCAGAGCCGTCTTACCTTTATCCCAACCACTTTTCTCTTTCCCATTAACATCAGCTCCAGCTTCTATCAGAGTTTTTGTTATTTCTGGATGTCCCTTATCTGCTGCTGTTATAAGTGCCGTTCTGCCAAATCTACCTCTCGCCTTAATATCAACACCGACTTCTATTAGAATTTTTGCTACTTCTGTATGTCCTTCCAGCAAAGCCCACATCAGAGCCGTCTGGCCAAGGCTATTTTTTGCATTAACTTCAGCACCGGCTTCTAACAGGATTTTTACTATTTCTAGGTGCCCTTCCTGCGCTGCCCGCATCAATACCGTTTCGTCTTCTTTATCTTTCCCATTAACCTCGGCACCAGCTTCTACTAGGATTTTTGCTATTTCTGGATATCCTTTCTCTTCTGCCCACATCAGAGCCGTTTTACTTTCAACTTTTGCTTCTAAATTCATACCCTCTTCTATCAGGTACTTGGTTATTTTTGTGTGTCCTTTTAGTGCCGCAAATATCAGCGCCGTTCTGCCATTTTTGTTTTTCACATTAGCCTCAGCTCCAGAGTTAAGTAAAATTTTGACTGACTCTGGCGCCCCGGTTTCCGCGGCCCATATAAGTGGGGTATTTTTGGCTCTATTCTGTCGATTTACATCAGCTCCTTGGTTAATAGCTTCTTTGACTTTTTTTGGTTTTTTATTTGCTATGTCTTTTTTTAAAATTCTCATTTGTGTTGTTTTCTTGCCTTTTTCCGTATTGTCAAAAACTTTTTTTATCTTATTCCATCTTCGTTCAAATAAAAACTCAATTTTCTTTTTCCCCTCCGAAAAACTCCAGGGCCGTTTCTAACTTTGTATTAATAATATGAATATAATTTATTATAGCATATAACCCTGCATAGACCAAACCCATTTGAATTATCTGGATATTTCCCGTAGTAAGTATGAGAAATGCCTATTTGAATCCTCTTTTTTATTTAAATTTTTTAGCTTTAGAGCCGTTGTGAAAACGTCCTGTTAAAGTCCCCTACTATAAGGGGGGGTCTGTGAGTTGATAACCTGTAAATTGTATGGCCAATTTCATGGCTTTTTCCTTTTTATTTTTTAACCCATAATTTAACTACATTTCTAAAACTGATACTCAAACCCGGTTGAAACAGCTTTTTTAACCGCATTGGACTCATCAGGATTATCAGTGTATTGCCTGAAAACATAACTGTACTGGGCCTTTAAAAGAAACCGGTTGAATATCTCCTCCCTGTAATTCACCCTGGCAGAAATCTGGTCCTTGTCCTTCCAGGTCTCTTCCTCATCGGCATACCGCTGGGAATTAAACCTCAGAAAAAGATTGGCCCGCCGTTTTCTTTCCCGGTCTATATCCCACCGCAGGCGCATATTGGGAACATGGGTCAGATTGTCCCAGGACCGAAACTTGTAGTCCTGTTCTCTTAAATAATACTCAAGCCGGAGATTGAGAGCATCGCTAATACCTATCCAGCAATATGTCCGATAGTATCTTAAGATATTCCGGTTATTCAGCGTAGCGTGGGGAAAATCCTTTCTGTTCCAGTTAAACCTGGCCGTATACCTGAACCTGCCGCTCACGTTCTGGGCCACCTGCAGATAGCCTTTGTCATATTTGTAGGCCCAGGTTTCCTGCTCATATTCTTCGGTTAATTCCATCCAGGGTAAAGGTGAGGCGAACTCTTCGTCACCGTACTTGGCACAAGTGACGGGATGGCGTACCTTGAGCCCTGCTCAAAATTACCGGTGACTTTAGGCGGTCTTGCATAACTTCGGCAGAATAAAAGAAAAACCCCGGCTGCAATACAAAATAAGCCCTTCTTCATTTTAAATAACCTCCTGGATTTTTTTCCCGGATACAAAATAAAAAAAGCCGGGCATCATATACAATGTCCGGGTTATGCTTTTTCTATATGTATTCCTTACAACAGCTTATAAAAATTTTGGGCTCCTTTTAAAATTTTCCTTGTATTATGAATATACTAATCTGTAATTTTTCAGTCAAGAAAATTGTACATACATTTTTAATAGAACCGTCCCTTTTTATACTTAAATCTATCCTTCTGAAATCCTATTTCAAAGAAACCCCCAAAAATATTACCGCTTTTCTGAAAAACGTTTTATCATAGTCAGTCTGAAAAATAATGTTATGTAAATCATAAACATCTCTTGCCAGAGACCTGCCAAGGGTCGCCATAACCTTACCCGCGAATAATTCTTCTTTAGAAACATGCTTTATTTTATATTCCACTGTTTCATCAAAAAGTTTAAATTTATTTTCTATCGGCTTTCCTATAGGGCAACGATACATATAATTAAGCTCAAGCTCCAGATTCTTATTGTCCCCGTATATATCTCTATACCCCAACCGCCACTTACCGCCGGCATGCTTCTGCTTCGGTACTCGTAACAGCTTATATCCATGGTCGTTTACTATTATTTTTATCGCCCTGCTCATCTCCTTCCTTTCTACCAGCATGGTCTCCATATCTACAGAGCCTATATAATTCAGGTCTATATCAACAGAAAGGCGGGGCTTGTCCAGATAACAGAAATTCAGGCAGGTTCCCCCTTTAAGAAGAACACGGTGTTTAAGATAAGGATGTCTGAATATATCATACATTAAATCGTTCATCCTTATTATCTTGTCTATCAGGTCTGTTCTAAAACCCGTTCTGTCAGCAATTGCCTGGATCAGACTTTCTGTTATTCCCAAAACTCTTCCCATTTTTTTTCTATGACCTCTTGGGGAACAACCAGATTCCATTTTTTTATCAGCTTACCCTCTTTTCTTCCGGGATCAAAATATACTGCGGAAGAAGGTATATTTTCTTCTAACCTTTGAAGTATTTTTTCTTCTGCAAAAAATTTCTCGCGGTGCTGCTCTAAAAAATACCCTACCCGCGCATATGAAACCCGTGACCCTAATATTTTCATATAATGAAACATCTTATCAAAATCCAGGTAAGGAAATTTTTCCAGGGACCTGTATGTCTCTTCTATACCGCCTGCGTATTCAGGCCGGTTTATGCAATCTATGAATGTCCTTTCACGATCAGTCAGCCTTACTTTTAAACCATGATACGCCTGCCGGGTAACACCTATAGACTCCGGCAATGTCTTATTCATTCGCCTGGGATATTGAACACTTCTATATTCTCTTTTGTTTATTATTGCGTTTCTTTTCTGAGTCCTGGTGTAGTAATAATACCTGTATAATGCGCTGTGGCTGTATCCCAAAAGTTCCAGAGCCGTATGAAAAGCCAGCACGGCATCTTTAGCTAAACGTGAAGCTATCAGTATCTCATCGGGCCTATATTTTTCAGGATCGCTTCCCGGCGGAACAACAGCGTAAAGCCCCCTCTGTATGCTTATTACCCTGCCGTTTGCCATATAATTCATTTTAAGATTATTGTAGGCTGTCTTTCTGTTTTTCTTTACAGCAGACATGTATTCATCTGTTGTGAATACCGGGTGAGTATTAAAAAATTCTTTGTAAACATTCATTTGCAAACATTGTCTTTTAAGTATATTTTACATAGTAATATTAACATATTTATGCAAATTGTCAAGCTGTTCATTTGCAAATATAGTGAATTGAGTATATTTTAAATAGGTTTTATTGCGGAGTTCTGCAAATATCAATTTTCTATAATTTTGTAAAAGTATTTTTAAAAACTATCTGAGCCATCCAATTTTATCTTGCATATCCCTTTTTATTAAATACCTTAAAATACCTGTCATATTCTTTTTTATTTATTATCACCCTGCATTTGGGAAAAGGGGAAAGCAGAGAGAGATGCGCTAAGGAGGAGGTATAATAAAGAAAGGGTGACTAGTTTGCCCGGCCCCGGAAACTTAATTGCCGTTTTCATTGGCTTTTCTCCTTGTTAAGATGTTATAGTTTAGCCTCCGTCTGTTAACCGGCGTAACTTAAGAAGTTCTCATTAATCCGATGATTTTTTACACCATATTTGCGGGGGTTGTCAATAAGATTATTCTTAAAGAGAACGAAATTGATTTTATTAAGTGACTTTTCACGAGTACCGTACGGTGACATAACTTTTGGGATTGACTCTACGTAATACGTATTATGCTTTATGCGTAATTTTTTTAAAATGTTTTATAGTCCTTATTAAATTAAATATCTATGTTTTTTAAATTTTACCGGATAATTCAGTTAAAATTTGTCTTATTTTATCTAAGCTAAAAGGTTTTTCTATAAATTTAAAATCTTCCTTAGCTATATCTTCCCTGGTTATTTCATCGGCAATATAACCGCTTGTGGTAATAATACGTAAATTATCCTTTAATTTTTTTAATCTTTTGGCCACTTCTATTCCATTGCCGTCCGGAAGAATAACATCGGCAAATACAATATCGATATTTTCCTTGTTTTCTTTAAATACTGCTGCGGCTTCTTTAGCAGTTTCGGCACCAAATATTTTGAAACCCATTTTCTTAAGTACTTTGGAGGAGACTTTTTTCACTTCTTCTTCGTCCTCAATCACAAGTATTCCCAATCCTTCCCCAGAACTGTCTTTACTTTTTCTTTCTTTATCTTTTTCTTTCTCTTTTTGAATCTTTTCTTCTTTGACTGCCGGGAGATAAATATTAATACTGGTTCCTTCTCCCGGGACAGTTTCCACACTAATATCTCCTTCACAATTTTTTACCACTCCATACACTACCGAAAGCCCCATTCCTGTACCTTCCCCTACTTTTTTTGTAGTAAAAAAAGGGTCAAACATTTGCTCTTTTGTCTCTTCGTCCATACCTTCGCCGTTATCCCGTACAGTTAATTTAACATACTTCCCCGGTTCTATCTCAGGTGTGGGAAGATTATTGGTAGTTATTTCCACATTTTGGGTTTCTATACTGATCTTCCCCCCTTCCGGCATTGCATTCCGGGCATTAATTGCAAGATTCATTATTACCTGGTCTATAGTTGAAGGGGCTGCTTCAATTTGCTTTAGATCATCTTTTAAAGTATAAATAATATCTATATTTTCCGGGATAGTTCTTTCAAGCATTTTACAAGTGTTTTTTACTACCGTATTCAAATTAATAATATCTTTTAGGGCTGTATCCTTTCGGCTAAACTGAAGCAACTGCTTGGTCAGATTTTTTGCCCGGTCCGAACTTTTATCTATTTCTGTTAAATCTTTTTTTACTTCATCCGACAGATTTTCTTCTAAAAGTAGCTGAGTCGTCATTTTTATAGTGGCAATTATATTATTAAAATCATGTGCAACTCCACCGGTCAGGTTACCGATTGCTTCCATTTTCTGGGACTGTAAAAGCTGATTCTGAAGCTCTTCTTTTTCTTTTTCAGCTTGCTTACGGTCAGTAATATCCTGAGCAAAGGCAAATTCACACTCCTTATTTTCAAAATTAAGGTGCTTGCTTATCACCTGTGCGGGGTAGATTTCACCTTCTTTAGTTTTATGCCGGGTTTCCATTATATTTACTTTGCCATTCTGCAGCTGATGCCAGTAATCTTTTCTTTTGGAAACAGGATAATTGGGATCGACATCAAAAACACTTTTCCCCACCAATTCATCGTAGTGATAATTTAGTTTTTCACAGGCCTTTTTATTGGCATGTTCAATCTCACCTTCAGGTGTGATGAGAAAAATTTCCACGGGAGCATTTTCCAGAGCAAATTGGTTTAATCTGAGTTTCTTCTCCATCTCTTTTCTTTCGGTGATGTCCTGCACCATACCGGTGGATTGGATGACGTCGCCCGCGTCATCACATTTGTGGACACAACGCTCATGGACATAACGGACTTCACCTGAGGTCCGACGCACAATCCGATGGTCAATCTCATAACCAGCGTCTCCTTCCCTCACCGAACGGGAATACTTCTCATCCACTGCGGCACGGTCATCCGGGTGGATAAAATCGAGAAAGGCTTCATAGGTGGGCGCAAACTCCTGCGGTTTGCAGCCGAAAATGCGATAGACCTCGTCCGACCAGGTCAAACGGTTGTTGGCTACGTCCAGTTCCCAGCTTCCGGTGTGGGAGATTTCCTGTGCATGAGCCAGAACATCTTCTTTCTGGCGTAAGGCATCTTCCGCATCCTTGAGTTCGGTAATATCTACACATGTCACTAATATTCTTTCTATACCGTTAATGAGTATTAATCGTAAAGTAACATACTCCCAGAATATTTCACCTGTAACCTTTCTATTCTTCCATTCAAATCTCTGCACACCCTCAGTTGCCGCTTTTTGTATATGCTCCAGTGCGTCATCTTTTGAATAAGGCGGTTCCATCCAGAAATTATTCTTTTTTAATTCATTTAGATTTTTAAAACCATACCTAGTATATGATTCATTATTACCGTCGATAATTTCACCTGTATCTTTATCATGAATTATATTAGAAACAGGCGCTTCATTAAATATAATTTTAAACCTTGATTCGCTATCCTTAAGGTCATTTCTCGCCCGCTTGTACATAAGGGCCTCACCGATATGCGCGGCTATGCCTTCCAAAATTTCAATCGTTGCGAGGGTGAAACGACCTTTTCGCTTGTCGTTCAACTGAATCAGCCCCATAATCCGGTCTTTTTTCCGCATAGGTATCAAGGCAATAGAAGCATAGCCCTGATGGATGCAGTTGTTACGCGGATTATGCCTGGGGTCCTCATCGGACGGGATATCGAGCACGGGGAAGGAATCGTTGGTCCAAGCGCTTCCCCCTTTGGTAAAGAGAGGGTTAGATGGGTCGGTCTTGCCGGATAAAATCAGGCCGCAGGTGCATTCAAGGCTGACATTACCGTCCTTATCCCGGCAGACGCCGCCGTCCTTACCGCGTTCAAGCAGTGTGTTTTCGGTCCGTAGAAAATCCTTGGAAAAACCCTCCTGGACGAAATACGGATAATCCTCGCCATCTTGAAGGCGCAGGCCCACGGCATCGACCCCTATCCGTTTTTTTAATATACTGAGGATGCTCTGGATGGACTCCTCTATTTTGTCCGGCTTGTTGAGAACCTGCAGGATCTCCCGCCCCATCTCGAGATAGGTTTCCGCCTGCTTGCGCTTGGTGATGTCGCGGATATTGCACTGAGCAACTTCTGCGCGGTCAACTAAAAAAACGTCTGCCTCTACTTTTGTGCCTTCTTTAGTTTTTACTGTTGTATCGTTGTTATTAAAAATACCGTCTCTTTCTAATTCTAACATCATCTCCTGAAAGTCTTTATAATTTTCCGTTACACCAATTTCCCAGAGTTTCTTCTCTAAAAATTCTTTTTCAGAATGGCCCAGCTTATTTTGTACAGCTTCGTTGGATTCAAGAATATCGCCTTTAGTTTTATGAACTAGAAGTAATCCGTCTTTTGAGGTTTCAAAGGCTCTGCGGTACCGTTCCTCGGATTTTTCCAATGCCTTTTGTGCAAGCTTGCGGTCGGTAACATCCTCAATAGCCAGCAGAATAAGTTCTTCTTCTTTTTCTGCATCTGTTTTCACAGGGATATGCAACTGCCGGGCATTCAAAAGTAATTCTCGTTTACCCAGCTGTTCAAACTTATGAGTTATTTCATAATCTTCTATAATTTTTTTATCAGGAAGAATTTCCTTTAATAAGGTTAGTAATTTCGGTATGTCCCATTGTCTATTCCCTATGACATTAATTGGCTCTCCCACTGTTTCTTTTTCCGAAACTTTAAATTTAGTATAGAAAGCCCGGTTGGCGGAGATAACCTGCAGGTTTTTATCCAACACTAAAAATGGCTCGCGGAGGGTAGCAATAATTCTATTACTGTATTCTAGAATATCATTACCTTTTGATTTATTGTTTTCTTCTTTCTTTTTCATTTTAAGAAACTTTTATATAAATAAAATAGCAGTGAAATTTAGTTTTCAATTTACCATCTTATTTCACTTTTACCAATCTTTAAAATGTAACAATCCCTGCAACCGACCTGGTGAAGCCCCCGCTTTCCCCATAATTTATTATATTTTACCATATTCTGCCTTAAAAAAAAACCCCGCAGAATATGCACTTTGTTATTGAACTCGGGATATTAATAATAGTTCAAATTTTAGATCTGACAGGCAGTAAAGTATAAAGAGAGGGAAAAAAGCATCGCAAATCCTTAAAGGCGAAGATAAGACAAATATTCTTCAGAATGAATTTTGCAATTGTTATTTATTCTATGGGGTTGAATTTTTTTAAAATAAAAGCAGGGATCAAAACAAGAAACCCCGCCCCTATGCAGCTTATGGCTTGATTAAAAGAGAGCGGCTGTGTTCCAAATAAATTATTCAGAGGCGCCCACTGCGTAAAAACATACTGAAGAACAACAAGACATATTATACCTAATGCCGGAACATAGGCTATTTTCACAGTTCTCTCACGCAGGTATTCGAAAACAGAGGGGATAAAGCTGCTGATGCTCAGCAGGTAGAAAGTTTCAGCCGCAACAAGGGTATTGATAGCAATGGTTCTGGCAAGAACCACATCCCCGGTAGTCTGATAAATATACTTGAACATTCCGAAAGTAGCTGCCACATTAAATAATGATATAACCGCCACCCGAACAAGAAGCGATCCCTTCAGCAACTTCTCGCCGGAATCTCTCGGCTGCTTATTCATTATTCCCTTCTGCCCGGGCTCGAAAGAAAGAGAGAGCATTAAGGCAACCGAGCTTATCATATTCACCCAGAGAATCTGTACAGGAAGAATAGGGATTACAGCCGCAAATGCCAGACCTGCCAGTATTGTAAGCAGCTCTCCCCCGTTCACCGGCAGTATAAACCCTATTGTCTTAAGAATATTGGAATATACAGTCCGCCCTTCTTCCACAGCAGCCTCGATCGAAGCAAAATTGTCGTCTGTTAAAACCATATCCGCCGCCTCTTTAGCCACCTCTGTTCCCATAATCCCCATTGCAACCCCTATATCGGCCTGCTGCAGAGCCGGAGCATCATTAACACCATCGCCCGTCACGGCCACAATCTCACCATGAAACTGAAGGGCCCTTACAAGCCCCAGTTTATGTTCTGGAGCGACCCGGGCAAAGACATTACTCTCTCCGGCGGCGATGCGCAGTTCCTCCTGCGTCATACCCGATAGCTGTCTTCCGGTGAAAACCTTCTCTTTTCTATCGGCAATACCCATTTTCTGAGCGATAACCTGCGCGGTCTTCTCATGATCACCGGTTATCATTTTCACTTTTATTCCGGCTTTTCGGACCATCTTAACAGCATTTACCGCTTCGGGTCTGGGAGGATCTATCATCCCCTGAAGACCGATAAAATTCATGCCGTTTTCAATGTCGGCGTCGTTAATGCTTTCTTTTTCCAAAGTTATCTTTTTCTTTGCAAAAGCAAGAACCCTGAGACCGCCGGAGGCCATCTTTGAAACTTCTTCTTTAATCTTATCTGCTTCTTTCTCTTCAACGGAATCCTTACAACTTTCTAAAACAGCTTCAAGGGAGCCTTTCATATACACCGTCAAGCTGGATTCTTCAGAAACGCTTCTGTGCAGAGTTGCCATATACTGCTTTTTGGATTCAAAGGGTATCGTATCCAGTCTCGGGTTTTCTTCTTCAGCCTTATCTCTTTCAATCCCCGCCTTCATAGAAGATATCAGCAGAGCTCCCTCGGTCGGATCTCCCACTGCTTCATATTTCCCGTCTTTTTCTTCCAGGTGAGAATCATTGCATAAAAGTCCGGCCTTAAGACATTCATATAATCCGCTGCCTTCTTCAACTTCAGTTTCCACACCGTCCTGTATTATTTTTCCCTCTTTTGTAAAATCTCCGCTAATTCCAGAAGCATTTTCTCGGGCATAAATTTTCTCAACAGTCATTTTATTCTGAGTGAGCGTACCTGTCTTATCCGAGCAGATGACCGTTGTGCTTCCCAGCGTCTCCACTGCCGAAAGCTTTCTTATTATAGAATGCCTCTTAGCCATCCTGCCCACACCTATGGCCAGGGTTACCGTAACCACGGCCGGAAGCCCTTCCGGTATAGCGCTTACCGCCAGGGCCACAGCCGACTGAAAACCCTCAATCCAGTGCATCCGCTTAAGGAGGGCCAGCGCAAAGGTCATTGCAGCCAGAGCCATAACTATGTACAAAAGAGACTTACTGAATTCATGAATCTTTCTGGTTAAAGGAGTCTGAAGTCCTTCGCTCTCCTGCATCATGCGTGATATACGCCCTGTTTCGGTATCCATTCCTGTAGCCGTAACTATGCCTCTTGCACTTCCTCCGGTAACCAGGGTTCCGGCAAAACCCATGCATATCTGATCACCCACAACCGCATTTTCATCCACTTCGCCGGTACTCTTTTCGACCGGAACAGACTCTCCGGTCAGAGCCGATTCATTTACCTGCAGATTCTTTACCTTAATAAGACGCATATCCGCAGGTATCTTATCTCCCGACGAAAGAACAACAAGATCTCCGGGAACAATCTGTCTGGACGCTATTTTCACTTTTTTACCGTCCCTTACAGCCATAGCCTGCGACACCATAGTTTTAGCCAGGGCGGATATCGCCTTCTCCGCCTTTGACTCTTGTATAAAACTTATAAAAGCGTTAAGGATAGCCACCGCAAATATAACCGCGGCATCCAGGTTCTTACCCACAAGGAAAGAAACAGCCGAAGCAATCACCAGGATATAAATAAGTGGCTGCTTAAAGTTATCCATAAAAAGAGCGAAAGAACTCTTTCTTTTCTTTCCGGCAATTTCGTTGGGCCCGTATTGATTTATTCTTTCAGCTGCTTCTTCAGCGGAGAGCCCCTGTCCCGAATCCGTTTCAAAGTGCTTCTCCACTTCTTCTACACCTTTATGGTACCACGAATATCTTTCTCTGTTTTCTTTTTCTTTTGACATTTTTTCTCCTATTAGTCGATTTATCAGTTTGTTTTAAAGGCAAAAGTCCCCCTTCCACACAAAAAACGGTATCTATCAATACTTCAGTATTCTTTTTAATTTATCCAGCGCTTCTTTATGTTTTGACGGATTCATCTTACCTATATTTATGAGCTTCCACTTAACGGCAGGCAGTTCACTTATTCCTTCCAGTCCGAGCAGGCTCCATTCAGGCTCCCCCTTTTTGAATGAAACCAGAAAAGATTTTTCGTCATCATTTATAGATGATTTCACTAACTTAATAAGTTTTTCCCTTGCTTTCAGGAGATCTTCCAGCCTGACTTTATCTACTGTCATCCCCGCGACTTCTTTTTCATATACCGGTTTTATATCCAGCAGGTTAGGGGCCAGTAATTCTGATATAGGCCTGTTGTTGCATATCAAATATACCAGAAACGCTTTTCTTATTTTCTCTGTATGTAAAAAGGGGACGGTTCTATTTTTCATCCTTCTTTTTCCTTGGTCTCCCCCTAT
>CAYZAK010000037.1:0-16417 GCA_964476445.1 uncultured bacterium
AATTATGATACACCATTTGAAGCGTTTGTTGCACTTACTGGTTGAATCCGTGAGTTTATTATTCCACATTTAATGCTTTTTTTAGTTTCTTTACCATATATCTGCTTACCAGTCTTTCCACCTTTGACAATATCGCCGGATTTGTCTTTCTGATATCAAGCAGTACCTCCTGGGTCCAGCGGATAAATTTAACTTTCCCCAAAGGATAAGCATCAATAAGGACCGTATCATCTAAAAATATATTGGTTTCAGCAATAAAATCTCCGGGTTTAAGTACGGCTACTTTTTCACCGCCGGTTTCTATCTTTACTTTACCGGCGGTTATAAAAAACAGGTCGTTCTGCCGGGTCCCGCTTTTTACCAGGTATTCCCCTTCCTTAATTTCCTCCCTCCCGGTATGCCAAAAATACAGAAATTCCCGCCTTTTAAGATGATTAAAAGCTTTTTGATAAATTTTTTCCAATTTTTCGGAAAGTTCAACCGGTTGTCTTTTTTTTAATAAAACTACGGCCTGGAGGGTGTTTATTAACAAGAATACAACATTCCACCCCAGCATGGAATAATTATTTACTAACCCGGAATAAATAATAAAAGAAATATGTGCACAGATCAGCACAGTTCTCAACCCCAACAGGTCCCTCAACATAAAAGCGAAGAGCATTAAGATATACGCTAAGTTTAAGGCTATTAAAGACATAAATTTATCTCCAATCTACGTACTGCTTTTGTTTTAGTTTTATTAAGAGCATTCGGACAGTTTCTTTATTAAAATCTTTTGTTGACCTTTCATTTGGTATCCTTTTCATTTTTGGCTCCTCCTTCTTTTGGGGCTATTTTACAAAATTGGTGTCAATTAAATCTATCATATACCAATTTGCCGATTTTTGAAAAGTTTTATTTTATTAGGCCCTCAAACTCCTTAATTGAAAGATTATAGGGAAAGGGTTTTTATAGGGTCACATTACTTATTTAAGAAGATCAATACATACCCCAAAATAAGTTAACTCTATTTAAAACTCAAAAACTTAAGAGTCTTCCGGTTTTATTCTTCTATATTTAAAAATTCTTTAAGTTTTTGACTCTTTTCAGATTTTTTTAATTTTGTCAGCGCTTTTGCTTCTATCTGTCTAACTCTCTCTCTGGTTACTCCAAATATTTTACCCACTTCTTCTAGAGTCCGGGGAAACCCCCCTTCCAGCCCAAATCTTAATTTTATTATTTTAGCCTCCCGATCTTTTAAAGTGGCCAGAACTTTTTCAATCTCTTTTCTTCTCATTGTCTGCATTGTAGTCTGGTTAGGGGTATCACCTTTTTTATCTTCTATAAAATCTTCAAGCCGGCTATCTTCATCGTCCCCGATGGGAGTGTCCAGAGAAATGGGCTTCTGTTTTATTTCCATAATTCTTCTTATTTTCTTTTCTTCCAAACCCAGCTCCTCGGCGTACTCATCTATAGTAGGTGTGCGACCGTATTTTTGTTTCCATTTCCGGGATACTTTTGAAAGTTTACTAATAATCTCTTTCATATGAACTGGAATCCGGATAGTCCGGGCCTGATCTGCTATAGCCCGGTTAATAGATTGACGAATCCACCAGGTAGCGTAAGTAGAAAATTTAAACCCTTTTTTATATTTAAATTTATCTACCGCTTTCATCATTCCAATGGAGCCCTCCTGAATCAGGTCAAGCATGGAAAGATTTGGATTGGTATTTTTCTTGGCTATTGAAACTACTAACCTTAAATTTGCCCTAACTAATCCCATTTTACTATGATTAATTTTTTTCTCGTGTCTATAAACCTGGTTAATTGTATTTTGCAAATCTTTAAGATCCATAGAAAATTTCCGGGCTCTACCTATTATACTTAACTTTATACTTCTGGATTCCTCTCTGATAATTTCTAATCTTCTGGGAGTGATATCAGTATCTTTTTTGAATCTGTACGCACTTATTTGCTCATTTTTATACTGCTTGTAAAGTTCTCTGGCCAGATCATAAGAAACTTTTATTCTGTCATACTTTTTATTTAACTCTTCATTTAATTCTTTTATCTTTTTAGTTTTCTCTTTAAAAGTTTCAATTATTCCCTTTCTAAACTCCTTTTTTAAATCAAGTTCTATAATTGAGTCAACGATTAAACGGTTTTCTTCTTTGATTTCCCGCTTTAATCTTTCTTTTTCTTTTTTAGTCCGATTTTTTTCTTTAATTTTTTGGCTACGACGGGCTATCTTTCTCTGTCTTCTTTTAACTTCATTATAGACCGAATTTACTTTTTTGCGCATATCATTTAAAATTTTTTCGGTTTTCTTTCCCCTTTTCATTATATCCCGGGGAGAAATTCGATCATTTTTTAAGTCCTCAGACATTTTTTTAAACTCTTCTATGCCAATAGGGGTTCCTAATACCAATCTTCTTAACGCTTCTTCATTCTCCTGAATACTTTTGGCCAGATGCATCTCCTGTGCTCTGGAGAGCAAAGGTTCTTTCCCCATTTCGCTTAGATACATCTTTATGGAATCTGTTGCCGAAAAAGTTGATGAGAGCATTTTTCTGGTCTTACCGGATTTCCTTATCTTTTCAAGCTTTTCCTGGCGCCGTTTGTCTACCACAGTAACATCGGCAGCTTCTAATTTCTTAAATAATTCATCAAATTCATCCGGATTTATATTACCTTCGTCAAGAAATTTATTTATTTCTTTATAGGTTAATTGCCCCTTCTTTTTTCCTGCTATAATTAAGTTTTCTATATTGGCCAACTTATAACCTCCTCAATTTTATTATTATTCAAATTTTAATGTTTTACCGCTATTGTTCCCACAAAGTCCGGCAAGTTTTTTACTTTTCATTATTTTTTTCTGGGAAACAGGCTTATTCTTTTTTATGCGCTCATTTATTTCCCGGACCAGCTCTAAATACTCTTTTCTTAATTTTAATTTATCTAACTCGTCTTTTAATTCTCTTATATATTTTTCTGTATTTTCAGTGTTAACTTTTTCAAAAGTCATTTTTGATACCATCTCTTTATATTTAGGATCAACTGAAGATAAAAACTTACCGGTATCCGTATTGTAATTTTGAATATAATTTTTTAAAAGACGGTAATATATATTATCTTTAAAACTGTCATCCTCACATATCTGTTTTAGTTCATCGGAAAGAGAGGGCTTTCTTAAAACAACATGAAGAATTTCTTTCATTATACGTTCCGGCTTAGTCATAAATTCATCAGAACTATTTTTAGTAACTGAAAAAGAATTCTGATTTTTAGAAGTAATCTGTTTTATTTTTCTATTTATCAATCCCTCCCTTACATCCAGACGTTCACTCATTAATTTTACAACATCCTGTTTCTTTACCGGATCCTCTATTTTATCCACAGTAGCGGCCATATCTTTTACAATACGGGCTTTTTTCTGAGTTCGATCATCTATATTTTTAAATTTATCTATGCTGTAATCCAGTCTCCATTTTAACCCTGGGACCGCATTCTCTATATATTCTAAAAACTTATTTTTATCCCTACTGAGAACATCCTCCGGATCTTTACCCTCGGGAAGAATGCATACTTTTGAGTTTATTCCTGATTTTAAGAGCAAATCTACCGCCCGTACAGTTGCTTTTTTACCGGCCTCATCACAATCAAAACAGACAATTATATCCTCAACCCAATGTTTTAATTTATACACATGCTGATCTGTTAATGCAGTACCCAATGCCGCAACCGCATAGGGAATACCGTTTTGATAAGCTGAAATTACATCCATATATCCTTCAAGTAATATCATCTTACCGGTCTTTCTTATTTCTTCTTTCCCCTGATAAAGTCCATAAAGTATCTGCTTTTTTTCAAATATTTCTGTCTGAGAGGTATTTAAATATTTAGGCTGCCTTTTTTCATCAACTACCCTCCCCCCAAAGCCTTTAATATCACCCCGTTCATCAAATATAGGAAACATTATCCTTTCTTTAAATTTATCGTATAAATTCGCCGAATCTGATTTTCCGGCCAGGCCCGCCCTTAAAAGGATTCTATCTTTAAATCCCACTTTTTTGGCTCTTTTTACTATTTTATTTTCTTTAGGGGCATAACCCAGACAAAATTTATTGATGGTACTATCTTCTAATTGCCGGTTCCTTAATATTTCCAGTACATTTTTTCCTTTTTTACTGTAAAGGTAACGGTTATAAAATCTGGCTGCACGGGAATTCAAATCCACCACATTCTGTTTTAACTCTCTTTTTTTTAGATATTTTTTAGACTGAAATTTTTTAAGTTTAATTCCGTTTCTCTGAGCCAATCTTTTTAACGCTTCTGGAAAATCAACTTTTTCCATTTCCATTAAAAAATTAAATACATTTCCCGAAACACCGCAGCCAAAACAATGGTATAACTGTTTGCCGGGTGAAACGATAAACGATGGAGTCTTTTCCTGGTGAAAAGGGCATAGCGCCTTATAATTTTTACCAGCTCTTTTTAAGGGGAAATATTCCTCTATGAGCCGTATAATATCCGTACTATTTCTTATCCTGTCTACAACCTGTTCGTCAACCATTCCTTTCTACCCGGGTAAAACCCGAAAACTCTCTAATTTCCAGTTTACCGTGTTCAGTGATAATTTTATCTAAAAGTAAATTTAACCCTACATTATCAGAAGAAATATGTCCGGCTATAACAATATTTAAATTAGCTTTTTGAGCGTTTTTATAGTGTTTTTCACTTAAATGCATCCCCACTACCGTAGATACTCCCCGAGTAACAAGTTCTTTTATTAAATCCGGATTATTTTCCGTACCCCCAGTCATATCTATATAAAACTTACCGCATTTATTCTTCTTGTTCCCATTTAATATCTCCGGCGCATTGCCTCTTTTTGCAGCTATCTTATACTCTGGAATTTCAAGTAATAAATCAATCATTTGGCTAAGAGTTTCAGGTTCTTCCTTTTCCATTGTTTTTTTAACATAGTTTGTTACATGATTATCAGCCGGGGTATGAATATTCAGAGTATTTATATTGAGTATCTTTGCCGCATTTTGAGTTTTAAAATGATTAACTGCGGATAATCTTCGGGCCACCTCAGCCTTTCGTTTTCGGGTCAAATTTTCGGCAACGCTAATAGGTACTCCTGCTTTGCTTAAATGATCAGTCTGTAAATCCATAACTTCATAAAAATTAGGATAAGCCCGTCCCAAAGGGTGATGGGATATTACCAGAGGTACTTTTTTTTCAGTCTCAGACACCTGCTTTATCATCAAAAGCTCGGCTGTATCGGTATCAATGCCTATCCAGGCCTGGTCAACTTCTGTTTCAGGATCGCCATGAATTATCCTGGAATCTAAATAAGGACTTTTAAATGAATAACTGTCAAATATTTCTTTTTTGGTTCCTTCTAACTCCCGGTATTCTTTTTTCTTATTGCTTAAAAATCTATCTATCTGTTTTTGGGATCTTATATCCTCAGCTATACCTTCTTTAATAGCTGTATCCATTATATGTTTTATTTTCATTTTTCAACTCCTTTAAGAAACATGTCGGTTACATTTAATAAAATACCGGTAATCCAGTTCTTTTGACTTTGATATTCCTATCCGTGAACTACGTCCAATATTATGAGATTTTTTTTCTCCATCCAGTAAAAATATTTCATTTTTATTTATAAACTTCCCGTTATCTTTATTATCTATACCAAGAGCCTGAGTTAACTTGGCCGGGCCTGAGGCAAGCTCTGTAATTTCTTGTTTTTCTCTTCTTCTTTTCATGTATTGGACTCCCTTAACCGGTTCAAGAGCCCGAACTAACACAGCAGTTCCCACACCTTCCCGACCGCATACAAGATTAAAGCAGTAGTGGATCCCGTATATTAAGTAAACATAGATCATACCTGACGGGCCAAACATAACTTCATTTCTATTGGTCTTTTTTCTTGCGGAATGAGAAGCCATATCATTATCAGACAAATAAGCTTCAGTTTCGACAATCATTCCCCCACAAGTTACCCCGTTTTTTTTACTAAAAAGGTATTTACCTAGAAGATCTCTGGCGACTTCAAGGGTGGATCGCTTAAAAAACGCAATTGTAATTAGTTCTCCCCCTCTATCCAAATTGACCGGTTTTTTCACCTTTAGACAGTATAAATTAAAGCTGCCCGACGCCTGAGTATTTATCCCCGGCGCTTACGTGTATTTATACTTTCTTTTCTTTGTTCGGCCTTAAGTTTTCTTCTTAAACCTTGCCTCTCTTTTTTAGATTTCGCTATTTTTCTTATCTCACTTGGCGGACGGTAAAATCTCCGCTTTTTTAGTTCATTTTTTATCCCCGAACTGCTACAAGCTCTTCTAAATCTTTTTAATACCGAATTAATAGATTCTCTATCTTTTTTTGCTACTTTAGGTCCTATGTACATTTATTTTTCACCTTCCTTTCTCTATTGATATCCTATCCCAGCGGTCCGGTCAGTTTCCTGCCACCTAAAATATGGACATGCAGATGATTAACCTCCTGGCCGCCGTCTCGATTACAATTTATAACTACCCTATAGCCGGATTTACTTATACCTTTTTGGTGGGCAATTTCTTTGGCCCTGAATATCAGCTGACCGGCTATCTTTTTTTCAGCTTGATTAAAATTTTTAATATGTTTTCTGGGAACTACCAGAATATGTACCGGAGCCTGAGGATTTGCATCCCTGAAAGCTACCAGCTCATTATCTTTATATATTATATCAGAATTAATATGTCCAGAAACAATTTTACAGAATATACAGTCTTTAGCTTTTTTCATTTGTTCTTTAATTACTAACACACTTTTCACTATTTTTCAAATTTAAAGTAGAACTGCTTTACAAAGCAGGTATTCCAGTTAAACTATTTTTTGAATAACTGGTAATTTTAACCTTTAATAACCGGTTGTTAGCAAAGCAGTCTTCTTTTAATTTCACAGGCATATAATCCCTGGTATATCCATATTTTTTATTTTCTTCAGGAACTATCTCTTTTATTGTCCCTTTAGCTTTTTTAAATTTTTTACCTCTCAGTTTTAAGCTTATTTTTTTCAATTCCGTCATTCTCCGTTTTTTAACCCTCTCCGGCACAGACTTTTTAAATCCGGCCGCTCGTGTTCCCGGGCGATTGGAATACCGGAATATATGAACTTTAACTGGACAAAATTTTTTTAAAAATTTTTTTGTCTTACTATGGTCTTCTTCTTCTTCCCCCGGAAATCCTGTTATTATATCATAGGAAAATCCCGGGCTGTTAAATTTACTCTGAATGTAATTTAAACTTTTTTCAATATCAGTTACAGTATAGCACCTATTCATTTTTTTTAATATCTTATTACTGGCACTCTGAACGGGTATATGAAAATGAGCACAAAATCTTGAATCCCCGCTCAAAACCGATAACAACCGTTCGGTAATACACTCCGGATGAATTGAACTAAGCCTCCACCGGAAATCCCCCTTAATTTTTTTAATCATCTCTGCAAGCTCCAGTAGATACGGATACTGCTTAAAATTTGTGGCGGCCAACACTATTTCAGGATGAATTTCCACCATACTTTTAATTTCCTGATTTACTTTATCTACCGGTTTTACGTAAAACGGGGATTTTAAATCCCGTACCGTACAGTAACTGCACTTTCCTTTACAACCCTGCTGAACATTTATAAATCCTCGGGTCTGCCCGTAAAAATTTTTTAACCCGGTTGCCGGGTTATCAATATACATAAACTGCTTTATGATTTTTATATCATCAGCTGCAAATCTCTCTGGCGCATATCTTGTACTGCAACCTATGGCGAGAACCTCTTTAGAAGGATATTTCCGTTTTATTCTCCGGCAGTATTTTAAACCTTTTCGGGTAGCTCGATGGGTAACAGAACAAGTATTTACTATAACAAGGCTGGATTTTTCTAATGAGGAATAGCTATACCCCAGCGGAGTTAGATTATCTCTTACTATCCTTGAACCGTACTGATTAATTTTACAACCAAAATCTTTTATAAAAAAATTTATTGAGCCCATATCCCTAATTAGCTAATTAATAACTGCCCTGAAGCAACCAGGGAAGCAGTTGGTACATCTAATATCAAAGACCCTAAAGATCTACGTTTTAAACCGTAATTTTTAGCTTTACGGGCCTCATTTTGCGTATACCCCCCCTCAGGCCCTATAAATAAAGCCATATAATTTGAAAGATCTTTCTGGCTCACTTTAAATTTAGGGTTTGTTTCTGCCAACATAAATATACCCGATCCGTATTTATTTTCAGTATACCTTTTCAGGGCGGTTTTAAATTTAAGAGGTTCTTCTAAATCAGGTATTTTTTCCCGCTCGGATATCTCTGCGCCGTGCCTTATTTTTTTTTCCAACCGTACATAAATTTTTTTCCGGTTTCGCGGATTTATTTTTTTTACCGTCCTATCAGTAATTATCGGTATAAACCGTGAGATACCCACCTGGGTACATTTAAAAACAATCTGTTCTAACTTATCGGATTTAGGTATGGATATATACAGATCAACCTCGCGAGCCGGACGGGGTATATCATGATTTTTATCCTTTATTCTTACCCGGCAACCGCCTCTGGTGAATTTTTCAATTTCGGCCCTGTACTCCTGATTATTTTTGTCCCCAATTTTTATAATATTTCCGGGCCGCTTTTGAACCACTTTAAGGTGATGGCAGTTATCCCCCGTTATCATAAAAACACCCCCTTGCTTCAAAGTTTCTTGCATAAAAATTTTCATTATATAATTAACATTTCAAGAATATTTCAGATACCCGGTAATTATAAGTAAATATAAAAAAAATAATTCTGGACTATATCGGAATAGATATCCAGCAATTTGTAAAATTTAAAAAGAACTCAGTCATTAAAGATATTTTTCCACCAGGACGAAGAATAGTTTTCCTGGTCCATATGGCTGGCATACTCTTTTAAAGCCTGTTTGGCCTTTTTACTAAGATTTTTAGGGGTAGTTATTTTAACTTTTACAAACAAATGTCCCCTACCGTATCCTTTTAAAGAGGGCATACCCTCTTTTTTTAACCGTAGTTTAGTTCCCGATTGAACTCCGCCCGGTATCTTGACTTTCTTTTTTCCGTTTAACGTGTCTATCTTCCTGGAACTTCCAAATACCGCCTCCGGAAATGTAATATCAACTTTAGCATATAAATTATCCCCTTCCCGCCGAAGGGTCTGGTGATATTTTACTCTAATATTTACAAAAATATCCCCTCGGGGACCGTTGTGTCGCCCGGCATTTCCTTCCCCAGTAATTCTCAGAGTCATGCCATCTCTTACTCCGGGGGGGATTTTAACTGAAATAGTATCTTTATTTCCGGTAAGACCGGTTCCCCGGCATTCTTTACAGGGGGTAGATATTACTTTTCCCTGGCCCTGACATTTTGGACAGCTCCGCTGAATTCTTAAAAAACCGCTGCCTCCCTGAACGGTTCCCCGACCGGCGCAATCCGAACAAGTACTAATATCTCCTCCGGATCCGCTACAATGAGTACAGGGATCCTGGCGTAAAACCTTTAATTTAACCTTTTTACCCTCAGCAGCTTCTTTTAAAGAGATTTCATAGTCTAACCGTAAAGAGCTGCCTTTACCGGCTCTCCGGGTACTCCGGCCTCGACTGCCTGTTGCGTTACGCTGAGCACCGCCAAAAATTTCTTCAAATATATCTGAAAAGTTACCAAAACCGCTGCCTCCCTGACCAAAATTTCCAAACCCTTCAAAACCTCCGGCAGCCCCGTCCATATCAACTCCCTGTTCTCCAAATCGATCGTATTTTTTTCGTTTATCCGAATCACTTAAAACTTCATAGGCCTGATTTATCTCTTTAAACTTTTCCTGAGCTTCCTCGTCTCCATCGGTTCTGTCCGGATGATATTTTAAAGCCAGTTTTCGGTAAGCTTTTTTTATTTCATCCTGGGATGCATCTTTAGATACTCCCAGAATATCATAATAATCTTTTGAACTCAAAATTAATCCAAATTATTTCTTATCGTCGTCTTCCACTTCGTAATCAGCATCTACTACATCATCCTCATCGGAAGAACTGTCCTTGGAAGTCTGTTTGCCCTGGTCACCGGGTTGAGCGCCGGCTCCCGGACCCTGCTGGGGCCCAGCCTGGGGACCTCCCTGCTGATTAGCCTGCTGGTATATAAATTTAGAGATTTTTTGAGCAGAATCGGATAACTTCTCTGCCGCACTGTCTATTTCATCTTTACTTTCAGATTCCAGTTTCTTTTTGGCATCTTTAATCTCTTCTTTTACATCATCTTTCACATTATCTTCTATTTTATCATCATGTTCTTTAAGAGTTTTTCCTACACTGTAAATAAGAGACTCCAGTTTATTTCTGGATTCCACAATTTCTTTTTTCTTTTTATCATCTTCCTCATGCTCTTTTGCTTCTTTTACCAAATCTTCGACTTCATCATCAGATAAACCGCTGGGGGATTTAATTGTTATGGACTGTTCTTTGCCGGTTCCTTTATCCTTAGCGGATACATGAATAATACCATCGGCATCGATATCAAATTCCACTTCTATCTGGGGAACTCCCCGGGGAGCAGGAGGTATTCCAGTAAGCTCAAACTGCCCCAAAGATTTATTGTCTTGGGCCATTTTTCTCTCTCCCTGCAGTACATGAACCGTTACCGCGGACTGATTATCCTGGGCAGTAGAAAAAGTTTTTTTCTTTTTTGCTGGGATCGTTGTATTTCTTTCAATTAAAGGGGTCCTTACACCGCCCAAAGTCTCAATCCCCAGAGTAAGAGGAGTCACATCTAAAAGTAATACATCTTTAACTTCTCCCCCTAAAACTCCGGCCTGAATGGCTGCTCCGGTAGCTACCACCTCATCAGGGTTTATTCCCTTGTGGGGTTCGGTTCTGAAAAGTTCTTTTACCTTCTCCTGGACCTTTGGCATCCGGGTTTGCCCCCCTACCAAAACAACTTCATTTATATCCCCCGCGCTTAATCCCGCATCTTTAAGAGCATTTTTACAGGGGGCAACAGTTCGCTCTAAAAGATCTTCCACTAAAGATTCCAGTTTTGCCCTGCTTAAAGTTAAATTAAGATGTTTTGGACCGCTTTCATCAGCTGTTACATAAGGTATATTTATTTCGGTTTTATTTGTTGAAGAAAGTTCACATTTAGCTTTTTCAGCTGCTTCTTTTAATCTCTGTTTCGCCTGTTCATCTTTTCTAAGATCTATACCCTGATCTTTTTTAAATTCATCGGCCATCCATTTCATAATTCTCTGATCAAAATCGTCACCGCCCAAGTGGGTGTCCCCATTAGTAGATAAAACTTCAATTACATTTGTTTCCTCTTCGGAACTACCCTGTAAAATAGAGACGTCAAAAGTGCCGCCGCCCAAATCAAAAACAGCTATTTTCACATCCTGTTTTTTCTGTAAACCGTATGACAAAGCAGCTGCTGTTGGTTCATTTATTATTCTTTTCACTTCCAACCCGGCAATTTTTCCCGCTTGTTTTGTTGCTTTTCGCTGGGAATCATTAAAATAGGCCGGTACTGTTATAACAGCTTCTTTGATATCTTGGCCGATGTGGGCTTCTGCATCCCTTTTAAGCTTTTGTAGTATTTTTGCGGAGATTTCAGAAGGAGAATAATCTCTTCCCTTAATCTTTATTCTAATATCACCATTACTGGCCTGAGATAAATCATAGGGCACGTGTTTTTTGTCTTCGGCTATATAATCAGAATTAAACTTTCTCCCTATAAATCTTTTAACTGAAAAAACTGTACTTTCGGAATTAGTTATAGCCTGACGTTTGGCAACCTGCCCTACAAGCTCCTCACCCTCTTTGGTAAATGCTACCACCGACGGTGTGGTCCGGTTTCCCTCCGCGTTAGTTATTACCTCAGCTTCTCCGCCTTCTATTATTGCCATACATGAATTTGTTGTACCTAAATCTATTCCTAATATAGCCATTTTAACCTCCTGTTTCTTTTTTCTTATTCACTACCACTTTTGCCGGTCTTAGTACTTCCTCTTTCCAAAAATAACCCGGTTCAATAACTTCAACTACTGTATTATCCTTGCTTTCTTCATCATTTATATAGCTTATTGCATGATGATAATTATGATCAAATATTTTCCCGGACACTTCCATCTTTTTTAGCCCCCATTTTTTTAAAATATTATAAAATTCTCGGTTAATTAAATCTATACCTTCTAAGTCTACTTCTTCGGAAGCCAGAGCTCTCTCTAAATTATCAAGTATAACCAGAAGATCGGCGGCCAGTTCTCTGGCCCCCCGTTCTTTATCCCGGGAGGCTGTCTTAGCTACTCGCTTTTTATAATTCATAAATTCAGCTTTAATCCGACGGGTCTGGTCCAGATATCCTTCTAAACTTTCTTCTTTCTCCGCCAGTTCTTCCCTGAGAGCATTAAGTTCATTTTCGGACTGCTCTAATTTATCTTTTAATTTGGAAAATTCCTGGCTGTCCACTGCCTTTTTTTTATTTGTTTTTTTAGATTTTTTTTTCTTTTTCATGTGCAACTAAACCTAGATATTATTATATCATTATCCTTAATTAAAATTCCCCTGGAAAGTAGGTCCTGATTGGTTATTAGTTTTTACTGATTATATACATTTAAATTTTTATGTCAAATTTCTTTTATAGATTCGATATTTTTTATATATTTTTGCTCCCATCATTTCACCTATTTTTATAGTATCTTTGTTATCTTCCAGAATCCAGGAAAACTCACATTCTTTATACCCCAGTTTCATAGCCTGAACTAAAGAATTATAGTACATCAACGGTCCCACACCTTTATTTTGAAACTCCTTTTTTACCCCCATAGCCATAAGCCGTAAATTTTGAATTTTATTTTTATACCATAAAAATTTTAACCAGCCAAAAGGGAATAATTTGGGCCCAATTTTTTTAATTACCTCGTTGTAATCCGGCAGAGCCAGAAGAAAACCTACCGGGGTGTCTTTCCAAAAACCTATCTGCAACAATTCTTCAATTACCAGCGGTTTTAACTGTTGGGCCAAATCATCTATTTCTTTGGAAGTCCATGGGACAAATCCCCAGTTTTTTTCCCAAGCGGAGTTATACACTTCCCGAACTCTTTTTACTTCACGTTCAAAATCTTTTTTATTTACCGGACGGGAATTAAGATGCGGATATTTATTTTTAATTTTTCTAAATATTCGTTCCAGTCTGGACCGGGGACCGCCGGAAACATCCATATTCATAGCAACCAGGTCTTTGGCCTTTTCAAAGCCGTTTTCTTCTACCAACCTGTTGTAATAATCCGGATTATAAGGCATCAAAACACGGGGGGGGTCATTAAACCCTTCTATCAACATACCACATTTATCATTTGAAGAAGGATTCATTGGACCTATAACTTTATTCATCCCGTTTTTTCTTAAGTAGGTCTGAGCTGCGTTAAAAAGTGCTTTGCCCACTTCTGAACTGTCTACACAGTCAAAAAATCCAAAAAACCCGGTTTTTTCTTCCTGGAAATCCACAAAATTCCAATCTATAATAGCGCCTATACGTCCAATCGGAACTCCATTATTATAGGCAATAAATAATTTTTTTATTCCATGGTTAAAAAAAGGGTTCTTACTGGTCAGGGTGTGCTTTACATCAAAATCTAATTCCGGGACCCAGTTTTTATAATTTTTAAAAAGTTGCCCCGGAACTCTGATGAATTTTTTAAAGGTTTTTTTAGAATTTACAGAAATTATTTCCATCTATATCGCCACAGGTCTTTCATCCAGTTTTTGAATTTATTTCCCATAGTTAGAGGACCGCTTCTTATTTGGGATATATCTACATCACCATCGACAATCCCCAGTTCTTTACCAACTTCACCACAGACGGTAAGAGCCATATCTATGTGATTCTGATTAAAAGTAGCCATAACTGAAACTCTTATCAATGCCCTGTTTTCTGGAACTGCTGGCGAAACAACCGGGGTGGTAAAAATACCATTGTCAAATAAGCCTCTCCACATTTTAAAAGCTTCCTCGTCTTTTCCAACGATTAAAGGAATTATTGGAGTAACACTTTCTCCGGTATCAAACCCCAATTTTTCAAACCCCTCTTTTAATCTGCGGGTATTTTCCCATAAATCTTCTCTTCTAATGGATTCATCCTCAATTATATTCAACGCTTCTTTCACTGAAGCAATATTTGCCGGGGGCGCAGAGGCCGAAAAAATAAGAGACCGGGCATTATGTTTTAAAAAATGTATAATATCTTCATCACCGGCCACAAAGCCGCCTATAGAAGCGAAAGCCTTGGAAAACGTACCTATTATAAGATCAACTTCATCTTCAACACCAAAATGCTCTGCGGTCCCTCGACCGTTTTCCCCCATGACCCCGATTCCATGGGCGTCATCTACAATTATCCGGGCATTGTACTCTTTGGCGAGTTCTACTATGCCGGGAAGATCAGCCAGATCTCCCTCCATGCTGAAAACTCCGTCAACAACTATAAGTTTTCCACGATCCTTATCGTATTTTTCCAATATTCCTTTTAACTCATCCATATCGTTATGGCGGTACCTCTCTAACTTTCCATAAGAAAGGCGACAACCATCTATTATGGAAGCGTGATCGTACTTATCAGTAATAACTATATCTTTTCTTCCGACAAGAGCACTGATAACTCCCAGATTAGTCTGCATTCCGGTAGTAAAAAGCAAAGCAGCTTCTTTCTTAAAAAATTTCGCCAGACTTTGCTCAAGATCAACGTGTAAATCCAAGGTACCGTTTAAGAAACGTGAACCCACGCACCCGACACCGTATTTGGAAGTAGCATTAATAGCTGCTTTTTTTAAAGTAGAATGGGAAGTAAGACCCAAATAATTATTCGAACCCATCATTATCATTTTTTTGCCTTCTACGGATACAACCGGATCCTGCCCCGACTCCACCTGATGGAAATACGGATAACACCCTAGTTCCTGTATTTCTTTAGCAGCAGTAAATTTCCTGCATTTATTAAATAAATCCGACATATAATTTCCTCCTTTTTTTACAGCCAGCTATTTTCTTTATACCATTTATACGTATTTTCAAACCCTTCTTCAAGGGTAACTCCTCCAGAAAATGAAGTTTGAGGGACAACCCAATTCCCGGCAAGCATTTCTCTTACTTTATCGTTATTTAAAGAAACCGGAGTTCCCCGTAACTTTCCCACTACCTCACCCACGCACCCTGATAATCTAACTAAACTGCAGGGTAATTTTACCGATAAAATTTTTCTATTAATTGTTTTTTCAAAAGTTTTTTTTACATCTTCCCAGGTATAGTCTTTACCATCGCTTAAAAACGATTCTTTATCTAATTCTGAAGTAACTATGCCCCGTACACAATCTTTAACATATGTAAAATTTAATTTACCGCAATTCCGGGGTTGAATAAAAAATCCTGATTTTGCCATTTTAAATAATGGAAGGAAATCTTTATCCCTGGGGCCGTAAACAGCTACCGGACGAACTATGGAGTAATTTTCCAGGCTTTTTACGTATCTTTCCGATATTTTTTTGGATCTTCCGTATTTGGAAACCGGCCCGGCGTTCTCCGGCCCCCAGGCTGCCTGAGAAGAGACATATACGAATTTTGTTAGGTTTAAATCCATTACCGAATCCACCAAGTTTTTAGTGCCCTTACAATTAACTTTATAAAGTTGAGAAGGATTTGTTGCTCTTACAAGGCCGGCCAGATGATATATCACGTCTATATTTTTAACCGCCTTTTTTAATGTAAGGGGATTCAGAAGATCAGCATACACACACTCTACGTTTATTTTTTTCAACCAATTTAAATTAGAATTTTTCCTTACGATACATCGAATGCGCCCTCCTCTTTTTGACAAATAATCGGCCAGATGGCTGCCTATAAAACCAGTGGCTCCGGTTATTAAAATTTTTTTCTTCAGGCTCAACTTAAAACCGATAATAATGCGGAGCCCAAAATCGGTAACATAAGATTGTCATCCACGCCGATAGGTAACAGTTCCACTATTGCGCATATAGTTACTGCACCCAAAACCGGCATAAACCCGAGATTCAGCAAGCCAGTATACGTTAATAATAATAATATAAAAGATGTGATTATAATAAAAACGCCGGTGCCTTCAATAGTTTTATCAAAAATTTTATTTTCTCCCAGTTTATCTCCAATTAGTACTGCGCTGACATCTCCAACGCTTAAAATGATAATTCCGCCTGCCGCATATACAGCTTCAAATAAAAAAAGAGACAGAACTACTCCACCTAAAAAATAAGTACTTCCTGAAAAAGAATAAAACTCAACCGATTTTAACATAAAACCGAATTTCTTAAATACACGGATTCAACCAGTAAGTGCAACAAACGCTTCAAATGGTGTATCATAATTT
>CAYZAK010000038.1:0-16226 GCA_964476445.1 uncultured bacterium
GGATCTCAGGATACCTTTGAAGTCGATATCCAAATTATTCCCACCTCTTTATCACTTGAACCTGTCAGTTTTGATGTGCTGGTATATGATGAACTGATGGACTATTTTGCTTCCAAGTTAACGGATAACAGGGACGGCTCAGGGGTGGGTAATAAAGATATAGATTTCACCCTATATTCTGTTCCTCAAAAGTCCGAAAGAGAGACTACGGACGGTGACGGCTGGGCCCATGCCACTTTTATTGCGCCCTCAGCCGCCGGCACGTATGAGTATAAAACGGAGTTTAGTGGAGATGAAGCTTACGCGCCTGCGGAGTCTATTACCCGTGATTTAAACGTTATAAGAAGGGACTTGGATATTAATGTGGATAGTTTGACTACCCGGACATTCAATACTTTTACGGCGACCGCAACGCTGGTAGATGACGCTGAAAGCGAGGGAGACGTTACCGGAAGAGAAGTAACTGTAATTTTTAAGAATGCTCAGGATACGGTAATTGACACTCAAACAAATCTTGAAACTGATTCAGAAGGACGTGTTTTTGCCGAATTTACCGCACCGGATGATGCGGGCACTTACTATTATTACGCTGATTTTAATCAGGATGAATCCTATAATGCCGCTACCTCGCAAGATGCGCAGGTTGAAGTAGAAAAAAGAGAGACCCAAATATCCGCGGATCCGATAGACACCGAGACCCTGGATATTTTTACAGCTGATGCAGTGCTTACCGATTTAGAGGACAATTCTGCAATAGCGGGAAGAGACCTGGAGTTTGTTTATTACGGTCCCGATACTGAAAGTGATGTTGATAATACAGATTCAGAAGGTCGTGCCGCAGTGGATTTTAATGCCGGGACTTCCTCGGGGACTTATACATATAAAGTTATTTTTGACGGAGATAACAGCTATGCCACAAGTACTTCCCCGGTTCGGGAAGTTACGGTCACCAGAAGAGATTCGTATATCGCTGTTGAAGATGTTATTACCAGAACGCTGGAAGTTTATAAAGCTACTGCTACGGTAACGGATAAAGACGGACCGGTAGAGAATAAAGAAGTAGATTTTACCGTTGATTATGAAGATTATACTTCTACGTCTTCAGCTGTTACCGATGGTTCCGGCCTGGCTTCAGTGGAATTTACTGCGCCGTTATCGTCCGGGGCTTACCAGATAACCGCAGAATTTTACGGAGACCAAACCCATAAATCCTCACAAGATGAAGGCGGTGTATTTGTGGATACCCGGGATACAGTTATGGGTGTGGAATATGTTTTAACCGAAACCTATGATGTTTTTAGAGCGACAGCGGTGGTAACAGACCTGGAATCGGCAGATCCAGTTTCCGGTATTCAGGTTGAACTTGAATTCCAAGAAGACGGACAGGCCCAGCCGGTAAAGACTGATGAAACAGACAGCCAGGGTGAAGCCAATGTTGATTTTACCGCTCCAAATCAGGCGGGCAATTATACTCTGACCGGCATATTTTCCGGAAACGCTACCTTTTCGCCTTCAGAGGAGGATAATATTGTAGAAGTAGTAAGACGGGATACCGCGCTGGCCGCGGATTCTGTAGAGTGTATAGCCATGGATGTATTTACGGCCACGGCTACTTTAACCGATAAAGATGGCGGCTTGTCAGACCGGCAGGTGTATTTCAGTTTTGAAGAGCAGGAATCTACTGGCACCACCAACAGTTCCGGTGAAGCTTACGCCCAGTTTACGGCTCCTTCATCCTCGGGTATTTATTCTTATACCGCAGAATTTGCCGGGGATGGAGGACATGAAGGCAGCACCAACGGCGCTGAGGTTGGGGTTTCCAGAAGAGTAACGGATATGTATACCTTTGAAGTTACTACCACAACTCTCGGTGAATTTACCGTGGACGCGCTTATAGAGGATCAAGATACCGGAGAGGGCATTTCTGTGGAGATGGACTTTATATTTGAAGGAACTTCCACAGTAACCAGAGAAAATTTAAGTTCCGCAGGAAGCGGGTGGGCCGAAGCTGTTTTCAATACGCCCGCTCAGTACGGGGACTACAGATATTTTGCTGAATTTTCAGGGGATGAGAGCTATGAGCCTTCATCCAGTTCTTCACCGGTAACGGTAGTAAGGCGAGAAACTTTCATGAGCGCAGAATCGGTAGAGACGGTTGCCAGCGACCCGGATATTGGCGAAATAGAAGAATTTGATGCTGTAGCGGATATCGTCGATGAAGAGAATGAACTGATTGAAGGTGTACAGCTGGATTTTACTTTCGGGGAAGCGAACGGTTTAAATAATACCAACAGTTTCGGGGAAGCTTCTGTTGCATTTGATTCTCCTTCTAATGCTGAAGACGAGTACATCTTTACGGCATCTTTTGAAGGAAACGATACCTACCTCCCCTCATCCACCCAGGCTGCAGTAACGGTTAACAAGAGGTCCAGCCAGGTGTTTGGCCTAGAAGATTTAACTACTACCACCGAGGAATATTTTTATTCCACGGCCACGGTGATTGACGTCGGGGGAACCCGTTTATCGGGCAAGGATGTAAATTTTATTGTAGATACCGTACCCCAGGGAAGCGATATCACCGATGAATTCGGAGAAGCCCATTTTCAACATAATATTCAGGTAACCGGTCAGTTTGAACTTATTGCTAATTTTCCCGGAGACCAGACTTACAGGGCTTCCGCGGATACGGCTACCATTACTGTAGGAATTCCCACCAATCTGGTAGTTTATGATGAGAGTACTATTGTCAATTCCACTTTCTCAGTCCGGGCGATTTTAGAAGACACCTTAAATAATGAATTACTTGAGGATAAAAGTATAACTATGAATTTTGACGATGGAAATATTAAAGAAGAATCTACCGATGAATCTGGTGAGGTTTATATAGATTACTATACCGGAGTGGAGAGAGGAACCGGCACATTTGAAATTTTTGCGGATTTTGAAGGCGACGACACCTACGGCCCCGCTTCTGGAGACGCAATCATTACAGTTGAACTCCGGCCAACTACGATAAATGCGTACCCGGTATCCGGTTACATTGATTATGATATAACCCCCGGCGGCAGGTTAATTGATATAAATACCGATTCCGGAGTACCGGATAAAGAAGTGGATTTCACATTCAGTTATTCTACCGATGCTATAACCGGGGTAACCACCGATGGAAATGGAGAAGTAGAAGAGGATTTTAAAGCTCCTTCAGCTTCAGGAACCTACTATTACTCTTTAAATTTTGACGGTGATAATGTCTATGATAATTATACCGATACTACCACGGTAAATATAGAACACCGCCCGACGATTCTTAACACGACCGATGAAAATGTTATTGCTGAAAGCGAATTTAATCTGGAAGCGGAACTGGTGGATACTCTGGATTTTAAACGTCTGGAAGGGGAAGAGATACTCTTCACATTTGATGGTACTAACCGGACCGCTCTGACCGATCATCGGGGAGTGGCTATAGCTACTTTTACAGCCCCCGCCGAGACTGGGGATGGTTATACCTACAATGCTTTATTTTCGGGTACTGATATTCATACTTCTCATCAGAGTACATCTACTGTAAATGTAGGTTTAGAATCGGTTACCCAGGTTACCGAACCCAGTCCGGTTATAAACGAAGTTTTTACCGCTACCGCCACTTTACGGGATGGCAATGACGAACCGATGGAAGGAAAAACGATGCTGTTTACCTATTATTATACCGGTACTACCGTAACGGTCACCACCGATGAAGAAGGTATGGCGGTAACAACATTTACCGCTCCCCCGTCAACGGGTAACTGGTATTATGAAGCGGAATTTGCAGGTGACAATACTTACGGAGCCAGCAGCGCGGTGGCAGAAGTAATCGTGAAGGGTTATCCGGTTATATTAGAAGCTCTTAGTATATCCAATCTGGGTTCCGAAGAAGTATTTACGGCTACGGCAACCATGTATGACAGCTATAATGATGAGTATGTGGAAGGCAAAGAACTTAGATTTAAATTTCCAGATGACGGTGCGGGAATAACTACTAGTACGGCGGCAACTGATTTTCAGGGAGTGGCCACGGGAACGTTTACGGCCCCCTACGAACCGGGCACATATAATTACAGCGTTACTTTTGACGGGGATTCGGTCTACGAATTTGATTCCGATACCGGAACCGTATCGGTAGATAGAAGACTGGCTGAACTCAGCGGAGATGATATCTGGGTAGTTCCGGAAGAGATTTTTACCGCCACAATTACGTTGACCGATGCAAAAACCGAAGCGCCCATATCCACCGCGCCGGTCGAATTCAGTTATTATGACGGGGTCTCCACCATGACTGCTTCGGAAATAACCGATATCGACGGGATAGGTAAAGCCACATTTACCGCCGCCGGGGTTATGGATATTTATGAACTTAACGTAAGTTATGACGGAGATACCATTTATTCGGGCGCCTCGCGAAACTTAGAAGTAGAGGTAGATAAGTATATGACCTCTCTGGAATTAAACAGTGAAACCGCGGATATTTGGGAAGTTTTTCATCTTACCGCTACTTTAAGGAACGCAGTAACTCAGGAAAGACTTTCCGATAAAGAAGTAAGTCTATTCCTGAATGCGGATACCCCCTCAACAGTGACGGTATTAACCGATAGTTACGGCGTAGCTTCAGCTACTTTTACAGTAGAAAGCTCAACCGGTATCTATGAAATCCAGGCCGGCTTTGAAGAGGAGGCCCGGTATCATGCAGCTTCTGATACCCAGACGGTTAATATTTTAAGAAGGGATACAGTCCTGTCCGGGAACTCAATTAACGTAAAACCGGAGTATGTATTTACAGCCACAGCTACTTTAAATGATGTAGTGAATGAGGTTCCGGTATCTTCTAAAACCGTAATTTTTGAATATTATAATGGAAGTTCCACCCAGACGGCATACGCTGTTACAAATAGTTACGGACGTGCGTTTTCTACTTTTACCGCTCCGGCAGCCACGGGAACGTATTCGGTAAATATGAACTTTGCTGGAGATAATTACTATAACCCCTCACAGGAAAGTGTATATGTGTATATCACAGAAGAGGGAGTGGGCGGCGGTCTGGAATTAAGAGCTTTTGACGAAAGTGTAGCTCTTTATGAAGATTTTACAGCTTCAGCGCGTCTGACAGAAGAAGATGAGCCGGTTGAAAACAGCACTTTGAGTTTTGTGTTTGACAATTCTACAATAACGGCCGTAACCGATAGTTACGGTATGGCTTACGCCACCTACGCGGCTCCGGCCTCCACGGGAACTTATTATTATTATGTTGAATATGACCGGGAGTATATCACTATATCCGATCAGGGAAGGGTAACCGTAAACCGTCGGCCGGTAAATTTATCCAAGTCCAAAGATATTTCCACATATATAGATGAAGTGTTTTCTACAACGGTTACTCTGAGGGATTTTATAACCGGAGAACGGTTAACGGATAAAAACATTGAGTATAGTTTTTATCATCATAATACAACTGAAACTCTCAGCCGGGTAACCGGAGAATACGGTGTCGCCTGGGCCTCATATACAGCACCTGGTTCCAGCGGCACTTACACGGTGGAAAGTTATTTTGGCGGTGATTCGGTATATATGCCCGGAAGTGAAAATATAGATATAAAAGTATCCCGTCGGCCCACTGAACTGATGAGTGAAAGAATAGCCGCCCGACCGGAGGAAGTTTTTACCGCTACCGCAACGCTGGTGGATATTTTAGATGATACCGGTATTGAGGTTCAAGAGATAGAAATAGAATATTTTAATGGAGTATCCACGGTCACTGTTAAAAGGGAAACAGATAATTACGGAGTGGTTACGGCAACATTTACCGCTCCAGAGGATGCCGGGGAGTACAGTTATACGGTAAGTTATGAAGGAGATGACAAATATCAGGCTTCTTACGGCTCAGATATAATCGAAGTCCGCTCCCGGTTGACGGTTTTAAATTTAGAGAATGTGTTTGTTGAGTCCGAGGGGATTTTTACTTCCACAGCTACTTTGACAGATAGTGAGGATGAAGAATCTATTGCAGGGCAAGAAATTGAATTCAGTTTTGTAATCGGAGATTCAACCCTTACAGCTACCGGTATTACTGATGAAATAGGTAAAGCTACGGTAACTTTTAACGCTCCGTTTGACGCGGGTACGTATTCACAGCATGCTCAATACGGCGGGGACGTCACCTATGCCTCTTCACGGGACACCGCGGATGTTTATGTAGGAAGAAGACCCACCGAATTTATTATGGCCTCCAGTGTGGAATTATATGTTAATGAAATATTTACCGCCACGGCTACTCTTGAAGATAGTGCTGATGGTATAGGAGTATCATCGGTACCGGTCAGTTATACTTATTTCGACGGTGTATCTACCCATACTGTAAGTAGTATTACCGATGATTACGGTGTGGCGCTGGCTACTTTTTCCGCACCGAGTTCTTCGGGAGTATATAGTTATGAAGCCGAATTTTCCGGAAATACGAACTATGAATCGACGGCAGGGAAGACAGAGCTTGATGTAGATAATTATGCAACTACGCTTGAACTCCAGGCCCCGGTTAGTATATTTATAGGTCAGACCGTCTATTCTACCGGAACACTTTTAAAAACTCTAGATGGTTCCCCGGTTGAGGGACAGCAAATACAATTTACTTTTAATCAGGAGACAGAAAGTAAAGTTACCAGTTCCAGCGGTACAGGAACTGTCGATTTTCTTTCTCCGCAAACTACGGGTACGTTTACCTTAGAGGGTGTATATACCGGAACCGAAACCTACAAACCTTCTTTGGCAACCAGAGATATTACAGTAATGCGCAGACCTACTGAGTTGAACGGTCAGTCGGTATCGGTTCCTCAGGATACTGTTTTTACAACTACGGCAACTCTGGTTGACTTTTTAACCCAGACTGGTATTGATTCTAAAACGGTGAATTTTTCTTTTGAGGCGGGAACTAATACTTATGATTCCCAAAATTTAACCGACGCTTATGGATTAGTATCTTCCACATTCCGGGCTCCCGCTTCCACCGGTATATACAGCTGTATGATAAATTTTTACGGGGATGAAACTTTTATGGAATCCAGCAATCTTGTTTCTGTCCACGTTACCTATGACGAAGGAGAAGGCGAAGGAACGTCTGAAACAGATATCTTGACACAGAAAGTTAATACCCATTTACAGGAAGTATTTACGGCAACGGCAACTCTGATCAGCGAAGGTTCACCGATAGAAGATCAGGAACTGAAATTCATGTTTGAGGGTTCTACAGTGACCGGAATAACAGATCTTTACGGGGTGGCAACTGCTACATTCAGCGCGCCCCCGGCAACCGATACCTATTATTACAGTGTTGAGTACGGTGGCGATGATGTATTTCAGGACTCCACGGGGCTGGATATGGTTGAAGTCACAAGAAGACCTTCGGAACTTTACAGCTCCTATAATGAATTAGCCGTTCGTCCTGAAACAACTTTCACCTCTACTGTAACCTTAAGAGATGAATTAAATCTTTCCGGTTTGGAAACTGCGGAAGTAACTTTTAGTTTTAGAGATAAAAATTCCACCCCTACAGTTACAGAGATCACTGATAATTATGGGATCACTGCAGCTACTTTTACCGCCCCGTTAACCGCGGATACGTACTATCTTGATATTTATTATATAGGCGATGATCTTTACAGTGAAGTAACCCGGAGAATACCTGTTTTAGTTACTCCCGAGGGAGTAGGCGAGGAAGATGTTGAACTTTCCGCTGAAGACGTTTCTGTTTATGTTAATGAAGTATTTACGGCTACGGCCACACTTATGGATTTAAGTGATTTTACGGGTATAGAAAACAGTACTATTACCTTTGATTTTGAAGATAACATATATCCCGCTGTTACAGATCAGGACGGGGTAGCTACAGCTACTTTTACAGCCAATCTGGAAGCGGGTGAATACCTCTATTATGCTAACTTTTTAGGGGATGATACATACTCGCCAGATTCTTCAGTGGGTGAAGTGGTGATAAAATTGTGGCCTACGAACATGACGGCGGATAATCTGTCCATGAAACCTTCCACCGGAACAGAAACTTTTACAGCTATGACAACTCTTATCGATGTAGAAAATTCTGCCGGTCTGGATTCCAAACCGGTAACTATGAATTTTTATGACGGAGTTTCAACATCTACCTACACCGGCGATACAGATAATTACGGTGTTTTTGAAGCTACCTTCCCGGTTCCCACTACTGAGGGCGAATTTAAATACGTATCTGATTTTTACGGGGATTCCACCTACGATTCAAGCACCGCCGAGGGAATGGTTACCGTTTCTGAAGAAGGTACCGGCAATAACGAAAGCGAGCTAACATTAGAAAACGCTTTTGTATATATAAGCGATGTTTTTATGGCAACGGCAACTCTGAAAGATTCAACTCTGGATGCCCCCCTTGAGAACAAGGAAGTGACCTTCACCTTTGACGGCCGTGAGATTACTTCAGTAACCGATCAGTACGGTGTGTCTACCGCTTCGTTTGTAGCTACAACTTCTACCGGCACCCAAGACATAATTGCTGAATTTAGCGGAGATGTTGATTATACTTCAGCCTCAGATAGTGCAAATGTATATGTACAGCCTTGGCCGACGGTCTTAAAAGCTCAGAATGTTGTCACTGATATGGAAACAGAAACTTTTAGAGCTACTGCAACTATACGAAATGAAGTAACAGATGCTTACTTATACGGCAAGACAATTGAATTATCTTTCTACGACGGCGTTTCAACTCAAACAGCAACCCGTCAGTCCGACAGTTATGGAAAGGTAAATGTACATTTTGATACTCCTCAATCTACGGGAACTTTTGTCTATATTGTAAATTTTAAAGGGGACAGTGAATATTCCGCCAGCAGTGATGAGGCAGCAGTTATTGTAGAAGTAGGGGGAGATGAGGACGGTGAAGATCCTGGAGACGGAGCGGAAGTGAGTATGATATTGGATGATGTTGAAACGGCCGTGGGCCAGGTATTTACAGCGACCGCCACACTTATAAATGCCGACAAACCGTCCAAATTTATTGTGGGAAAAACAGTGGAGTTTGAATTTGAAGATACTATTAAGGAATCCCAGACCAATTCCCGTGGTATGGCCTATATCACCTTCAATGCCCCGGCCAGCACCGGAGTATATGATGTTGCCGCGAACTTTGAAGGGGATGAATCCTATCGTAGCACAGCGTCATCTACCACGGTTAATGTTGGATTTATACCCAATGATCCGGAATATGTCCGAATTAAAGAAAGGGACAGCAAAACGGTTACCTTTGAATGGCCGGCGGTAAAATATGCCCGTGGTGGTGAAAATATGGGTTCACTTTTTAAAGGGTACACTGTAGAAAAAGCGGTCGGAAAACCGGAGAATTGGGAGAAGATAGAAAATTTAAGTAAGACGACCCGGAAATATAAGGTATCCCTGCCGGAAAATGAAGTATTATTCTACAGAGTAAGAGGACGTACGGAAAGAAATTTAAGCGGCGGAATGGTAGCAGTTAATGTAGATGACAGTGAAGTTGCCAGCCGGGTGGTTATATCAGAAGACAGACAGGCCTGGGCCCAGGTTGATGAACGGGAGTTTGAGGATGGAGAAAATGTTATTGTAAAGTCCGGCCGGAAAGAAGAGGGTTTTTACGGGGTTTACGATGTAAAGATAGTTAGAGAAGGCCGTGAGGTTGACAAAAATTTCAGATACCGGGGAGTTAAACTAACTTTTTCCTATGAGAGATTGAAAACGAGCGGTGAGATAAGAGGGTTGGATAATGAAAATAAAAAACTGGTTCTGTTCTGGCATAATGGAGTGGAATGGGTTCGCATAGGCGGAAGGGATAACCGTTGGAACGATGAGATTTATACCTATTCAAAAAATACGGGACGTTTTGCTATGAAAGCCGTGGAAGAAACCGATGAGTTCTCTTTATTAAATGTTACTCCCCGGATATTCACGCCCCAGGAATCAGGTATAACAGTGGACCGTGTTCGTTTTGAAATAGACAATCCCCGCTACAGGAATGTAACCATAAGAATTTATGATATGGCGGGTAAAATTATAAGAAGGAATCTGGATTCTGACTCGGGTGATCTGTATTTCTGGGACGGAACAGACAGCAGCGGAAACTATGTTTCCGGCGGAGTATATTTGTATCAGATAGAAGTAGACGGTAAAATAATAAACGGTACGGTAGTGGTGGCTCAATAATGAATAATAAGATCAAAAAATCAGTTTCACCGGAAATAAAGGTAGTGAAAAATATTTCAAAAATCATCTTTGCTATTATAGGTGTTGTTATTTTTAATGCCGGATTGGCCCAAAGCGCTTTTTACGAAGAACTTGATACCGGAGCACGGTCCCGGGCGATGGGGGGCGCATATACAGCGGAAATTAACAGGATTGACGGAGTCTTTTACAACCCGGCGGGTATGGGAGGGTTAACTAATCTGGAATTAAATACCTCTTATGAACAAAAATTTATGGGATTAACCGATGAGTCTTCTCTGGGAAGGTATATTTTAGGTGTGGGTTACCCCCTTGACTTTACGGATACGGAACTGGGCGCAGCAGGATTAACTATAAACCGTTTTGGGTTGGATGATCTGTACTCGGAATTGGCTATAGGTTTACTCTACGGTTATCCGGTTTCCGAGAAGATTCTTTTAGGTGCTCATCTTAAACTGCTCAGCGTAAATTACGGCGAAACGGAATATACCCGTCAAAACCCTGTTTTTGACGGAGGCTACACAGCACTCGCGTTCAGTCCGGATATAGGAGCGATATATAAAATTAACAGTAATTATAAAGTAGGATTGTCAATACTTAATTTAACCGCTCCGGATATAGGCTTAAAATATGAAAATAAAGTGAAAAGAAATATCCGGTTGGGAGGAAAAATGGCTCAGGATACTTTTAATTTAAATCTTGCTTTAACCCATTTGCCCGGTAGTATAAGAGCCCATGCAGGACTGGAGACCTGGTTGCTGGGGAAATCCCTTTTTCTAAGGGGAGGATTTAATATGGGGAGCGCGAATTACCGTAATCTTTCGTTGGGGTTGGGTTATAGATACGATCGGATAAGTGTGGACTATTCCTGGAACTATCCTCTGTCCGGAATAGATGATATGTTAGGTAATCATCAGGTTAGTTTTGGATATTATTTTGGGGAAGAAAAACCCGAAGAAACAATAAGGGAAGAGCCGCCGCCGCGGCCCGGACCCCAGACGGTTGCCGCACCGGGTGAAAGTGGCAGCATAATTGATCCTGATAGGCCATTGCCCGCGCATGTTGTGGAAAAAGATATTCCCGAGTATAGAAGGGACCAGGCTGTAGAAGAACTGCAAAAAGGAAAAGAGGCTCTGGAGCGTCAGAATTTTGCGGAAGTAAAAGAAAGATTTGAGACAGCGGACAGACTTTTGGAAGGAGATACGGAGATCCAGGAGCAATTAACCCGGATAGAGAGGATCACTCAATATGTAGCTACAAACGAGTTTGACAGAGAAACAATATCTCAACTCCCGGAAGAAGAACAAAAAGAGGCAGAAACAAGATATAGACTTTTGACTAACGGGATCCGGGGGCTGTTGAATGATAACCCTGAAGAGGCAATAAAGAATATAGCCTATGCAACTCAAATATGGCCGGAAGATGAAAATTTAAAAAGAATGCTTGAAGAAGAAATACAGGAGAGATATCCCCGGGAATACGCAAATAATAGATTTTACATAGAGACAAACTGGGTAGATCAACTTCTGGCCGAATCCCTGGAATATTTTTATGACGGGCGCTACAGCATGGCGATAAGAAAATGTCGCGAGGTTCTGGAATTAGAGCCGACTAATACTGTGGCGCTTACCCGCCTGGGATCAATCCACTGGGCCAGAGGGGACGAAGATGTGGCCTATTCGCTTTGGGAAAGAGTTCTGGAAATAGACCCGAATAATCAGGAAGTATTGCCTATGATGGAAGAATATGAACAGGAGAATTAAAGTATATAAATTCTTTTTGTAATTATTTTCCCCATGCCAGTCGTTCGGCTAAAAATTTAGGAAGGTTTTCTGATAGAATTTTATTTTGAGTTTTTTGAACTTCATACTTTATTCTGTGAAGGGACAGGTCTTTTGAATCTGTATTGTAAATACATACACAGGATCTAGGATTTCTGTCCCTGGGCTGTCCTACCGAACCAACATTTACAATATAATTATAATCAGGATTTATCTTAATCTTATTATTTTGAGAAAATAATTTTAATTCTATTTTTTTATGATTATCCCGCTGAAAACAGGCCGGACAGTGGGTATGGCCTATAAAACAGAGGGAGGTATCCATTTTTTTGAAATTTCTGGATGCGATTGTAGAGTCAAAAAGGTATTCTGAAAGGGGCGCCCGGGGGCTGCCATGTACAAACATCAAGTTGTTTTCGGTTATACGAACTTTCCGGGACCCTAAAAATTTCAACTGTTCGGTGGTTAGTTGTTTCTGGGTCCATTTAATGGCCCGAGAGGCTACTGAATTAAAACTTTTAATTTTTTTTAAATCAACTGCAGTCCTGTCATGATTGCCGGCTACAGTATCCAAATTAGCAGTTTCACGTATCAAGTTTAGGCAAGTATTAGGTTGGGGCCCGTAACCGACCACATCCCCGCAGTTGATGATACGGTCTACTCTTTTTTCCTCAAGAAATGAAAGCACTTTTTTCAGGGCTTCGTAGTTGCCGTGTATATCAGATATTATTCCGTAAAGCAAGTATTAAAAAAATTCCTTCCCCGAAAATTTGCGGTGTATAACTTTGAGAACAAAAACCGGTAATTTAATTATTCTGGGAAATCTCCAGGGTTCCATTAAAAGACGCCAGCACCATTCTAAACCGGTTCTCCTCAGTAAAGAAGGCGCTCTTTTTAAATTTCCGCTTATAACATCAAAACTTCCCCCGATTCCCATAATCAGCCCGGTACTGATCAAATGTTTATTGTTGTTAATCCATAATTCCTGTTTTTTCATATTTAAACCCACAAAAAGTATTTCGGGATTAGCCCGGTTTATTTTTTTTATTATTTTTTTATTTTCATCATCTGAGAAATATCCGTGATGATACCCGCAGATAACTGTATTTTTTAATTTTTTTTTAAGATTTTGACCGGCTTTGCGGGCCACTTCCGGTTTACCACCTAAAAAAAAAGATCGGTTACCTTTTTTAATTAAAGTCTGCATTAACTCTATTCCCGGATAACGGCAGAATTTTTTGAAACCCTTAAAAAATAAAGTAGCAGCTAAACTTATTCCTATGCTGTCAGAAATTATCAGATCCGCTTCTTTTAAAGTATTTAAAAAATTTTCGTCTTTCCAGCCTTCTAATAGCATCAACGTATTTAAGGTAACAATATTTCTGGCGTTTTTTTTATTTTTGGAAAACTGAATACTTTGGGCTAATATTTCCGTTTTAGTTAGAGGTGTGAGCATATTAAGTTAGCTTTTTTCAGCTGCTGATTTTGCTTCTCTGAGTTTAACAGAAATTATTTTGGATACTCCGAATTCTTCCATAGTAATACCGTAAAAGGTATCACACATTTCCATAGTTGACTTGTTGTGAGTTACCATTATAAACTGAGTGGTTGTGGTATAATCTTTCAGCATTCTTAAAAATCTACGTAAATTAATCTCATCAAGCTGGGCATCTACTTCATCAAGAATACAAAAAGGAGTTGGTTTTACCTCGTAGACGGCAAACATTAAAGCGATAGCGCACATCGATTTTTCTCCGCCGGAAATTAATTTAAGAGAGTTCATCTTTTTTCCTTCGGGCCGGGCCTTTATCTGTATTCCGCTTTCTAAAATATTATCCGGTTCGGTCAGCTCTAAATAAGCCGCTCCACCTTCAAATAATTTTTTAAATATTTTCTTGAAATTTTTATTAACCATATGAAAGGTTTTCCTAAATTTGTGGCGGGTGTTTTTTTCAATATTATGTACTATCTTCTGGAGATTTTTATCGGATGATTCAAGATCTTTCACATGTTTTTGTATAAATTCAAAACGTTCGTGCTCTTTTTGATATTCGTCGGGGGCTTCTAAGTTAACGTTTCCAATACGGGAAATTTTATTTTTCAAATCATATATTTCATCATTGCTAACTTTTTGATCCCGGTAGTCTTTCCGGGCTTTCTCAAGAGAAGTATCCAGGTCGTCTCTTAGGCGAATTTTTATATTTTTTAATCGTTCTTTTAACCGGGACTTAGACTGTTTTTTATTACCGGCGCGTTCTTTTTTTTGTTCAAGTTGTTTTTCACATTTTATCAGTTCTTTTTTCTTTTCCCTCAGCAGTCTAATAAATTTGTTCCGGTATTTTTCTTTTTCATTTATATTTTGTATAAGTTCATTTTTATTTTTATTGAGTTTAGCTATTCTATCTTTGTCCTTTAGGTTGCGTTTACTGTTATTTTTAAGCTGGTATTTAAGGTCCTTCAAAGAATTTTTGATATTGATATTGTCTTTTTGAAGTCGGTCTCTATTATCTTGTAAATCCCGTAAAGCTTTTTTTTGTTGGTTTTTTTGACTGTTAAGGGTTTCTTTACTGGCATTTACCTTAGCCAGCTTTTCTGTAACCTTATTAACTTGTGATTCTAAATTCTGCAATTTCTGTTTTTTATCAAAAATATTACTGGTAATATTTTTTTCCTGGATATTAAAATTTTTTATTTTATCTTCATCAAGCTGGTTTTCCTTAAAATTACCCAATAGTTGTTTGGTTTTTTTTAATTCTGCTCTGGTGTATTCGTAGTTGCCCTGCAGCTGGCTGATTTTTTGATTGGTTTTAAAAAGTTTGTCCCGCAACTTAGTTTTTTTAGTATCGGCAGTGGTAATTTTCTCTTCAATTCTTTTTTTCTCGTTATTTATACGGTCTATATGATTTTCTTTAGATTTAAGCTTTTTTCTTAGCTGTTTAATCTCTTTTTCTAAGCTTAAAAGATGTCTGCCCCGGACCGGTATATCCCCGCCGCCGGAAATTACGCAGTTATCTTTCCATATTAATTCCTGTTTTACAGAACAGTTTTGAGTTATATAAACTAAAATTTTTTTATATGGATCTTTAATATTTATGTTAACCGGCAATGTGGAATTTGAATATTCGGGCAGACGGTTTAAGATCAGAAAAGTAAGGGGAGGCAGATTGTTCTCTTTAAGAAAATTAATTGCCTCTAAAACTGTATCCCGGTTCTCAGATATTATCCATCCTGTTTTTTCACCTATAAACGGGATAATTTTTTTAAAATCATCTTTAGATAAATTTTCTTCTAAAATAGCTGATAGCGCCCCTCTGATTCCACTAATGTTTTTTTTAGAAAGTTTTTCAATGCTCAATAACTGGGGAAGGTACTTTTTTCCCGAATCCAGCTCACTTTTTCGACTGTGATAATTTTTAAGAAGTTCTTCTCTTTTCTGTTTGGCGACATCAATATCCTGGTTTAAACTGGTATGTTTTTTTTGTAAATTTTCGCCGGTTTTATTCAGTGTATTTAACTCTTTTTTTAAGGTATCAGCATGTTGCTTTTCTTTTTCTATATTTTTTCCGAGTTCTTTATGTGAAGAAGTTAATTTCGCTTTATTGGATTTTAAGTCTTTTAGCTTGGCTTGAGATATTTTTTTTTGACTTTTTATATCCATTTTTTTGTTTCTGATTGAAGTCAGTTTTTGTTCAAAACTGAGAATATCATCTTTTAAATTTTTAATACGGTTAAATAAGTTTTTCTTTTTTTTGTTTAATTCCCTGGATATTTTTTGTAGCTTTTGGTGGTTCTTTTTAAAATCATAGTCGGATTTTTTTTCTTTGGCGGTATTAATTTTTTTTTGTAATTCGTTTATATTTTTACGGTTATATTCTAAATTGGATTCTAGCCTTTTTATCTCGGATTTAAGTCTTTTTTGGGTGGCATTGAAATTTTCTATTCGTTCAGAAATTATTGCAGTTTTGCTTTTTACCCGGCTAAGCTGTTTGTTATTATCAATTATTAATTCATCAGTATTCTCTTTTTTTGTCTCCAGATCTGTTACTCTGGTAAATATTTTTGCTTTTCTGGAGGATAATTTAGAAATATCTTGTTTAATTGTTTTTAGATTTTTTAAATGGCCATTTAGCTTTTTATTGATGGCATTATATTCATGACAGAGCTGGCTAAGAACCAGATAGT
>CAYZAK010000039.1:0-15728 GCA_964476445.1 uncultured bacterium
CCCAAAAAATTAGTTTTTATTATTGGATTTAGATATTCGTATAAGAAGAGTATCAATTATTAGAGACTCACCGTTTTTAATATATAAATAACCTGAGACAGCTATAATAGTACCTCCCAGAGTATCCAGCATCAGGTCTTTCATTGTATCCAGTATAGCGATCCGGGTTGAGCCGTATGCCTGTACCTGTTCCATAGTAAACCGGGCCCTTTGCATATTGGTTCCAAGATAGTGGTCCATGGCAAATTCAAATATTTCCCAGAAGGTGCCAATAGTAACTGTAAAACAGAGAGTAAAAATCGCCACAAATATGGGATTAGGGGAAATTTTTTTCCGGCGGTAGAGTAAATATACAATTACAAAACCTATCAAACCCAGATTTAAACCGGCAATAAAGTGAAGAAAGGAATCCCACCAGGGATAACGAATATAAAAATCTTTTACTTCTCCAAGAAAAATTCCGGCAAATATGCTAAAAACAAGAGCGAGTTCAAATTCAGTGGGCAGTGTTATCTTGTAGTTTTTTTCAATAATTGCCGGAATAAAGGTAAGTGTTAAAGAAAGAACAGTTATGAATAGGAACAGCCAGTTTTGAAAGTAGAGTTCTTCAATAATGGCAACAACAAGCAGAGCCCGAAGAACATGAGATATGGTAAATTCGATCCGGCCTATTTTATCAAATTCTCTGTATCTCTTCTTTAAATCTTTAAATATCATTATATATATTATAATATTTTTTTTGTAAAAATAAAAGCTAACGGTTCATAAATTAAGTATTTTTTTTACTGTATAGAGGTCGTTAATAAATGAGAAGATACGGGCTGTTTTTAGGGTTTATAAAATATATAATATTTGATTTTAATTAAAATCATTGTAAAATTTTTATTAAGATAGCAATTTAGAAATACTGTAATAAAAATATATGAGGATAGTTAAGATGTTGAAATCTATTAAAATAGAAAATTTAACTAAAAATTTTGGGGATACCACTGCCGTTAACAATATTTCTTTAAACATAAGGGCAGGAGAAATATTTGGCATGCTGGGACCGAACGGAGCTGGGAAGACCACTACCATTAAACTGCTTACCGGACTTTTACAGCCCGACCACGGTCGAGTAATGATAAAAGGGATATCCATGACCCGGGAGCCTCAGAGGGCAAAGCATAAATTCGCTCTGCTTCCCGACGTACCCTATGTTTATAAAAAACTTACCGGCTGGGAATTCATGAAGTTTATGACCAGAATTTATAACCTGAACGATGATAATATAGAGGAGGTTATAGAACGAGAATTGATAAGATTCAATATAAAGGATGTCTCCCATGACCTTGTTGAGTCCTATTCCCACGGTTTAAAACAGAGACTTTTACTTGCATCGGTGATGGTCCGGTCCCCGGAGATAATTATTCTGGACGAACCCATGGTTGGATTGGATCCGGAGGCCGCCCGGATGGTCAAGAATTTATTTAAAAAACTTACCCAAAAAGATACGACAATATTCTTATCAACCCATACTTTAGCGGACGCCCAGGAACTGTGCGATAGGATAGCCATAATCAACAAGGGAAAGATTATTGCCCTGGGTACTATAGAGGAGTTAAGAAAAGTTGCCTCCGAAAAAAAATATCCTGGGGACACCTTGGAAGATATTTACCTTGCTATAACCCGTAATGAATGACGTACTTAACTCCCTGGGCATTTATTTGAACCTGTGGGGAAAAGAAATAAAACACGATGTAAAGAAGTCATACACTAATAAGGTTAAGTTTATAATAACTCTAGTTTTGGCTGTTTTATTTATGGGACTGATTTTTCTTGGATTTTACCGGGTTTTGGATTACGTTAAGGATACTCCCATAGTGGGAATGGCACTGGTTGGACGGTTATTAGGTACGGTTTTTTTAGCCTTATTTACCTTGCTGGTTTATTCTGCGGTGGTCTCTTCTTTTTCCGTACTCTATTTTTCCGATGACAACAACTTTCTTTTTGTATCCCCGTTTAACCAGGGTGGCGTCCTTTTGGGAAAACTCATAAAAAATACTTTTTACTCTGGCTGGATGAGTTTGGTGGTGTTGATTCCACTTTTTTCCGTTCTGGCTATATTGTTTGATTTAACTTTGCAGGGATGGATTATATCTATAATATCGGTTATGCTGTATTTTATATCTGCCGCGGCCTTGGCTATGCTGTTTACCGTATTGGTGGTTAAAGTTTTTCCCGCCCGGAAAATAAAAGATTTTATGATAGTTGGACTGGTGATTTTGGGTACCGGATTTTACGTTCTTTTCAGAATATTAAATTTGGAGCAACTTTTAAGACCGGAACGGGGAAGTTTGGCCGCCGGATATTTGGCTAGTTTTGAGTTGCCCAGAGCAATTTTTTTGCCACCTCACTGGCTGAGCAGAATAGTGGTAGATTTCATAAATAAAAGAAGTGGTTGGCTGGGGCCTTTTTTTATTTTAATCGGGTTTGCGGCGTTATTTATATGTGCCTACTATTTTGTATCTAAAAAAATTTTTTATCCGGGATGGGAAAAAGTTCAGAGTGAAGAAAAAAAAAGATATGAGAAAAAAACATTTGGCGCCAGTCCTATTCTTACTAAAGATATTAAAACTTTTTTCAGGGATACCCGTCAGTGGACCCAACTTCTTCTTATTCTGGCTCTTATAGTTATTTATGTAATTAATATATATAAGTTACCCCTGGATATACCACATGTCCATTACCTTATAGGTTTTATCAATATAGGGATGATAGGTTTTGTTATAGCCGCTGTGGGACTTAGATTTACTTACAGCAGTATAAGTTTAGAGGGAAAATACTTCTGGATAATAATGAGTTCTCCCTACCCGGTTAAAGATATATTAAAGAAAAAGTATATAGAAAATATTGTACCCGTATTGGTAATAGCTATGACCCTGGTTTTAGTGTCAAACCGTATGCTTGAAGTTACCGGATTTTTAAATGTACTTTCTATCTTGACTGTTTTTGTAGGGGCCTTCAGTATAACTTCTCTGGGCATGGGGATGGCCGCAATTTATCCTAAATTTAATGCCGCCAACCCGGCCGAAATAGAGACCTCTTGGGGGGGGGTTATGTATATGATATACAGCTTCTTTTACATAGGTTTAACTCTGGCTCTGGAAGCTGTATGGGTGAGAATGTATTTCTTAAACAGGGTCCGGGGGGAGGAAATTTATTATCCGGCTGTGGGTATAATTATAGTTCTGTTGGTTATTTTAAATATTTTTGTAAATGTAGTTCCCCTTAAAATAGGAAGTAGAAAGTTGGAGAACCTGGAGCTTGAGACTTGAATAAATAGCTTTATATAATATAATTTAAAAGCAGTAAATATGGGGATGGTAGAAAATTTAAGAAATAAAGGAGTAGTTATGGGAAATAAAAATTTTAAAGATTTCGGGTATCTTTTAACGGATAAACAGTTTGAAGCTGAAATTGAACGTTGTGAATACTGCGAGGATAAACCCTGCCGGGACGGTTGTCCGGTCAACTGTTCACCGGCAGATTTTATAAAAGCTGTGGAGGTTATGGAAGACCAGGATTTTAAACGGGCAGCGGGGATAGTAATGAAAAACAACCCTTTAGGGGGAGTGTGCGGAATGGTATGTCCGGATAAGCACTGCATGGCAGAATGCTCCCATAAACTTTTTGATGAACCTCTTGATATTCCCACCCTACAGGCCGAAATTGTTAAAAGGGCCAAGGAACTTGGCGGAATCCCGGAATTTACAAGCTCTTCCCAAGCTGCGCAGGGTGACGGAAAGAAAGTTGCCGTGGTTGGGGCCGGTCCGGCCGGTCTGGGAGCAGCTGGAGTTTTAGCTCAGAAAGGCTATAAAGTGGAAATTTTTGAAGTCCGGAATGTGGCTGGAGGTATGTGTAATCTGATACCTGATCATCGACTGGATAAAGATGTATTGAAAACGGATATAGAATTTTTAAAAACTCTTGGGGATATAGATATAAATCTAAATTCAAAAGTAGAAAATTTTAAAGAATTACAGGATAAAGGATATGAGGCGGTAGTAGTAAGTACGGGGTTATGGAAACCCATAATGCCCGGCGCCAAAAACGAAGATAAAGCTGTAACGTCTGTGGATTATCTATCCTCCCCCGGAGATTTTGATTTAAACGGCAACGTTGGCATCATAGGCGGAGGGGCCACGGCTCTTGACTGTGCGGTCACCGCTAAGAAGAACGGGGCCGGTAAAGTGGAGTTGTTTGCCCTTGAAAATCTATCTGAACTCCCCTTAACCGATCGGGAACGGGACGAACTTGTAGAATACGATATCGAAGTTACAGGGCGGACCAGGGTTAGGGCCATAAATTTTGACGATGAGGCAAAAGTAAAAAGTATAGATACAAATAAACTGGCCCTTGAGGGCGGAGAATTCAGCCTTGATAAATTGAAAGATATACCGGAGACCAATCAGAAAAGGAAGGACATTGATCATTTGATAATTGCCGTCGGTAATTTACCGGAGGCAAAAAAGATAGATCAGAAAGGCGTATTTTATGCAGGTGATTTTGTCAACGGTCCGACCACCGTGGTAGAAGCGGTGGCTGCGGGTAAAAACAGCGCAGAAGAAGTGAATAGCTTTTTTAATAATAAGTCTGCACCCCGTGTTGAAGATAGGACCAGAAGCAATGTGAAACTTCCCGGTTATGTTGATATACCGGTTTCCCTGGAAACGGATTTTTTCGGGACTAAAATTCCAGATCCTTTTCTGCTTTCAGCAGCACCTCCGACTGACGGTTATGATCAGATGAAAGAGGCTTATGAAGTTGGTTGGACAGGCGGGGTAATGAAAACCACTTTTGCCGAGGGCCCAATACATATCCCCGGTGAATATATGTACTCTTTTTCGGAAAATACTTACGGAAACTGTGATAATGTCTCCGGACATCTTATAGACAGAGTATCCGGTGAAATAGAGAAGTTGGTAAAAGAATTTCCCGATAAATTGACAATTGCCTCCACCGGTGGACCGGTAACCGGAAATGATACCGAAGATATGAAAGGGTGGCAATCCAATACAAAAACTCTGGAAAACGCCGGGGCTAAAGCAATAGAATATTCTCTCTCCTGCCCTCAGGGAGGCGAGGGAACAGAAGGGGATATAGTTTCTCAGAGCGCCGAACTTACGGCCAAAGTTATAGACTGGGTAATGCAGGTAAGTAACCCCGATGTACCCAAACTTTTTAAGCTCAGCGCGGCGGTGACTTCCATAGAGACTATAATGAACGCCGTAAAGAAGGTACTGGATAAATATCCAGAGAAAAAAGCTGGTGTTACCTTAGCTAACACTTTTCCGGTACTGGGATTTCAGGACAGAGATAAAAAGGAATGGGAAAACGGCGTGGTTTTGGGAATGAGCGGGGAGGGAGTAGCTCCCATAAGCTACCACACTCTGGCCCGAGCTGTACCCATAGGGGTAACCATATCCGGTAACGGAGGCCCTATGGATTACCGACAGACAGCTAATTTTCTGGCTCTGGGCGCAAAAACCGTGCAGTACTGTACCATAGTTATGAAAGAAGGATACGGCATAATTGACGATCTTAGAAACGGGGTTAGTTATCTTATGAAAGAAAGAGGTATCAGCAGTATGGATGAGTTAATTGGTATAGCTCAGCCGGATGCCATAACTGATTTCATGGATCTTTCCGATGAAAAGAAAATATCCTCGCTAATTGATGAGGATCTTTGCATGCAGTGTGGTAACTGCACCAGGTGTCCGTACCTGGCTATATCCATGAACGAAGATAATTATCCGGAAACCGACGCTTCAAAGTGCATCGGATGTTCTATCTGTGTACAGAAATGTTTTTCCGGAGCCCTGGAAATGAGAGAAAGAACGGCAGAAGAAAAGGAAAAATTGTCAGAGTAAATTAGTTGTTTTTTTAGGAAGTTGTTTGTTTAGGAAAAAGAAGTAGAAATTATGAAAAAATTAGTTCCTGTAATTTTGGTTGCAGTATTTGTATCAGGTTGTGCGGCTATAGCCCAGAAAGCTACTGAAAAAACCGGTGTAAGTGTTTCAGCCGGAGTAGAATCTATTTCTATTGAGACTGAAGAGGGATCAACCGGTCCTGTATCTCTTTCCCCGGGTGAATCAGTTAAACTTATAGTAAAAGGTTATGACGCTAACTCCAGAGAAGTATCAGGTGCTAATGTAAGCGGTGATTCTGTAAATCCGACCTGGTCAAGTGATGCGGGAAGTTTTTCTTCAGAAGAAGGTAAAGAGACTACTTTTACACTTTCGGAAGATTTTTCCGGTATGATGGGATTTGTCACAGCCACCCAGGACGACATGGAATCTCAAATAACTATTGAAATAGAAAAAGAATAAGTCTCTAATAAAAATTTGTTAAGGTAAATTTTTTATTGCCTTAATTCGTTGGAGTACCGGCGGATGGCTGTAATCAATAAATACCTTAAAAGGATGAGGGGTAAGGTTACCTAAGTTATCTACGGTAAGCTTTTTCAAAGCCCTGGTAAAAGCCTCCGGATTTTTATAGGTGTCAACGGCAAACCGGTCAGCCTGGTACTCGTATTTTCTGGAAAGAATATTTACCACTATACTTAACAGCCTGTTTACCGGAATATAGAGAAAAGAAAAAAAGATTAAGCCCGCATATATTGGTATACTTTCCAAATTTTCTATTTGAAAAGCCCCGTAGAATTGTCGATCGTATATAAAAAACTTTAGCAAGAAGAAAGTAATACCCGTCTTTATTACGGTCATCCCCATAAATTTGTGTATATGTTTTTTAGTAAAATGTCCCACTTCGTGAGCAAGCACGGATACTATTTCTTTTATAGAATGATTATCTATTAATGTATCAAAAAGGGCAATTCTTTTGTATTTTCCCAAGCCGGTAAAGTAGGCGTTTGATTTTGTTGACCGCCTGGAACCGTCAATTTTAAAGATACCTTTAATTTTAAAATTCATTTTTTGGGCATAATCTTCTATAGCCTCTCTTAATTTCCCATCTTTTAAAGGGGTGAATTCATTAAAAAGGGGAAGAATTACAACCGGTGAAATGTACAATAAAAAATATTGAAAAATTATTACTGCTATCCAGCAATATAACCACGCGTTTGAACCGGCGGAATAAAAAAACCATAAAATTAAAGCCAGAAGCGGACTCCCTATTACCAGACCCAGAAAAAAAGATTTTACTCTGTCAAGTATAAAAGTTTTTGTATCGGTTTTATTGAAATCGTATTTTTCTTCTATGACAAATGTTTTAAACCAGTCAAAAGGGACACTTATTATAGATATTCCCAGAAACAGTATTGCGGTAAATATCAGTCCGGTTATAATTTTTCCCATACCGAAGTTTCTGGCCCATAAATCTACGGTATTAAATCCGCCGGTTAGTATAAAGACAATAATTAATATTTTTAAAAATCCGGATTCAACCAGATTGAATTTAGTTTTATCTTTTAAATACTGCTGGGATTTTTTATATTTTTTATCGTCGTAATATTCGGTAAATTCTTCCGGAAGTTTTTCGGAAATGTTTTTTATATTTAAAATACCGGCAGTTAGTTTAAGAAAATAATCTCCAATTAAAAATACAATAATAAGTAAAAGAAATATATTCATTTTTGCTCCTTTTTTAATTTTTTTTTAGGTACATGTTTATAACTTTTAAAAATTATTATGTCAATATTACAAAATAATAAATGATATTATTTTAACCTGGCGGCTTTTTTTGCTATATTACTAAAATACAATAAAGAAGGATAAAATAATTATGAAAAAAATATTTTTACTTGTACTGGCATTTGGAATTACAGTCCGGCCCGGCCGGGCTGATATCTGGGATATTGAAGGGGTTGTGGGGGTGAATTATTCGGAAACCGCCGTATCTAAAGACTGGGCAGGGGAGGAAGTTAACTCCCGCATCTGGTCTGTGAACGGAGATGGCCAGGCGTCCCGGAACGGGTATAAAACCGAATGGGTTAATAGTCTGGAACTGGAGTACGGAAAGACATCTTTAACCGGCGAAACGGATAATATAACTTCTAATTTGATATTTTTTGATTCTATTTATACCTATAAAACGGGGACGACTGTAAACCCTTACCTATCTTTTAATACTGATACGCAGTTTAAGGACTTTTTTGATCCGGTTACCTACACAGAATCCGGTGGAGTAGGCTGGCAAATTGTTGATGAGGATGCCCAGACTCTTAATATCAGGCTGGGAGGAGCCCTGAAACAGACTTTCTCTTCAGACGCGGCAACTCTGAAAGAACAGGGTATGGAAAGTGTAATAGATTATAATTTAAAGATAAATGAATACGCCCGGTTAACTTCTGAACTTAAACTGTTTACCGAGGTTGACCATGATATCTACAGCCGGTGGAATACAAGTTTATATTCAAAAATAGGAGATTTTTTAACCGCCAGGCTAAACTATCTTTTTATAAATCGCGGTGATACCCGGGATAGTAATTTTTTCAGATATCCCCAAAGAAGATTGATATTCGGACTGGGCTTTTCATATAATATTTTTTAAGAAAGTGATGGATTGCAAATAAATTAAAGGTGAATTTAAATGAGAAATTTAATTAAGAATTTAGGAAGGTTTTTTCTGGCTGCCGGAATAATTATCTATTTTTCCGGGTGTGGGGAAGATAAGGGTGAAGTAGAGGTTACTGTAGGAGGCGATCCGATCTACGAAAAGGAAGTTTTAGACAGATGGGAGGAGATAAAAATCAACCATTTCAGTAATGAAAATATCACTGAAGAACAACTTGATCAGCTCAGTGAACAGTACTATCCAATGATTGTAGAGAGTATCATAAACCAGAAGATAGAAAAAATAGCCGCTTCCCGTAGGGAAATTATTGTAAATAGTGAAGAAATAGAACAGAGGTACTCCGAAATCATACAGTTTACCCCTGATTTTGAACAGTTTTTAAAACAGGAGGATATTACTGAGAAAGAGATAAAAAATGAGATTGAAAACCAGATCATATCCCAAAAAATATATGAAAGCGTAACCTCCGAAATAGAGTCTGCAGACGAGCAGGAGATTAGACAGTACTATGAGAACAACATAGATAGATTCATTGAAGGCGGTGAAATCAGGGCCAGCCATATTTTAAAACAGATAGAGCCGGAAGATGGCCCCGAACAGAGAGACGCTAAGCAGAGGGAACTTAAAGAAATTCTTGAAAAAGCCAGGGCAGGTGAAGATTTTAGCAGCTTAGCAAAAGAGTATTCCGAAGGACCGTCCGGCCCGGACGGCGGTAATTTAGGGTATTTTTCCCGTGGTCAGATGGTACCCCAGTTTGAGGCAGCGGCATTTTCTTTAGAAAAAGGGCAGATAAGCGATATAGTTGAGACTCAGTTTGGATACCATATAATAAAATTGATGGATAAAAAAGAAGCTGTTCAGCAGAATTTTTTAACTGTAAAGGATGAAGTAGAACAGATGCTTTTAGAACAGAAAAAAGAGGAAAAACACATGGGCTGGTTGGACCAAAAAAAGGCCGAACTGGTTGAATATCCGGAGTGATTTATAGTTAGAAATATGAAGAGATGTCCATTTTGCGCTGAAAAAATAAAGGACGACGCTATAAAATGTCGTTACTGCAACGAATATTTAAGCGGAGTCAGGTCAGAAGATATATATCCTAACTCGGGACTAAATTTTACCTATAATACAGATTACCAGAAATATAAACCATATTACCGTAAAGTTTTTCATAAATTCGATGAAAACGGTGGAAATTTTGAACCAAAATGGAACTGGTTTTCCTTTTTATTTGGTTTGTTCTGGTATTTATACAAAGGAATGTGGATAAAAGCGGTTATTTTATTTGGTATTTCCTTAATACTTGCCGGCATTCCGGGCATTATATTCTGGTTTTACTGTGGTATAGCCGGAAATTACGACTATTACCTTTTAGAAGTGAAAGGAAAGCAATTATGGTAATACATCGTTAAAGTTGAGTTAACTGTTAAAACTTTTAAAATTAAATTTTTAATTATATTTATCTAGAAAATAAGAGATATATCGTGCTAAATATTAAAAATATAATTTTTAGTTTATCGCTGGTAGGAATAATCTTTCTTTTAAATCCCGGCTACGGTATGGCTTCTTTTGAAAACTATCCGGAGGGGGAGGCCCAATATGCTACGGTTAATAATGTTAATCCCGCCGCCGGAGAGGATATAGAAAAAGATGGGGAATTAACCGTTTCGGCAGGGGTGACCCTTATGATAATAGCCGGGTTAATACTCCTTTTTCTATGGGAACCGGCTCCGATTTATACAATTGTTCTTGGAATTCCCGTATTACTCACCGCTTTAAAACCCTGGACCGGAATCAATAGTTCGGAAGCTATATCCGGTTTTTCTAATGAAGCTACCATAACTATAATGGCAATGTTTATTTTAAGTGAAGGTATACAGCAGACCGGACTTATTCAGGTTTTAGGTGATAAAATATCTGCTATTTCGGGCAAAAGTATTATAAAACAGGTAGCTATAATTACAGGGCTGTCGGGGCCTGTAGCAGGTATAATTAACAATACGCCGGTTGTGGCTATATTTATTCCTATGGTCTCTAATATGGCTAATAAAGTTAAGACTTCTCCTTCTAAACTAATGATCCCCCTTTCTTATGCTGCTATGATGGGGGGGACTTTGACTGTAATTGGCAGTTCTACGAATCTAATAACCAGTGATATTTCCGCAAGACTCCTGGATAAACCGTTTTCATTTTTTGAATTTACAGCTGTGGGTATAGTTATTCTGGTTATTGGATTATTATATTTAATTTTTATAGGGCACCGCCTTCTGCCTGAACGGTTAAAACCAAAAGAGGACCTTACCCAAAAATATAAAATGGGAAATTTTTTGACTGAACTTATTATAGAACGAGATTCAGAATTTATAGGTAAAAATGTCAGTGATGTTTTTCCCAAGTTTAAATTTGACATTGAACTGGTTCAAATTATACGGGAAGGGGAAAAGTTTATGGAGCCCCTGCAGGTTAAAACTCTCCGGGAAAATGACCATTTATTAATCTGTACAAACCGGGAAAATCTCTTAAAAATACTTGATAGAGAGGGAGTGGAGATATTTTCCCGTAAACGGGTTTCTGAAAAAAAACTGGAGGAACCCGAAAAGGGGCAGACAGTAGCCCAGATTGTTATCCCCCGGGGGGCGTTTTTAGATGATGTAACACTTAAAAATGTAAATTTTTCTCAACGGTATGATGCTACAATACTTGCCATAAGGCGCGGAGAAAAGCTTTCTCACGATCGCTTAGATAATATTAAACTTAAATCCGGAGATGTACTCTTAATACTTGCCACTGAAACTACTCTTAACAGGTTACGGGCAAACAGAAATTTTATTGTAGAAGAAAAGATAGAACCCTCTGAGTACCGCAGAGCGAAAACCCCCATAGCTTTGGGAATACTGGGAGCGGTTATACTGCTTGCGGCTTTAGATATAGTTCCAATTGTAATTTCAGCCCTTGGAGGGGCGATACTTATGTGTGCTACAGGCTGTATTAAGCCCAACGATCTTCACGAAGCTGTCGACTGGGAAGTTATATTTTTAATTGCCGGTCTTATACCCTTGGGGACGGCTATGGAGCGTTCGGGAGCTGCTTCCTATGTAGCTTATAATACTTTAAGAGTAGCTAAATTTTTGCCGCCTCTGGGCATATTAGCTTTATTCTATTTGGTGACGGCAGTACTTACTAATCTAATACATAAAAATGCAAGTTTAATTCTTATGGCCCCGGTGGCTATTAATGCTGCTACGGGCATGGGGTTAAATCCGTTTCCATTTTTAATTACGGTGATGATGGCTTCAAGTACAGCTTTTCTCACCCCGGTGGGGAATCAGACAAATTTAATGGTATATGGACCCGGAGGTTATAAATTCGGGGACTTTTTTAGAGTTGGGGCTCCTCTCCAGTTAATACTTACCGGGGTAGTTCCCCTTACGGTAAACTGGATATGGCCTATGGTTTGACATGACAAAAATTGACAGGTAGAATCTTTGAGTAAGATATAATGGATATTGATATAAAAATATATATTAAAAATGATGAAGGGATTCCTATTTTAGGCAGGGGACCGGTTTTATTGCTGGAAGAAATTGAAAATACCGGTTCAATAAGAAAGGCATCCAAAAATATGGAGATGTCTTATTCTAAGGCTCATACGCTTATAAAAAAAATAGAAAAAAATTTCAGTTTTGATATTGTTAAAAAGAGTATAGGGGGTAAATCAGGGGGCGGTACAAAACTTACCCGTAAGGGCAAAGAATTAATTGATAGATATAAAAAAATAGAGAGTACCTTAAAAGATAAATCCAGAAAAGTTTTTAAGGATTTTAGAAAAAACACAAAATTTAAAGGAAATATTAAAGAAGATTGATAACTAATAGTTTAGACAGAAAAGTAAAAAACGCCAGAATCGGGCTTGCTTTAGGGGGCGGGGGTGCAAGAGGGCTTACTCACTTAGAAATTTTAAAAGTTTTTGATAAATTAAATATAAAACCCCGTATAATTTCCGGTACCAGCATTGGAGCAATAATGGGAGCTCTTTACGGATGCGGATATAGCGGGAAAGATATTGAGGATGAATTCCGAAAAATTAATTTAATTGACGCCGGGGGTTTAATAGATCTGACTTTGTTAAAAAGAAAAGGGTTAATTAAAGGTAAGAAAATAGAAAAATATCTAAAAAAGAAAACAGGTAACGCCTATTTTAAGAATCTAAAGTTACCGTTAAAAATAGTAGCTACTGAATTCTGGACCGGTAAGCAGCGCGTATTTACCGGGGGCCCGGTTTATAAAGCGGTGAGGGCCAGTATATCCATTCCCGGAGTATTTGAAACTGTAATTATAGATGATGAAGTACTGATGGATGGTGGTAGTGTGAATCCGGTACCCTATGATTTAATTTCTGATGAGTGCGATGTGGGAATAGCGGTGGATGTTTTGGGGGACCGTAGTTTTGAAAAAGATCATGGGAAAAAACCTAATATTATAAATACCATTATAGGTAACTATCAGATAGTTCAAGAATCTTTAATGGAGAATAAATTAAAAGTAAATCCACCGGATATATATATAAAACAGGCCCTTAATGATGTGGGTATGCTGGAATTTTACAAAATAGATGAAATTTTAGAAGAAGCCCGTAAAGATGCTGAAAAATTAGAAAAAATTTTGACCGATAATTTTTAGGAAACAACAGAATTTATTATTTTAAATGCCGAAAAATATAAAAAAATTTGGTCATAAGTTAAAAAGAACAGCAAAAATTTTTACTATTTCCGGTTGGCTTGAAAATTATAATTTTAAAAAATTCAGTAAGGACCTTCAGGCCGGAATAACCGTGGGTATAATACTTATACCCAAGACAATGGCCTACGCCATGATAGCCGGAGTACCTCCGGTTTACGGTTTATACGCCTGTATTTTCCCCCTTTTAATATATCCTTTATTCGGTACTTCCCGCCATATTATTATAAGTACTATAGCAATAGACATGGTTATAATAGCCGCCGGGGTGGGAAATATCGCTTCTTTGGGCACGGGAGAATATATTATGCTGGTAACTTTGCTGGCTTTTATGGTGGGAGTGATTCAATTATGTATGTTCAGTTTAAAACTGGGATTTTTAATAAATTATATTTCCCGACCAGTGGTAACCGGTTTTGCCCTGGCGGCAGCTTTAATAATAATGACCGGGCAGGTGAGTAATCTGATCGGGATTGAAACTCAATATTCTCCTTACGTTTATGAGGTTTGGTCAGAAATTATTGCCTATATTGGAAATATTAATTTTTTTACTATAGTAATCGGGGGGATGTCGATACTATTTTTAATTGCAGTAAAATTATGGCGACCCAAACTACCCGGTTATTTAATAATCCTTATATTAGGTGTAATTTCCAGCTGGTATTTTAATTTACCGGAAAAGGGGGTAAGAGTGGTGGGGAATATTCCCGCCGGACTTCCGGGATTTTCATTTCCGGACCTGAACCTCAATAATTTCAGAGAACTCTTATCAACTGCCGTAACTTTAGCATTGGTTCAGTTTATGACCCTTTCAACGCTGGCTAAAACTTATGCCAGCCGTCACCGGTATCCCATAGAGCCTAACCAGGAACTTCTTTCGCTGGGTTTGGGTAACATGATAAACGGTTTTTTTAAAGCTATTCCGGTATCGGCAAGTTTTTCATGCACCGCTGTAAACGACCAGACCTGCTCACGTACCGCAATGCCTCATGTATTTGCGGCCGCGGTTGTAATTTTAACTCTTTTATTATTAACCCCTCTTTTTTATTACTTACCGTATGCTTCCTTAGCCGCGGTAGTAATGGCCGCGGCGATTAATCTGGTGGATTTTAAATCTATAAAATTCCTTTATAATACAAAAAAAATAGATTACCACATAGCACTATTTACTTTTATAACCACTTTGTTAATAGGTATTCAGGAAGGAATTCTACTGGGTGTGGCGGCGTCATTGCTGGCCATATTATACCGTCAGAGTCACCCTAATGTAGTTGAACTGGGCCATTTATCGGGGACCCGGTCTTTTAAAGATTTGAGCCGGTTTTCAAAAGCTCATAAGCTGGAAAAGATATTAATACTGAGAATCGATGCTAGTTTTTCTTTTAATAACGTTGAAGTTTTTAAAGAATATATATTTAAAAAATCACGGAATCACGATGATAAACTTGAAGCAGTAATAGTAGATGGAAGTGCTATAAACGATTTGGATACTACAGCTTTGGATGCTATAGAAATGATTAGAAATACTTTAAAAAAATGGGATATAGAGTTTTATATAACTGGTTTGAAAGGACCGGTAAGAGATGTATTGAAAAGAGCGGGCTTGTATGAAAAAATGGGGAAAAAAGAATATATTTTCCGTACCCCCCATAGGGCAGTACTCCATATTCTGGATAAATGGGACCAGAAAAATAAAGACAGCGACCGGCTGGGGTATTATTACCGCCGGATAGAAAAAGATAGAGAATAAATTTGGTCCTGTAAACATACCGATAAAATTATCTTTTCCATAAAAAATTTTAACTAGTCTTAAAAAAAACCATAAAAAAACCATAAAGTATGCGACGCATTTATTTAAACATAAGAATACCAGTGGGAAAAAGTTGACAAACTTAATGATAATAATTATCATTACCATAAAGGAGGTGGAAATGAATCGACGCAGATACAGGAAAAAATTTGGAAATAAATTCAGATGGACAAATCCCAGGCAGGATGTAATAGATATATTTATAGAAACAGAAAAACATTTGAGTGCCGATGAAGTTTATATAAAGTTGCAAAAAAAAGCGTCTAAGATAGGTATAGCTACGGTTTACAGAAATTTAGAATTTTTAACCGAGCAGGGTATTTTAAAAAGGTACCAATTTGGCGACGGCAAGGCCAGATACGAATTGCACGAGGATGATGCCGCGGAACATCATCATCATTTGATATGTGAAAATTGTGGAGATATTATAAATTATTCCAAATTTGTGGAGCGTGAAAAAAAGCTAATAAAAGATCTGGAAAAAGAGTTATCCGATAAATTTGATTTTAAGATTGATACTCATCAATTACATTTTTACGGTAAATGTAAAAAATGTGTAAATAAAAAAGGAGGTGATTAAAATGCCAGCAGGAGATAGAACAGG
>CAYZAK010000040.1:0-15451 GCA_964476445.1 uncultured bacterium
TTAATTGACGCTATAATTCTGGTATATTTTGATATTACCGTAAAACTATTTGAAGTACAATTTCTAAATGTCCTGCTGAGCATAATCTGGGTTATTTTTATTGTAAACGCAATTAATATAATAGATGTTATGGACGGATTATCTACCGGAGTTTCGGCCATAGCCGCGTTGGGGTTTTTTGCGGTTACTCTGCCTGTGGAAAAAATTTACGTCAATTTAGGGGCGCTGGTGCTTTTTGGAGTGCTGGTTGGATTCTGGTTTTACAACAAACCTCCGGCAAAGGTATTTATGGGAGACGCGGGCAGTCTTTTTACCGGGTTTATTCTGGCGGCTTTAGCTATGGGCGCCGATTACAGTCAGGTAAGTATTATAGGGCTTTTCGCGCCATTTTTAATTTTAGGTATTCCCATATACGATACTGTTGTAGTGAGCATTTTTAGATTTAAAAACGGACAGTCCATATTTTTAGGTTCGCAGGACCATTTTGCATTAAGGTTGACCAGTGCCGGGTTGTCTTCCTGGCAGGTAGATATCATCGCTTACTGGGTATCTATTATTCTGACTCTGGCCGCGGTATTAATTACAGTAGTGCCCCAGACATACGGTTTTCTTATAATATCTACGGTATTTATGACCGGTTTAATAGGGATAGGATTTTTAAATTCCATTGAAGTGGATGACTCATGAAAGTTGTGGTAATAGGTGCCGGACTTACCGGATTAAGTGCTGCTCTAAATTTAAAAAGCAAAGCTGATAAAGTTGTTGTTCTTGAAAGAGCTGCCCGGCCGGGCGGTCTTTCCCGGACAGAAAAATCCGGTAATTTTAAATTTGACTACACCGGACATTTTTTGCATTTTAACTCTCCGGATATTCAAAATTACGTAAATGAACTGTTTGCCGATTCGCCGGATAAAAATCTGCTTGAGATCGAACGAAATTCTAGAATATTTTTTAGAGACCGCCTGATACCCTATCCGTTTCAGTCCAATATAGCTTATCTTCCTCTTACCGAGCGTCGGAAATGTTTACTGGAATTCTTTAAAAATTTAAGGAATAACTCTGCCGGTAGCCGCCCGGCTCAAAATAACTTCTATGACTGGCTGCTTTACAGGTTTGGTCGGGGAATATTAAAATACTTTATGGTGCCTTATAATAAAAAATTATGGACCGTACATCCCCGGAAACTTACCACCGAATGGATGGACAGGTTTGTACCTCGTCCCTCTCCCGGGGAAGTAATAAAAGGTGCTCTGTCAGAAAGAAAAAAGAAAGAGGGGTACAACGCAACTTTTTTTTATCCCGAAGGAGGAATAGGAAATTTAGCTGAAATATTGGCCGGAAAGGTTTGTTCGGTCAATTACAGTGAGCCTGCACAAAAAATAGATATTGCCGGAAGAGAAGTTCAGACAAAACAGAATAATTATAAATACGATTATTTAATATCTACCGTACCCCTTAACCGGATGGTAAAGTTAATTAAAAATATTCCTTCCGGAGTTAACAAAAAGTTTAATTTATTAACTGCTTCTTCTCTTTTAAATATAAATATCGGATGGCGCGGCGCCCCCGGCGAGTTAATAGATAAAAATACCCACTGGATATATTTTCCTGATGAAAAATTCAAGTTTTACCGGGTAGGGTTTCCACCCGCCGTATCCAGGCGGATGTCCCCTCCTGGCAGTTGGTCGGCTTATGTGGAAATTTCTTATCCCGGTGGTAGTCTGCCCGCTGTAGATAAACACAAAGATATAGCCGCGGAGGTTGTACGTGATTTAAAAAACTTAAATATTATCCCAGCCGGTTCAGATATTTTAAAGCAGATGATTTTTAAAATAGAGCCGTCTTATGTTATTTACAATAAGCACTTGAACAGCTCCCGGAACTCTATCTTAAATTTTTTAGAAAAAAATAATATATTTTGCGGCGGCCGGTACGGAGGGTGGGAGTATTCTACTATGGAAGAGGCCCTTGTATGGGGAGATAAATTAGCTAAAAAATGCGTCCGCGGACAGTTCATATAATTACCAAACTGGAACTTGGGGGTGCCCAGCAGAATACCCTGTACACCTTAAAGCATCTGGATAAAAACCTGACCGGGTTTTTAATCTCTGGGCCGGGCGGGCTACTGGATAAAGATGCAATTGAGGCACCCGGTTACCGGACCTCCTTTTGTCCTTTTCTGGTAAGGAAAATTAATCCTTTTTTTGATTTACTGACTTTTTTTTGGTTGTTTTTTTATCTACTGGTTTTAAAACCCCGAATTGTCCATACTCATTCTTCAAAAGCGGGGATACTGGGAAGATGGGCGGCTTATTTTAGCGGAGTACCCCGGATAGTTCACACTTTTCACGGTTTTGGTTTTACTCCTCTGCATTCCCCTCCGGTTAGAAAGATTTTTATTGAAACAGAGAGGTTAACGGCAAAAATTTCCCAAAAACTTATTGCTGTGTCCCACGCTAATGTTGAGAAAGCACTCAAACTTTTTATAGGAAAAAGAACAAAATATGAGGTTATAAGGAGTGGCATTAATCCTGAAATATTTGAAAACCGGGCCGAAATTGATAATATTAAAAAAGAACTGAATATTCCTCTTAATAAAAAAATAGTGGGTAATATATCTTGTTTTAAACCTCAGAAGGGACTTCATAATTATGTAATGAGCTGTGGTCGTTTATCTTTGAAAGGCGATTTTGTCTTTATACTTGTGGGCGACGGAGATCTTAAAACAGAATTGAAAAAACAGGTCAGAGAGGAAGGGATTTGGGAAAAATTTTATTTTTTGGGATGGCGAAATGATATACCCGATATACTTGCCGGAGTTGATGTATTGCTGCACACGGCTTATTTTGAAGGTCTGCCCCGGGTATTGCTGGAAGCCATGGCAGCGGGAACCCCGGTGGTGGCCACCGCTGTAGATGGTGCGCTGGATATTATAGAAGACGGCAGTAACGGTTTTTTAGTAGAACCCGATAATATTGACAGAATGGTTGAAAAAACATATAAATTATTGACCGATGACGAGTTACGTAAAAGATTAGGTTCAAAATATAAACTAAGTTTTGCTCCGGAATTTAATATAAAAAATATGTCCCAAAAACTAAATAGTTTGTACTTGAATTTAATTTAAAAAGGAAGTAAAAATGACTGATAAAACGCCAAATTTATTTAGAGATATTTTCCCCTATTCAAAGGTACCCCGGGTTACGTTTGATGAACAATCCGCACCTTTAAACAGGCCTAAGGATTTCTGGATTACTGATACCACTTTCAGGGACGGGCAGCAGGCCCGTTCTCCGTACAATGTAAAACAGATAGTGAAACTGTACACTTTTCTTAACAGGATGGGCGGTCCCGGGGGTATTATAAAATTCAGCGAATTCTTTTTATACAGTCCCAAAGACCGGGAGGCGGTAAGAAGATGTCTGGATAAAGATTTTAGATATCCTCAAATAACCGGCTGGATAAGAGCAAATAAAAATGATTTTGAGCTGGTTAAGGATATAGGATTAAAAGAGACGGGGATCCTTACTTCGGCATCGGACTATCATATATACCTTAAATTAAATTCGGACCGGAAGACGGCGATGGCCGAATATTTAGAGGTGGTGGATACAGCTCTGGAAGAAGGGATAATTCCCCGGTGTCATCTTGAAGATATAACCAGGGCTGATTTTGAAGGTTTTGTCATCCCTTTTGTCCAAAAACTTATGGACCGGGCCGATGATGCGTGCATGCCTGTAAAAATAAGAGCCTGCGATACTCTGGGATACGGGTTTCCCCATCCTCAGGCTTCTTTACCCCGCTCCGTACCTAAAATAATACACACTTTGAGAAAAGAATGCGGCGTTCCTCCGGAATGGCTGGAGTGGCACGGCCACAATGATTTTCATAAAGTTATGGTCAACGGAACTTACGCCTGGCTGTACGGTGCCGGCGGGGTAAACGGAACTTTGCTCGGTTTTGGAGAGCGTACGGGTAATCCTCCAATTGAAGCCCTTATGATAGAGTATATGTCTTTGACCGGAAGTGCCGAGGGTATGGATACCCGGGCGATTACGGAAATGGCCGATTATTTCAGGGAAGAATTTGATGAGAATATATCTTCCTCGTTTCCTTTTGTGGGGAGCGATTTTAACACCACCCGGGCCGGGATTCATGCCGACGGGATAATAAAAAATGAAGAGATATACAATATTTTCGATACAAAAAAAATTCTCGACCGCCCCATGGGTATAGCCATAAACGATAAGTCCGGAACTGCCGGACTGGCATTATGGATTAACAATAATCTGGATCTGGAAAAAGGAGAAGAGGTCACCAAATATGATGACCAGGTAAAGAAAATATACAAATTGATAATGAAAGAATACGACCGGGGCCGGACCACGGCCATTTCCAGTGATGAAATGATGCATTATGTCAGAGAATATTTTCCCGGATATTTTAAATCGAATTACGAAAAACTTAAAAAGAAAGCCGCCAATATGGCTGTTCATATAGTTGAAAATTTGACCGAAGACCCCAAGATGAGATCCATGGACTCCAGAGAGCAGGAAGAAGTTCTTAAAGAGACCAGGGACGATCACGATTTTATCCAGTTTATTTATGTAGTTAACCGGAAAGGGGTAAAAATAACCCGGAATATAATAGATCCCAAGTATTCCAAAGAATTTGAAACCGCGGAAGTAGGGGTTATCTACACCGATCGGAGCTGGTTCAGTCATCCCATTGAGTCCGGGGTAGCTTATGTAACTGATTTTTACATATCCAGAATTACCGACAGGCTCTGTATAACCGTTTCGGCACCCATAAGGGATGAAGAAGACAATATAGTGGGGGTTGTGGGGATAGATATAAGCTATGAAGATCTGGCTAAACTGTAAAGTTTTTTTATAAAATGAGGGAAATTGAATCTAAAAAACAAAAAAAATATTTTCAGGAATCCCTCCGTTTACATAAAAAATACGGGGGGAAAATAGGAACATCCCTGAAGTGTCCAGTTAGGAACTATGAAGATTTTGCTCTTTGGTACACGCCCGGCGTGGCCGCCCCCTGTAATAAAATAGCTGAAGTTGAGGAGAATGTTTATAAGTACACATCTAAGGGTAATACCGTGGCCGTGGTCAGCGACGGTTCCCGGGTTCTGGGTTTGGGTAATATAGGCCCTCAAGCCGCGTTGCCGGTTATGGAGGGGAAGGCTCTGTTGTATAAATATCTTGGGGGAGTAGATGCCTATCCGGTCTGCGTGGAAGTTGAAAAACCTGAAAAAATAGTGGGGTTGGTAGAGGCCATACAGCCTACCTTCGGCGGGATCAACCTGGAGGATATATCTTCCCCCGAATGTTTCGGTATTTTAAGAAAATTACGAAAAAGATGCCAAATTCCTGTATGGCACGATGACCAGCAGGGGACCGCGGCAGTGACCCTGGCGGGATTAATTAACGCTTTAAAACTAACCGGCCGGGAACTTGATGATGTAAAAATAGCCCTGGTCGGTGCGGGAGCGTCAAATATAAGAATCGCGGATTTAATAATAAAATCCGGCGCGGATCCGGGCAGAATTTTAATGTGCGACAGTAAAGGCGTCCTATCTAAAAAAAGAGAAAATTTAAAGTTAGAAAATCCGGATAAATGGGATATGGCCAAAAAAACAAATGGTCAAAATATTACCGGCGGGATACCCGAAGCCATGGAAAATGCGGATGTTCTCATTGCTCTTTCCCGTCCCGGCCCGGGGGTTATAAAGAAAAAATGGATTAAGAATATGGCTGACCAGCCGGTGGTTTTCGCCTGCGCCAATCCCACACCGGAAATATGGCCTTGGGAGGCAAAAGAGGCAGGCGCGGCAATTGTGGCTACGGGGCGCAGCGATTTTGACAACCAGGTGAACAATTCTCTGGGTTTTCCGGGTATATTCAGGGGAGCTCTGGATGTAAGGGCAAGTACAATTACTGATAAAATGTGCATAGAGGCAGCCCAGAGCCTAGCTCAATTTGCCCGGAAAAAAGGTATTTCTGCGGATTACATTATACCCACCATGGATCAGCCTGAAGTTTTTGCTAAAGAAGCCGCTGACGTGGGAATGCAGGCCGTTAAAGAAGGGGTAGCCCAAAAAACAGATGTCACCCGGGATAAACTGGAACAAAATGCCGCCCAAAAAATTAAAAAAGCCAGGAAGGAAGTTCAGGTACTGATGGAGAAAAAAATAATAGATTAGAAATGAGGGATATATGAACCAGAATATTACCGAAAAAATTATATCAGAACACGCGGGGAAAAAAGTGAAAGCCGGGGATGTTGTTTTTGTTGATGTGGACTGGGCTTTTGTCCAGGACGGGACCGGGCCGCTTACCGTTGATGTGATTGAAATGATGGGAAAAGAGGTGCATAATTCAGATAAGAAATGTATATTTTTAGACCACGCTTCACCGTCTTCAAAATTTCAGCTTTCCGATACCCATAATAAATTGAGAAAATACGCCCAAAATCAGGGGATGAAAATATCCGAAGTGGGGGAGGGGATATGCCATCAGAAAATGGCCGAAGATCACGTTCTCCCCGGAGAACTTATAGTGGGCGCCGATTCCCATACCTGCACAGCCGGCGCTTTTGGATCTTTTGCCTCAGGATTCGGTTCAACGGACATCGCTTTTGCCATGGCCACCGGTAAGATGTGGTTGAGGGTACCCCGGGCCATTAAGGTGGTACTGGAAGGTAAACTTAAATTACCGGCTATGGCCAAGGATGTGATTTTACATCTTATAGGTAAGCTGGGAGCCGCCGGTGCAACATACAAGACCCTGGAATTTACCGGAGACGGGGTAAAAAATTTGTCTTTTGAAAGCAGATTGACAATATGTAATATGGTGATCGAAGCGGGGGCAAAAAACGGAATCATGGATGTCGATGAAAAAACCCTCAATTACCTTAAAAAAGAAAGAAAAAATTTCCAAGTACCCGAATACAGGGTATTTAAATCCGATGAAGGAGTTAAGTACGAAAGAGAGTTAAATATAAATTTATCTCGGATTCCCCCCCAGGTAGCCGTCCCTCACAGCGTGGATAATGTCATGCCTGTTACAGAGGCTAAAAAGTTAAAAGTGGATCAGGTTTTTATAGGAACCTGTACCGGAGGCCGGATGGAGGATTTAAGAGCGGCAGCCGGTCTGCTTGAAGGAAAAAAGATAGCTCCCGGATTGAGACTTATAGTTACCCCCGCTTCTAAAAAAATATATAACCGGGCCATGGAGGAAGGACTGCTTAAGATTTTTAACGACTGCGGGGGAATGATAGGTACGCCGGGCTGCGGTCCGTGCGTGGGAATTCAGGGAGGAGTTTTAGGCAGTAAAGAGGTATGCGTTTCCACGGCCAACAGAAATTTTAAGGGCCGGATGGGGTGCACCGACAGTGAAATATATCTTGTTTCACCGGCAACTGCGGCGGCCACGGCTTTAAAAGGTAAATTAACCGGATCTTTAAATTAAAGGAGACAGAGTAATGACATTAGATAATTTAAAAGGTTTATCTCACAAGTTTGGAGATAATATATCAACGGATTTAATATGTCCTGGGAAATATTTTCACTTAAGGTCCAATATTCCAAAACTGGCCGAGCATACTCTTGAAGATGCGGATGAAAATTTTGTAAAAAAGATGAATCCCGGAGATTTTGTGGTTGGAGGGAATAATTTCGGCTGCGGTTCTTCCCGGGAACACGCCCCCCTGATAATTAAAGAATCCGGAATAAGCGCGGTACTGGCCAAAAGTTTTGCCCGTATTTTTTATAGAAACGCCATAAATATAGGTCTTCCGGTGATGGAGTGCGATACCGATAAAATTAAAGAGAATGATTTTTTGATTGTAAAACCCAAAAAGGGACTTATTGTAAATAAAACCAGGAACATAGAGTTAAGGGCCACCCCGTTGATAGATGTTATGCTGGATATTTTAAATGCCGGAGGGTTAAAGGAATATGTTAAACAGGAGGGATTTTAATGGCTGAACGTGTTACCCTTATCCCCGGTGACGGGGTGGGTCCGGAGGTTACCGGAGCGACTCAAAGCTGTATAGAAGCTACGGGGGTGGAAATAGACTGGGATGTTCAACAAGCGGGGCAGACTGTTATGGAAGCTGAAGGGACCCCTTTGCCTCAAAGAGTGCTGGATTCAATCAAAAAAAACAAGATAGCCCTTAAAGGCCCCGTAACCACGCCGGTGGGGTACGGATTCAGAAGCGTTAATGTGGCCATCCGGAAAAGTCTGGAACTTTTTGCCTGCATCCGGCCCTCAAAATGTTACCACGGTATTGTTACCCCGTACAAAGATGTGGACATAGTGGTGGTAAGAGAAAACACCGAAGATCTTTACGCGGGAGTGGAATTTAAAGCCGGTTCGCAGGACTGCAGGGATATTATCGATTTTTTAAAGAATAAAAATTTTAATATAAAAAAAGATTCTGGTATAAGTATTAAACCCATATCTGAATCGGGAACTGAAAAAATAGTTAAATACGCTTTTGAATACGCCCGAAAGAACGGAAGACGGAAAGTGACAGCTGTTCACAAGGCCAATATAATGAAACATACCGACGGGCTTTTTCTTTCGGTCGCCGGGGATATAGCTGAGAAAAATCCCGGGATTGAATTTAAAAGTATACTGGTGGATAATCTGGCCATGCAGCTGGTAAAGAATCCCCGGACATTCGATGTTCTGGTATTGCCTAATCTTTACGGGGATATAATCAGCGACCTTTGCGCTGGTCTTACTGGGGGTCTGGGTATGGCTCCGGGGGTAAACATGGGCCGTGAACTGGCTGTATTTGAACCAACTCACGGCAGTGCTCCGGATATTGCCGGCGAAAATAAGGTCAATCCGGCGGCAACTATTTTATCCGGAGTTATGATGTTAAAACATATGGGGTATTCCAACGAATCCGAAATTCTGGAAAAAGCGCTGGCCAAAGTTATAAAAGAAGGCCGTAAAGTTACCCCGGACTTAAGATCAGCTTCTAATCAAGATAAATGGGTAACAACCCGGGAAATGACCGAGGAAATATGCCGGAAAATAGATCAAATAAAAACCTAATCCGGAAAATAAAAAAACAGATAACTGCACAGATAATTAAATCTACATTTAACCTTCCCGGTACTTTAAAACAGAAACTTAACAGCTGTAAAAAAGAGTCCGAAGGCCTGGAAAAAAAGTTTTTTAAAAGGATGATTGAAAACCTGGATATTTCTCAAAAAAATAAGATTCCCGCCTGCCAAGACACCGGAATATTTGAGGTATGGGTAAATTTGGGAAAAAATTTAAAAAAAAACGGACTCAATTTAGATAAAATTATAACCCGGGCGGTAAAAAATGCCCACCGGGAAGGTAAGCTCCGCCGGTCCATGCCCGACGGTGTTAAACCGGTCCTACATTTTGAATTTTGGGACAAAAATTTCACAGAAATTATTTTAACTCCCCGGGGATTCGGCAGTGAAAACTATTCTTTTTTACACATGCTTAACCCGGAGACCGGATTTAGAAAAATAATTAAGATGATAACCGGGGATGTAAAAAAAGCCGGGAGCCGGCCGTGTCCTCCGTTTTTAATAGGCGTAGGGCTGGGGGGGACTGCTTCAAAAGCGGTGGAACTTTCATCCCTGGCTCTTACCCGGATGGATTTTAAACCCACGGATAGGGAAAAAGGAATTTTACAAGCGGTGAACAAACTTAAGATCGGCGCCGGGGGTACGGGAGGACAATTTACCGCCATAGGCGCCAAAGTACTGAACTTTCCGGCCCATATAGCCGGTCTGGCGATGGGAGTCCATATCGGCTGCTGGTGCAACCGGGTTCGGAAAATAAAAATTTATGAAAAAGCTTGAACTACCGGTTGAAAATAAAAATATACTGAACCGGTACAAAGCCGGTGAAGAGATTCTGATAGACGGCGTTCTTTATACCGCCAGAGATAAAGTACATTTTTTATCCTCTCATAAAAACAGTTGGCCGTTTCCGTTAAAAAATAACGGTATATTTTACACCGGTCCCACCCCTCCTAAAGATAAATTTGTTTTTGGTTCATGCGGGCCGACCACTTCTTCAAGAATGGATTCCTATACCCCTGAACTTTATAAAAGAGGGCTGGCGGTTACCGTTGGAAAAGGCTCCCGGAGCCGAAAAGTAGTTCGGTCCATTAAGAATTACGGCGGCCTTTATCTTGTCGCTTACGGGGGGTGCGGTGCGCTTTACGGTGATAAAATCGTTGCCTCCCGCACAGTTGCCTACCGGGAGCTGGGGCCTCAGGCGGTTTTTAGATTGAGGGTGGAAAATTTCCCCGTGGTTGTAGGGATTGACAACCGGGGCAAGAATTTATTTAATACTTAATATGGGTGTGGAAAAAACGTTAATAATAATTAAACCTGATGCGCTGTCAAAAAGACTGGCCGGGAAAGTAATTACCCGGATAGAAGAAAAAACCGATCTTAAGATAATAAGCCTGAAAATGACCCGGTTGTCCAGAGCTCGGGTCAAAGAGTTTTATATAGAACATAAGGGGAAAGATTTTTATGAACCTCTGACTAGTTTTATCACTTCCAATCCCATACTGGTTATGGTGGTAAAAGGTCCGGCCGCCATTCAAAAAATGAGAAATTTAATGGGGGCGACCCACCCTGATGATGCTGATAAAGGAACAGTAAGAGAACTCTGGGCCCAGGATGGACGACATAATATAATTCACGGTTCGGACAGCATTTCATCAGCGGCCAGGGAGGTGGAGTTTTTCTTTCCAAAAGGGGAAAATTTATATGACTGGAAAAAAAAGGAGTATCCCATAGTATGAGAAATATACTGGTTTTAAACTGCGGAAGTTCTTCGGTAAAATATGAGTTAATGGATATTGAAAAATCCGATATAATAGCCCGGGGGGTGGTGGAAAGAATAGGAATGGACGAAGCGGTACTTCATCACCATTTTAAAAACGGTAATGATTATGTAGATATCAAAAAAGTTAAAAATATACCCACCCATCGCAAAGCTATTAAACTTATAGTGGATGTTCTTAAAAACAAAAAATACGGAGTTATACAGGGGCCGGATGAAATTTACGGTATAGGACACCGGGTGGTACACGGTGGAGAAAAATATACTAAGTCGGTGTATGTTACCGAAGTGGTAAAACAGGATATAAAAGATTATATAGAGCTGGCGCCTCTTCACAACCCCCATCATTTGGCCGGAATCGAGGCCTGTGAAGATCTCATTCCCGAACATCCTCAGGTAGCTGTCTTTGATACCGCATTCCACCAGACCATGCCCAGAGAGGCGTATATGTACGCCCTGCCGTATGAATACTATAAAAAATACGGTATAAGAAAATACGGTTTTCACGGAAGTTCCCATAAGTACGTATCCCAGCGCGGTGCTAAAATTCTTGACCGGTCCCTGCAGGATTTAAAGATTATATCCTGTCATCTGGGAAACGGTGCTAGCGCCTGCGCGGTGAAAAACGGTAATTCGGTGGATACCTCTATGGGATTTACGCCGTTGTCCGGACTGGTCATGGGAACCAGAACCGGGGATTTTGATCCGGCCATACTGCTATATATAATGAACAAGGAAGCTTATTCTGCCAGCGAAATTAATTCTCTGATAAACCGGCATTCCGGTTTAAGGGGCCTTTCAGGCATTTCCCGTGATTTCAGGGAAATAATAGAAAAATATAAAAAAGGGAGTTATCGGGCCAAGCTGGCCGTGGATGTGTTTTCCTACAGGTTAAAGCATTACATAGGGGCCTACACGGCAATTATGAACGGCCTTGATGTTCTTATATTTACCGCGGGAATAGGGGAAAATTCAGTGGAATTAAGAGAAATGGCCTGCGCTGATTTAGAAAATATGGGCATTAAATTAGATAAAACCAAAAATATAGAATGCAATGCCCGGGAGGGAATTATTTCATCTAAAGATTCAAAAGTTAAAGTAATGTGTATCCCCACCAACGAGGAATTGCTCATAGCCCGGGAAACTGACAGCATAATTAAACAAAATGAATAAAATAAAAGCAGCATTCAGGATTGCCCGGGACATAAAAGAATTTAAGTTTGAAAATAAGTTAATTGCCCGCAAGTTTAAACCGGGTCAATTTTTAATAGTCCGCACCGGTAAAGAAGGGGAGCGTATTCCCCTTACCATAGTGGATACCGGAGACAGTCTTGTCCGGGTAATAATTCAGAAAGTGGGACTTTCCACAAAAAAGATCTTTCAGCTTGAAGCAGGGGATAGTTTTGAAGATGTTTCCGGCCCTCTTGGCAAACCTTCAAAGTTAAAAAATTACGGCGATGCATTATGTATAGGAGGAGGTATAGGAGCCGCCCCACTTCTTCCCGTTGTTCGTAGATTGAAGGAACTGGGAAATAAAGTTACCGTTATTGAAGGAGTGAGAAATAAAGATTATCTTATTTTAAAGGATGAATTAGAAAATACCGCTGACCGTTTTATACTTACCAGCGATGACGGTTCTGTGGGGAAAAAAGGTCTGGTTACCGGACCATTTAAAGAAAATATCCGGAAAGGGCAGATCCCCGATTTTGCTTTTGCCGTGGGCCCGGCGGTGATGATGGAGGCGGTAAGTAAAATTACCCAAAAAAACAACATACCCCTTACAGTGAGTTTAAACCCCATAATGGTCGACGGCACGGGAATGTGCGGTGCCTGCCGGGTTGAGGTAGCCGGAGAGACAAAGTTCGGGTGTGTGGACGGTCCGGAGTTTGACGGAAATAAAGTGGATTTTGAACTTTTAATTAAAAGATTGAATATGTACGAGAACGAAGAGAAAGCCGTCTCCGGCTGCAGTGAGCATGGCAGTTAAAAAAGAACGATATCCGGTAAAAAAAAGGGAACCCTCTCGAAGAAAAAACGATTTTAACGAGGTTTCCGAAGGCTATGCTGAGAAACTGGCTAAAAAAGAAGCTCTAAGATGTCTTATGTGTCCGGACAGTCCCTGTGTTAAGGGGTGTCCGGTAAGTATAGACATACCCGGATTTATCCAGGCTATTTTAGATGAGGATACCAAAAAAGCTTTTCAAATTATTACCCGTTCCAATGCTTTGCCGGGAGTCTGCGGCCGGGTCTGTCCCCAGGAAGATCAGTGCGCGGATATGTGCGTCATGGGGAAAAAATTTGAACCGGTAAATATAGGGGTTCTGGAAAGATATGTAGCCGATAAAGCAGTAGAAGAGGGAGTGTCCAGAAGTAAAATCCGGGGCATAGACCGGTCAAAAAAATCCGTCGGAGTTGTCGGAGCCGGTCCGGCGGGACTTACAATAGCCGGAGATATGGCGGCGTACGGTTTTCCGGCTACAATTTATGAAGCCCTTCATAAACCGGGAGGAGTTTTACGGTACGGTATACCCGAATTCAGGCTGCCCAATAAGGTTATAGACCGGGAGGTAAACAACCTTCTGGATTTGGGGGTGGAATTAAAGACCAATTTTGTAATCGGCAAGATATTAACTTTAGAAGAACTGTTAGAGAATCACGGCGCCGTTTTTTTGGGTATAGGAGCGGGACTGCCCCGGTTTATGGGAATTCCCGGAGAAAATTTAAACGGGGTATACTCAGCTAACGAGTATTTAACCCGGAGCAATTTAATGAGGGGATACCGGTTTCCCGAGTATGATACCCCTATAAGACGGGGTGATAGAGTAGCCGTGATCGGTGGCGGTAACGTGGCCATGGATTCTGCCCGTACGGCAATCCGGCTGGGGGCTGATAAGGTTTACAATATATACCGCAGGTCTAAAGTGGAAATGCCCGCCCGTGACGAGGAAATAGAAAACGCTGTGGCCGAAGGCGTTGAACTTAAACTTTTAAGAAATCCGGTTAGAATAAAAGGGGATAAGGATAAGAACGCAACCACTCTAAGGTGCATAAAGATGAAACTCGGAGAACCGGACAACTCCGGCCGTAGACGTCCTATAGAAATTCCGGGATCTGAATTTGATTTAAAAGTGGATGTGGTAGTCATGGCCATAGGGACCGGCCCAAACCGGGTTTTACTGGAATCCACTCCCGGGTTAAAGTTAAATGAATGGGGTTACGTAGATGTGGATAAAGATACTTATGAAACCAATATTTCCCGGGTATTCGCAGGGGGGGATATAGTTACCGGCGGGGCCACGGTTATAAGCGCGATGGGTGCCGCCCGCAAAGCGGGAGAGATTATTAAAAATAGGTTAAATAATTAATCTTATGGGTAAAAAAAGAAAAAATAAAAATACTCAAATTTTGGAATGTCCGGACTGCGGTAAAAAAACAAAAAAAACTAAAATAAATTTTTGTCCTTCCTGTGATAGAGAGTTATTTATTCCAGTCCTGGATAAAAACTGGAATTATAAAATACTGGCAGTTATTTTTTTAGTAATTACTTTACTGTACATACTGTTTGTTATTTTTAAACCTAAAATTTATTATTTTCTGGATAAAGTTTAAATTTCAGACAAAAATTGTCTAACCTGTTGCCATAATATTTTGTTATCGGATATTGAACTGTGATTTTCGCCGGGAATGGTTTTAAAATATTTTTCTCCGCCCCATTTATTGTAAAGTTTCCGGGACAGTTCGGGAGGAATCAATCGGTCATTTTCAGCGATAAACATTTGAACCGGAGAAGTTATATCTGGAGCTTTTTTAATTGAATTGAATTGATGTTTAAGTATAAGACCTGCGGGTAGAAACGGATATTCACTTTTAGCAACACTCACCATACTGTCATAAGGAGAAATTAAAATTGTACCTGCCAGATCACGGTTAGCGGTTAAATTCACGGCTACTCCGGTACCCATACTTCTGCCCATGGCTATAATTTTATCGGAATTAATGTCTTTACTTTGAGAAAAAGTATCGTATAAATATGCGGCGTCCCGGTAAAAATCTTTTTCGGAAGGAGTTCCCTCACTTATACCGTACCCCCGGTAATTAAGCAGTAGCAGAGACCATCCCTGAAAATATTTTTTGTAGTTAAGGACCCAGGATACTTCATCATTGTTTCCACCAAAATAAATTACCAGGGGGTTTTTATCTTCAGGCCCCCGGATTAGCCAACCGTGTAAATGGATACCATCAGGTAATTTTAAAAGAATTTCGTTTGCAGCGGGATATAATTCACTAATTTCCTTTCTTTGGGGCTGGGTAAGTGTGCTGCCTTCAAACAGTATGGCTCTCTGCATTAGATAAAAATACCCTGAAATTAACATGTAAATTGCTAAAAACCCTCCCCAAAAAACTATTAGCAGTATTTTAAATATATGAAATAATTTTTTAAATTTCATATTTAAATTAGGGCATTTACCGTTTCAGCAACCAATTTAAGCTCCATTTTTGTTAGCCAATACTTTAAATATAAGCTTTACAAATTCCTTCTGATTTCACCAGTACTGGTACAGTGAACCTTCGATTATTCC
>CAYZAK010000041.1:0-3622 GCA_964476445.1 uncultured bacterium
TAAATTATGATACACCATTTGAAGCGTTTGTTGCACTTACTGGTTGAATCCGTGTTATTTAGTATTTGCAAAAAAAATGTAAACTTGCTAATATATAAGAGAGAAATAATTTAAATTTAACCTTTTAAAATCATGTTTTCTTTTTTATCTATTTTAAAATCCAAAATTAAAGGAGCTACTCTTTTTTCCGGAATTAATCTAAATTTTTTTAATATTTTTTCTAATAAAAAGACACTTTTTTCTTTATTATTACTGGTTTTTGGCACCAGCCAAATTAACGCCCAGGTGGCCCGCCTGGTCGCTGATCAAGCTTACTCTCAAGCCGGAGAATTGCGCAGCGTTGAAGTAGATTCCGATGAAAATGTTTATTCTGCAGGGAGGGTTCTGCCAGAATACGGCGGTTTTAATTGGGTTTACCTTAAAACCCACCACCAGGAGGGCTACCAGTGGTGGTGGTGGTGGATACCTGCAAGATGGGTAAATCACTTCACATTGGTAAGAGACTTTTCCGATATGTTTAACGACGAGGCCAATTCTATTTCGCTTACTGATAATGAGCAGTACTCTTTTATTACCGGTTATTCCGATGAGGAAAGGACATGGAATATAGAATATACAGATGAAGAGGGACAGCAACAGGAAGAAGAAATAACTATGTGGCTGCCCCAGGCCCGGTGGTGGAAATATACCACCGGAGGAAGTCAAAATAATGTTGTGGCCCTGGACGGATACACTCAATCAGAATTTCTGGGAAGCAGTTTAGACAACAACAACAATCTCTACACCGGTTATTACGCGGGTGATATTATTGAAGACGGGGATCCTGAGGCTATCGAATTTGATTTTGAGATCGGGCTGATAAGTTACTCTGAAAACGGTGCGGAAAACAACCGGTATCATTACTCCAGCGGCACCGGCCAACAGGTAGATTTAAAAGGTATCGAAGTAGTAGAGACATTTGTGGAAGGAAGTTATGTTTATGTAGTCGGTACCGATCATGAGGAAGATACAAGCCAGGCTTTTGTGGCAAAACACCATAAAGATACTTTAAATCTAGAATGGTACCGCAAAATGGGAGATTTAGCATTAAACTCTTTCCATGACAGTTCCGGCAATGATTTAACCGTGGACACCAATGGCAATATATATTTCACAGTCATTTATTCGGGGTCAACCGATTACGCTAAACTGGTCAAACTGAATTCTTCGGGAGCCCGTCAGGACTACGTTAAAATTGAAAGGGCCGATGACTGTCGGATGATCGGTATTGCTCTTAAAGATAATGAAGAAATTTATGTCAGCGGGCAGTACAACGGAAACCCCGCTTTTTACAAATACACCACCGGACTGAACAATATATATATACATGATATTTCCTCCTCCGAAGATGAGAGTATGACCAACGTAGCCCCATATGATATTACTGTAAGCGACGAGGAAGATATATATCTGGTAGGCGTAAAAGAAGAAGATGAAGAAGGCCGGCTATGGGTTGCAAAATACCGGGAATTTGAGTCCACAGACTTAATCAATCTGGAAGTTGAACCCGGAAATCTTGAACCTGCCTTTGAACCGGAAGTTACCAGCTATGAAGTTGATGTCAGTTCTAATATTGAAACCGTAGACGTCACTGCCACTTTGGCGGACCCCTCCGCTTCTCTTACCATAGGCGGAATAGCAACATCCAGCGACTATCCGGTAGAAGTTGTCCTAGATTCCACCGGTACCACCACAACTATAGATGTTGTAGTCTCGGATAACGGTAACGATAAAATTCACACTATAAACGTCAACCGGCAAGAAGAACTGTTAAACGACAACGCCTATCTGGAAGATCTAACTATTGCTCCCGAAACTTTAGTGCCCGGTTTCTCTTCAACCACCTATCAGTATACTGTTCAGGCAGCGTTTGAAACAGATGAACTGGATGTCACACCTTTTCTTGCGGATACCAATGCCGTAGTTGAAATAAACGGCGCGCGAGTGAGTCACGGAGCAATTTTTAAAGCCCCTTTAAACGAAGGGGGAACAGTAACGGTGCTGAATATCGTGGTGACCGCTGAAGACGGTGACGCTCAAAAAGAATATACCATTGAAGTTGACCGCGAAGCTCCACCATCGGATAATGCCAATCTGGCTTCCTTAGAACTAGATCCGGGTAATTTAGACCCTGCTTTTGAATCTCATATTACAGATTATAATGCAAGAGTAAGCTCCAGCGCTGATACAACAGATGTAACAGCCAACCTAATAGATGAGAATGCTTCCTTAACAATTGACGGAAATTTAGCAAATAGCGGGGCTCCCAAAAAAGTAGATTTAGGTCCGGCCGATTCAACTACTACAGTAGAAATAGTAGTTACCGCTGAAGACGGGGAAACCGAAAAGACTTACACCGTGGATGTTTACCGTTCTGAAAAAATGCTTTCTTCTGACGCTGATTTAAGCTGGCTAATGGTCTCCCCGGGTTCCTTAATACCTGATTTTGAATCCGATATCACCGTTTATGATGTTGATGTCGGACATGACGCAGATTATATTGAAATAACAGCTTATCTTTCCGATATCCGGGCTATCCTTATTATTGATGGGGAACCGGCTACCAGCGGCTCCGGTGAAAAAGTATCTCTCGAGCCGGCCGGTTCGGTCACTAATATTGATATTGTAGTTACCGCAGAGGACGGGGATAACCAAACAACTTACACCGTTAACGTGGACCGGGCAGATGCTCCCCCATCCGATGATGCCGATCTATCCAACTTGTTTGTAGATCCCGGAGAATTAGAACCTGAATTTCATTCTTATTACACAGAATACCGGGCCGACGTCGGTTTTCATGATGAAGAGGTAAATATTATTGCCGTACTGTCCGATGAAAATGCTTCTTTAAAAATTAACGGCGAGTCCGCTGACAGCGGATCGCCTGAAACAATCGCTCTGGGAGAGCCAGAAACTGAAACCGAGGTTTCTATATTAGTTACCGCAGAAAACGGTGTAGAACAGAAAGAATACTTAGTAACAATCGACCGGCCCGGACCTCCTTCGGATAATGCGGAGCTTTCATTGTTAAGTTTAACCCCCGGATATTTAGATCCGGAATTCAATTCTACACACTACGAATATAATGTTATAGTAAGCTCCAACGTAGATAGTACAGATGTTACAGCTGCACTTACTGATAAAAATGCTTCTCTTATAATTGCCGGCCAGCTAGCAGAAAGCGGAGAACCGAAATCTATTTCTCTTAACGATCCGGGAACGGTGACTACTATACCCATAACTGTAACTGCCGAAGACGAAGATACTACCAACACCTATACCGCTTACGTAGAACGTTCTGAAATTATGCTTTCCGATGATGCCAATTTAAGTAATTTAGAGGTAAATCCGGGTCAATTAGAGCCTGAGTTTTCTTTTTCTACAACAAATTATACAACCGGGGTAGACCACGATACTGAAGAAATTGACATAACCCCTTATCTATCAAATACCGCTGCTATTGTTGATGTAAGTGGGGCGCGTGTAGATCACGGAACTTCTCAATCCGTATTTCTTAAACCCGCAGGCACCGAAACCCAGATTAAAGTTAAAGTAACAGCAGAGGACGGTTACTCCCAAAAGA
>CAYZAK010000041.1:3722-14539 GCA_964476445.1 uncultured bacterium
GGTTCAACAACAACCATAAATATTGAAGTGACCGCCGAAGACGAAGTGACTGATAAAACCTACACCGTAGAGGTTTACCGTTCGGAAGAGATGCTAAACGACAATGCCTACTTAGCTGATTTAGAGATAGACCCCGGAGAATTAGATCCGGATTTTTATAAAGACTCTCTTACTTATCAGGCGTATGTAAACTACTATGATTCCGATGTTCTCATAATACCCTCAATTGCTGATGACCGGGCGATCTGTAAAGTTAACGGTACCCGGGTAAAGAGCGGGCATCCAGCGATGGTCTACCTTAACCAACCGGGAGAAGAGACCGATATCACTGTTGAGGTTACAGCTGAAAACGGGCTGACCTCCCGGATTTATTCCATTACAGTATATCGACCTTCGGGGCCGGTCAGTCACGATGCCTCTCTGGCCGATTTTGAGGTAATGCCCGGCAACCTTATGCCCCAGTTTGACTCCGATACGATGGAGTACAACACCAAAGTAAACTCCGATGTTGAAAACGTAGATATCACCGCCACTTTAAACGATGAAAACGCTTCTCTGACTATCGTAGGAGAACAAGCAGGTAGCGGACAGGCCAGACAGGTTACCATAGGGAGCAAGGGGTCGACTACCACCATAGAGACGGTGGTCACCGCAGAAGATCAGTTTACTCAAAGAACCTATCTGCTTCACGTTTACCGGTCCGAAGTTCTTCTTTCCGATGATTCAAACTTAAACGATTTAGAAGTGTCTCCCGGACATCTGGACCCGGTTTTTGATCCTATTACCACCTTTTACACGGTAGGAGTAGAACATGATCAGACCCATATCGATGTGACTCCCTATCTTTCGGATACCTCCGCTATTGTTGAAATAGAAGAGAATAGAGTTGCCCACGGGGCTTTCCAGAAAGTTTTTCTTAACCCTGCCGGTACCGAAACCCAGATTAAAGTTAAAGTAACAGCAGAGGACGGTTACTCCCAAAAGACCTACACCATAACTGTCGAAAGAGCGGACCCCCCATCCGATGACGCCAATCTTTCTTCTCTTAGTGTAAATCCGGGTAATCTGTATCCCAACTTTGCTTCCCACATTACCGGTTATGAAGTAGAGGTTGCCTGGAACGACGATACTGTTGATGTGACAGCCAGTTTAAGCGATGAAAACGCCTCTTTTACAGTAGACGGCAGTACGGCGGTAAGCGGGGTTGCCCGGGAAGTGAGTTTAAATGCGGCTGGCTCGGAAACTGAAATTGAGCTCTTAGTTACCGCCGAAAATGACTACACAGATAAAAAATATACCGTAAAAGTTATTCGGGAAAGTTCTCCTGACAACGCCGATTTAGACGATATGATTTTAGAGCCCGGGAACCTTCACCCCCCATTTGAATCCGGGGTAACCGATTACAATGTAGCGGTAAGTTCTAATGTGGAGGAGACCGATGTCACCGCCCTGCTTTCAGACGAAAACGCTTCTTTTACCATAAACGGCGATCCTGAGGAAAGCGGCATCCCCCGGACTGTAAGTTTAGAGGCGCCCGGTTCTACAAAGACTATAAATATAAACGTGACCGCTGCAAACGGGGTGTCCAATCAAACTTACACCGTAGAGTTCTACCGCTCAGAAGAGATACTTAGCGATAATTCGGATCTATCCGACCTTACGGTAGCTCCCGGCAGTCTGGACCCGGTATTTGATTCCGGAACTTTAGAATACAGCGTGACAGTCCAAGAAAATGATGATACCATTGATATAACTCCCACTCTTGATGATGTAAATGCTATAGTTGAAATAGACGGCATCCGGGCACACAGCGGGTCACCCGAGACGGTATCCCTTAACCCGGCCGGGTCGGATACCACCGTAGAGGTTGCCGTAACCGCCGAGGACGGCGAATCTACAAAAACATACGCTATTACCGTCAGCAGACCTTCTATGCCTTCAGACAATGCCAATTTAGCCGGTTTAAACCTGGAGCCGGGAAATTTAGAACCGGCATTTGAATCCGGGGGAACCGATTACAATGTAGCGGTAAGTTCTAAGGTGGAAGATACCGACGTCACCGCCCTGCTTTCAGACGAAAACGCTTCTTTTACCGTGAACGGCGATCCTGAGGAAAGCGGCATCCCCCGGACTGTAAGTTTAGAACCGAAAGGTTCAACAACAACCATAAATATTGAAGTGACCGCCGAAGACGAAGTGACTGATACAACCTACACCGTAGAGATTTACCGTTCGGAAGAAATTCTAAATTATAATGCCTACCTAATTGACCTAGTTGTCAATCCCGGAGAATTGAATCCTGATTTTGAACCCGGGGTTCAAAATTACAGCGTCAGTTTAAACTATGATGATCCCCAAATACATTTGACCGGATCTCCTGAGGATCCGGCGGCTATAATGGAAATAAATCAAACCCGGGTAGAGTCAGATGAAGTTAAAACTGTTCCATTAAATTATCCGGGCGAAGAAACTAACATAGAAATTTTAGTTACTGCCCAGGACGGGTCAACCACCATACTTTATACAGTTACTGTAACCCGGACGCCCGGCCCAGGCCACAATGCCAGTTTATCCAATCTGATTACTCTGCCGGGATACTTAAAACCTCAGTTTGACCCGGAAACTATCGGGTACAATATTAAAGTCAGTTCAGATGTGGAAACTGTAGATGTTGCCGCCCTTTTAAGCGATGAAGAGGCATCCATGACCATAATTGGCGACTCCACGGCCAGCGGACAGACAAAACCGGTTTCCATCGGTATTATAGGTTCAACTACTACTATAGATATACGGGTAACTTCCGCAGACGGGGTTAATGAAAAAATTTATACTGTAGATGTTTACCGGACAGACAGAATACTTTCCGATAATGCTGATCTGCTCGATTTATACGTTTCTCCCGGCACCCTGCTGCCTGATTTTTCTCCGGATACTACAGAATACACAGTAAATCTGGAATACGATGTGGCAGAAATTAATGTGGCTCCCATTTTAGCCAATTCCAGGGCTATTATAGAAATTAATCAACTTAGAATGGAGAGCGGAAAAACTAAAACTATTCCTTTAGACGTCCCGGGAACAACAACTGAAATTAATATTAAAATCATAGCGGAAAACGGAATTAACACCCGTTTATACACAGTTACCGTAAACCGGGCAGACGGGCCCGGCCATGATGCCTTTTTATCCGATCTTGTTACAGAACCGGGCTTTCTAACCCCCCAATTTAACAAAAATGCTTTTCATTATATCGTTAAAGTAAGTTCTAATATTGAATCGATTGACATTACCGCCACCTTAAGCGATACAAATGCTTCTATGACTATTATCGGCGATGACACCGAAAGCGGTCAAACAAAGCAGATTAATTTAAGTAATAAGGGGTCAACTTCCCCTGTAGCTATTCAGGTCACTTCCGCCGATGAGCTGGTTGAGATGAACTACACGGTCAGGGTATACAGAGCCCTGGAAATTCTTTCCGATGATCCGGATTTAAAAGATATTCGAGTTGAGCCCGGTGAACTGTCCCCTTCCTTTGACCGGGACACTACTAAATATGAAGTTGAATTAGAATACGATGATGATACTATTGATATTATACCCATTCTCTCTGATATTAACGCCATAGTAGAAATCAACGATCTCAGAGTTGCGCATAATCAGGCATCCATTGTCGAACTGGGCGAACCGGGTTCGGAAACCAAAATAACTCTTCTAACAACTGCAGAAGATGGGATACGAAGCAGACAATACCTTATAACTGTTCGGAAAAAGACATTTTCAGGTATAGATGATCCCTACGACGAAGTATACGTAGTCGGCGGAGAAGAAGGTTTTATTAATATAAACAAAAACGAAACCGCTAAAATTTATTTTACCGCTGAAGAAAGTGGCTATGTAAATTATACAATATACAACTTAAACGCCAGCATTGTCTACAGAGATAAAATGTATACCGGCGCGGGAGAAAATTTTATTGAATGGGAAGTTAATAATTTTAGAGATAACATTGTTCAATCCGGAATTTATATTATACAGATGGAGGGCCCGGGCTTTGAAGAGCAGCGAAAAATTCCGGTGTTAAAGTGAGGGTGAACATTTATATGGAAAAAAATAAAATATTTTTAACTTTTCTTTCCTGTTTGCTTTTAATACCTATAATTGCCCGGGCTGACAGCGGCGAAACCTCCGGGATTACTCTAAATAAACCTGTAACAGCGTCACAGGCTGTTTTACACGGAGCGGTTTCAGGAGACCGGGGGTTAAAGACTTTTGGTATTAACCCCGCCGGCATGACGGGATTAGAATATAGAGAATTAACTGCCATGTACAACCGGGGACATTTTGATGATAACTTTTTTTCGGCGCTATACGGACAGGAACTATTTGGAATATATCTGGGAGCTAATGTGGTTTACAGGGCCACCGGTAAAATAGGTCTCTACACTTCCGTAGGAGAATATGTAGAAAAGATCGGGCAGGAAGATATTATTTTATCTTTTACCTCGGCGGTACCGGATTTACTTGGCGAGAATATGCACGTAGGAATTAATTTTTCCATGCTGGAATCCAGTATTTTTGGGTATACCGCAACTTCTTATCTTATTGATGCCGGCACTCAAAAAACCCTATACTTCGGTTCCGGCAATATTTGCTGGGGAGCCAGCATAAGAAATTTAGGCACTGAGCTGAAGTATTTAGAAAAAAAATCTAAACTACCTACTTCAATACAAACCGGAGTCAAATTGGAAATTGATATAAATAATAATAAATTATTCGCAAATTCCGATTTAAGATTTCCTATTAACTCTGAAGATATCTATTTAAAGGGGGGGATATCTTACAAAGCAATTTTAAGTACCGAAGAGACCTTTACTAGAGGCAAGATATTTGATAGTTTAATGTTTATGAGCGGAGGAAAAATAAATTTGACTTCAGATTATTTACAGCCTAAAATAAATTTTGGGGTAAAAATTGAATCAATGCCGTATACTTTTACGTATGCGATAAATTTAGTACAGGAAGTGGATTTGGGGCATTATGTATCCCTGGGATTAAAAATTTAAACTTTACCTATGCCTGTATTCGGAAAAGCAAAAAAGGAATTAGAAGATCTTAAGAATAAAGTTGTCCAGCTCAAAAAAGACATAGAAAACTTAAAATCCAAAAATCAACAAAAAACAGTAAAGATAAAAAATTTACAGAGTTTTAAGACACTGTACAATAATTTTAAAAATACGATAGGACTTCCTCTAATGATTTTTTCTCCCAATTTAAAAGTGATTTTTGTCAATGAAAAATGCGCTAAATTTTTCCATTCCAAACCGGCGAACCTTACCGGCAAAAACTGCTACGACCTTTTCTTCCCCAATTCTGAAAAATCTTATAATTCAGATGAGAAATTTTTTAGCGAAGTTTTACTGAATTCTAAAGAAAAACTTTTTTCCTGCGGTTCCAAAAACAAAAAGATAATTACCATTCTCGATTACAATCGCATTAGAGGAAATACCGATAAAGAGCATCTAGATTATATTATTTTCAGGGACTTAACCTCAATCAAAGGGATTAATGAACTGTGGGAGTACCACGGAGAGGAGGAGCAAAAAAAAGGTTTTTATTTGCCTCAGGCTCCGAAAAATCTTCAGGAAACTGGTCTTAAAAAAGAATTTTTATCTGATTTAATTTTAAAAATACTTTACTCCCATGGAGAACTTTCAGGAGAAGCAATAAGCAAAATTTTGTGTCTTCCTTTTGATGAAATAGTAGAAGACCTACTTGGCTATTTAAACAAAGGGGACGCCTATATTACCAGCGTTTCCGTTTCAAAAGAAAAAGTAGGTTCTCCGGCTCTTTATCCTTACAAACTTACTCAGGCGGGATTAATCCGTACCAAAGAAATAATGGAGAGAAACAAATACGTAGGGCCGGCACCCGTTCCTATATCCGAGTACCGTAAAATAATAAAAAATCAGAAACAGCTCTCCCATAACATTTCAACACAGGATATAAAAGATTCGCTTTCTAACTTAATACTAAGTAAAGATCTAATCCGAAAACTTACAATTGCTTTATCCTCTAAAGAAACAGTTTTCCTTCACGGCCCTCCGGGAAACGGGAAGAGTACTATTTCTAAAACTTGCAGTAATATTTACCGGGAAAAAGTACTTATTCCCTACGCTCTGGAAGTAGATTCTCAAATAATAAAGGTTTATGATCCGGTTTATCATAAAAAAATACAGAAGGATAATACCGGCGAAACTGAACTGCATAAAAAAGGATATATCAAAGAGGGATACTCTTTATTTAAGAAAAAAAATGCAAAATTTGACCGGAGATGGAATATGTGTAAAAGCCCCCTTATTATTGCCGGTGGCGAACTTAACCTCCAGGATCTGGAGTTAAAATACGATCCTATTTCTAAATTTTATGAAGCCCCTCTCCAGATAAAGGCTAACGGCGGTGCACTGGTTATCGATGATTTTGGAAGACAAAAAGTAAGTCCGGAAGCCCTTCTCAATAGATGGATGGTCCCCTTAGAAGAAAAGATAGATTACATCAGAATACATACTGGTAAACAAGTAATTATTCCTCTGGATCAAATTTTAATTTTTTCCACAAATATTAAACCCGATAATCTAGGAGATGAAGCATTTTTCCGGCGACTTAAAAATAAAATTCTTGTGGAAGATCCCACCGAGAAACAATTTATAAAAATATTTAAAATGGCTTGCCATAATTTTAATTTTAAATTTTCAGAAAAAATAGCTGATTACACTATAAATAAAATTAAAAACGCCCAGCTGGCCCTAAGGGGTTACATACCCAGAGATTTATTAAAAAATGCGGACGCAATATTATCTATAGAGAGTAACGACGGTTCATCTGATAACAGAATTCTTACTAAAGATATTATAGACGAAGCATTTAGCAATTCTTTCTTATAATTAAAAACTTTGACAATTATATAACAATTTGCTAAAAAATTAAAAGGATTATTTAATTATACTGCTGGTTTATTTAACTTTTAAAAGGAGTCACAGTTTATGTTTTCCCGTAAGAAAGAAAAAAAAGTTCAAAAATTAATAAAAGACCATTTTGAAGCTGTAAGTGAAACAGCAAAAAGTATGGAAAATACTATTGAAAGTTACCTTAAAAAGGACCTGGGGAACCCTGGAGAATTTGCCTACAAAACCCACGAATTTGAAAGTAAGGCGGACTCTTTAAGGCGTGAAATAATAGAGACACTTTATAAAGGTGCTTTTTTTCCATCTATACGTGAAGATCTGGTAAATTTTGTGGCCAGGCAGGATAATATTGCCGATGCCGCCGAATCCTGCTGCGATTTCATTATATCTCAACAACCAAATGTCCCTAAAAAATACACCAACAATATACTTAAGCTGGCCAGGGCTTCTTATGAAACGCTTCCACCTCTGAAAAAAGCAGTAAATCATTATTTTAATAATTACAAAAAAGTAAAAAAATATATTAAGGATGTCAATACAAAAGAAGAAAATGCGGATACATTAGAATGGCACCTGACCGAAAATATTTTTAAGAGCGACCAGATCTCGCTTGCAGAAAAAATGCATATCAATGAATTTGTTTTTCATATAGCTCATATATCAGATATAATTGAAGATGCCGCGGATATGCTGGATTCGGTTATAATAAAGAAAAGCATTTAGATATATTTTAAATGGCCATGCTGCTTGATAATAATAATAAAGTAATTTCCGAAGTTTATTTAGCTGACACTTTTTTTAAAAAATTTCTTGGTTTAATGTTTAAAAAAAACATCCCAGAGGATTTGGCATATTATTTCCCCAAAACCTCTGTAATACATATGTTTTTTATGAGATTTAAAATAGATGTTGTATACCTAAAAACTCTCTCGGAAAATACTCGGAAAATAAGATGCCGGATAGTCAAAATAGCTAACAATATCAAACCCTGGCTATTTTCGGGCTCATTAAAAGCTGATTCTTTACTGGAATTAAAAGCCGGAAGTCCGGCTATCAGTAAAATAAAAAACAATGAAATTGTCACAATTAAAAAATAAAAAAAATTTTATACCATGTTAACAGAATATTTAACCCCTGTGAATATTACCCTTTTATTTTTAATTCTGACCACTATGTTTACAGATTTAAAATATCAAAAAATATATAACCATTTCACTTTTCCATGTATGATATTAGGTTTGGGATTTAATTTTTTCAATAACGGCTTTGTTGAAGGTTTTCTAAAGACTTCTCTTTTAGGACTTATAACCGGTGGATCTCTCCTGCTTATTTTTTATCTTGCCGGAGGTATGGGGGCAGGCGATATAAAATTTTTAGCTGCCGTGGGGGCACTTAAAGGACCCCATTTTGTTTTTAACGCTACCCTTCACGGAGCTATTATTGGAGGGCTGTTTACAATAATATATCTTTTAGTTAAAGGTCAATTACTTGAAATTGTTTTAAGCACCTTTAAAATAATAAGACAAACCTTGACATTTAAAAAATTAAATATACAATTAAGTGAAGTGGAAAAAAGCTATCTTCCTTACGGGTTTTTCTTAAGTTTAGGGGTCATTACCTGGTTTTTAAATATTAAATTATGATAAAAAAAATATTAGATAAAATTGTAGTCAGTGCATCAATAAAATTAGGAGTTATTTCTTTTTTTCTTATTATGATTATGTTATTCTTTCTAATTAACACCCCGCTGCAAGAAACTCGAAAAGAGCTGGAAGGACAGCTGATTACTATTGGTTCTAATCTTGTGGAAACTTACCACACCAGCATTGAAAATGCCCTTATAAATCAGGATGATATCAGCCTAAATGAATATATGAATCAAATAACGGGATTCCCCCGCACCCGTTTTTCAATGGTACTTGACCCTGACGGATATGTTAAGGCCCACCATAATATGAGCGAATGGGGAGAACAATATCAGGACGGCGAATCTCTTGAAGCTTTACGGGAACGGGATTTTACTATATTCCGGCGGAGTCGTGAGGAAGCCCCTCTTTTTGAACTGGTACAACCTTTGAGAAGTTCATATGGAGAATTTTTAGGTGTCCACCGAGTAGGTTTTTCCGCTGAAGGAATAAGCAGCACAATGGACAAATTGCGGGCACAGACCCATAAAATGATTTTTCTGTGGTCTCTTATTATTGCATTTGTTGTTGGCCTAGCCTCTAAACAGGTAACCTTGTACGGAGCGCCCAAAATAAAATATATTTTAAATACTATCATGGCAGAAAGATGGGATGAAGAAGAAAAAAATCAATCTAAAATTATTAATAAAAAAGATGAATGGGGCAAACTGGCCAGACACTGTGATTATCTGGCAAAAAGAATCGAAGACGAAAAGCAGGTATATAAAGATAAGGCTGAAACAACTTCTGAGAATTTACAAAGTTTTATTACCAATATAGGAAAAGCTTTTAAATCCGGTGCAATTCTTGCTAATTCCGATAATAAAGTAGTATTTATAAACAAAACCGCCCAGAGCATTCTTTCTCTTGAACCCTCTCAAGATATTAATGGTGAACATATAACTTCAATTTTTAAATCCCGGCAGCTGATAGAATTATTTCAAAACAGCATGAAAAACCCAAACCAGTTAATTACGGATAGATTGGACAATCCTCCTGCAAATGTCTCCTGCGTGGGCATTCACTCCCAAAAGGGTGAGCTTATAAGCGTTTTAGTTCTTTTAGAACGGAGAAACGATCCCCGGGTTACTTAGATCTTAATTTTTATAACTTGACTGAATTAAATTCAAATAATAAATATAAAAACTCTAAAATTTTTATCCCAATAGCTCTTTTCCTTCTACTTTTTATAGCTGCTGATATCCATCTACAATTTACTCCTTTCGGTCAACTATTACCTAAAAAAATCTGGCGGCAAAGTCTTATAATAGACAGCAATCCTTCCCTTGCCCGATTAAAAATATTAAAGGGGTCCAAAGAAATTTTATCCGGAAGAACTCCCCTAAAAGTAAAAGAGCTTCCTTACGGAAATTACCAAATCCAGCTATATAAAGATAGCTGGGGAGAAATTTCCAGAAAACTTATGGTTTTTAAAAGCAATAAAAATTCTAAAAGATTTCACATCGCCAACTCTACCAGAAACAATAATATCTACAGTATTCCATTTGAGATTCGCCTTACCATTAATTCACTGCCTGAAGAAGCTGAAATTTTTCTTGATAATAAAAGTATAGGACAGACTCCTCATACAGAATTACTTACTATTGGTTCATATGATATTAAGCTCAAAAAACCGGGATTCCATAACTTAGGTAATAATACTACTGTTAACCTGGCAGCACGTCTCGACCATCAGGACGGATTAGATTCCAATTACTGGAAAATTACCGAAAAAATAAAAAAGAAAAATCAGCCAAAACATCTGTTACTGACCGGTTTTTTTCGAAAAAATTACAAAATAAGTTCTAACCCCTCCGGCGCAAAAGTTTATTTAAATAACTCTTCCAAATCTATTGGCTTAACTCCTTTAACTCTTTCTTTATTAACCGGAAATCATCGGTTAAAGATAATTAAAAAGGGTTACAATAATTGGATAAATTACATAAATATTTCCCAAAATAGCCCGAATTCTATCTTGGCAAACTTAACCGAAAAAAAGACATCAAAAGCTCTGGTCATTGAGGCTTCCCCACCAACTTCAAGCTGTCATTGAGGCTTCCCCACCAACTTCAAGCTATAACAGTCCGGCCAGCGCTTTTTTAGGAGGATGCCTGTTACTTCCCAAATTATCTTACCTTCAATAAGGGCTTTCTTTCCGAATTAAAAT
>CAYZAK010000042.1:0-14452 GCA_964476445.1 uncultured bacterium
GCTAATTTAAGCGGAAAGGAACCTCACATACAAAAAGAGTGGAAGAAAAAAAAGGTCTATGAAAAACTGCTTAAAAAAAATAAAGAAAACAAAAATTTTATTCTTCACGACGGCCCCCCTTACGCCAACGGCCATATTCATATGGGTCACGCCTTGAACCGTATTTTAAAGGATATTGTGATAAAATATAAAGCCATGAACGGTTATTACACCCCGTTTGTACCGGGATGGGACTGCCACGGTCTTCCGGTGGAGTACGAGTTAATGAAAAAAATGGGCAGCAAAGCCGGTAAAGACAAACTTAAATTCCGTAAAAAAGCGGCAAATTACGCTAAAAATTTTGTAAATATCCAGAAAAAAGAGTTCAACCGACTGGGGCTATTAGGGGAGTGGGACACCCCCTATTTAACCTTAAATAAAAAGTATGAAGAAAAAATCGTAGAATGTTTTAAAAATATATACCGTAAAGATTATATTTACCGGGAATTAAAGCCGGTACACTGGTGCTATTCGTGTAAAACCGCGCTGGCCGAGGCGGAGGTAGAGTATAAAGATATTGGTTCCCCGTCTATATATGTTAGGTTTAAAATGGTTAAAGAAGCCGCCAGTGATTTTAAAAAAGATGTATACGCCCTGGCCTGGACTACCACTCCCTGGACCCTACCGGCCAATGTGGCCCTCTTTTTTGATTCGGAAATATCCTATGCTTTTATAGAAAATGAAGATGAAATACTTATAGTTGCCCGGGAAATTTATGAGAGAAATAAAGATGAGCTATTTAAAAATTACAAATTAGTAAAGAACTCCCGGGGGCAGGAAGTTATTGAGGATGGGGCTCATATTGCAACCTGTTATGATTTTAAAACACCGTTCGGAGATCGTATTTCTAAATCGATTTCCGGGTACAACCTGGTTGATTTAGAGGAGGGAACCGGTATAATTCATATAGCTCCGGGTCACGGGGAAGAGGACTATATTGAAATCAGTAAATATAATGGTTCAAAAAAGGATCCGGAAGATTGTATAGATATACTCTCACCCGTAAATAATGAAGGTAAATTTACTGATGAAGCCGATTGTTCTGAAGTGATAGACCAACATGTATTTGACGCCGATGAAAAAATAGTGAAATTACTTAATGAGAAGGGACTGCTCTTTAAGAAAAAAGATATCTCCCATTCCTATCCTCACTGCTGGCGATGCAAGAGCCCGGTAATATTTCGGGCCACCGAGCAGTGGTTCATGAAAATCGATTCAGGTTTCAGAAAAAAACTGCTCAAAAACTTAAAAAACGTGAGTTGGTATCCGGAAACCGCTGAGAACAGGATAACGGCTATGATAGAGAACAGGCCCGACTGGTGCCTTTCCAGACAGAGGATGTGGGGGGTTCCAATTCCTGTCTTTTACTGTAAGGATTGCGGATGGGTTTTGGCCACCGAAAAAAGTTTTAATAAAGTGAAAGAGATGGTAAAACAGGATGGTTCGGATGGTTGGTTTGAAAAAAGTGTCTCTGAAATTCTTGGTAAAGGATTCATCTGCAAAAAATGCGGTGGGGAAGATTTTGAAAAAGAGAACGATATTTTAGATGTTTGGTTTGATTCGGGAGTATCCAGTTTTGCCGTACTAAAAACCAGGGAAAATTTAACCTGGCCTTCAGATATGTATTTAGAGGGCAGCGATCAGCACCGGGGATGGTTTCAGACCTCTCTTATCCCATCGGTGGCCATTGAAGAACAGCCCCCGTACCGGAATGTTTTAACTCATGGATTTGTGGTAGATGCCCAGGGTAAAAAAATGTCCAAGTCCATGGGTAATGTTATCAGTCCCCAGGAAGTGATTAAAGAATACGGAGCAGATATTTTAAGATTATGGGTAGCCAGCGAAGATTACTTTACGGATGTAAAACTATCGGATGAAATTTTAGACCAGATAGTTACCTATTACAGGCGGATAAGAAATTCAATAAGATTTATAATGGGCAATCTCCAGAATTTTTCTAATGAAGACCAGATAGCTTATGATAATTTAACTTCTTTAGATAAATTTATCCTGCATAAATTTAGAGCGTCTTTTGTAAAGGTTAAAAAATATTATGAAGAATTTTTGTTTTACCGGGCCACTCAAGAAATTCATGATTTTTGCAATATATGGCTATCTTCGTTTTATTTTAATATTTTAAAAGACCGGCTTTATGTATGCCAGGACAAGTCTCTTAAAAGAAGAAGTTCTCTTACTGTTTTAAAAATAATCGGGGAGGAATTGTTAAAACTTATTGCCCCGGTACTCACCCATACTTCCGAAGAGGCCTGGCAGAAGTATCTAAAAGAACAAAATTTAAAAGACAAATATCCCGAAAGTATTTTACTTACTGAATTAAAAGAATCTCTTCCCGAAAATTGGAAGAATCCGTCATTGGCCAAAGATTGGACTAAGAGGATAGAGCTCAGAAATATTGTCTTAAAGGAGATAGAGAAAGCAAAAGAGAAAAATGTTATTAAGGATCCTCTGGAGTCGGCAGTGACAATAAAAACGGATTCACAGGAATTATTTGATTATTTTAAAAATATACCGGGAGACTGGAAAGAATATTTTATAGTAAGCAAAGTAAATTTTATAAAAGAAGAAGTCGAGGGGGGAATAAAATTCTTAACTCATAAAATATCGGTTAAAATAGACCCTGCTCCAGGAAAAAAGTGCGAGAGGTGCTGGATGATTGCTGAAAGTGTGGGGGAAAGCAGTGATGAACATAAGGGTTTATGTAAAAGATGCCTGGATATTGTAAAATAACATTCCTCGTATTATACACCGGCAAAATTTAAATTGAAATATTTTATAATTTTTTCCGTATTTTTAATTGATCAGTTTTTAAAATTTATCGTTGTGGTTAATATGGAAATAGGCCAGAGTATAGACCTTTTGCCTTTTTTGGATATCACCTACCTTAAAAATACAGGGATGGCATTCAGTTTACTGCGGGGTCACAATAATATTTTACTTGGAATAAATATGATAATACTGTTTATCCTTACCTGGCTGGTGAAATATTCAGATCAAAAGGATAAATTGATGATTTTGGCCTATTCCTTTATATTGGGAGGCGCCTTGTCTAATTTATGGGACCGGTTTGTTTACGACGGAGTAATAGATTTTATAAATTTAAAAATTTGGCCGGTGTTTAATATAGCGGACGGGGCCATAACCATAGGGGCCCTTATAATAGTATACTCTATATTTAAAGATTTTAAACATAAAAGAGCCGGGGCCAAAAATGTTTCCTGAATTATTATCCATCGGAGGCCTAAAAGTTCATACTTACGGTTTTTTTATGGCTTCCGGTCTGCTGGCCGGTCTGGCTCTGGCTTTAAAATCCGCTCAATACCGGAACATTTCCAAAAAATTCATTAACGGATTTTTTCCCGGAGCAATAATATCCGGTCTGGTGGGGGCAAGGATTTTATATGTATTATTGAAATTTTCGGATTATTTCAAACCGGAAGCAAGTATATTCAGGGTCCTGGCTTTTTGGGACGGGGGGTTGGTGTACTTTGGCGGTCTTATCGGGGGGCTTGGCTATCTTATTTATTTTACTAAAAAATGGGGCTATGATTTAAAAAGCGTTGGAGACGTCCTGGCTCCGGGAGTGGCCCTAGGGTACTCTATTGCCCGTCTGGGATGCTTTTCTGCCGGTTGCTGTTACGGAAAGCCCACTGATTCGTGGCTGGGAGTTATATTTAATCATGCCCGGAGCCTTGCTCCTCAAGGCATACCTTTAATTCCCACTCAGCTAATAGCTTCTGTAACTATGTTTTTATTCAGTCTGGGATTATATTTTTATTTAAAATCCAAAAATAATTGGAAAGCCGGTTTCAATATGGGACTATTTTTCATAGGTTACGGGGTGTACAGAATAACAATAGAGCTTTTCAGGGGGGATTTCAGAGGGGGCACTTTTCTTAATTTTACAGTTACCCAGTGGATAGCATTGCTGGGTATAATTGCCGGAATATTTTTGTTAAAAAAACCCGGTAAACCAAAAGAAAAGTCATAATGTCCGAAGAGAAAAATAAAATTGAGGTGGATACGGATACAAAAATACGGTTGGATAAGTATCTGGCCGGCCGTTTGACTCTTTCAAGGACAAAAATACAGAAACTTATTGAAGACAGAAAAGTAACGGTTGACGACAAATACAAGGACAGTCATTTTCGGTTGAAAGGGGGAGAAAAAATAACCTATAAGTTACCCGATGCTAAAGAGAGCAACATTAAGGGGAATGTAAAACCGGAAGAAATATCCCTAAATATTTTACATAGGGAAAAAAGTTTTCTTATACTTAGAAAACCTCCCAATATGGTGGTTCACCCGGCTCCTAAAAACAGGACCGGCACATTGTTAAACGGGCTGGTAAAAAAATTTAAAACCCCCCATCTGGTTCACCGCTTGGATAAAGATACTTCCGGGATTATGGTTGTTGCTTTAGAAGAAAAAGCAGCTTTGAATTTAAGAAAACAATTTAAAGCCCGGGAAGTCAAAAAAGTTTATATGGCACTTCTCAAAGGCAGGCTGGAGCAGCCGGCCGGTGAGATAAAAGCCCCCATTAAACGGTCCCGGAGGGACAGGACCAAAATGGAAGTCAGCTGGCAGGGCTCTAAAGAGTCAGTCACCCGGTATAAAACGCTGGAATTAAAGAACAATATTACCCTGGTTGAAATATATCCCTTAAGCGGCCGGACCCATCAGATAAGAGTACATTTTTCGTACCGTGGGTATCCGGTACTGGGTGATAAAAAATACGGAACTTCGACCGGAAACGCTATCCGTCAGATGCTCCATGCCTGGCAGATTTCATTTAGCCATCCGGAGACCGGACGTCGGGTAAGTTTTAAGGTAGATCCTCCCCCGGATTTTAAAAAAATTATGAACGTAAATAATTTTCAAAAATTTGATAAAAATTAATATTTTATTAAAATTATATAGAATATGTTATAGTAAAGATACTTTACCAGCCGACTGAATTACTTGAACATCAATGAATATTAGAAATATAAAGTGTTAAACAATGAAACAGAATAAAATTTATAATATAATTAAAAAATATAAGAAAAAAGGCGAACTTATTGTAATATCCGCCCCTTCGGGAACAGGAAAGACAACTCTCTGCAGGCATTTGCTTGACCGTATTGAAAATTCCGTTTTTTCGGTTTCAGTGACCAGCCGGCCTCCCCGGGGCGAAGAAACTGACGGCGTGGATTATGATTTTGTCTCAGACAGGGAATTCAAGAAACTTATTGAGGAAGATAAATTACTGGAATGGGCCAAGGTACACGGGTATTATTACGGAACAGCCAGGAAATTTGTCAGGGACCAAAAAGCAGCTGATAAAAATATAATTCTGGATATAGATGTTCAGGGGGGAGTACAGATCAAAAAGAAATATCCCCGTGCGGTACTTATTTTTGTTATCCCCCCGTCGGTAGAGGAATTGGAAAACAGGCTGCGGAAAAGAAGTCAAAACTCAGAGGATGAAATACAACACCGGTTAAACAACGCCGAAGAAGAGCTTAACTATGTCGGCGAATACGATTATCTGGTGGTTAATAATAAATTAGAAGAGGCTGTAAAAGAACTGGTATGTATAATAGAAACCCAGAAAGCTAAAATATAATAACGGAGGCAATAATGGATGAAATAACTCGTAAAAAACTTTATGATAATGTGGATAATGCATGGAAATTTGTATTAAAAGCGTCTAAAGAGTATAAAAAAGAGTTTAAAAAGACAGCAAATATAGGGGCTCCTCCCCATATAGATAACATTCTTAAGAAAATTATAGAGCAGGAGATGGCCGAGCAGGCTGAGGACGCGGAAAATAAAGTTAAAGCCGGTTCGGATGACGGGGAAAAAAAAGAGACAGAATAGTAGAGGCTGATGAATATTTTACTGGGTGTTACCGGTTCAATAGCGGCCTACAAGGCAGCTCATCTGGCTTCCAGCTTTAGTAAACAGGGAGACAGGGTCAAGACAATAATGACATCAGCCGCCGCCGAATTTATTCGGCCCCTGACTTTTAAAAGTCTTACCGATAATTCGGTGTATACAGATCTATTTGATGACAGTTATAGGGATAACCATGTTAACCTTTCCGAATGGGGGGATATTTTAATCATAGCCCCGGCGACGGCAAATACTTTATCGAAAATTACTATGGGTATGGCTGATAATATGCTGACCTGCGTAGCTTTGGATTTTACCGGCCCGGCCATACTTGTGCCCGCTATGCATGAAAATATGTGGATATCTCCAGCCGTAATGGAAAATATTTGTGTGTTAAAAAAACGGGGATTTAGATTAATAGAACCGGTTACCGGAGATCTGGCCGGAGGAAAAAAAGGTAAAGGTAGAATGGCTTCTCCGGAAACCATAGTAGAATTTATAAAGGATTTAACCGAATTTAAAAATAGGTACGGTAATTCCTGAAAATATAAATGAGGATTATCGTAACTGCCGGCCCCACTAAGGAGATGTGGGATTCCGTGAGATTTATATCCAATCTTTCTTCCGGTAAAACCGGTTATGCAATAGCCCGGTGCGCTTATAATATGGGATCGGAGGTCACATTAATATCCGGAAAAAACAGACAGCCTCCTGAAAAGATTACTTATATACCCGTTTTCAGTGCCTTGGATATGTTTAAAGAAGTTGAAAAAAATATTGACCGGGCGGATATATTTATCTCGACGGCAGCGGTAAGTGATTTCAGACCGGTCAGGCAAAAGAAAAAAATATCTAAAAAAAATGGGATGCCCCGGATAAAATTTCGGAAAAATCCGGATATACTTAAGTGGGTGGGAGAAAATTATCCCCAGAAATTAATAGTTGGATTTTCACTTTCCGATGAGGTCAATATTGTTAAGGATGAAAATAAATTACAAGCAAAGAGCTGCGATATTATGGTTTTTAATACTGTCCAAAATATGGGGCAGGAACACAAAACTTTTATTTTATCGGACGGAAAGAATAAACAAAAATTTAAAAATATCCATGTACAGGAGATGGCCAAAATAATTTTAGAAAAATGTCAAAAGAAAATTTAATTAAAAAATATTTAGAACAAAGAAAAGAGACCGGGCAGAAGGGTTTCTGGATAGATTCTAAAAAAAGCGGTTTGGACACACCTTCAAAAAAGGAGACTCTAAGCCAGCTGGAAACTGAAGTGAAAAATTGTCGGAAATGTTCACTAGGCTCTCAAAGATTAAATGCCTGTTTCGGCGGGGGTGCTGAAAATGCGGATCTTATGTTTGTAGGAGAAGGGCCGGGATTTAACGAAGACCATCAGGGAAAAGTTTTTGTAGGCCGGGCCGGGAAATTGCTTACAAAAATAATTAACAATGTTTTTAACTTAAAAAGAGAGGAAGTTTATATTACAAATATAGTAAAATGTCATCCCATGAAAGATCCCAAAAATCCCGAGAAACACGGCAATGATCGGCCGCCTAACGGGAAAGAAGTAAAAAAGTGTATCCCCTATCTTGTCCGCCAGCTTGAACTGATTCGTCCTAAAGTTCTTGTACCTTTAGGAGCACCGGCTTCTAAGACAATATTAAATACCACCACCGGGATAACCCGCCTCCGGGGTAAGGTTTACGATCTTAAGTTTTCTGACGTATCCCTTAAGGTTGTACCCACTTATCATCCTGCGTATCTTCTGCGGTCCCCCTCAAAAAAGAAAGAAACTTTTGAAGATACTAAAATTATCAGGAAGTTAATTTGAAAACCGTTAAATATATAAGTGTAGTTTTGCCCATACCCGTATTCAGGGAGTTTTATTATTCCGCCGGTTCCGGCATTAAAGTAGGCTGCAGGGTAAAAGTTAAGTTCGGTCCCACCAAACGGACTGGATATGTTGTCAAAGTCCATTCTAAAAAACCGGCGGTGAACTATCCGTTAAAACCGGTAGCCGGCGTGATAGATAAAACACCCGTAATCACTCCCCAATTAATGAAACTGGCCCGAAAAATGAGCAAGTACTACATTTCGAGTCTTGGAGAAGTGCTCTCTTCTGTTTTACCTCCATCGTTAAAACCTCTAAAACGAAAAGTTAAAATTAAAGATCCGGGTAATTACAGTAAAAAGGTTCCTGAATATAATCTATCAGCCGGGCAGAAAAAGGTTCTAAATAATCTGCAGGATAGCATAGGAGACGGCGGAAAATTTTTAGTTCACGGGGTTACAGACAGCGGAAAAACCGAAATTTATATGAGACTTATAAAAAAGATAATTTCAAAAGACAGACAGGTTATCATACTTGTACCCGAAATAGCCATAACCGCCCAGTTAATTTACCGGTTGAAAGCCAGACTGGGCAAAGAAAAAGTGGGGGTATGGCACAGCAAGGTATCCCGGGGACAGAAGATGAGGTACATAAAAAAGATGCGTAACGGGGATTTAAAAGTACTCATCGGACCTCGGTCCAGCGTGTTTGCTCCGTTTAAAAATTTAGGAGCCATAATAATAGATGAGGAGCAGGATTCTTCCTACAAACAGCACCAGTCCCCTTATTACGACGCCCGGTGGGTGGCCGAAAAAAGAACCGAAATTGAAGATTCTCTGCTTATTCTGGGAACAGCCACGCCTTCTGTGGAGACTCTTTACCGGGCAAAACAGGGAGAGTTAGAATATTTTAGGATAGAGGAGAGGATTCATCAGGAAAAATTTCCCCGTATAAATATAGTGGATATGAAAAGAGAATTTAAGGAAAGTTATAAGAGCGGGATATTATCCAATATACTCATAGAGAAAATGGAGAAGACTCTCAAACAAAAAAAACAGATTATTCTATTTATAAACCGCCGGGGATATTCTTCTTCTATAATATGTAAAAAATGCGGTGAAAGTTTTAACTGTCCCAAGTGCAGTATTCCCCTGGCTTACCATTCAACGGACAGTTCACTGGTGTGCAGCTGGTGCGAGTATAAAAGACCAGCGCCCCGTAAATGCCCTGAGTGCGGGGAAAGTACTTTTAAGTACTACGGATCGGGTACTCAAAAAGTAAAAGAAATTTTAAGTAAATTTTTTAAGAAAGCTTCCATTAAAAGGATGGATGTTGACAGTGTTTCGGGGAAAGGAAAAGCGGCCCGTATTTTTAAGAATTTCAAGGGGGGTAAGTACGATATTTTAGTAGGAACTCAGATAGTGGCCAAGGGCTGGGATTTTAGCAATGTTGATCTGGTGGGGGTAATAAACAGCGATCTTGGTCTTATGAGTCCGGATTTTAGAGCAACTGAAAGAATATTTTCGATGTTAAAACAGGTTGCCGGCCGTACCGGCAGAGGCAAAAACAGGGGGGATGTAGTTATCCAGACCTATAATCCCAGCCACTATGCCATTAAGATGTTATTTAAAAAAGATTATAATAAATTTTATGATAAGGAGATAGTTATACGAAAACAGGCAGGTTTTCCCCCGTTTGCGTCTCTTATAAATATAGTTGGAGAGTCAAAAAAAGAGAAAGTTGCCCAAAAAATTATAAACCGGTGTGAAAAGTACATAGCTGATAATCTAAATAAACTTAAAGTTAGCGTACTAGGTCCGGCCCGGGCGCCTATATATAAAATACGGGGGCGTTATCGGTGGCAGTTGCTGTTAAAATTTAAAGATAACGGGCAAGAAATAAAAGATAAACTAAAAAAAATGTTAATAGAAAGAACAAAAACAGGTCGTTTGAAAGTAGATATCGACCCTATTAATATGCTATGAATATTAAACTTTATCCTGATAAGTGTCTGCGGCGGGAGAATAAAGAGGTAAGGGCCGGTGAAGTTGAAAAATTGTCCCGGAAACTTATATCTCTTATGATAAACAATAACGGGATAGGGCTGGCCGCGCCTCAGGCTGGAATACAGAAAAAGATCACCGTAATTTCGCCCCAGGCTGCGGATAATTTAGAACATCCTCTTTTATTGATAAATCCTCGAATAATTGAAGCGGAGGGCGACCAACAGATTGAAGAGGCCTGCCTGAGTGTCTGCGGAATAACCGCCCGGGTACCCCGTAAGGACAGGATAGTTGTGGATACGGGCATAAAAGAAGACCGCCATAGAATAGAAGCGGGAGGCCTTCTATCCATAGTTATTCAGCATGAAATCGATCATCTTGAGGGCATACTTTTTCCCGACCGGGTGAAAAATCCTAAAAAAATGTGGAAGTTTTTTAAAGCCAGATACAATAAATGGAAAAATGATGGAAAAAGTTGATATTGTATTTATGTCCGGTACTCAGACGGGTTGCCGGTACCTTGAAACTATAAAAAAGCATAAAAAAGCCAATCTAAAACTGACCGTAACCGGATCTGACAGGCAACGGGGTCGGGGTCGTAAACTGAGTGCTTCCCGGGTGGCTTCTTACTGTAAAAATCATAACATGAAGATCTTTAAACCTGAAAATATAAATGCAGATAATTCTTTTAAGGTGTTAAAAAAGACCAACCCGGATGCAGGTTTAGTAATTGATTACGGGCAGATACTTTCTAAAAAAATTCTGAATTTATTTAGCATTGGAGCCTATAACGTACATTATTCCCTGCTTCCCGATTTGCGGGGAGCCACTCCGGTAAGAACCGCTCTTTTAAAAGGTTATAAAGAGACCGGGGTTTCTTTAATGAAAATGAATAAAGATTTAGATAAGGGGGAAATAGTTTTTAGAAAAAAAATTAAAATAAGAGAAAATGATAATTACGGCTCTCTTAAAAAACGCCAGGATCGGGAAGGACAGATACTGGTAAAAAAGTTAATAGACAGTCTGGCTTGCTCTAATATTCCGGATGCTACCTGCCAGAAGGAATGGGGGTTGGGTAGCTACGCTCCCAAAATGAAAAAAGATATCTGCAGAATAAACTGGCATAAAGATTCCCAAAAGATAATAAATAAGATTAAGGCTTTAACCCCCGGTCCCGGATGCTATACTTTTAAAGATGACAAAACTAAAAGGATAAAAATTATTCACGCTGAACCCTACCGCGGTCAACTATCCGGCACTCCCGGAGAAATAATTAAAGTTAGAAAAAAGTATTTTGTGGTTGCTTCCCAAAAAGGGGGAGTTAAAATTTTAAAACTGCAGCCGGCGGGCAAAAGGGTTATGGAAACATCAGCTTACCTGGCCGGCCGGAACTTGAAAGTAGGAGATAAATTTCAATAGTTTAAAACCGGTCAAAGTATATAAGTATGCTAAATAATTTTATCTTTAACTTTCCGAAAAAATTTTAGTAAAAATAAAGGAAAACAATTTTAAACATGGAATCTATTAAAAACGGAAATTTAAAAAACGGTTTGGAATATGTTATATGGGAAAATAGCAGCTCCGCAGTGGTGGAATTAAGGTTGTACGTGAAGACGGGTAGTATTTGCGAAAAGTACTGTTACGGCTCGGGAATTTCACATTTTTTAGAACATGTAACTGCGGAAGGCCCAACCAAAAAAAGAACAAAAAAAGAGATTGACGATGAAATAGAAGAGTTGGGTAACCGGTTCAACGCCTATACTACAAAGGATCACACCGCTTATTATATAACCACTATTTCTGAATTTTACCCCCGGGCTCTTGAACTGCTCGGCAAACTGATTTTTGAGAATAAAATTACCCGGGAAGCCTATACCAGGGAAAGAGGGGTAATTACCAGGGAGATAGAAAAATCTCTTGAAGAACCGGGAAGGCATTTACACCGAATGACTTCAGAAAATTTATACCGGGTGCATCCTGCCCGTTATCCGGTAATCGGTTATAGAGACCTTTTCAAAAAAATATCATTTAAGGATTTAAAAAAATATTACCAAAAAAATTACGTCTCCAATAACGCCTTGCTGGTTATCGGAGGTAATATAGATAAAGAAAAAGCGGCTGAAGAAATTAAGACCGGGTACGGGGGTTATAAAAGTAATTATTACAGTTTACCGGATTTACCCCGGGAGCCGGAACTGGTGGGTATCAGGAAAAAAACAAAAATCATGGATGTAGAAGGGCACTATTTAAATTTATCATGGTTGACCATACCTCTGGACCACCCCCACCTTTATGCGCTGGATATTTTAAGTGAAGTACTGTCTTCGGGGAGAAATTCCCGTCTTAACAGGATAGTAAAGGAGGAGAAAGAACTGGTAAACAGTATTAATTCCTTTTCATTTACCCCCAATTTTGGGCCCGGACAATTTACAGTAAATGCTCGTATTCCCGAAGGTAATCTTAAGGAAACTGAGCCTGCGGTTCTGGAAATAATTCTGGATATTCAAAAAAACGGGATAACCGATAAAGAATTAAAAAGAGCCAAAAAGCTTTCTGTTTCCGAAAATCTTTTCAGAAAAACTACTGTATCAAACTATACCTCCCGGATAGGAATTGATATGCTCAGTACCGGGGATCCTAATTTTACCGACAGATATGTGGAAAAGTTAAGCAAAGTTACTCCAGTGGAAGTTAAAAAAGTGGCCAATAAGTATCTGGATATTTCAAAATATGCGAGAACTTTTATAACCGGCCGGCCGGCCGAAGAAAAAGTTTCATCGAAAGAAAAAAGCGAAGAACATAAAGTTCAAAAGAAGGTATTGGATAACGGTATAACAGTGGTAGCTAAGAAAATCCCCGGTATTTCGGTAATAAATTACGCTTTATTTTTAAAAGGGGGGGTAACTTACGATAAAATATATGATACGCCGGGCCTTTTTAATTTTATGGCTTCCATGCTGGGAAGGGGGACAAAAAAATACAGCCGACGGGAACTGAACGAAGAATTTGAAAAAAGAGGAGCCAGTTTTTCCGCATCTTCGGGGAATAACTCTTTTTATGTAAAAGCTTCTTCTTTAGCCGAAGATTACCAGAAAATCATAGAACTGATTAAAGAGATACTCTATAATCCATCATTTGATGCAGAAGAAATAGAAAAACAGAAGAAATTCACCTTAAATTCTATTCGTCAGTTTAAAAATAACTGGCAAAAAGAAGCCATGTTGAATTATAAAGAGAATATTTTCCCGGCTTCAACCCCTTATATCTATGATAAGAAGGGGACAACGGAGACTGTTAAAAATATTGATAGAGAAGCTATCCAAAAAGTTCATGAGGATTTTACCAGTCCCCAAAACCTGGTAATTTCTCTGGCGGGAGATTTTAACCCGGATAAAATTATAAAAAAACTTGAAAGCGAATTCAGTAAAGTTAAAGAAAGCAAAAAAGAATTACCCGATTATGACGGGGAGTTTTTAAATTTAGACCGGCCGGTTAAAAAACAGTATAAAACAGCTAAGCAGATGGGAGTAATTTTTAAAGGTTTTCCCACGGTCACCGTTTTTGATACCAAGACAAAACCGGTTTTAGATGTTATTGATACTCTTATTTCGGGAAAAAATTATCCGGGAGGCTGGTTACACGATCGGTTGAGAGGAGACGAGCTGGTCTATGTAACTCATGCCTATAACCAGAATTATATAAAATCCGGAAGTTTTACGATTTTTGCCGCTACCAACCCTCAGAAGATAAAAGAAGCGCTCGCTGTAATTGAAGGAGTAATAGATGACCTTAAAGCCGCAAAATATACGGATGAGGAGATAAAACGGGCAAAAGAGCAGATAATAACCGCAGAGAAATTAAACCGCCAGTCTCCCGGCTCAAAAGCCCAGAACTACGCTCTTAATGAGCTTTTGGGGTTCGGATATGACTTTGATGAAAAATATCTTCAAAAGATACGGAAAGTATCCAGAGAGGATATTGACAGTATTGTAGATAAATATTTTAATAATCCGGTAACGGTAATAACTTCTCCGTCCGGACAAGATTAAGTTTAACTTACCTTATTTAAAACAATACCCGAAGGTATTTTAGGATAAAAATATGTTGACTTTGGAGGCAAAGTTCCGCCTGAATCGGAAACTTTCTTAATATCCCCAAACCGGAGGGGATTTAAGATGAAGGCCGCCTGGTATTTTGATTTATCCACCTCTTTTTTTATTTCTGAAATTTTTTCAGTTCCCGGTTTAAAATGTACATAATCCCCCCGGGTGATCTTTTTATCCGAGATATCCAGATATTTACTTAAAATATTATCCTGTAAAAACCGGGGAGGAACCAGATTTTTTTGTCCTCGGGGAAGAGTAAAAACATAATAGTCGCCGTTAAAATAAAACCCCATTTTCCCTTTATCCGGCCGGCATATTTTGCTTTTTCTGGTTAGATTAAAATCTTCTGATAAAATTTTAGTTAAGTCCTGTAATTTTTCGGGGTTTACGTTTTGTATGAGGCGGTGATAAGCTAAAATTTTCACCTCCGAACTGGGCACCAAAAACATCATAGTGTAATCGTAGGGTTTTTCCCCGTCCGGATTTTCATCTTTTTTTCGCCTAAATTCTCTGTAATCCAGCATAGTCCGGTACCGGTGATGACCGTCGGCTATATAAAGCGTTTTATCGTT
>CAYZAK010000043.1:0-13313 GCA_964476445.1 uncultured bacterium
AGTGTAACTTTTTTTTATATTTTTTGTATCTTTTTGCCCGGTTGGTTTGACGTTTTAACCGGCGAATATTTTTTTGGACTTCGGCCATTATATTTTTAACTTCATTAAGATCGTTTCGGATTCGCTCCAGACGTCTTTGAGATTCTAATTTTTTTTCTTTATACTTGCGGGTTCCGGCTACTTCCTCAATAATACTGCGCCTTTCCTGAGGGGAACTGTTTAAAATTAAATCCACGTTATTCTGTTCCATAACCGAATAAGATCGGGTCCCTATGCCGGTATCGAGAAACAACTGTTTTATATCCTTCAGCCGGCAGGGATTTTTATTTATGAAATATTCACTTTCCCCTGATCTATAAATCTTTCTGGTTACTGTAACTTCATTATAGTCTACGGGCAGAAGATCCTTTGAATTGTCCAGAACCAGCTCAACATAAGCGTATCCAAGGGGTTTTCGTGACCGGGAGCCCTTAAAAAGCATATCTGACATTGTTTCCCCCCTGAGCCTGGCAGGACTCTGTTCGCCCAGTACCCAGTTAAAAGCATCTACTACATTGGACTTACCGCAACCGTTGGGTCCGACAACGGCGGTTACCCCTTCATTGAATTTAAAAGTTACTTCGTCAGCAAAAGATTTAAACCCGAAAATTTTTAAACTTTTAAGATACACCGTATCGCTCCTGTTCGGATAAAAGACACCCGCAATATTCCTGTCTGTAAAGTTTCAATTTTTTAGATATGTTAATTCCCTCTTTCCAGCCCTGCCTGAAATCTTGATAAAAAAAGTCGGGCTTGTATTTTTTAGATAATTGAACTCCAATATTTTTTATGGCGTTGTGATCCTGAAATTTACTGTACAGCAAGGTAGTGGTAAAAAAATTTATATTTTTTTTCTGAGCTGTAAGAACAGTCTTTTCCAGCCGGTTTCTGTAACAGGTTACACATCGTTTTTCTTTAGAAAAATCCCCGATATTTTTCAGCCAGTTACTGGGAGAATAATCATCTATTATGAGATCTACTCCGGTTAGCTTGCTGTAGTATCCGGCGGTCATCAACCTTTTTTCGTATTCTCTGTAACCATGGATATTAGGGTTGTACCAGTATCCGGTTACTTTGTAGTCCTTGGTTAAAATCTTATATGGGTAACACAAACAGGGAGCGCAGCAGGTATGAATTAAAATATGTTTGCTCATAATCATTTAATATCTAATATTTTTTGACTGTAACTATTTTCGGGCTCATACGGAACTTCAAGGTTTAAATTTAAACTTAGAGCTTTTTGCTTAAACTGTTTGAAAAACTTCTCTCTGTACTCTTTGTCAGGCAGCTCATTATCTGAATACAAACGTTTATAAGAAGCTACCAACCGGGGATATTTATCTTCAAGCCAGCAAATGAACATTTTTTTCTGATAGTGTTTTATGGTAAGAGGGTTGTACAAAACGTAAGAAGTGTTATATTTTACGGCTTTTTTAAAAACTTTATTAATTTCTTCTCCGTCCGATATATAAGGAATTACCGGATTTAAAGCAATTCCACTGGCGATACCGTGTTTGTTAAGCTCTTTTACGGTTTTAAACCTCTCTTTTACTTTTGGAGAATCGCCTTCTAATTTGTTCACAAGTTTTTTAGAAACCACCGGGATAGAAACAGTAACACAGGCAAAAGACCGCTCATTTATTTTTTTTAGCAGTTCAATATCTTTGATAACCTGTCCAAAACGGGTGACTATATGAACAGGAAAATTGTGATTGGCCAGTATTTCAAGAAGCCGTCTGGTAATTAAATATTTTTCTTCTGCTTTTCCGTAGGGTTCGCAAGATTCACCAATAACTATCATTTCGGCTCTTAAATTATTTTTTAATTTTTGTTTTAACAAGTAAGGGGCATTAATTTTTATCTCCATCATTTGAGCTTTTTTTTCTTCCAGCCCGGTTGAATCGGCATATCTTTTTAATTGAACATAGCAGTACCGGCATCCAACCATGCATCCCCGGTAGGGATTGAGAGAATATCGGGCTTTGTAAAACTTATTAATTTCATCAAACCGGTAAAGAATATTTTTTGCCTGATAGGGAATATATTTATGTTTCATGAGAATAAATCTCCGTCGGAAGAAGGGATTTCTATGTCAAGATGTTCATAAGCCAGTTTAGTAGTTTTTCGCCCTCCGGGAGTTCGTTTTAGAAAACCGGATAGTATTAAATAGGGTTCGTACATATCGCAGATTGTTTCTTCTTCTTCGCCTACGGCCACGGCCAGTGAGTTTAAACCAACCGGTCCACCGGCAAACTTTTCAATAATAGTGGTGAGTATTTTTCTGTCCATGTCGTCTAAGCCCTCCCGGTCAACGTCAAACATTTTAAGAGCCCGGTCTGCTACTTTTTTAGTAATTATACCGCTGGCTTTTACCTGGGCGTAATCCCTGACTCGCCGTAATAATCGATTGGCAATACGAGGGGTTCCCCGGCTTCTTTTAGCTATTTCTTTAGCTCCGGCTGTCTTAATCTTAACATTTAGAATTTTAGCTGATCTAAGAACAATGTTTTTAATTTCTCTGACCCGATAAAATTTTAATCTCTCCTGAATTCCAAACCGGTCCCTCATAGCTCCGGTAATTAAACCTGCCCTGGTGGTGGCGCCGGTTAAAGTGAACCGGGGTAATTCCAGTTTTAAACTTTTGGCCGACGGGCCTTCTCCCACTATAATATCAAGCTGAAAATTTTGCATGGCCGGGTAAAGAGCTTCTTCTACCACTTTGTTTAACCGATGAATTTCATCTATAAAAAAAACTGAATTTTCGGAAAGATTGGTTAACAAAGCGGCAAGATCACCGGGTTTTTCCAGAGCCGGTCCAGAGGTTTTTTGAAAATTCACGTTCATTTCCCGGGCTATAATCCTAGCCAGAGTAGTTTTTCCCAATCCCGGCGGTCCGTAAAATAAAGAGTGATCCAGCGCCTCCTTTCGATCCTTAGCGGCTTTGACAAACATTTTGAGTTTTTCCTTGAGCCGTTTATGTCCTACGAATTCAGAAAAATTCTTGGGGCTTATAGCCATTTCTACGCTTCTTTCAGTACGGTTTAAAAGTTCAGGAGAGGTGCACTGTTTTTCTTTATTGTTTTCCATTTTTTAAAGCTTTTGTAATTATTTCCTGGGTAGAAGTCTTAGGAGAGATGTCCTTTTTTACCGAGTTGATAAATTTCCGAGCGGCACGCTTTTTAAAACCCAATCCCACCAGGGCTTCGAAAGCTTCTTGTAAGTTGCTGGAAGTTTTTCCGGTTTTCACCACATTTTTAGCTGAGAAAATATCCGTAATTTTATCCCGCAACTCAATTATTAATCTTTCAGCGGTTTTTTTACCTATCCCCTTAATAGAGGATAGGGAAGAAATATCCTCCGACTGTATGTATTCAATAAAATTATCCGGAGAAATCTGAGAAAGAATTCCCATAGCTTTCCCGGGCCCGATGTTGGAAATTTTCAGCAGGATTTTAAATAGATGTTTTTCTTCTCTGGTGGAAAAGCCGAACAGAATTTCAGCATCTTCTCTTAAATAATGATGGGTGTATAGTTTTACTTTCTTATTTTCTGCAGGCAGATCCGAAAAGGTCTGCATACCAATTTTTAACAGGTAACCAAGCCCGGAATTTTCAATAATAACCCTATCCTGTTTTTTTTCTTCTATTTTTCCCTTAATATAAGTGTACATTGTCAGTTAGCTTCTAGAATTTTATTTAAATTTCTGTGGTTGGAATGACATAGAGCAACCGCCAGAGCATCGGTTTTATGATCTGAACGGGGCACTTTTTTTAGATTCAGGAAATTTTTAACCATAAACTGAACCTGATCCTTTTGTGCTCTACCGTATCCTACCAGCGCTTTTTTTATCTGAAGGGGAGAGTAGCCCTTAATTTTTAAGTTATAATTGTTAAGAGCCGCAATAACAGCACCCCGTGCCTGGGCCACCTTTACAGCCGATTTTACATTTTTAGCAAAAAATATTTGTTCCAGAACCGCCTCTTTAGGTTCGTACTTGTCTATTATTTCAGATATTTCAGTGTATAAAATACCTAAACGATCCGGAGTGTCTTTTTTGCTTGATGTTGTAATACAACCGCAGTCTACAAAAGATGTCTTATTGTTTTCACCCAGATTTATTATCCCCCATCCCAAATTGGCTAAACCGGGGTCTATACCTAAAATTTTTATGTCCATAGTGTTTTTTTTATTTGCATTTTTAGAGTTGATCTGATCTTTTAAAACATTTATATCAAATAATTATATCGCAATATCAATTTTCTGTCAACTTTCAAGAGAAACTGTTCTCATAAAATTCTCCAGTTTTCTCCAGCTTAAATCCAGTCGGCTTTTTAAAATTTTGATTTTATCTGTGTAATCAGGGTGTGAATTAGTGTAGTTAAGTACGCTTTTAACTATATCCTCCGTTTTCAACGTATCTACCCGTACCCGGGGTATGGACATATATTTACAGAAAACATTGACCTTAGGATCGTACACTATGCCCAGCATAGGTATATTTAATTTTGCTCCCAGCATTAAAGAATGAAGCCGCATCCCAACCAGAAAATCCGATTTTTTTAGATATCTGGTTATATCGTCCGGTTTGTTCCAGTAAATATTTTTTAAAAATTTACAGTTTATAATCTCATCGGATCCGGGTTGGAAAACGATATTAAAACATTTCCAGCCCCGTTTATCTAAAACTGCAGCCGCTTGTTTAACGAATTTTTTAATGTTGTGACTTTTCCATTTTCGTACTGAAAAGCTGCAGATATTACGGTTAGCTTTATTTTTACGGGAAAGTTGGTGGAAAAATATCAGATCGGCTCCCAGAATAATTTCTTTATCAGGTAAAAGAGCATTGAGTAATTTTTTTGACCGGTTATCCCGTACTATAATCAGATCGGTTAAAGAAAAAACTAATTTTACCAGATACCGGTTTACAGGGTTTTTTACCGGGCCTATACCCTGATTAAAAATTACCACTTTACAGTCTAGACATTTTGCTACAATCATCAATAAAATATAGTAGTAAATGGTGAAAAAACCGGTAATATCCTGAATAATACTTCCGCCTCCCATTATTAGAATACGTGAAGTTAATAAATTTTTAAATATTGCCCAGGGATTGTAACGGTTAATAAAATTTATTTTTTTAAAAGCAGTTTTTTTTTCATTATAGGGGGTTTTTACAAATACATTTAATTTTATACCGGGAAAATGTTTTTGAAAACCTGTTAGCAGGTGTTTCAGGATTAACTGGTCTCCTAAATTGTGATACCCGTAATAACCGGAGATAGCTACTGAAAAGTTCAGTTCCATTTTTTTATTATAATTATGGGAACTATAGATAAACAGATTCCCAGCAAAAACCCCCAGATGCTTCGTATAATTGAACCAGTAATTGGGGTGTGAAAATGCATAAAACTGTTTATTATAGAAATCTGACCGATAAGACCTAAAATAACAGCAAGCTTCCCCAGGTTTATTTCTGAAATCTTAAAATTTCTCTTCTGTTTTAGAAAAAATAATCCGGCAATAAAAAGCGGATGCCCCCATAAAAACTCTTTAAATCGGGGCCGAAACACAAACTTTTCCTCCAGAAATCTTCTAAAATTTATTTCCGCTCCACTGACCAGCCGGGGTATAAGATTAGAGCTTCTTAGAATATATAAACTTAGTACGGATACTAAAAATACTGCTAAAATGATTTCAAGTCTGGTGGCGTGTTTCTTTAAAAATTCGGAATTATCTTTATAGGCTACCATAAAAGCCAAAATTAAAGGTAAAAACAGGCTTAATTTTATTCCTCTTACAGGGTTGACATTGAGAAAATAGGAAGGTTCAAAACCGATAGACCCTATAAAATAACCTCCGGCCAGGGCTATAAAAAATGAGTATATAATAGCCGGAAGAAATGCAGTTTTATTTTTAAGAGCATACTGTATTGAATTAACCGGAAACCCGATGGCCAAAATTAAAATTGCCAAATTTAATCCAAAAATTAAAGAAAAGAAAAAAATAAGAAGTGAAATTGTGAGAGTTGCCAGGGTACCGGTTTTAAATAAAAGTAACAACCCGCCTCCGGAGAGAGCTCCCGCGACACTCCGCAAAAACGTTTTTCTGGATAACAGAATATTATAAAAAACAGACTTTCCCGGTTTCAGGCTTATATCCTCTATGGTTCTTATTATCTGGGGTAAAAATCGGTTATGCTCTCTGCTATTTAAGTAAACACCTCTTATATTGCGTTCCCGCAGGGCCCGGGCAATACGGCTTAAAAATATATCTTTGTCAATAATATGCCGGGGAATACTGTGCAATCTTGCAGTTTTCACTCCGGTGGATATTAATTCTTTAACGCCACGTTGTTTAACTCCCTCAATAATATATACCGGTAAGTTTTTATTTGTTAAAGATTCTGTAAGGGTATCTAAATTATCCGGATATCCGGTAATGGTTTCTCCTCTGAATATAATGCCGTCAGCCTCTATATTGTTAAACAGCCAGCTAATATAATTAGCATTTACGTATCTGTCGTTTGCCGGACGAAAGTAATATCTTGTATCTAAAGAATAATTTTCATGCTTAAAACCCATACCTGTATTTTTTAAATCCGGCCATTTGGTATCCGACAATAAAATATAAAACAAATTCCGGTCTTTAAAATTCCGGATGGTTATTTCTTCCTGTTCCAGTTTTATATTAAGTACTTTAAGAGCCTGTTTAAACTTTTCTTCTGAAGAAAATATTAAAAGCTCATCATCATCCATAGAGTCATCGAAGGGTTTATTTAATCCCGGCCGCCATCTGGAAGTCCAGTTTTTTTCTTTCCATTCCCAGAGGGTATACTCTTTAATTACCTGCACCGGAAGCCGGCTCTCATTTATTTCTGAAATAATTTCCACTTTATCCGCGCTTTGTTCCAAGTCCAACCTGTTTAAAGTTAAAGGAAGCGTTAAAACAAAAGCCATAAGAAAAAGTACCCAGGCCAGTTTTGGTTTCAAATTAGCGTTCATTGTCTTTAATGGCCTTTATGTTTTCCAGTGCAGTTTGATGCCCGGGATTGATTAGTAAAATTTTTTGGTAATAATTAAGAGCTTTTTCAGAATTATTTAATTGGTATTGAATATTACCGGCATACAGAAGGGCATTTAAATCCAACGGGTTAAAATCAAGTATCTTTTCTACATACCCAAGGGCCTGTTCCCAGTTCTCTTTTTTTATCTTTTCCTGAGCGCGGTTAAATAATCTATTTAGGCGGGGGGGATCAATTTCATTGTTTAACCTGGAATACACTCTTCTTATATTATTTCGGGCTTCGTTAAAATCGGAATCTAATTCCAAAGCCTTTAAATAACGCTCAGCAGCATCTTTTAAATTTCCGGATTGTTCGGTGTAGTATCCATAGTTATTCCATACATAGGGTTCTTTGGAATTGAAGTTTAGTGCCTGGTTATAGTAACTTAGTGCCTGGTTGAATTTGGACTGTCGGCCTTTAAGATCTCCCAGAGTTCTCAGCGTTTTTAAAGATATAGGGTTAATCTTTAGAGAAGATTTTAAGGATTGTTCGGCATTTTTAAAATCCCCGTTTCTTAGATACATAACTCCCAAATTAAAGTAGATTTCATCATATCCAGGGTTGGCTTTAATAGCCTCTTTGTAGGCCCATATAGCATTCTCTAGATAACTTTTATCTTGGCTGGCCAGTCTGCTGTATACATTTCCCAATTCATAATTATTGTCAACAATAAGCGTATACCGGTTGTGAGCTTTTAAAAGTTTATCTTTTGCCCGGGTTAAGTTCCCTTGACGGGAGTATTTAAAACCCTGAAAAAAATACGAGGAGGCTGTAAAATATTTATAGTTAAAAACCGATATCCCCGTAAAGAAAAGTAATATTGCAACTAGTCCCGGAAAATAAAAACTTTTAATATTAAAGGAGTACCCCGGGTACCCTTCAATTTTTCGCCCTTCGGCGGCTAAAAGTCCGGCGTTAAGCCAGAAGGCCAGGGCGGGAATAGGAAAAAACAGAGATACGTTCAGTAAATTATCCACCCAGAAAGAAAGTCCGGCAACAGTAAATATAAAGATACGCAACTTTTTGTTTTTTTCCACTTTGTCGTACAGCTTTTTTGAGTAAATTATAAAAGTAACTATTAACCATATATAAAGGGCAGTACCAAATATACCCACCTGGGTAAGCAGCTCTAAAATAAAATTATGAGAATTATTGGCATGTGTTCGAAGATCCCGGTAATCTTCCCGGTGGACAATTTCCCCTTGATAGAAAGGATAGAAAATTTCGAAATTCCCCCATCCCCGGCCAACTACGGGAGTATCTTTAAACATGTTAACCGAAGCTTCCCATATCATGACCCGCTGGGTTAAAGCCGCCCCCATTTTTTCGGTGCTAAAAAAAGATTGCACCCTCTCTTTAAACTGAGGGGACACAATAGAAAAAGTCATAAAGATACCAGCGGAAACTCCTATTAGGGTTAAAGTTATTCGTTTTATATATTTAGTTTTTTTTCTGTACTCTTTTATTAAAAAATAGCTTAAAGCCAGTAAACCTAAAAATAGAGCGGCATAGGTGCTTCTGGTCATGGTTATAGCCAGCCCGGCCAGGTTGACAATTAAAATTAATATCCAGAAGGATGAATGTCTCCGCTTGAAAATTCTGCCGATTATCCAGTATATAATAATAAGTAAATATGAGGAGAGAAAATTGGGGTTTCCGAAAGTGGAAATACTTCGCTCGCCATAGGGACTAAGAGCCCGCCCCCAGATAAAATCCATATTGGCAAACTGCATGATAGAGTACAAAGAGGATAGAGTCCCGGCCATAATGGCGGTATTGGTGATTTTACTGAGAAGTTTATTGTTTTTAGCCCAACCGGCGGTAAAATAAAATATTATTATTCCGCTGAAAGTAAACATAAGCATCCGTCTTCCCGCATAACCGGTGATAGCCCATCGGAAGTGCCAGTACCGGATAAAAGATATCCCCACTGATAACAGACAGAAAAAAAAGAATATTAGAACCGGTTTATCTAAAAATGTCCGGGGAAATTCTAAAGTTTTTTTTGTTCTTAAAGAACAGTAAGTTAATATTAAGCTTAGTCCCAGAAGAGTTTGAAGAACCCGTTCTTGTATAAGATATGGATTCCGGGTAACATCGGTTAGAAATATTAACGGGGAGATAAATAAAGCCAGTAGGAATAAATTAGAAGCAGTTTTTTTTAATTTTTTACTCAAGGTTATTTAGATGTTGTTTTATGGTGTTATTATCAGGTTCTATTTCAAGAATTCTATGATAAATTTGTCTGGCTGCGCCGTTTTGATTGAGATTATTATATAGATTGGCCAGTTCTTTTAAAACTCTTACATGGTCTTCCTCTATGTTAAGGGCATTTTTATATACCGCTTCGGCTTTTTGATATTGCTGCATTACGGTATATATCTGGGCTAAATCCAGATAACTGCTCATAAAATCCGGTTTTCTTTGTATCGACTCTAAAAGGTACCAGGTAGCCCGTTCAAAATTTTGATTGCGGGCATCGATCATGGCCAGGCGGTTGTATGTATGGGGATAAACCGGATCCACAATATTCATATATTTTCTAAAAGATTGCACCGCTTTCTCAACTTCGCCAACTCTTAGATGAAGCATTCCTTCCTGGAAATGGACCTGCACATAATTAGGGTACATGGACCGCACAGTTTCATACATTTCTAAAGCTTTTTTATAGTTCTCATCTATAGCGTGTCGGTCCTGACGGTTAATTGCTGAAGCCAGTTTGTCGTTGTAAACGTTGCCTTCAAAATAGTATCCCATTATAAAAGACGGATGTAGTTCCTGTACTCTTTGATATAGATTTACCGCCTGGTCCCAGTGCCGCTGTTTTGAAGAAGCTATAGCCTGGTTATGGAGTATGTTGGCATTAAATCTGTTGGCCGCCTGTTTAGAACTTATTCCTCCTAAAATAAGAAGTCCTATTACCGGAATAATTTTAGGAGAAACTAATAAATTGTTTTTTGGCGGTTTGTAATTTTTAGATTTTAAGGGAGCAGTATGTACTACCATAAGCCCCATGAAGGTCCACAGGATATAGCCTGATGATACAAATCTAACATGAACACTGACCGACGCATGGGCGTACATCCCCAGCGTCCCGGCAATAAGAGCTACCAGATAAGCGTCGTTTTCAGTAGAGGCGTTTCCTATACCTATCCGGTGCAGTCTTCTTAAAGCCATGAAAAAAATTGATATGAGAAACCATAAAAAGAGAGTGATACCGATAATCCCCTCATCGTACATCACTTCTAAAAACTCATTGTGAGCGTGATCGGTCTGAGTATTATGTTTGCCCTCGATATGAAAAATTTCCGGCCTCCGGTAACTTGGGTATACAAGGTTAAAAGATTCTATGCCGTGTCCTATAGTTAAGGCTTTTGTCGGTGATGCGTAAATAGGTTCTGATATCATTTTCATTCCTGCTCCCCAGGTAAAAAGCCGGAAGCGTATAGAATCAATGCGCTCAAGAGAAGAATAAACAACTCCCGTGAGTACCATTAAAGACACCACCGCAATCATCCCGGCAGCAATTTTTTTCATTACCCGGGGATCTCCTTTGATTAAGTACAGAGTGGACAGTATTACAAAGACTGCCATACCTGTTCCCAACCCTACCCAGCTTCCTTTAGTTCCGGTGATGTAAATATTGTAAAGTATACCAAAAAAGAAAACCAGATAATACCACTTACGGGTTAAAAGAAGTTTGGACAGAACCAGGGGAAAGACCAGAACTAACCAGGCGGCAAAAAAGTTTGGATTTCCAAAAGAAGAAAAGATACGGTCACCAAATGCCCCGGCCCATATATGCCAGTCGGCACCAAAATGCTGTATGAACCCGTATATCACCACTAATAGGCAAGTGGTTAAAACCCAGTACATGATTCTTTTAAAATCTTCTTTGCGGTTAAATTCAAATATGGTAACGATAAACATACCCACGTAAGAAATTCGGCGTATAATTCCGGGTTCAAAAGTTTCCAGTTTAAACGGAGAAAAGATAAAAGATATTACCCCGGTGGTAATAACAGCCAAAGCGGGATATAAAGCATATCTTCTGGAAGGGTGTATTTTAAAGTTACCTATATTAATGCGCTTTATTATCCATAAAATTAATATGAGGGGCCCCCCTACTTCCAGCAGGGTTATTTTAATTTGGGCTGAATCGTAAGTTTGCAGGAAAAAATGAGCGGCAATGGTACTTAAAAGCAGGGGCAGTAAATATCTAATAAGAAAATTTAAGTATTTATCCAGTTTGTTAAATAAGATACCTAATACGGTTATCCCCAAACTGGCCACGGCTATGATATTATGTATTTCTGATAGTAGAGAACCTTCAAAAACTCTAAAGAAGGGAAAGATAATAAAAACAATAAATAGTACGATATCAACTGTCATAAATAGTATATTACTCCCGTATGTTGATAATAATGTTTTCTGGAGCCGGCGAGGAGATTTGAACTCCTGGCCTATCCCTTACGAGGGGATTGCTCTACCACTGAGCTACACCGGCTGTAAACTTTGAAATCCAACTGTATATTTGGTTAAAAATATAACTTAAATCCTACGGGCTGTCAACTTGTGTGGAAAAAAGCAAAATATTTTGTTAGGATCAATCTAAATGGTCAAAAATTTCAAAAAAAGATCGCTGTTCTATTTTCTGATATTTATAATATCTATAAATATCTTATTTAGCGGGGGATGGGATATATGGGTACAGACTCTGACCAACCTGGCGGTGATTTTTATGGCCGCTGTTTTTTTTACCGGTGAGATTAAGATTAATAAATTTATATTTAATATACCGTTTTTGTTGCTTTTTTGGGGGGCGGCATTATCGGTAAAGTACTCTTTGATGCCTGTCGAATCTTCCCGTATATTTTACAATATTATAGCTTATATAATAATATTTGTGGTAGTGTTAACTTACTTTAATACCTCCACCGGACGCAATTTAGTCTTAAAGCTACTAAAACTTTCCGGCGTTGGGGCAGCTTTATTAAATGTAGTGCTACCCTATTTTTTTAACCGGCCGATTTTTCCCAATCCCAATATGGCGGCGGGGTTTTATCTGGTAATTATCCCTTTATTTTACAAAAATTTGTCTGCCGGGATAATAAAAGAATATACTGCAACCCAATTTTTTAATGTGGCCGTATTTTTGTTATTGCTGTATTCGCTTATTAATACAGGCTCTCACATAGGCATGGGTATTTTCGGGCTTTCATTAGGGTATTATTTAATTGTGAATGGTAAGAAAAAGGTATTTGTAACCGTATTCCCTGTTTTTCTGGTTGGTTTTTATCTAATTAGCGTGGAAATTATTGGCCACCCAATTAAAATTCAGCAAAGATTGTCCTGGCTAGCAGCTGGAGTTAATATGTTCAAAGAAAATTTTTTTACCGGAACCGGCCCGGGGGTTACTTCTCATATTCTCCCCGCTTTTGTCGAAGGCCAGTTTTTTTCAGTATATTTACATTCCAGTTTATTAAAAATAGCTGCCGAAGGAGGGATAATTACCTTTATTGGATTTTTAGGAGCGGTGTACATGCTGTTTAAAAACTTATTAAAAACAGGTAAATTTCATAAAAATCCGGTTTTTCTTTCTTTAAGTTCTATACTGGTTTTCAGCCTGGTAGAATATCCATTTTCAATTCCTCTTATAACAGTTACGGTTATTATTTTGTCCGCTAGCTTTGTTAAAGCCGAAGTTATAACTTTTTCTCAGAAGCCTGCAGTAATGGTGAAATTAGTATTAATTTCCGGATTAATAGTTTCAGTTTTATATGTAGTAGAGCCGTATTTAGCTTTCCGGGAGGTAACTGCAGGGTTTTATGAAGTGAAAAGTGGGGGTTTTTCTCGGGCCCGAAAAAGATTCAGTAAAGTTTTAGACCGCCATCCGGATTATAGGTGGGCGTATCTGGGAAAGGCATTTTTACATTTAAACGAAAAAAACAGTGAAGCCGCCCATGAATACTTAAATAAGAGCATACCCCCGATAAAAAAAGAGTACGGCTACAAACTAACTGAACTTGATAAGGGAGTTAAAGAACGTCTTACTCAATACGGCCTGGATTCCCGGCAGTTCCTATATTAATTTAAAAAATTGAAAAATAAATTAGGCAGGTTAAAAAGATGGTGGAAGAACCTCCTTATGACACTCTTATAATAAAATAGGGCATTTACCGTTTCAGCAACCAATTTTACCCTCATTTTT
>CAYZAK010000044.1:0-12466 GCA_964476445.1 uncultured bacterium
ACTTAAATAATATCTTAACATATTATTGCTGGTTGCTGAAACGGTAAATGCCCAAGTTTAAATTTAAATTTTCAAATAACCGGGTAATCAACATAGACCGGTACGATATATTCGCCGCCCTTTACAATAGAAAAGTAATTTCCACCATGCCCCTTGTAATTCTGGCCCTGGCAGTCGCTCCCCGGATTGTCCATATAGTCGGAAAATTATGGCCTAAATACACCCGGTCCATAGCTTCCCGGCTAATTAAATGGCTGAATATGAATATTTCCCAAAATAGTATAATAAAATCAACCCGGCGACCAGATTCACCCTATGTATACAGAAAATCACAAAAATTTTACGGTTTTTCCCTGATATACAGTTCCTTCGGTCCAAATTTTTTAAAAAAATATAAACAAAACCGATATTGTAAAAATTAAACTCCAAAAAGAAGTTATCTCCGAATAACCGGAAAATACCTTATTACTCTTAATTTTTTATACCGCTTTAAAAATATTCACCCGTTGACTTTTCATTGCCGGAGGGCTTAAAATTCCCGGATAACATTTCGCGGGGCTTCACATTTTATTATAATATTGTTAAAATTATTATTAAATTAATCAGGTTTAAGAATATTTTATACATTTAAGGAGAATTATTATGACAGAAAAAGATTTTGTATCTCAACCTTTTAACTATTCTGATAGTATCGATTATCAAAAAGAGTCTATTGTAAGCAGGACTATAATTGAAAAAGATACCGGGACCGTAACCCTGTTCGCTTTTGATGCCGGACAGAACCTCAGCACCCATTCGGCGCCTTACGACGCCCTGGTTCAAATAGTGGCGGGAACGGGTATTATTGTAATAGACAGCAAAAGGTTCACTCTTAAAGCACCCGGCTCGATAATAATGCCCGCTGAAGTCCCCCATTCGGTGGTAGCCGAGGAGAAATTTAAAATGGTTCTTACTATGATCAAAAATAAAGATTAAAGACAGGAGGTAAACAACATGACCAAAAAAATAACTGAAAACATAACCTGGGTTGGCAAAGTGGATTGGGAACTGAGAAAATTTCACGGGGATGAATATTCCACACACCGGGGAACCACCTATAATTCTTATCTTATCCGGGGTAAAAAAAATATATTAATTGATACAGTCTGGCAGCCATACGCAAAGGAGTTCATTGAAAATTTAAAAGAGGAAATAGATCTAGAGCAGATAGATTTAATTGTTGCCAATCACGGAGAAATTGATCACAGCGGCGCTCTGCCCGAACTCATGAAAGAGATACCGGAGACTCCCATATACTGTACTTCAAATGCCGTAAAATCCCTCAAGGGTCACTATCATAAAAACTGGAATTTTAAAACAATAAAAACAGGAGATACAATTTATCGGGGAGAAAAAGAACTGACTTTTATCGAAGCTCCCATGCTTCACTGGCCGGATACAATGTTCTGCTATTTCAGCGGGGATAACGTTCTTTTTTCCAATGACGGTTTCGGACAGCACTATGCAACTGCAAATTTATATAACGATCTTGTAGACCAGGCCGAACTGTACCAGGAAGCTATAAAATATTATGCCAACATTTTAACCCCCTACAGCATGATGGCCAAAAAAAAGATAAACGAAATACTGGATATGGGGGTGGATGTAAATATAATTTGCCCCAGCCACGGAGTAATCTGGAGGGATAACCCAGAGCAGATAGTTGAAAAATATTTAGAATGGTCCGACAATTACCGGGAAAATCAAATCAGCATTATCTACGACACCATGTGGGGGGGAACCCGTAAAATGGCTGAAGCCATAACCAGGGGCATCAAAAAAGAAGACAATAAAATTGAGACAAAATTGTTTAATCTTTCCAAATCCGACAAAAACGACGTAATGACCGAAATTTTTAAATCCAAAGGAATTATGGTAGGTTCCCCTACCATAAACCGGGGAATATTAACCTCGGTGGCCGGAGAGTTAGAAGAGATAAGAGGCCTGGGATTTAAAGGCAAAAAAGCTGCTTCTTTTGGCACCTACGGCTGGAGCGGAGAAGGGGCAAAAATGATATCTGAAAAACTGGAAGAAGGAGGTTTTGAAATAGTCCAGAAACCCCTTAAAGAAAAATGGGACCCAAATGCAGAAAGCATAGAAAACTGTATTAAATTCGGTAGTTTATTTGCCTCTAAACAATCAGTTTAATATAAAAAACAATTAAGTTCCAAAAGAAAATTTGATACAATTCATTTACCTTTAATTAAATAACGCCCAGAATAATTATAGCAGTTATTACACCTACTCCTATTCCGGCGGTGGCCGCGTAACCCTTACATCTTTTCTGAGCGCCGGGAATTAATTCATGACAGGTTATATAAAGCATTGATCCCCCGGCAAAGCCCAGCCCCAGACTCAACATAACGGGTGAAACTTTTCCGATCCACCCTCCAATGAGAGCTCCCAACCCCATAGGGACGCCCGCCAGTGCGGTATACCCTAAAATTTTGAGGGGAGAAACATCAGCAGCGGATAAAGGTATTGCCATGGCCAATCCTTCGGGAATATTATGCAGTACTAAGACTAAAGCGATACCCAAACCTAAAACCGGATCGCGTGCGTAACTTGTACCTATGGCAATACCCTCTGGGAAATTATGTAATGCTATACCTATGCCCAGTAAAAAACCAACTCTGAGCAAAGAAGCCTGATAACTTGTATCCTCATCGGATATTTCCCTATGGGGTAAATAATTATCCAGTGCAATCATTACGGCTATTCCTATCATTACTCCAGCAGTGGCCAATGCTATTCCACCATCTTCTATGGCGTGCGGAATAAGTTCTTCAAAAATTACAGCAAGCATTATTCCGGATGCAAATCCCAGTAATATACTCAATGGCAGTTTAACTTTTTTATGGGTAATAACGGCTATTAATCCTCCTCCGGCCGTCCCGGCAATACCGGAAGCTAAACCCAATCCAAAGACTCTCCATATATACATTTAAATCTCCTTTTTTCTACTTAAGTTTTAAACCCAGCAACTAATAATTAAAAAAATTATTCTATTGTACTTATATGAATATGAAATTCAATTTCATAAATTTTTACTAAATTACATCATATTTGTCAAATTTATTATGAATTAATTATCTATAATGCTAATAAATTCTGCACAATATTAAAAATATACCCGGTAAGAATAATAGCTGCCGTAGTTATCGCAAAAAATATTACTATGAGCCTGGCTCTGACCGCCCGGCGCATCATTATGGCGGCCGGTAAGCTTAATGCCGCTACGGCCATCATAAAGCTCAGGGCCGTACCCAGGGGAACTCCTTTTCTAAACAGGACCACGGCTATAGGAACTATCGCCGCGCAGCTCCCGTACATGGGGACCCCCAGAACAACGGCTACGGGTACCCCCAGTATTCCCGCGCTGCCCACAACTGATTGAACCGTCTCCTGGGGAACATAATTATGAATAATTGCTCCCACGGCCACCCCGGCGACCACCCAGTACCATATTTTTCCGGTAATAGAAACCGCTTCTTCAATTCCGTACTTGACTCTATCTTTAAAACGGTGAAACTCTATCTTTTTCTCGCTATCTCCGGGAGTACCGGTAAACAGATCCTCATTTATATACTTTTCAAGATTTAGCTTGCCCAGAACCGCTCCGGCGGTGATACCCATTATCAAACCGCTGGCCACATAAAGACCGGAAATTTCCCATCCGAACGAGGCGGCCATTAAAGCTACAAGATATTGATTTATCAGCGGGGAAACAATAAGAAAAGTAAAGACAACTCCCAAAGATATGCCAGCGGATACCATTCCTATAAAAATGGGTATTGAAGAACAGGAACAAAAAGGGGTCACCGCACCAAATAACGCAGCAAAAATATAGGGTTTAAAGCCTTTTCTATTTAACCAGTTTCTTAATTTCTGGCGGGGTATATATGACCTGGCCACTCCGATAGCCCCGATTACCGCAAAAAGGATAAACAGAATTTTTATACTGTCATATATAAAAAAGCTTAAAACTTGGGGTAATTGGGATTGGGAGCTAAACCCTAATAGATCAAATATTAACCATTCACTAAAATTTAACAGCACGAATTACTGCTATTGTCGTCACTCGGAGTACAGCAACCATCCTGCTGTTCTGATTTTTCTTTTAATTTTTTATCTATTTTTTTAAATATATTTTCAACAATACTTTTTTTATCTTTGCTTTTTTCTTTTTTTGAATTTTTATTTTTTTTCACAGTACTTCCTTTCCTTTTATATCACCTTTTAAACTATCTTATTCTCTCAATATGTATTTTTGACTTTCTCTAATTTCGGAAAACGTCCTTTTGTCTTAAGGCATATTCTAACCAGCATAAGCATAATGGGGACCTCGATAAGAACTCCCACAACTGTAGCTAGGGCCGCTCCGGACTGAAGTCCGAAAATAGTCACAGCCGTGGCTATGGCCACCTCGAAATGGTTGGAGGCGCCTATCATTGCCACAGGGGCCGCTTCTTCGTATTTTAGACCTATCCACTCCGCTACTTTGTATCCGATACCAAAAATGAACAAGGTCTGAATGGAAAGAGGTATGGCTATTAATATAACCACAAAAGGATCGGCTAAAATAACCTCTCCCTGAAGCATAAATAGATATACCAGGGTAGCCAGAAGACTGACCTTTGAAATTTTACCCATGTCTTTTAAAAATACCGACTCGTACCACTCTATTCCCTTCTTTTTAATTAAAGTTACCCTGGAAATATAGCCGGCCACCAGGGAGACTCCCACATATAACATGATACTTAAAAATATAGTCCAAAAAGGAATGGGCATCTCGGCTACCCCCAAAAGAAAATTACCCAGGGGGGCGTATAAAACAAGCATGGTCAGGGAATTTATTGCCACCAGAACCAGGGTCAGCCCCATAAACCCCTTAGCCAGATAACTCCAGACCAGAACCATGGCCGTACACGGCGCTATACCCAAAAGTATCATCCCGGCCATGTATTCACCGGCCATATCATATGGGAGAAACGGGGCAAAAATTACTCTCATAAACAACCAGGCGAAAAATGTCATGGTAAAAGGTTTTATGCCCCAGTTCACTATCAGGGTCAAAAGCACCGGTTTAGGAGCTTTAACCGCATTTTTAACCTCCTTAAAATCAATCTGGACCATTATAGGGTACATCATTCCAAATAAAAGCACTGCAACAGGTAAATTAACCCTTGCCACGGACAGGGAATCCAGAAAACGCGCCGTATCCGGAAAAAGGGCTCCCGAACCTATTCCCGCTATGATCCCCAGTATAACCCATACTGTAAGATACTTCTCAAAAAAACTTATATCATATTTTTTTTTACCTTTTCCCATTTTTATTTCTCCTTTCTGCTTATATTCTTATTTATTTTACTCAATATTTTTCGGTAATTTTCGTACAAATTTTTTAATTTCGTCTCTTACCCGTCTGTAATGATTTAGAGCTTCCTCTTTGTCTTTAGCTTTCCTGGCCAGCCGGGGCGGGTCGTAAAAACCTTTATGAATAACTTTTGTCTTTCCCGGAAAAACCGGGCAGGTCTCTTTCGCATCACCGCACAGTGTCACAACATAATCAAAATCAATATTCATAAATTCGGTGACATTTTTAGATTTTTGGCCGGCTATATCAACCCCGGCTTCGGACATCACCTTTACCGCCTGCCTGTCAAGTCCCCGGGCTTTAATTCCAGCCGAATACGGTTTAATTTCATTGGATTTTAACCGGCGAACCCAACCTTCGGCCATCTGGCTCCGGCAGGAATTCCCGGTGCACAAAAATAAAACTTTTAATTTTTTCTTTTTCTTTTTAATCATTTTTTCTGCACAACTCCACCGGATCGCAGGATAATATTTCATCCAGTTTTTTTATATCCTCTTTGGCTTTTTGAGTACCAACCACCCTGTTTTTAACCCATCTTTTTAAACCCGGAGGAAAATCAGGGGATAATTTATAATAAATCCATCTGCCGCATTTTCGGAATTTCACTAACCCGGCGTTTTCCAGAACATGTATATGCCGGGAAACCGTTGACGGCGATAATTTTAACAGCTCGGTAACCTGGCATACGCACAACTCATCGGTGTACATTAAAGCGGAAACTATCCGCAACCTGGGTGCCCCGGCCAGAGCCTTAGCCGTTTTTACCGGTGCACTAATCTTATTAATTTGTTTATTTCGCATTATAACGAAATATAACAATTAATTAACTATTTGTCAAGTATAATAATGGAGAAGTATCTAATGAAACTACAAAAATTTAATCGTCAAACAAACCGTCCACATCCAGCATATCCATTCCTTCATTGAGGCCGGGTAGATATCTTTTGGCAAACTTTTTTATCTGCCAGGGAGTTATAGGCTTTTCAACATAATCATCTACATCAAGTTTGATAAGCTCAATCTGCTTTTTAGTAAGCCGCATAGAAGTTATCATTACTATAGATATGGAATTAGTAAGCGGATCAGTCTGTAACTTTTTAGCCACCGCTTCCCCGCTCATTGTGGGCATTCGGTTGTCTAATAATATTAAATCCGGCTGAACACGTCCAGCCAGCTTCACAGCTTTATGACCGTCAACTGCTTCAAAAATTTCAAGTTCGTCAAAGTCCTGTAAAGCAACTTTTACCATTTTCCTTATATCTATATTATCGTCAACTATTAAAATTCTTTATTTTGGCATTTCAAATTCCTTTCCTTAAAAATAAAATTAAATTTACCAGCTGTTCTTAAATAGTATTCTTATTTTAGTAACTTTTAAAAAATATCTCAACTTACAGAAATATTACCTCTATCTTCCAGGCGGTCAAATTCAATTCCTATTTCCAGTTCATCGTGTTCACTATCTATTTCCACTTCCACATTATCCCTAAATTTAAAGGGCAGCACCCAGTTATCGGTCTTTATTTCAAGCTTGTTTCCTTTTTCAACTGAATCCGCAAAATTTCTTAAAAATCGGGCGAGCTCTTTACGGTTAAGATGAAATTCATCTTTAAATTTTCCTTTAATTTGCGTCTTTTTTTCTGAACTGTTCTTTAACATAAAAACTCTCCTTATTTATATAATCCAAAAAAATTATACTTAGATAATATATCTATTCAATATTTAGAGACTCTTTCCTTATCTAAATATATCTTCACTTTTTTTATTCAGTTGCGTATTTTACCGAACATCCGTACGGTTCAGTAACTGCGGGTTCAACTGACTCGCCGGACATATCCGATTCTAGGGCATTTCGAACATAGTTTTTGGCCGTCTTTACATCTTCGTGATCTGTCGTCGCTGTATCGTCTATAGCCCCCATGTATATCAATATCCCATCCGGATCTATGACAAACATTTCCGGTGTAGTCCGGGCCCGGTATCTTCTTCCCACAAACCCTTCAGTATCAAGTAATATTTTTGTGGGGTTAGTATCGCGTTCGTCGGCTAATTCTTTCCACTCTTCCGGTGAAAAATGTCCCTGCCTCCCCGGTGCGGAAGAATTAATTCCCAGCCAGACAACTCCTTTATCTAAATAATCATCCTGTAGCTGCTGCATATTATTAGTTTCGTAATGTTTTACCACAAAAGGACAATCATAGTTAAGCCATTCTAAAACCACATAATTTCCCAGGTAATCATACAGTGAAACCATATCTCCATCTACTCCGGGTAATGTAAAATCAGGAGCTACGCTACCTATGGTAGGTACTGCAGGAGCAGTTTCTTGCTCTGTATCTACATCCGCATCCATACCGCAGCCGGCACCCAGCACTAAAACAACAGATACTAAAATACCGGCTATCTTTCTTAATACTTCTTTTTTCATAATAACCTCCATCCTATTTCTTTATTTCTACAACCTCAGAATTTATCTGTATATAATTTCTGAATCAACTACCAACACCCGGGGTACTTCTTCTATTTTTCCGGGAAGGACTAATACTCCTTCTAAAATCTCAACTTTTTCAGCCTGTTGTTTTAGAGGTATTTCCATTTGATACCCCCCTTCTGTTTTTTCCCAACTGTATTCACCGGGCTGTATAAACCCGGATTTTAAAGAAAAAAACTCCGAACCCCTGAAAATTTGTTCCGGTATCTCCTCAGACAACAATACTTCCAGAACTAATTTAGAGCCGGTTACCACGGGATTAAACTGCCAATTATGATCTTTTGGAAGCATCTTTTTAGTTTCCTTAAAAACCTGTTCCCACTCTTTTTCCTTTACAGGCTCTGCCTCTCTGACCGGAACAGTTAGCCGGTAATTTCCTTTTTGGGTGACACATATATCCTTACATACCAGCCAGTTTCCATCTATTTTAAAATGCACAGTGGTTCCGGGCTCAATATCCTCCGGAGGTATTACTTTCCTTGACAGCAGCAGACTATCCCCGTGCCCGTAAGTAAAAAAGGGGCCTTCTCTAAACTTTTCCGGGCCGGGCCACCGGAGTTCACCGGCAGAAAATTTATCCGGGATGTCCCATTCCAGCCTGGGCTTCATCCCTGAATCCCCGGGATTAATCCAATAAACATGCCAGCCCTTTTTCATATCAAAAAGAACTCCCAGATAAAAAGGTTCACCGGGTTTTATCCACTGTTTATCTGATATTAGTTTTATCCGAGAAAGGTTTTCTTCAGCTTCTTTCTCCCCTCCGGCCTGTTTTGTTCTGTTTAAAGTAACCATTTTTTCCACTTTTTTAAGAGTATCTTTAAAACCGGATGGAGTGACGAACCCCACTATGCGTTTATTCATTAATTCCCGGCCGGTTTCATCTAAAAACACTACCGTAGGTACCCCGGCCACATCAAATTTTTCTCTGATGACCCTGGATGACGGTGAATCATAATCGGTAAGATCAACTTTAAGAAGTTCAAAATCAGCCAGCCGTTCCATTACACCGATATCGGTAAACGTCCGGCGGTCCAATTCCATACAGGGTATACACCAATCCGCGGAAAAATATAACAGAACGGGTTTATTTTTTTCAGCTGCTGAAGAAATACGGTCCCGGGAATAATCATCCCACTCAACCGATGGTTCTCGGCCGGCTCTAAAAATTATTACAGCTATAGTAAGTAAGATCAGACCGGTTACTCTTTTTATCCATGGAAAAACAGGCCCTGACGAGCCGGACTTCTCAATAAATCCAAGGAAAACAGAACCAACCACTAAAACAACGGGAATAAAAATAAAAATTAACCGGGGTGAAAAGACTAAACTAAGATAAAAAACGCCCACCCCCACCAGAGCGATACCGAGTAACTTTCTAACCCATACCATCCATTCCCCGGATCCAGGTAATTTATTTAAGAGCCCCGAAAAAGTGCCCAGGATAAGATAGGGCAATCCCAGACCCAAACTCAGGACAAAAAACACCGCAAATCCAAAAAAGGGATTTCCTTGTTGCCCTACAAGGGTAAGAAGTCCGATAACCGGAGGACCCACGCACGGCGCGGCGAAAATCCCCACAAAAAGTCCGGAAAGGTAAAGTCCCGTTAATCCAGTATTTTTACCTGTGGTCAACCGGCCGGAAATAGCAGCCGGAACTTTAAATTCATATACTCCAAACATACTGAGGGAAAGAATAAAAAACACCATCGCTATACTAAAAATAACCGTTTCCGACTGTAACAGTCCCCCAAAAAGTCCGCCGGTAAAGGCGGCTATTACCCCCAGTACGCTGTACATGGTGGCAATTCCCAAAACATATACTCCCGACCTTAGAAAAGTTTTAAACTTTTCATATTTTCCCCCTGCTCCAAAAATTGAAACGGTAATGGTGAGCATGGGGTAAACACAGGGAGTTAAATTAAGAGCTAATCCCAAAAGAAAGATGCCACCAAAAGCGGCCGCAGTACCTCCTTCAAAATATGGGTAAACCCGGGACGCTTCCATATTTTCCTCATTTATTTCTGTAACCTTATTTAAATTTTCTAAATTATAGTTATCTTCCCGGGAAGGATTAGCGTATAATCCTGCAACGGAGAAAATCACCCCCATCAATACCGTCGCTGTAATAATTTTATAATCCTTAATATTCATAATATATCTTAGCATTTTTATAATATTATATTTTATCATATTGTCAACAAAACTTTTTTACTTTTAGTATGGTAATACAATTACCGTATTTTTTCTATCTACGTTTTTTGTCAATTCTTACGGTAAAACTGCAGGTTCACATACGTAAAGAAGTTTTATTTTACAGACTGGGATATAAAAATTATAATAAAAAAATATATTGTAGCCACCGGTACCCCAATAATAAAAAAAATCCGTGACCCCAGATTTTGTTTCCTTATAAATATTTATTAGAATTACATCATGAGAACAATAAAAACATTTAAAATAATTGTACTTTTCTTTCTGTTTATCCGGTTAGGTCTTTTGCCGACTTTTTCGGCCGCTTTCAGAAGTTCAGTAAAGGATATAAATAAAGTAAATATTAAAGAACTTTCAAACGCCCAGAACAGTTTTGCTCTTAAGCTTTTTTCTAAAGTTACCCAAAACGATGAAAATTCTTTCCTATCTCCTTACAGCATTCATACAGCTTTACTTTTAGCCTATACGGGTGCCGGAGAAAATACCAGAAAAGAGATGGCTAATACCCTATCTGTTTCTGAAATTAAAACAGGACGGTTAAAAGAAAAGAGCAGACAGCTTAAAGACTACCTTGAAAAAATTAGCCCGGCCAAAGAAACCGAACTGGCCGTAGCCAACGCTCTTTTTTTAAAAGATACTATTCCTTTTATAAACCGTTATAAAAAAAATGCTGCAAAATATTTCAAAGCGGAAATTTCTTCTTTGCCCCGTAAAGGAGAAACCGTAAATCAATGGGTACAAGAAAATACCAAGGATAAGATAGAAAAAATTATCAATCCCGGGCCGGTCCCAGGTAACGTAATAGCCTACCTGGTAAACGCCATATATTTTAAAAGTATCTGGGAAGAAAAATTTGATCCCAAAAAAACTTCTGAACGACCCTTTTACTCAGCACAAGAAAAAGAAGTAAATATGATGGAAAATAAAGCCGAATACCGATACTCGATAAGTGAAAATATACAAACGGTAACTGTTCCATACAAAGACGGGAGTTATCTTTTCCACGCATTTATGCCCCCGGAAAATAAATTAACCAATTTTTACGATAACCTCACCGTTGACGATTTAAAAAACGTAAAACCAACTGATAAAGAGAAAATAATTCTAAGGCTTCCAAAATTTACTTTAAAAGACGATTTGTCACTGTCAGATATTCTCCAAAATATGGGCATTAAAAAAGCTTTTAACCGGGGTCAGGCAAATTTTTCTAATATGGTTAATCTAAAAAAAATATCTCCTCTTAACGTTTTTATAAATGAAGTTTTTCACAGTTCCTTTATAGAGGTTGACGAAAAAGGAACTGAGGCTGCCGCCGCAACAGCTATAGATATGAGAACAACAAGCGTACCTCAAGAACCGCCAATCATTGAATTTAACCGCCCGTTCTTTTTCATGATAGAAGAGGCACAGACAGAAACAATTTTATTTATGGGGCAGCTGGTGAACCCTGAATAAAATTTAAATATTTTTTATATTCACCAATGTAAAAAAATTATTTAGGATGCTGACTGTTTTACTGATGATAAGCGGGCTGGGTTTAGCTATAATATCCGGGGTACTTTACTAGCTTTTTAAAATGCCTTTGATTATTAAATCGGTGGCCTTATCTTAATTTAAGCCCCTGCTCATTAAGGTCTGAAGTTGCTTTGAATCTACTCTGCCTATCGCCGCCTCATAAGTTAATTTTCCACTTCTACAACCGATACGGCTTTTGCTCTTGCTTTGTTTTGGACAATCTCTTTACAATCTACGTGCCCCCTGGCGTAAGGTCCATCAGCCACTAGTTCATTGTAGACATCCGCTGTCGACTTATCTCCTAAAGCAATTCTGGTAGTTAAAACCCCGGTAGAATTTTTACCCTTTAAATGGCCAATCTCTTTTATTTTTACCCGGTCTTCTTTTTTAGTGTTAACCCGGGCACTCATCTCAATAGTGCTTACATCCAGACAGACAGTCTCATAATTTATGGAAATATTAGAAATATTTACAAATTTTAAAAAAAAATATAATAGTTTTAAACTACCGGTTACCTGATAATAGTTTAGGGCATTTACTGTTTCAAGGACCAGCAATAATATGATAAGATATTATTTAAGTTGTTGGTTTATTGACTGGAGTAAATGCTATGAAAAACATATTTACCCATGGAGATTCTCGTGCGCGGGTAAAGGCAATTTGGCGCACGAAGAAATTCGGCTATAAAACCCAATGTCCGTATTGCAAATATAGGCATAAATTTTGGGAACTCGGAAAAGATAAATGGAAGTGTACCAGGTGTAGAAAAAAGTTTGGAATATTTACCAGAAGCTGGATTGAAAGAACCCGGTTTCATCGTGCCGATACAGGTG
>CAYZAK010000045.1:0-12456 GCA_964476445.1 uncultured bacterium
TCTAGTCTCCTTTCGTTTTCCATTTTAACTAGAATGTTGCACTTTGTCATTGAATACGTGATTAGTATTATCTCTTTTTATAAAATTTTTTAAAGTTCAAATCTCCACCATAATTTAATTACGGGCCAAAATCGGGGGGTCACCTGAGAACCCAGTTTAAGATGGAAACTGTCCCAGGCAATCAGAAACGCTGCTCCGGTGTATAATTCCTGGAATGTCTTTCCGTATCCGGCATCCAATAGAAATTTTGTTCTGCTACCCAGGTCGGTTTCCAGACCACCCATAAATACGGGCCGGGCTAACAGGTGAAATAATTCACCACTAATATTTTTTCCGGCCAGCGTTAATATAAATTTTTCGAATTCTCTGCCGAATAATCCCGAGGTTTCGTCATCTATAACTGAAAGAGTTGGATACTCCCATGAACCCATAAAATGAAAATTGGTGTTAGAAGTCATGGATAAAGTGGCAGTTAAAAAATAAGGAACAACAGTGCCCGAGGGAAAGTTATAAATAGTAGCTCCTCCCGCTATACCGATAGCGGATTCATCGGGATCTATAATAGTATACTTTCCGCTGAGATTAATGCAGGGCGGAGAAAGAGCCTTCATTAGAGGCCTGCTTCCAAGTTGTAAGTTATCTGTTAGTCCGTAAGTTAAATTTAGATTCCATGATTTTAATCTAAACTCTCGCCGGTTTAAAGTACGGGCCGTGGGAACTCCAATATTATCAATAAGCGGACTGCCGGAAAACCCAGTTTGCCCGCTCTTTACTCCGCCAAGCAGAATTACAATAAGTACTAATAATGTTTTCACTGGAAGTTACCTCCTCTTTTATATTATTTAAAAATCTATGTATCTCCTTGCAACCAGGTTAAATGGATATGTATTTTTGAAATTTTATCAAATTTGATCGGATTATAAAAATTTTTCTACACTGAGAATTCCTATAACTACTATCACTGTGCCGGGAAAATATACAGGAATAATATATCCGCTCGGGGAAACGTATATACCCAAATGTCATAGAATAAGTTTATCAACGGGTCCGCCCGGCAGTTTACCGTTTTAAAAACCTGCCGAAAAATGGCCAGGTACAACATATACTATCACAACGAAAACTTTGCAGGTCTGGGAACAAAAGACGAATCAAAGCTCAGGACCTATTACTGGACGGGAAGTGCGGAACGGACGCCATAACAAGAATAAAAACAGATACCAGCTCTCAGGCGAGAGTAACAATTGAGATTTATAATATTACCGGCGAATGTATCTCAACTTTTCTTGATGATGAACCCTAGCCTCCCGATCAGTGGTGGAATATCGGGTGGGACGGAAGAAACTATCGCGGAGAGTATGTAGCGTGTATTTATGCTGACTGAAGGCCGGAAATAACGAGAAAGTTGTCAATAAAGCGGTACTACGATGAAATTTTAAAAAGTCATAAACAACCTATTTTGTTTACTATTAAGTTTACAACTTTAATTTTATCTTATATACTAAAGTTGTAAACTATTAGGGTATTTTTATGGATATTAAAAAATTAATTTTAGAAAAAATAAATAAACAAGATTCTGTTAAATCCTCTGAGATAATGGAAGAAACGGGTTTTTCCCGCACTTACATTGCAAAATTTCTCCGGCAGCTGCAAGAAGAGGGGAAAATAATTAGATTGGGTAAAGCCAATCGGACTCATTACGTAAAAGCAGATAAACAAAAATTAAAAAAAGCCAGAAAAACAATTCAGGATATTCATCTGGACTTAAAAAATGAGAATCTTTTAGAGGACATAATTTTAAGTAAAATCAAGCGGCAGACCGGAATTTTTATGGACTTACCTCAAAATATAGAGGAAATATTAGAATATTCTTTCACTGAAATACTAAATAATGCTATCGAACACTCCGGTTCCGAAAAGATAAAGGTAACCATGAATAGAGATAACGAACAAGTACGTTTTATTATAGAAGATTTCGGGATAGGAATATTTAAAAATATACGTAAGAAGAAAAATTTAAATGATGACCTGGAGGCTATTCAGGACTTATTGAAAGGAAAACAGACTACAGCTCCTGAAGCTCATTCCGGGGAGGGTATCTTTTTCACTTCAAAAGCAGCCGACGTATTGACTATTCGAGGAATTAATAAAAGAATTTTATTCAATAATTTAATTGATGATATTTTTATTTACGATTCCGGACAAAAAAAAGAGGGTACAAGGGTGGTTTTTACTATAAACCTGAACAGTAGCCAATCCTTAAAAGAAATATTCAGACAATTTACTGGAGAAGGATTCACTTTTAATAAAACAGAAGTAAAGGTGGATCTTTTTAACCTGGGAAGCAATTTTATATCCCGTTCTCAAGCAAGACGAATTATTTCCGGCTTGAACAAATTTGAAAAAATATTATTGAATTTTAAAGATATTGAAACAATAGGGCAGGGTTTCGCTGATGAAATATTCAGAGTCTGGCAAAAAAGACAGCCCGGGATAGAAATTAAAGTATTTAATACTAATGAGAATATTGATTTTATGATAAATAGAGCTAAGTAGATAAAATAGCACAGAATCAAGAGATTTTCATATTAATACGGTGATTGTATATATTTATTTCGGGATATATAATATCTATCAGATACAAAAATAGAACCGTCACCTTTTTGCAAAAATAGAACCGTCACCTTTTTGGAACCGTCACCTTTTTGCCTGCGACGAGATAAAACATGTAAAGGCTAGACTCGGAACATTTCCTCTTAAATAACCCTGGGCTTTTTTTCTTTTCATGGTAAACAGTTAAAATTTAGCTTTTAAATAATCCATAAAAAGAACTACCTTCCGGGAATCTTTGGGGTTAAAGATGAAATTCCTTATATCTTTTGCAAGCCGGTTAAAGTCATAATCCCCGCACCTGGTCGTAAGTTTTTTCTTGAGCTCGGTTCTGTCTTTTATATTTAGCTTTTCGGATAAGTAATTCATGTCCGGTTCTGTCTGCCCGTGGAGGAAGACTATATCAAAAAAATCCCTGCCCATCGGCCGGGACCTGGTAAATACCGCGCATATTTTCTGAGCAAGGAGTAAATCTATCGGAGCGATAAATATACTGTTAAACACCTCGAACTTGTTTATTAATTCTTTATCCGGATCGTATTTATAATCTTGGGGTTGGGTATCAAACCCGATGACCAGTTTTGAATTAATATGTCCGGACAACCCTGTTTGAGAAATAATATCCAGAAACTTAAAAAGACATTTATAGACTTTCCCTGTTTTTATTTTAGTTTCAAGTTTATACCCTTCCAGTTCTAAATTCTTTTTTATATGCTCCGCTAAATCTATAAATTCTTCTTTCGATACCCCCCGGTTATCAAAATCAAGGTCTTCTGAAAATCTAGTGTTCTGATGTATAATCCTTATGGCTGTACCCCCCATAAATACAAGGTTTGCGCCGTATTTTGAGTTATAGATAATATCCAGTATCTTATATTGAAGATATTCACGAAGGATATTCTTTTTGTACGGTTTTATATTATCCGGATAAAAACTGCTTAGATGCTCTATATCAATCATTTTTCAGATACCTCAACAATTTTTCAACTCTATACTTTAGCTTCTTCTGCCCGAATTTCTCCACATATGATAATAGCTTTTTTTCCTCTATGGATTCCCAAAACATTTCGCTGCTGATTCTGAGCTCCCTGTAATCTTTAAGCGTATCATAATGAGGATTAAGATAGAGATAATCCAGGAGAGCCTTTTCGGGCGCGGCTATTTTGTAGGGTGTATCATCATTTTTCCTGACTATATGATAGCCAAAAAAAAGTTCAGGCTTCAGGGTCCTGTAAGTAAACCCCCCTACCGGAGTACTGAAATTATATGTTCTCTTTGTTGAAACCGATGTTACGCTGTAGACGCTTTCGGGAATGAGGCTGTAATGCGAAAGGGCAATCTCAAGTGATACATACGACGGCCTGTATATCTTATTGGCTATACGATAGAGGGTATCTTCATTAACAGCCCTATCAGAAAAGATATAATATCCTTTTACTATTTTCCGTATATAGCCCTTGTCCTGCCATTCATTAAGCTGCCGTCGGCGGAAATTGCTGTCAATTTTCCGTATATCATTTAAGGAAAACACAGTATACTCTTTTAAACTGTTTTTAAACTTTAAATACCTCATATATTTCGCATTGTTGCTATTGATAACATTGTTACGAAATAATTATAATATACTTATGTGATATTTTCAACTTTTATACCCACCATTCACCAAACCCGGATCCCGGAGTCATATTCATAAATAACGTCGCTTTTTTTAATTCAAAAGTAATAAAATAGTTGCTTTCATAAACTATCCAGAATTGGATATATCCAAATCTGGATATATCCTCTCTATTTATTCAATTTTTGTCAAAAACCAAACCCTACAATAGTATCTATCTTTTTTCTATTCCGGTATTAACTCTCTATAACGTTCCATGTTATGGAACAACCGTCACCTTTTTCTTAATTTTGATTTAACTTAAATTTATTATTAAAACCGTCTAATTTTTCGGCAAATAACTCATATCCTGTATCCGGGGAATAATCAATACCCGGATTCAACAATAAATCTGTATCTTTTCTAAATCCCGGTTCGCTGATTTTTTCATTGAGATTATTAAAATATTCTTTTTTTGATACAGCTGGAGACTTTAAATATTTTCTGAAAGTCTCAACAATCTTTTCTATCTCTGCTTTTCCGTATTTTAAGCCGTACCATATATCAAAAAGATCTCTCCCCTTTTTACGCTGATAAAGAGCTCTCATCTTTGTTCCTAAAAGTTCTTCAAGTGAATAAGTAACTATAGTACTTTCCCCGCGGAACCACCTGGAATCGACAGAAAACTTTTTTCTGTTATCACCGAAAACCGTAAAATGCTCCCGGGTATTTATCTCTATCTTAAATTTCAGCGGGACGGCAGGCGGTATTTCAGACCGGCTTTTGTAGTAAAAAGTGACTCTGTTTTTTGTCTGTTTCCAGTTAGGCTCACCGAGAATAGGATTACATATTTTTCTTATCTGCCCCATAACCTCTCCGATAGGGCCGGCCTCTTTTTGAACAAAATCAATATCTTCTGAATACCTAACAGACTTTTTATAATACAGTTTGTACAAAGCAGTTCCGCCTCTGAATATAAGTCTTTTAGATATAATTTCATTAGAAAACAGTTCCACCAGCAATCTGCTCAGAATTAAGTCCTGCTCGACCTGGGAATCTAACCTCCACGGAGCTTCTTTTTTCCAGGAAATAATATAATCTTCAGGCAGCATAATTTCCGTTCCTATACAACATCCGGTTCAATCTCCGTATTGACCATTACTTTCCACTTTTTATCCTGAGGTACCCCTGCTCGCTTACCGTTACTTAATAGAGGGACGCGCGAAACCGTATTTTTTGATACCCAATCTGAAAGAGGCCCGGTAATACCGGTAAATCCGAACTTATCCAGCATAAAACCCAAGCGTTGCAAAGTTGCCTGACTATGCATATCAACAGCTGCAGTTAAAAGTTTATCAGGAGCAAGTTTTTTCTCCCGGGCCAGCTCGATTAATATATTGGCCGCATTATTAAGCCCTCCGGCTTTTTTACTGTAATATACAACATCTACAGCCGTTGCTTCGCAGGTGGACACTTTGATATACCCCGACCTAGTTTTTTGGGTAATAAGTGGTGTTTCTTCAAAATCCTTATTGAAAACAAATTGAACATTAACTGCTTTCTTACGGACTGAACGTATCCGGTTTTTTGTCACAACCTGAAAAACTTGAGGTTGCTGGTGAGTAGCTCCGTGTATCAAAGCAGCGGATAGGAGCCCTACATAATAAGAAGAATCTAAATACCCCATTAATCTTTCAACATAATTAAACGGTGACGGGCTGCCCGACGCTCTTTCCTCAGGCCTAACTATCACATAAAAACCCTGTTTGGGGTGTATCAACTTATTTTCGCTTTTTAACCGGGAAGTCGCATTATAAAAACCCGCTTCGGTCATGCCGGTTTCTTCTATTGCTTCTTTTGTAGTAAATGAATAAACGCCTTTTGACTGGCACTGTTCAATAAATTTTTTTAATTTCATTGTTTCTTTTTCCTTATTTGTGTAGTTTTATACATATTCTAATAGAAAATGACAGTTTTTGCAACTTTTTACACAAAATAGGGAAAATATTTTAACTACCTGATTAATTCAAGAAATAATACAAATTTACGTGATTTTTATATTAGTACGATGTTTGAACTTATTTTTTTAGTATATAACACTTTAAAATTACCGGATAAAATAGAACCTCACTTTTTTAGAATAAGTCCGCCACTGTGCCAGTACGGTGAAGTCCGTCTCCGAGGTGCTTTGGTGCTTTGTTTTGTTATTTTGGAAATTTAATAGAATATCCCTCTTTTTATAATTTATCTTTCATTCCTTTTGTCAATAATCGCAACATTTCTTTTATATCAGAATCATTACTTGTAGCAGATACCATTCTCATATCAGCAACAAGGGGATACCCTTTATTACTATTTAAAGCAAATTTGAGAATTTCTTCTAATAAAGAGGCTGTTTTCTTTGAAGCAATCTTTTTCATATCTTTTCCTAATAAACGTAAACTTGCATTATCAATTTTCCATTCCTCATTTTCATTAATTTCTCTTTCTTCATTAAAGAGACGATCTATATTATCGTTATAATTGTAATTAGTCATAATTTTGTAAATATCTCTGGCATCTTTTTCCCTTCTATCTATACTTTCATACCATGAAATTAATTTCATTATAGTTAACCCTGCCAGCGCCGGTACTTTTATCGCTATTTTAGGATCTTCACTAATAATTACCTTTAAAGCTGTTCTATAGGCCTCATCAAAACCTAAAATTGTCATAATAATTTCGTGCTCCGGCGGCCAGGAAATAATTCTGCTTTCTTCGGAAAGGTTGCCAAAAGGGATAATATCAACTAATACTTCATTATTAAATATAAATCGGTTTATTTTACGTCCTTTCTTGAATTTTTCATTATCAACTAAATTTTCTTCAAATTTTTCGTAATCTTCCCATGTAGGAACCTTAATTCCGAAATCAATATCTTCCGTTTTTCTTGTTATTCTTGCTTTATAACAATACTCTAATATATAATCTCTTGCCCTGGCACCAATAATAAAAAAAGGTATATTTAACTTGTCCGCAATTTCTTTTACAAAGACAATGGCCTTTTTATCAGAAGAATTTATTTTATTCGAAATGTTTAAGGTGTTGTTCATAAATAATTTTTGCCGTTTCTATATTCCTATCATTTCCTGTAGCTAATAAATCGGCATAAACTAACAGGGGATTTACTGTATCCTTATTATTTCCGGTAGTATCCCAGAATTTTTCATAAAACTGTATTCTCCCGTTTTCTTCCTTATTTAATCTATTATCAATAATTATTTTATTTAAATCTTTTTTATCCACATATATTGTTAAAATTTCCGGCCGCAGATAATCTGTCATTTTAGCTGCAGCAGGTTCCCCGCCCCATAATCCATTGTTTTTTGTAAATTCCTGCCAGTTGTTATTATCTTTAATAAATTCGTAATTCCCCAAATGCAGTTTGGGTTTTAAATTATCAGGATAGTTTGTACACCAGTCAGTTAAAATCTTTTTATTGAAAATTATTTTTCTTTTACCATCTTCAACCCTTACAAGAAAACCTAAATTATCCAAATCTTTCATCAACCACCCCACGGTACCTAATGCCACATCCAGTTTCTCAGCTATTTCCCGGTAAGTTCTATTTATTAATTCCGGTTTTATTAATAAATTATATAATACTCTTAACCCGGTTGTTTTAAAAATACGTTTTGGCTGAGGAGTTTTATATTTTTTCTTTAATTTATTGCCTTTTATAAAAATATATAAAGGAAACTGATTTACATAAGCATTTCCTGCAACATCCATAAATTGAATTCCCTTTTCTTTTAACTTTTCTGCCATTTCTTTAGCAATATAATCAGTCACTATTAAATTGGGGTGCTGTAAATTTTTATTTTTCAGTTTTATCTGTCCTACGATTGCCTTATTAACAACTTTTTTAATTACAACATTATAAATTAGTTCAAAATCATGCAGTTCTATTTTTATCTTTTTATCTGCCGCCTTTACCTGCTGATCTTTTTCTAATTCATATATTGTGATCGGTAAATCAATATTATTTTTAAATTCTTTAATAGCGTTTTCAAATATATTATTTTTGTTTTTATTCATAATACTTCCCTTTTGTTCATTATTTTTTATTGTTCATTTATTTTAATAATAAAATAATTTTAACAAAAAGTCAATATTTAGTATATTAATACACACATGTTCAATTTTATTTAATGTTCACTAATTCGTGAACAAATTCATATTTTGAACATAAAATTCTTAATATACTGAAGAGGCACGTGGTTCTTCTTTTGCGGCTCCAGGGATGAACCAAAAGAAGCTATCTTGCCGTAATATTCCTCTTCTTTGGTTTCCGGTTTTACAAGTTCGGCGATACTATCCCCGGATTTTACATACTGCTTTAAATCAATTATATTTCTCTCATTCATACTTATTACCCTGTAATTTAATAATAACCCAGCTGTCTGTTAGAAGATAAATCCTGGACCATTGTATTTATCTCGTATCTAAACCATTTCTTGAATACCTGCCAGTTTCTTTTTTCAGGCCAGAACTTGGGAATTGCATACCATCCGCCGAGAATATCCTCAAATATATCGGGACAGTGCTTTTGCATGAACTTATTGTATCTGTCGTTGTTATCAAAGTCCGGTATAAGATAGATATATTTTGAGTCAAAACCCTCCGTTTCTATACTGGACTGTTTCAACCTGTTTCCCGGTTTATCATACTTTTTGCTGCAATCCACGACCCAATCGATAAATGGTTCACCGGGAGTTACCGTAAGAACAGATCTGTTTACTATAGGATAGTTTTTATACATAACTGATCACCTCCATATACTTATACGTTCAATAATAATCTTATTCACTGTAATTTATTAAGGATTTTTAACAGAGTTATAAACAAAATTTTAGCCATAATAGTATTTCATAAGTCCGCCACTGTGCCAGTACGGTGAAGTCCGTCTCCGAGGTGTTTTGGTATTTTGAAGAAAATATTAGAGCGTCTCCAGTCATTAAAACAGTCGGCAACCAACTGATCCGAATCCTTGATGTGGCGGTATAACGATAGATATTTTTCGTGTTCCGATTTTGCCGACACTTCAAGTATATGCCGAGCTTCCTTGTTAATCCGGTCACACAAGGCCTCCAGCATTTCTGACTTAATCTTTTTCAGGTACTTCCAGTCTCTTTCCGGAATTGTTTCGTTCATCTTATTTGACCTCCCTTTCTCCCGAGCCGGTAATCTTAGTTATCTTCTCCGGATATCTGCTTTTGCCATTTTTTCTTTACTTTCTGCTCAAACGACTCCCGCTCCGGCGGATATTTCCCGGCGACCAGTTTTTTAAACTTGGGATAAAAACTCCATTTCCGGCTGTGTTCATTCTCAATATATTCTTGAACTGATTTCCATTCATCGCTTCCGGGACCGTATATTTCCCTGACCTTTGAAAGGTGGGAAAGGGCGTATTCGTAATGCTTGCTTCTCCCATCCTCAAGTATTTCCATAGCCAGAGCCCGGTAAATCTTTGCCGCAGCCCGGGGATAGGATTCTTTAAGCACCTTCAGCGGACCTTTCAAGCGGTAATACCCTATTTTTTCCAGGACATTGTTTTTAGTTTCAAGAATTTTTTGAGCAAGTATCTCCGTCTCCCCTACAGAGGTGAGTAAACCTATGACAAGGTCCAAGTTCTCATTTTTTACCCTCTTCATGGCCTTTTCGTGCCACCTGTCCTTTTCTTCTTCCGGCACATATTCCAACAACTCTTCGTAACTGTATTCTCCCGGACGAGCTTTGAATTCCGCCCAGGCCTGGTTGCGAGCTTCTTCTTTTCTCCCGGTCTGAACAAGCAACTGACGTTTTATTTTTCCCAGCGAGATTCCGGCTTCATTCGGCCACCTGGCCCGCTCTTCCAGAGCTAAACCTTTTTCTACAAGCTCAAGCGCCTGCTCATATTTTTTTTGGCTTTTGTAAATCTTGGCCAGGTTTTCGCAGTCTCTGGGAGTAACTCCTACTTTTTCACAGATATTCCAATAACCGGCGATATTTTTTCGTATATTATACATCTGTTTTAAAGCCGAAACCCTTCTTCTTACCTCCCACGGATAATCATAAATTCTTTTGGATTCCCCATCTTCATCTTCAAGGGCCTTCTCGATCTGTTCCAGGTATTCTTTTTCAAATAGCTTAAATTCTTTTTTCCCGAATATTCCGGCAAGTTCTTTTTCAATTCCGTGGCAAAATCCGTATCTGTCATTTTCAATCCAGGCCAGGATCTGCTTTACGGTCTCTTCGGGCTCCATTCCGGCAATCTGTCTGGCTTTCACCCAGGAGCGGAACAGGTCCTCTAAAAACTCCCCGAAATTCCCGTAAGAATCGTCTATCTTTTCGGCTTTTTTGTAGCCTCCGGCAAGAAATATTTCAAAAATTTCTATCGATTGGCAGGCATCCCCGTTTTCAACCATTTCGTCCAACCGTTTTCTCAATTTATCGAGACGACTCACGAAATCCCACGACTCAGACCAGCCTACAAATCCTCCGGGGTCCAGGGCATACTCGATTTCCCGGATTAATTCTTTTTTATTTTCAGTCATATTGAAACCGGAAATTCATAAATTTTCCCGTGATTGTGGACTTTTGATATAAAAATTCATCTTTTGATAATCAATTATTCTACCGGGGGGTTCATAACAGATAACCCTAAATTTAAAGCCGGCTTCCCCGGTTACTTTAAACTGTCATTTTCTTTATCCATTCCTTAAAAAAAACATCGTTAATATAATATGTATTATCGGTTTTATCGATTATTTCTTTTTTGATGAGCAATTTTACCGAAGTCTGCAAAGAAGAAGCCGGGCCTATATCAGTTTTCGCTATGTAGTTTTCAGAAAATATTTTCTTTCCCCCTGAAACCGCTATTGCCTGAAGAACATTCCTTTGATGAAGCGTCAAATTGTCCCATATTTTAGTGAAAAAAGGTTCTTCTTCATTCAGTATCTTTAGTAACCCTGCTTCAACATCTTCAACATGAATTTTCTTTTTATCAACCTTCATATCCCATAGTTCATGAGCTAGATATTGAACATTATAGGGGTAATTTTCCGTTAATTCGAGGATTTTGTCAATAACCCCGGTTTCTATCTTAAAATCTGTATTTCTAAACTTCTCTTCTATAAACTTTTTAAACTTTTCCGGCGGTATTTTCCCTAAATTCATAACCTTCCCTATTTTATAAAACGGACGGTTTTTATTGTACACCATATCATTTATTATATGCTTTTTGGAACCGGCAAAAAGATATCCTACATTGTCATGATGCTGAAAACTGGCCCTCATCTCTTTTTCAATAGAATCTCCGTTAAAATTAAGTATTTCCTGAAATTCATCAAAAGCAATAACAAAATTTTTATCTTTTTTTTCGGCAAGTTTCTGGGGTAAATCATACAAGTCGGTGAGCTGTTTTAAAGAATTTTCTTTAGTACTTGTGTACTCTATACCCAGCGTTGGTTTACCCATTCCGTCAACTGTTATTTTAGGTCTTAATCCCGGAAGAACTTCTTTGAGAAAATTCAGAGCTTTTTCAAGTTTATTTTCATGAGCAAGGGCAATCTCTCTGCTGAATAATTCCAACAGTTTATTAAGTGAAGTCGCTTTATACAGGTCAATATAAACGGTACTTATATTTTTCCTCTCCAGTTTTTTAAAAGCATTTATTATTAGTGAACTTTTACCATATCGCCTTGACGATATCATAAAAAGTTTTTCACAATCGGCTAAATCCCTGGTTAGATTATTAAGTTCCTGCTCCCGGTCAGCAAAATTCTTCCCGGTTACTATACCGCCGTATTTAAATGGATTTTCCACGGTGCCTCCTTATTATGTATTTCTACGTTATGTATATTTACATAATAATATTTTTTTATAAATAAGCAAGTAAAATAATACGCTCTACAAACAACAAATTTTTCCCTGGGAGGTTTCAGCAAGGTCACGATTTAGTTGCAAATATTAACATCTGCAGAAAGTCCGCCACTGTGCCAGTCCATTACGGTGCTCTGAGTCCAGCATAGTACACCGTGCCGGTACGGCGAAGTCCGTCTCCAAGGAGTTTATACTTTTTAAAAGTACCCGTTCTTTGTTTAAAAAACGTGACCGTTCTATGAAATTTTATTCCGGGCTGTTTTTCCACCATTTCAGCAGCGGTTTTTTGTTTTTTATGTTCCCCAGGTTGTTTTGCAATTCATTGATAATTTCGGGATCGATAGAATTGTCCT
>CAYZAK010000046.1:0-12429 GCA_964476445.1 uncultured bacterium
TTCCGCCATTTGTGTCTGGTTTAATCTTTGTGCTTTATATACAGCTACCATATCCTGCTCCTGCTGACTTATGTGACAGTATTTCTTTCCCATAACATTCTAGTCTCCTTTCGTTTTCCATTTTAACTAGAATGTTGCACTTTGTCATTGAATCCGTGATTATTAATCGGAGACTATATTAAAGTCAACCTGTCTTTTTTCCAGGTCTATGCGGACCAGCTGGACTTTCACCTTATTTCCGATTTTATATTTTTTTCCGGTTCTTTTTCCTCTGAGAACCTTCTTGTCCTCTGAAAAAACATAGTAATCGTCATCTAGATCTCTAACGTGAATAAGTCCTTCCAACCCCATTTTAAGTTCCACAAAAACGCCGAAGGAGGTCACCCCGCTTATAAGTCCTTCAAATACCTCGCCTAGCCGTTCTTTCATAAACTCCATAAGTTTAAGCTCCCTGGCTTCCATTTCGGCGGAGCCGGCGGAACGCTCTTTTTTAGAAAGCTCTTTGCCCCATTCTTCAAGATTTTTTCTATACTTTTTCTCTTTTTCCGGGGGCAACTTCCCGTTTTCCACCAGTTCAGAAACTATACGGTGTACTATAAGATCAGGGTACCTGCGTATAGGTGAAGTAAAATGGGTGTAGTTATCCAGGGCCAGGGCAAAGTGTCCCTCATTCTTTTTAGAATACACCGCCTGCTGGAGGGAGCGGAGCATCATGGTACTTATCACAACTTCCTCTTTACTCTCCCGGATGCGATCAAGTATGGTCTGAAGATGCCGGGGAGTTATTTTTTCATCTTCGGGCAAAGTAAAACCGAAAAGTTTGACAAAACTTCTAAATGACTCCAGTTTTTCTCCCTCGGGCTGTTCATGTATACGGTAGAGACTTGGAATTTTATTGTCATTCATGTGACCGGCCACCACTTCGTTGGTAAGAATCATAAATTCTTCTATTAACCGGTGAGATATTGTTCGCTCAACCCTCTTTATGGTCTTTACTTTGCCATCCTCCCGCAGGGAAATATTTATTTCCGGAAACTCAAAATCTATGCACCCTCCCTTTTCCCTTTTCTTTTTACGTTTTTTGGCTAGCTCAACCATAGTATTTAAATCCCCGTACATATCTTTGGCCGTATAGGTTTCCTGTTCTAAAATTTCATCCACATCGTCGTAGGTAAACCGGCATTTGTTCTCTATTATGGACTTGGCAAACCGGTAATCCTCAATATTTCCCTGATTATCCAGTTCCATAAGTACGGATAAAGTAAATCTTTTTTTATGGGGTTTTAACGAACAGATGTTGTTGGAAATATTTTCCGGGAGCATGGGCACAACTCTTCCCGGCAAATAGACACTGGTACCCCGGGAGTAGGCCTCTTTATCAAGTTCGCTACCTTCCCTGACAAAATGGGAAACATCGGCGATATGAACCCCCAGTTTATAACCGTTTCCGCTCTTTTTTATGGAGACGGCATCATCAAAATCTTTGGCCGACTGGGGATCTATGGTAAAACAGTTTAAATCGGTTAAATCCTCCCTGCCGGACGTCTCCCAGTTGTCAATGACGTCGGGCAGTTTTTGGGCTTCTTTTAAGGCCCGGGGTTCAAACTCCTCTTTAATATCATTTCTTAACAGAGTAATGGCCATCTCTGTCCGGTAGGTCCCCGCCGGGCCCAGAATATCAATAATTTTTCCCCGGGCATTCTTCTTTTTTCCTGGCATCCGGGACAGGCGCACATAAACTCTATCTCCTTCTTTAACTTTTTGTAAAAGGTTATTTTTATCCAGCTCTATCCGGTCAGAGTCAGAGCCCAGAGGAAGAACCCCTTTCCAACCTTTTTGGGATACAAAAGTTCCTATGACCTTCCTGGATTTTCGTTTCAGAATTTTTACAATACGTCCCTCGGGTTTGGCTTTTTTTCTCCTGGTCACAACTTCTACTTTCACCTGGTCCATATCCATTGCCGTTTTAAGATTATTCTTATTTATATAAATATCCGGTTTTATACCGTCATCTCTTATCACAAAACCGAATCCGGTGCGATGCTTATCCAGAATACCTGCTACTATCTTTTTTTTACTGTTCATATACTTCTTCCTTATTTTTTTAAAATTTTTTCTTTACAATACAACTAATTATTTTTACGGGGGTTATCCATAAAATACAAATCTAACACATTCAATCCAAAATTAAAACAGAATTTAAAGAGGTTACTAAAAGGTGTTTTAAAATTTAAGTAATTCCTGCAATACTTTTGCGGTAGCTACGGCATCTGAAAAAGCATTGTGCTTTCTGGTATTCTTAATACCCAGATATTTACAGGCTGAAGCCAGACTGGCTGAATCAAGCTCTAATTTTCCGGTTAAATTAAAGAACCTTATCAAAGTGGCCGTATCTATGGTCCGGTGAGAAAAATAGTTCATATACGGAATCCCGGCCTGCTTAAAGAGACGTTTTAAAAAATCCACATCAAAATATATATTATGGCCTATGGGCACTACTTTCCCTTCATCATCCGAAAGCACATTCTCAAATCCGTCTAGATATTTATTTATTTCTTTAACCGTATCCTCCGGGGGCAGGGCTTCTTTTAAATGTTTTTTCAGATCAATCTTATTTACAGCCATTGAACCGGGAGTGGTGGAAATGCGGGCTTCTTTTACCTTCACCTCCATACCGTCTAAAATTTTCTCCCGACTGGCTATTACAATACCCACCGAAAGAATACTGTGCTCTTGTGGATTCAGCCCACCGGTTTCAGTATCAATAATGCAGAAATTTTTGTTTTTAATACTCCCTCCTTACCTGTTTTAGTTTTGCTGTTGGATTATATTATTTATAATACCCATAGAAAAAATGTCAAGTACAATCATTTTTAAGCTGGACAAATTGGTTTTTCAATACGCTGCTGATAAAAAAAAGAGATACCCGTAGTTTTCAGGGCATCTCTTTTTACAAAGCACCTACTTCCTAAAATCAGAACGAATATCCAACCATAATGGATATAGCGGAATTGTAGACGTCGGCCGGATCTTCGGTATCATCATCGGGATCGTCTACGGAAACAAGTCCCATAGTATATCTTATATCTGCTGTTACTCCGGTTGCAAGTTCAACTCCACCGCCAATCACTAGACCAAAATCCATATCTGCCGTATCATCCTTTATATCTCTTGTTTCAGTTGTAGTCTGGGTCTCTCCCTGAAAAGTTGTTTCAACTTCATTTTCAGTTTCTGCCACTAAATTTAAACTCACCGAAGGTCCGGCATAAAGATAGGGTATCATATCTTCACCCTGATCAAAATTTATCTTTACCAGAACAGGGATTTCAAGATAAGTTAAATTCCATTTCACCAACGATTCATAATCCACATCAAAGATAGTGTCGGAATCCGTATACTTGGCCCCTTTTTGAGAATAAATAAGCTCGGGCTGTACTGAAAACTGACCGGTCAGAGGAATATTTGCATACCCGGCCAGGTTTATACCCAACTTTGAATCCGGAGATACCGTATCGCCGTTATCGGTAAACTCCGCATCATCTCCAATAAAATTAGTTAAATTCAACCCGCCTCTTATTCCAAAAGAGACATCCTGCGCCGCTACACCGGTTGTAACCGTAAATAAAATTGCCGGTACAGTAACCAGACTTACAATAATTTTTTTCATGCCTTACCTCCAATCACTTTTCATTTTCCAACTTATCTTTTAAAATTTTGCCTTTTCCCTTAAATATATAAACCCATAGCTTCTTTATTCTTAAGAGTATAATTATATAATATTATCTTATTTTATCAACCATAAAACTACTTTTTAAAAATTTAATTTCTAACTCTACTTCGGTCTTCTAAACTGTAGAATTTTGCAATCAGTAAATTATATTTTTCTATCTTACCGTTGTATTCATCAACCAGATTGTTGTACCGGTCCAGCTCGTTTTTGTATTTTTCATATTCTTTACGGTAATTTTCAACCATCCTGTTGTATCGGTTTATGTTTCCGGGCTCTTTTTCCTTTTCCATTTTTTGGATTAACCGGCTAATTTCTTTTTCGCGGCGGTTAAGATCTACTTTCATCCGTTTTAATCTACTTTTGTTAATAACAGCCGTATCGTAAAAATGTATGATCCGGTCCCTAATATCCATAACTTGCTTTATACCGTTGTAAACTTTCCCTTCGGTTTTCTGGTAAATGCTTACCTCTCCCATTTTTTCGGTTGAAATTTGTGGAAACATACCCTCCCCTTCTTCTATGTACCGGATATCCCGGGCCGAAAAACCGTAATTTCTCACCGGGATAGCCCCCTCCCCGGATTCAAATTCCGGCACAATGCCCACGGGCAAACCGAAAACGGTTGTCTCAACATAACCGTAACCTGAACTGTAGTTGGAATAATCCCTGGGCACCCTGACGGCTAAAGCCAGGTGCTGTCTCTCTTCATAGGCGAATAAAGACCGGCCGTATCCCAGTTCATCTAAAATAAGGGCCCCTAAAAAACTTTTCCCGCTGCAGGTGCCTTGTCCTCTATAAAGAACCTCGTAAGGATATTTGGAAGTTTCCTCTTCCCTTAAAATTCGGAGCGCCCTTTCCCGATCGTAGGGGATGGCCTGAACAAAAGTTATGGCCAGTTCTACTATCTCATCATCGGTCAATCCTCTTTTCTTACCCGCCTCTCTTATTTTTTCGGCGGTCAATGCAAATATTTCCTCTTCCCGGGGAACTTCGGTAAACATACCGTAAAACTCTTTTTTCCAGTCCGCCGGCGGTCCTTCACTTTTAAAATAAGAGACCGACCCGGGTTTGCCGGCGTAGTACTCATAAACCGATTCGTACAGGGTCAAATCCAGAGTGTAGGGCCTGTTTTTATACCACCACTTAAAAGTCACCGGGCGGGCTCCTTTTAAACGGGGATACCCCAAAGAATAGCCAGAAATTGAAAATATTTTCTTGAGCCAGGACCCCCCGGCCGGACTGCTGTGGAACAATAATAAGCAGGCTGCAACAAGTACAATAATAAAACTATTTTTTTTCATCTTTTTTATCATCGGTAAGCATGGTTCCGGCCCGATACAAAGCCCGGGTACCGTATTTTTTTCTTACTTTATCTACCGCACCGTATAATTTTTGCTTTTTTTTATCATCTTCCCTGTCAAACAAAGATAGCTGGGCGTCATTTTTAGAAAAGTTATCCACTTTTACCCCTAAAAGCCGGACCTTTTTTTTATTAAATTCAGCATACAGTTTCTCAACCTTTTTAAATACTTTTCCCGTACTATCAATCCCCTTACTGCCTGATACGGACCGTGTAAACGTATTAAATCCCTCCAGCCTTATTTTCAACGTTACGGTCTTTCCTTTAAGATTCGCTTTACGCAATCTACCGGATACCTTTTCGGAAAGTTCCAGTAAAACAGCTCTTATCTTTTCCTTTTTCGAAGTGTTTTTATCAAAAGTATATTCGTGGCTTACCGACTTTGCCGGTGGGGATGACTTTACTGTCCGGTCGTCCATCCCCCGGGCCAGATACCAAAATTCAAATCCCCTCTTTCCGAATTTATTGTAAAGCTTTTCTTTACTCATTAAGGCCAGATCTCTTAGAGTCCGTATTCCCATATTTTTTAACTCCCGGGCCGTCTTCTCGCCCACCCCCCATATCTTTTCCACCTTAAGCGGAAACAAAAAATCTTTTATTTTATCTTTTTTAACCACTTTAAGACCGTCGGGTTTATCAAAATCGCTGGCTATTTTGGCCACGAACTTGTTAGGAGCCAACCCTATGGAAGCGGTAAGCCCAGTTTCGTTTTTTATCTTCTTTTTAATTTTACGGACAGTATCTTCGACAGACCCGAATAGATGATAGCTCCCGGTAATATCCAAAAAAGCCTCGTCAATACTAATCTTCTCAATTTTAGGGGTAAAATCCTTTAAAATTTCAAATATTTTAACCGATTCCCGTCTATATTTTTCCATATTAACGGGCAGAAAAACCGCTTGGGGACATCTGCGGTAAGCTATGGAAACAGGCATTGCCGAATGTATATTGTACTTTCGGGCCCGGTAAGAGCAGGCCGAGACAACCCCCCGGCCTGTTCCACCCCGGGGATTCGCGCCCACAATAACCGGATTGCCCCGGTATTTGGGATGGTCTCTTTGCTCTACGGAAGCAAAAAATGCGTCCATATCAACATGGACGATATGCCTTAAACTGCTGCTCAATGATTTACCCCATATTCAGGTATTTAAAATCTTCGGCCAGCTCTTTTTTTCCTTCAGTCCTAAAAAGGTCTTTTATATGATCATCCATGGTAAAATAAATCACCTGCCAGCCGTTTTGGGCCAGGTTTATAATAAACTCAACCATGGACTCTCTTCTTTTGTAATCGGAATACTGAAAAGCGTCGTCTAATATAAAAAAAGCTCTTTTTGTCTTAAAAAGTTTTTTGATTATTCCCACCCTCAAGGCCAAAAGAACCTGCTGGAAAGCTCCGGTACTCAGCTCCGGTAGTTTAAAGTCGGAATATTTATCCGAGACTACAACATCTCCCTCTCTGAAGTAAAATCTGTTATATCTACCGGTTAATTTATAAAGAATACTCTGCAGGTCTTTAGTCTTTAAATTTTCCTTTATCTTTTTCTCCTCCCTGCTGTTTAGTTCTTTAACTGATTTATAAACGGTACTTTCGGCAATTAGCTTGGAGGTAAGATCTCTGTACTCTCCGACAATTTTCTCTTTCAGGCTCCTTAATCTATTAATAAGTTCGCTAAAATCTATTTTCGGACCGGTATCTTCTTCTCCTAAAATATTTATTATTTTAAATTTCAGATTTTTCAGTTTCTCTTTTTCGTCGTCAAGTTTTTTTTGGACCTGTTCCTTTTGGGTTATTAATTTAGCCTCTTTATCTTTAGAGTATTTGTAACCGGGATTTTCTTTAATAAAATTATCTTCGCTAATATTTAAGCCGGCCCGACGTTCTTTTTTCCGAGAAAGTTCGTTGTTTAGTTCTTCTCTTTCCTCCTCCAGCCGGTTTACGGCCGGCCTCCACTCATTTTCTTTTAAATTCTCACCGGTAAAATTCAAAAAATTCCCGTCAATCTTTTCCTCCAGTTTTTGTAAATCATCATTTAACTGTTTTAAATCATCTTTAAGAATATCGTACCTGTTCTTTTTCCCGGCCAGCTCTTCCTTTTTGCTTTTCAGGGTGGGTAAATCTTTAAGTTTTTCACCAAATTTATCCATATAATTCTTCTTTATCCTGTTTAATTCCGCCTGTTTTTCTCTATGCGCCGGTAACATTCTATCTTTAACCAAATTAAATACGATCCCTATAATTATAATACCCGCCGAAACCCACGGTTCAATAAATATAAAACTAGCTGCCAGAACAAGAAGGGCCGTCATTATCCCGACCTTCCATTTTTTAAACTCTGATGTTTTTTTTAACTCTCCGTATAGTTCTGCGGCATTTTCTGTCCAGGCGTAGTTATCTTTTGAATCTGCCAATTTCTCCAATTTATTTTTTTTATCCTCTATGCTTTTTAACAGGGTGCTCCGTCTGGACACTTTATCTTTCAACGAGGATATCCGGTCCATTCTTCTTTTTTTGAGTTTTTTTCCCAGCTCTTTTATCTTTTCGGTTAAAGAATAGGCCAGGTACCTTTTCGCCATTCTTTCTCTTTTAAGATTTCTGTTTGTTTTTTCTAATTCCCTGCTGTATCTTTGTACCGGCCCGCCGGCATATTTTTTATTTATTGTTTTTAAAATCTGTTCTATGTTTTTTAATTTTTTAAAGGTATTATCCTTGTTTTTTACTAAATTGGTGCTTGAAGAAACCGAGATATCCTCTGATTCGATCTTCGCCCTCCCCACAGTTTTACTCAGCCGGTTAAATATTTGATCTAAAATTTGACTGCCGGAAAGCAGTTTCTTTAAAATTTTAAGCGACACCCCCCGCTTTGCGCTATCCGGGTCTATTTTAATTTTTGATCCTTTTACAATCATTAACCGGGATAGTTCCGGTGTTATCTCAGAAAAACTATCTTTTAAAAAATCGGACAATTTAAGATCACTTTTAGGGGAAAAAACTTTATTTTCTTCGCCTAAACCTCCGAGAGTTACCTTTCCGTTTCCGCCCCCTTTTCTTAAATCCCACATCCCAGTTTTATTTTTAAACAAAGCCCGGATTAAAAACTCCACTATAAAGGTTTTTCCCGTTTCGTTTTTTCCGTATACAAGGTTTAAGTTAGCCGGTTTAAAATCAAACTTTTTTACCGGCCCTAAATCCTTGACATTAATTTTTTCTATTTTCATATATAATCTCTGCTATTTTTGATAAATAATTTTCATTATATCCAATACAACCTTTTCCTTATCCGGCGAATCCGGTTTGTTAAAATTCCACTTTAAATTTTCTTCCATCCAGTTTACCGTCAACTCCGCGATTTCGGATTTCTGGCTGTTGCCGGCGAAATTAAGGTCCACGGTATCCGGTTCCCGGTTATTATAAAATTTAAATCCCGAAAATCTTTCTTTCACAAGGCGGGTTATTTTTTTCTTATTTTTGGTAAAACCGGATACTTTTACCCTTATTTCGGTCTTCTCTTTTTGGACTTGCGTTAGATCCCATTCTTCTTTTACCTTCTTTATTTCATTTTTAAGATAACTTTCTTCGTCTTCAACGGGCAGAAGAGTCAATTCGGCCGTAAAATACAGTATGTCGGTTTTAACCGGCCTGGATTTCACCCTTAAATTTTTAGTATCAACTATCAGATATCTTCTTTTACCGGTTTCGGTTATATCCATTGGCACAGGCGATCCGGGATAGTAAAGGTCGTCTTCGGACAACGGTTTGTGGATGTGTCCCAGAAAAATTTTATCCGGCCGGTAAATTTTTCTGTCCTGATCGGTAAGAGGCATATATATACCCGGTTCATACAGGTTTCTGTTATCAATATTGCCCAGCCAGTCCCCGTGACCAATAAGAACCCATGGCCGGTCTTTTTTGATTTTTCCCACTACCTTTTCTAACTCTTCCCCCATGGCCACCCCCGGGCGGTAGGGAACCATCACAAATTGAGTACTGTCAAAATTTAAAATTTTTGGGGATCCGGTAACCGGTTTTATATTATTTGAACTGAATTTCTCTCCTTTAATATCCGGGTCGTGATTACCGGGTATAATATAAAAACTTGTATCACCGTACTCCCGGGTTATCTTTTCAAATTTTGCGTAATTTTCCATATCCTTATCAAAAAGATCCCCGGCTATTATAATATTGTCTATACCATCTTCAGCCAGATTTTCAAGAATATTTTTTAACCCCTTATACCTTGAGGAATCTCCCCCGGAACCCTGAAGATGTATATCAGCTGTAATCGCTATTTTCATGTTTAAAAATTATTTACTCCCTAAATACCTGAACTTTATTTATCTTTTGACATCTTTATTAATCGAGTTCTATAAGATTATATTTTCTTTCGCCCAGCCCGATTTTTTGAGCATATCCAAACAGGGGTTCGGGATTGGTTTCGGGATGTCCTCCCTTAAATTTATCTTCACCTTTTTTAAGACCCGCAGCTTTACTGTTTTCCATGGCCCCGGCATTCTTTACCATATCGTAAGAGGCCTGATCCAGGGCCACCGGATCTTTAGAGGCCATTATTCCAATATCCCGGGTAAGGGGAGCGTCGGAGAACCCGTAACAGTCGCATTCGGGAGTTATATCCTCAAGGAAATTAAAAAACCATATCTTATCTTTTTTGGGTTTCATAACCCCCAGGGCGTATTCCACGGTTCTTTTCTGAGCTTCGGAAAAATCCATATCCCAGCTTATCTTAACCGCCCTGTACCGGCAGACCATTATGCAGTGACCGCATCCGGTGCAGATATCTCTGTCGATTACCGCTCCCTGGTCGGTCATCTTTACGGCCTCCTCCGGACAGTGTCTTATACAGGCCCCGCATCTAGTGCAGTTATCCTGATTCACAGACGGTTTTACTGAGGAATGAAGAGATAACTTGCCTTCTTTAACGGCCAGCCCCATACCAATATTTTTTACCGCTCCTCCGAAACCGAACATTTCATGCCCTTTAAAATGGCTAAGCACTATCATAGCTTTGGCCCGGTGGGCCTCCCCGGCTATTTTTACTTTTTTATAGTATTTTTGGTTTATTTCAACCTCCACCCGGTTGCCGCTGTCTATACCGTCGGCAATAATAACGGGAGCGCCGGTCACCGTATAGGAAAAACCGTTTCTAACGGCTGTATTCAAATGTCTTACTCCGTCAGCCCGGGGACCGTGGTAAATTGTGTTGGCGTCGGTAAGAAATGGAAGAGCCCGGCAGTCCTTCACTTTCCGGGTAAAAGGCCTTACATATACCGGCCTTAAAAAAGTGGTCAGCCCCGGTTCACCGAAATGTAGTTTTACGGCCACCGTGTCGTTGGGATTTAAAGCTTTCTCCATATCCGTTTTATCTATGAGATTTTTCAATCTGTCTATTACAGAATTGTCCACATCGGCCCGGCGGTCTATAAAATAGACATCACTCATTTTTGAACTCCTCCATAATATTTTGTCTTAATATTGTAATATTTTGATCGTTCTCTTCAGCCAGCCTCTTTAAATCCCCGTATTCGGGTTTATATTTATTTCCGGACGGAGTACGGTATTTTTTTATTCCGCATTTTCCATAGCTGGAGTTTAAATATTCTATATCTCTTTTTGTAACCAGACGGTTCACTTCCGAAACCCTAAATCCGGCGGTGGACGTCTCTTTAAATATCAGACCCTTTACCCGGTTAAAATCTTTTTCTTTGCATAACAGCTCTATTTTGTAACCCGGTCGCCCTTTTTTCATAAACACGGGTACCACCCATATATCAACAGCCGATGAACTTGCTTTTTCTTTAAAATAGCCTACGTCCTCACCGGTCATATCATCCACATTGAACTCCACCTTTTTTAAAGTATTTTTCCCCGAACGGCTTCCCTGGAAAATCCGGAGCGAGCTTCTTTTTCCCATCCCGTAACCGGTCTTTTCCACTACGATATCGGGCACCGAAAAATCAGCCGTCTCACCTAAAATGGCTGCAGCGGTAGGAGTCAAGAGCTCTTCGTCTTTATCGCTCATTTTCACCGGCATATTTTTTATAAGTTCCCCGGTCGCCGGTGAAGGAACGGGAATCTCCCCATGGGCTGTCTTTGCCGTTCCCCTCCCCACGGTCAGAGTACGGCAGTAAATTTTTTCATCTTTGGTTAAAAGTAAAAAAGAGAGAATTTCCAAAAACGTATCCGGTCCTCCAATCTCATGAAGATGAATTTCATCTACCGAACTTCCGTGTACAGAGGATTCGGCATTAAATATCCGGGTATATACGGCAATAAGTTTTTTTCTGATTTTGGAAGAAATTTTAAGTTTGCCGGCGTAATCTTTTATTTTTTCCCGGGTGTCCAATCTTTTATCCGGCCCCAAAAAGCTCAGCCGGGTTCCGGTAATAGAATTTTTAGAAATATTTTTAATATCCGCTGTTACGTTTTTCAGTCCGGCCTGTCTTAATTTAAAAATCAAATTTTCAGGATTCTTCTCCGTATCCAGCAGCGCCCCGACAAGCATGTCCCCGGAGGCCCCTGTGTAACAGTCTATTACAATCATGACCGGTTAATCAAAGAAGCGGTGTACCCGGCTCCAAACCCGTTATCTATATTTACTACCGTAACCCCCGGCGCGCAGGAATTAAGCATGGTCAAAAGGGGGGCCACCCCGTCAAAGTTGGCACCGTATCCCGTAGAAGTGGGTACGGCTATTACCGGACAGGGGACCAAACCGCCGGCAACCGAGGGAAGTACCCCGTCCATACCGGCCACCACAATTAACACCCGGCTCTTTTTATAGGAATCCAGATCCGCCAGAAACCGGTGAATTCCGGATACTCCGGCGTCAAAAACTTCTCGTACTATGTTTCCCATGGCCTTTAACGTCGCTGTGGCTTCCCGGGCCACGGGTATGTCGGCCGTTCCAGCAGTCACCACCGGTACGGGCCGGCCCTTGCCGGACTCTCCGGACTGGCCGATTACAACCGCTCTTCCCCGGGGGAAATATTCATGCCCGGGCAACTCTTCTTTTATTTTTTTATATTTTTCCCCTGCTACGCGGGTAATCAATACCCGTCCGCTGCGGTTAAAAATTTTTTGGGCTATATTTAAAATTTCCTCGCCGGTCTTGCCCTTACCGAAAATAACTTCGGGATACCCCTTGCGATCGTCGCGGTTGTGATCGATACGGGCGTAATCGATTTTTTCAAAAGAGAGTTTCTTTAACTCTTTAACCGCCTCCCGGGTAGTTATGCTTTTCTCTTTTATATCCTCAATAAGTTTCAGATATTTTTTGTCTTTATCCATAATTTTTTATTTATCTATTACCCTGTTCATCTTTCC
>CAYZAK010000047.1:0-12219 GCA_964476445.1 uncultured bacterium
CTTAGCCTATGAACCGGATCTTTATCTTATTGACGGCGTTGAGGCTTTTACACATGGAGGGCCGGCTACCGGAACCAGAGTTCAAGCCAATGTAACTTTAGTTTCCACGGATCCAGTGGCCATCGATGCGGTGGGAGTTGCTATTTTAAAAGAGCTGGGTTCAAAATCGGTCATAATGGACACCCCGGTTTTCCAGTTAGAACAGATATCCAGAGCGGCAGAAATTAACCTGGGTGTTTCGGATCCCGGGCAAATCGAAATAATATCGGATGATAAAAAAGGCAAAAGATTTGCCGATAAGATAAAAGAAAATTTAATTTAAAAAATTACAGATTAGTATATTTATAATACAAGGTAGATTTTTAAACGGAGACAAAAGTTTTTACCGTTTTCAGTTCATTCTATGTCCTGGGGGGAGTTAGAGATACCCTCTATCTGCATTGTTTTTTTAATATATCAACAGTTTTTTTCTTATTAAGCGGAGGTGGGGGCGTTACGTTCTTCAAGGATATATGTAAGCATTAGAATTTTTTGGAGCTTATAAAAATCTATTAATTTTTCAGATGAATGGTTCTACCTTTCCGTAAACCAGTCCCTTTTTGTATACCCATACGGATTTTATCTTTCATTTTTTTGTTTCGGAGGGAGTGATTGTAAATATTACTCCCGACTTTTTACTTTTTACAAGTTTCTGAACAATAACTGCCATAGCAGAGGTGTTTACCCCATTTTTATCATCTTTTTGGTATATTAAAGATGCCGTATAGAAAAGAGAACTCCAGACAAGTTTTATAGGTTTTAGTATATTTTGAATCCCGTTAATTTTAATATAGGAATCATGCAGACCTGCAAAAGAATACTGATGGCTTTCCTTTGAGGGAAAGGAAAACCTCACTGCTGTAACGTGGATTTAAAGTAGTCAGATATAATTTCCGTGAGTTTATCCCTAAGTTTTGACGGAATGGCAGTTGTATTAAATAGAGTTTTAATTTTTACATGGGTATCCCAGATCTCCTCCCTACTCATTTCAGTTATATCTTTTCTCAGGATCTCTTTTACTGTTTTTTTATACAGCTTGGTTTCTTTAATAAAAATGCGGTAGGCTTTGGTAGTTACAGATTACTTGAAACCCTGAATTTGGCAGGCTGGCAGGGATACTGCTTTAGGGCCTGGCCGATCTTTGTCTTGGTATGTAAGACCGGGTATATTTTAGAACAATGGCATTTTCTAAAGATTAAGTTCTATGACCTCCTGAAATTTTTTTACTACTATGTATTTAGAAATATTTACATTTATCATCCGGCTGTTATCTGATCTTGCAAAATCGGTAAGATCAGGATGCTTTTGGGAATATTTTTTCAATAAATTTGGTGGTGTTCTTTTTAATATCTGTGCCTCCCCCATAACAGTTATTGCAGTTATTAGGTAAGTTTTTCCAGGGGCTGTCTGTCTGTTGTCTATCATAATAGAGACCATATTGTTGTTTTTTATATTGGTAAATTTTCGGGTTTTATTAGAAGTTATAAAATACAGTTTTTTGAGATCTTCACTTAATATATACCCTATGAGACATGTATAGGGGGACTTTTTTCCTTGAGTGGCCAGAACCCCAAATCTGACTTCACGGTACACATCTTTTATTGTTTTTGTGATTTCGTTGTCTTTTTGTGACATATAAATATTATACCAATTTTTTATAATTTTAGTAATAATAGGGCTATGGGTTGTAATCGTTTCCATTCTTTATCTAAGTTTAAAATTTTTGTTTTAATCTGGCCAAAGGTAGAGAAAAAAAACGAAAAAATAATTTTAGCAATTCTTTTAGTTTTACTGACCTACCGGTTTAAAAAAGATACTATTCACTTTCTAGCAGGATGATGACTGAAAGAGATAATTATTATAATATTTTAGAAAAGCCCAGAAAGGTACATTAGGATATTACACGGTAGTTTTGAAGGATGTTTAACTACCCGAAAATATGTGGGAATGACTAAAGTAAGTAGAGCTACTGTATACCGAGATATTAAATATATTTTTGATAAAGAAGTTTTTCAAAAAAAGGGCTTGATTTTTTTGTCTTTATAAATATCATAGTACTACTATTCATAATCGGCAGTTTAAGTTCCCCCGGCTGCTAAATTAAAAATAAAATTTATATAATTGAAAAACACAGTTGCCCATGCGGATAACTGTAGCGGGAAAAATAAGATAAAATAATGAACAAAACTAAAACAAAAATAGATAGATCAAAAATGAAGGAGGAAGCGAACCGTCGACGCACTTTTGCTATTATATCTCATCCGGACGCGGGCAAAACCACTCTTTCGGAAAAATTTCTTCTTTACGGTGGAGCCCTTAACCTTGCCGGTACGGTAACAGCCAGAAAAAGACAGCGCACGACTGCTTCGGACTGGATGGAACTTGAAAAGAAACGCGGTATTTCAGTTTCGTCCACTGTACTACGATTTGAATACGGGGGTTTTAAAATAAATCTGCTTGATACCCCTGGCCACAGGGATTTTTCAGAAGACACCTACCGGGTTTTAATGGCCACTGACGCGGCGCTTATGGTAATTGATGCGGGTAAAGGTATAGAAGCCCAGACCAAAAATCTCTTTCGCATATGTGCCCGGCGGGGAATCCCCATATTTACTTTTATTAATAAACTTGATTTGCCGGCTCTGGAGCCGCTTGAGCTTATAGATCAGCTGGAAGATGTGCTGGATTTGCAGGCTTTTCCGGTTACATGGCCTCTGGACAGCGGCAGGTATTTTAAGGGTATATATGATAGACTAAATGATAAAGTTCATCTTTTTAAAAAAAACCCGGGTGGGCAGTTAAAATCTAACGTTTCAAAATATAATTTCGATGAACAAAAGATAAAAGATCTACTGGGAGCTAAATTACATAAAAAAACTTCCGAGGAAATACAGCTTATAGATGCGGTCTCGGGCAGTTTTAATCGCGATTTAGTAAGAGAAGGTATTGTTTCTCCGGTTTTCTTTGGGAGCGCTTTGAACAATTTCGGCGTGGAACTTATGTTGAAAAACTTTCTTAAGTATTCAACTCCGCCCTTACCCCGGTCTTCACAAAATGGCCCGGTAAATATAAACAGTTCTGAATTTTCCGCTTTTGTGTTTAAAGTGCAGACCAATATGAACCCCAGGCACCGCGACCGCATGGTTTTTATCCGGATCTGCTCGGGAAAATTTAACCGGAAAATGAAAATCCGCCACCAGCGCCTGGATAAAGAAATAAGGCTTTCAAGTTCCCACAATGTTTTCGGTCGGGACAGAGAAACTTTAGATGTTGCTTATCCCGGGGATATAGTCGGATTTGTCAGCCGGGATGATTTTAAGGTCGGAGATACTCTCACCACCTCAAAAGATTTGGTTTATAACGAAATACCCCGATTTGCCCCGGAACATTTTGCTTTTATACAGAATCCGTCTCCGGCAAAATACAAGTCGTTCCGCAAGGGGATAAAACATTTTTTAGCCGAAGACCTGGTGCAGGCATTTACAGTGTCGGAATATCCCGGTCCTCTGCCTTTACTAGGGGCGGTGGGTCCGCTCCAGTTTGAAGTGCTCCAGTACAGGCTCAAGGAGGAATACGGTGCCGACTCGGATCTTAAAATTATGCCCTGGAAGGCATTAAGGTGGTTTCAAACTTCTCTGGGCGAGGAAGAATTAAAAAGGTCCCTGCCTTACGGCGCGGCCATAGGAAAAGATTCGCTGAACCGTAAAGTTATGCTCTTTATGGAAAGCTGGTCGCCCGACCACTACGCAAAAGAGTACCCTGAAGTAGAACTGTTTGAATCTCCTAAAGAGAAATAATTATGATCGGATATCTTTACTTTTTTCTGGGAAACAAGAGAATTGTCTCCTTTGGTTTTTTAATGACATTTTTTTCAAGTTTTGGGCAGACTTTTTTGCTTTCTCTCTATGTCCCTTCGATAATAAATAATTTCAACCTTACAAACTCATCGTTTGGGTTTTTGTACGGTGCAGCTACAATATGCAGTTCACTTGCCTTAAGTTACACGGGAAAATTTATCGACAGCAAAAGTTTAAGAAAATATACGCTTTCTGCCGTGGGGCTTTTAATTATTTCATGTATTGTCCTTGCATTTTCAATTAATATTGTATTTGTTTTTTTCGGTGTACTGGGACTCAGACTGGGAGGACAGGGGCTTCTTAGCCATATCTCAAAAACTTCAATATCAAAAAAATTCAACAAGTCTAGGGGAAAGGCCCTGAGTTTATCGGTGCTGGGATATTCGTTCGGAGAAGGACTTTTTCCCGTTGCCGTAGGATTTCTCATAGCTGCCTTAGGATGGCGTTACTCTCTGATTTCCAGCGCTGCTCTTATAGCAATTTTCCTTGTACCTTTTGTCTATTTTGCACTGGATAAAAAAGAATTTAAAATGACGCCGAAAAAGGTGAAAGATAATAAAGAGAGTCCGAATTTTAATAGAAAAGAACTTTTAAAAGACTCCTATTTTTATGTCCTGGCTTTAAATGTGATACTGTTGCCGGCACTTATTACGGGATTATTTTTTTATCAGATGATGCTTGCCGGGGAAAAAGGCTGGATCGAGGGGTGGATACCAGCATGTTTTTTTGCCTACGCGGCTGGAAGAACTGTATTTTCGCTTTTAAGCGGAAAACTTATTGATAAATTTACAGCAGTCAAGCTTATGCCGTTTTATCTGCTTCCTTTTTTTCTTGCTCTGCTGTCCCTGTCATTTTTCAGCCATCCTTTTGTCGCGCCTTTTTATCTTGCCCTTACCGGTATATCAATGGGGATGAGCAGTACAATTAAGTCAGCCATGGTTGCCGAAGCATACGGAACCAAAAATCTGGGCAACATAAATTCGCTGCTGGCCATGTTAATGGTGTTTGGAACTGCTCTTTGTCCTCCGGTATTCGGATTATTACTGGATAATGGCATCGATTTTAGTTTCATTGCCGCCGCCGCGGCTTTTCTTGTGCTTATGACTTCTTTTATAAGCTACCAGGTCTACGGTAATTTTTCTGTAAACAGAAACATCCAGCGTGAAGCGGCGTAATTATTACCCCACTATTCTGCTAAGTTGCTCCGATTTTTATTACACTGCAATTCCCTCGTAGATGCATTTTGTAACCCTCCTTTTTTGCTTGTGATTATTCTGCAATTCCTGACGGCCTGTATGGTTTTTTTGTAGAGAAAAGTTTACGATTGGGCCTGAAATAATATACGGTCGGACACCCGAAAGGGTATTGTAAGACAGGTGAATTTATCCTTTTAAAAATTTTTAAAAAATTGGCGCACCCCTAGGGCACTTCTTACAGGGCGCACCCCTAGGGCACTTCTTACAGGGCGCCGGAAACAATAATAAAACCAGTTTTTGATAAAAAAATGCCTGAAAGAGAGTTAATTTAAATGAGGTATATTGTAGCCTGGAAAAAGCGAGAAGTTAGTTTATATATAGATATAGAGTTTCGGAACTAAAAGTACCTAATTCCCGCCTAAAATGACATTAATTAAAAAACGAAAACTACACTGTTGGACTTATTTTTATTTCTCAGTGTATTTTACGCTGCTGCAAGGCATCTTGATATGTCCGGAGAGCAAAGTAAAAACAAGCAAAAAATATTATTATGTATATGTGCATAACGTAGAAATACATAATAAATAGGCAGCGTGGAAAATCCATTTAAATACGGCGGTATAGTAAAATTTATTTAATAATAAATGTTTTAAAAGAACTTGACAGAAAAAATATAATACTGTTTATATTGATCTCTGTATAAAGCGACTTCAATTAATAAATTATTGGAATTATTTAGTAGAGAGATTGCACTTGCCCATGAAAACAAACTAGAAAAAGCTCTGAATTTTCTCAAAGAAGACCTTCCTGGTTTACAACCTAAGATAACAGTTGACGGAACGGGTAATCCAACGCTGGGAATAGAGTATATAAATAAGAAAAAAAGTAAGTAAAGAACTGTATCGTTGATTCAGGGTAATGTATTTTATTGAAAAAGTGTTGAAAATATTTTACAGTATATTCCCGATAAGGTGACATATAAAAAACTGATGAATTATTCGGATTTTAATTACAAAAGAGCAAAGATATTAAGAGATAAAAATATTTCCGGTCCGGTACTATACTGGATGAGCCGGGAGCAAAGAGTAAAAGACAACTGGACTCTCATATTTTCCTCACAAGTTGCCCAGGAAAAGGATGTTCCTCTTATTGTGGTATTCTGCCTTACTGATAATTTTTTAAATGCCGGGGCCAGGCAATATCATTTTATGCTGGACGGTTTAAAAGAAGTAAGTAAATCTTTATTAGATAAGAATATATCTTTCCAGTTACTCCGGGGCAAACCTGAAAAAGCACTCCCAAATTTTATAGATAAATACGGGATAGGGGCTGTAGTAACCGAGCAGGATCCGATAAAGATTAAAACCCGATGGAGAGAGGAAATATACCGGAAAACAGACTGTTTCTTTAGTGTGGTAGACGGCCACAATGTAGTACCCGTATGGGAAGCTTCCGGTAAACAGGAATACGCGGCATATACTTTAAGACCGAAAATCAAGGATAAACTGGATGAATTTCTTACCGGTTACCCGGCTTTAAAACAGCAGAAAACAGGACCGGATATAAATGTAAATGATATCAACTGGGAAAAACTAAAGAACGGACTTAACTTTAAAGAAGAAGTTCCGGAGGTAAAATCGGTCAGACCGGGTTCAAAAAACGGGATTAAAAAATTAGATACTTTTATAAAAGACCGTTTAAATAAATATGACCAGAGAAACGACCCTTCCAACGATTATAATAGCGGCTTATCCAGCTATCTTCATTTCGGTCAGATATCTTCCCAGAGGGTTGCCCTTAAAGTAAAGGATAGCGGGGCGCCAAAAAGTCAAATCGAGGCTTTTTTAGAGGAATTAATAGTAAGAAAAGAGCTTGCCGATAATTTCTGCTGCTACAATAAAAACTACGATAATTTTAAGGGCTTTCCGGAATGGGCCCGAAAATCACTTAATGCCCATAAAGATGATAACAGAGAACAGCTATACAGCCTTTCTGAACTTGAAGAGGCCAAGACAGAAGACCGGTACTGGAACGCAGCGCAAAAAGAGATGCTCTACAGGGGTAAAATGGATGGGTACATGAGGATGTACTGGGCTAAAAAAATTTTAGAGTGGAGTCCCTCGGCGGAAAAAGCTTTAAAAAGAGCCATATATTTAAACGACAAATATGAACTTGACGGACGGGATCCCAACGGCTATGCTGGAATATCCTGGGGTATTGGAGGAGTACACGATCGGGCGTGGAAAGAGAGGGAAATATATGGAAAGGTTAGGTACATGAGCTATTCGGGTCTGGAAAGAAAATTTAATATGAGTGACTACGTACAAAATATCGATTCTGGATCCCCCGGTTAACTTTTAAATTATTTTTTTTTTAAGGGTTAGAACATATGAAAAACGTTATAATATGCGCTTTAGTTCATCATGGTAACACCCAAAAGATAGGGCAGACTATAAAAGAGGATTTAAACGGAAAATCCCTGGATGTTACCAAGGCCTTTTTGGGGGTATAGGATAGGCAAAACTTGTAGTTTTTTAGTTGAAAATATACTCCACAGCCGGGGCAACATATCAGCGAAAAGATATTGAATGGAAAAATGGTTTCAGGCAATAGACAATTTTAATGGATCCGAACCCCTACGGGATTTTTAAAATTATGGCTTAACAGGTGCCGTCCGGATGAGAGGAATATAAACAATACCCGGGCTTTTGCCCAAAAAACCAACAGCAGGCCGGTAAAAAATATATTATAGTCTGGCATTTGATTGTTTTTATACTGTTAATTTATACATAGCCCATATAACTCAAGATCTCAATTTAATCTGATTAAGTACAGAACTATAGAAAAACAACTATGTATTTTATAAATGGACGAAAATTTGTTATGTACCTTAAAAATACTTGACAAAATACTTTAAAAATATTAGATTAAGATATCCTTAAGGATTGTGATTATTTTCACAAGCTGTGGATATCATTTAGGAGACACAATGACGGAAAATAATATAGTAAAAAAATCTGTAGAAAAACATGGAAGAAGCCGGCAAAGCCTTCTGCCTATTTTGCAGGATATAGTAAGGCAGAACAGCTGTCTGTCCGAATATAACATGGTTAAAGTAGCCAAGGAACTTGATATGTCGCCCGCAGAAGTTTACGGGGTGGCTTCTTTTTACGCTTTTCTGGACACCCGACCGCTTGGGGAAAACATAATAAGAGTATGCAAAACCATAGTATGTTACATGCACGGTCAGGATAAGATAGTAAAAGCTATAGAAAATAAGTTGAAAATAAAACTCGGTGAGACAACACCGGACGGTAAATTTAGTTTTCTTCCCACAAACTGCATAGGCCAATGCCATAAAGGCCCGGCCATGCTTATAAACGACAATATTTACAGCAATCTCACTCCTGAGAAGGCGATCAGCGCTCTGGAGGAATATCTCTAAACTTATGGACAGCAAGAAAAGAAAAAAATTAATAAAAGAACATAAAAAACGCGTCAATCTCATTTTTAAAAAATGTATATGGGAGGAGTTTCTGGCTCAAGTTCTGGAAATGACCCCTGAAGAAATGCTGGACAGAGTTAAGGAGTCCGGACTTAGGGGACGGGGCGGCGCTGGATTTCCAACATGGTTAAAGTGGAAATCCGCCCGGGATGCCGAATCAGTTGAAAAATTTATAATATGCAATGCCGATGAAGGAGAGCCGGGCACCTTTAAGGACAGGGCCATATTAAAGAAACAGGCCGGAAAGGTCTTTCCAGGTATGTTGGTCTGCGCCAAGGTTATAGGGGCGGAGAAAGGTTTTATCTATCTCCGTGGAGAATATGCCTATCTTTTACCCCAGCTTTCCCGGGAAGTTGATAATTTTAATAAGAAGTTAAAGGAAAAGGGAGAATGTTTTAATATAGAGATCAAACTTGGAAGCGGGGCTTACGTCTGTGGAGAGGAAACAGCGCTCATAGAATCCCTTGAGGGAAACCGTGGGGAACCCAGGAATAAACCTCCATTTCCAACTACGGAAGGGTACCTTGGAAAACCCACCGTGGTGCACAATGTGGAGACTCTGGTTTACGCTTCGATTATTATTTCCGAAGGGCCTAAGTGTTTTAAAAAGCTAGGAACCTCTGACTCTGCGGGGGCCAAGGTATTCTGCGTTTCGGGCGACACCGATGTCGAGGAAGGTATATACGAGTTGGAGATGGGGATGAAAATTCTGGAATTTGTTCGACTGTTCAGCGACGGGGATATAAAGGCGGTTCAGGTCGGTGGGGCTTCCGGTTTTTGTGTTCCCAGGAAAAAATTTGCGGATACTGTGCTTGGGTTCGAAGGTATTCCCACTGGAGGAGCAATGATGCTCTTTAAAAGCAGCCGGTCAATGTACAATGTTCTTCATAACTTTCTGGAATTTTTTGTTGAGGAGTCCTGTGGGCAGTGTACTCCCTGCCGGGTTGGATGCCAGCAACTTTTGAAAGGAATAGAAGCTGTAAAAACCGGCGAAAAGCCGTCTAAGTATCTTGATGAACTCATTAAACTGGCCAAGATGATGAAAATATCCGCAAAGTGCGGTCTGGGCCAGTCCGCAGCAAATCCATTTATCTCTATAATAGAAAATTTTCGTGAGGAGGTAGTGTACTAAAGGGGATTTAATGAGCAAAAAAGTAACTCTTAAAATTAATAACATAGAAGTTAAGGTAGAGCCGGGTTCAACCATATTGGATGCGGCCAGTAAACTTAATATAAAAATTCCAACTCTCTGCAATCACCCTGATTTGGATGTGGCTGGTAACTGCCGGGTATGCGTGGTTGAACAGAAAGGAGCTAATGCACTTCAGGCCTCTTGCGCCACCCCGGTTTCAGAGGGGATGGAGATCCAGACCAACACCCGGAAAGTCCGGGAGGCCAGAAAATCAGTTATATCTTTACTGCTATCGGAACATGTAAATGACTGTTTACGATGTTACAAAAACGGGAACTGCGAGCTTCAGAATCTGGCTACCGAATATACGGTAGAGGCCGATACCTTTATAAACGTGCTGCAAAATTATACAATTGACAAGTCCTCTCCATCCATACAGAAAGACGATACTAAATGCGTCAAGTGTCAGCGATGCGTCAGGACATGTCAGAATTTACAGGATGTCAGCGCTCTTTGGGTTGCTCACAAAGGCAGCCGGAATAAAATTTCTACTTTTCTTGATAAGCCCCTTGATTATGTGGTATGCACTAACTGTGGACAGTGTGTAAACCGTTGTCCCACCGGCGCATTGGTTGAGAGAAACAGCATTGAAGAAGTGTGGGAAGTTATAGATGACCCTGAAAAACATGTGGTTGTTCAGACCGCACCTGCAGTAAGGGTGGCTTTGGGTGAAACGCTGGGTATCCCCCCCGGGGAGCGGGTAACCGGAAAGATGGTTACTGTACTGAAACGTCTCGGTTTTGACAAAGTATTTGATACCAACTTTACTGCAGATCTTACTATTATTGAGGAAGGGCATGAGCTTTTAGGTCGTCTGACAACCGCCCTTAAGGATGGTGGTGAAACGGCACTACCTCAGTTTACCTCCTGTTCGCCCGGCTGGATAAAGTATATAGAGCATGAGTTCCCGGAAATATTAGACCATCTTTCTACTTGCAAATCTCCCCAGCAGATGTTTGGGGCCCTAGCAAAAACATACTACGCCCGTAAGGCGGGTATAGACCCGGAAAATATAATTGTTGTTTCAGTAATGCCCTGTACTGCAAAAAAGTACGAGGCCGAAAGGCCAGAAATGAACTCTAGCGGATATCAAGATGTGGATTATGTTATAACTACCCGGGAGCTGGGACATATGATAAATCAGTCTGGTATATACTTTAATAATCTGGAAGAAACCAGATGTGACAGTCTGCTGGGAACCCATACCGGAGCAGCCGTAATATTCGGGGCAACTGGTGGAGTCATGGAAGCGGCGTTGAGGACTGCTTATGAGGTAGTGACCGGCCGTGAGGTTCCTTTTGATAATCTAAATATAACTTCTGTACGGGGCATGGATGGAGTGCGAGAAGCTTCGGTAAAGATCGAAGGCTGTCTTGAACAGTGGAAATTTTTAGAGGGAGCCGAACTCAAAGTTGCCGTGGCCCACGGACTGGCTAACGCCAGAAAACTTGCCGCCCAGGCTGCAGAAGGTTCTTCACCGTATCACTTTATTGAGGTAATGGCCTGTCCCGGAGGTTGTCTTGGAGGTGGTGGACAACCCATCCCCACCAGTATGAATATAAGGCAAAGAAGAATGGATGCCATATACTCCGAAGATGAGTCCCTGGAATTCAGGAAGTCACACGACAACCCGGAGATAAAAAAGTTATACAAAAATTTTTTGAAAGAGCCTCTGGGAGAAAAACCGCATAAATTACTCCATACCCGGTACACAAAAAGAAAAAAATACTAGGCTTCCGGAATTAATTCCTAAAATATAAAGTACTTTTCTAATATTTTTTTTACTGTTGGATTCCAATTTCCGCTTTTTAATTTAAAGGTCCGGTTTTTTATCCCGGTTATCCGTAAATATTACAAATCTTTAAACTGGATAATTTGTTAGGGAGCGTGAATTATATTAGAATTATAAAGTCAGCCGGTGGCAATAAATATAATCTATAAAATGAAAGATTGGATAAAAATAAATCTTGAAGTAAATATGGCAGAGGCAAAAATAATAAAAGGAATGCTGGAGTCAAATTCTATTCCGGTAAAATTAAAGTATGATGTAGCTGGCCAGCTTTACGGAATTACTGTAGGGGGATTGGAAAGGGTAGGAATTTTAGTTCCTGAAAACTATAAAAAAGTTGCAGAGGCTCTTCTTGAAAAATAGGCCCAAAAAAATAGTTGGTTTAAATTAAATTTGTAAAATACCTACATAGGGCCGTAATAACAAAGTGTTCTAGTATGGGATTAAACACCAGATTAGTCGGTTTGTTGTAGGGGAACAATACCGGAGTACTACCTAAAATTAAGAAAAATACAAATTCATAAAGACAAGGTAAACCAAAGTATTTTTGGGTTTACAAAAGATTACAGTCCTATTAGAAAATAGGAGGTTGTGTCAAGTTTTTTCTGTAATTTAGCCATTGTCAATCTTTAATTTAAAAC
>CAYZAK010000048.1:0-11967 GCA_964476445.1 uncultured bacterium
CGTCTGGTACTGACTCCCTGAATGTATGATTCCATCAAAGCAAGGCATAATGCTCCTGGATTTGTAGCCATTTCTTTGTCCATTACGGCCAGGAGTACGCTCATGCCATCCATCCTGTAAATACTCGGTTATTTCTTTTTGGAGTATCTCCTGGCACAGATTTTCTATCAGCTTTTGCAAACCCTCGGGGTTATCCGACACCAGTACTGTGGTACAGTGAAACAGTCCGTCCACTTCACTTTTTGCCAAACTTTTCTTGGGTCATTTGTTTAACCTCCTTTAGGTTAATTTCTACACCTTCAAGGTTAACAATGGCCCACTTTTTTTCAAGGAACTAATTGTAAATTCACCAGTACTGGTACAGTGACAGAAACTATTTTATATCATCAGGGATTTTTAGCAGAAATATAAAAGTTTTAAAGAGATTAAAATGAAAAAAATAATTATTTTAAGTTTAGGTTTACTTTTAATTATAATAAGTAACGTAAAAGCAAACCGGGAAGATACTAATTTAATTGAGCAGAAGATTAAAATAGAAAGGAAAATAGAGAAAGATATTAATGAAAGTGTTAAAAAAATAATTGGCCCTGATAAAACCCAAGTAACAGTAAATGTAAATCCCGATACAGAAATTTTTAAAAAGGACCGGGTATTTGAAGTAAAGAATATAAAAGTTAATTTACTCATTTCTAAAGAAGTTAATGACCAAAAATTAATGACTTTAGAAAATATAATAAATGATATGTTAGATTTAAATACCGAAAGAGGCGATAAATTAACGTTAAAACGTGCGGATTTTTATCAACCGAAATTGAGTTTTATAAAAAATCCTTTTATGTGGAGTTCAATAGTATTGGTAATAATATATATTTTCACACTAGGATTTAAGAGGAGTAACCATTGATAAAAAGTATAAAAATAAAAAAAACTATTACTCAAGTAATGTTAACAGGATTAATTCTTTTTATTTTTGGATGTACCCGAGAAAGTGAAAATGGTCAAACACCTCTGATGGAGGCAGCGAGAAAAGGAAAAGTAGAAATCGTAAAATCCTTGATAGAAGAAGGTGCAGAAATTAATGCGAAAGATGAAGATGGCTGGACGGCGCTTATGCTGGCTGCAGTGAAAGGACATCCAGAGGCAGTAACCGCCTTAATAAACGCGGGCGCTGAAGTTTATAAAAAAAGCAAACGACAATTGCTAATTCCTCGTTACGGCCTGTCCGCAGTTTGCGCAAATAATTATATATATGTACTGGGCGGAAGTTCTCTAAGGGGGATAACAGGAGTTGTAGAGAGATATAATATAAATGATGAAAGAAGTAAATTATTGAATATAAATTTGTTGCCGAGAAGATATCATACGGCTGAGTTATATAATGGAAAAATATATATTATGGGTGGATATAATTCAAAAAACGAGTTAGTTGATAGTGTAGAGATAGTTGATATTGAAACCGGAAAAGTTAGCTATGGAACACCGCTACCCCGTCCAAGGTATTTCGGGGATTCAGTTTTAATAAAAGATAAAATTTATTTTGTAGGAGGCAGTACTTTTGACAAAAAAAGTGTTACAACGGTAGATATATATAATATAAAAAAAGATAGATGGGAAAAGGGGACTTCTATGCCGGAATCTATTCAGACAGATTTAGTTTACAAGTTCGGCAAAATTTACGCCATAGGGGGATTTAACGGAGTAAAAGCTGTCAAGGATTTTTTTGTCTTTAATATTAATGATAATAGTTGGGAAAAATTAGATGAATTACCATTTCCGTTAAGTGCCCATAATGCAGTTGCTGTAGATAACAAAATATACAGTTTTGGAGATTACTATGAGCTGGACAGAATATGGGAATATAATTTTGGCGAAAAGGTATGGGATGTAATTATGTCCCGGGGAATTCACACTAAAACAGAGCTTCCCAGTGGAGTGGCCAGTTATAAATTTAAATCAGAGCAAATATATTCTCCGAGTCGCCACAACGCTGTTGTAGTTAAAAATGACAAGATATATATAATTGGCGGCAATAGATCATCTTACGGCTCGTATATCGGGGATATACAGGTAATAGGAATCCAAAAATTAGAAGAAGCCTCAAGACAATAACTTTATAGCACAAGGGACAAAAATGTTCTTGAATTGTCTTGCCAAGTTTTGAACCCTCCCCAATATTGGTATAATAACAGCAAAAAATTGGCAGAACCTAAATAGTTCCTGTTTGATGTTATAAAATGTTTTATGTGTGCACTCATAGTCCTGTGTAAACTTGTTCTATTGCGTATTGTGAAGGTAATGGGGATAATAGAAGTAATTACAAAAAATGATGTAATAGAATTAGATGTAAGGAAATATATAAAGAAATAAAAATAAATGAAGATAAATAAAATAATTTTGTGCGGCTCAAAACCCAGCCCTAAAACAAACTCTATATATAATTTATTTTCATAAAACCCGGAAGGGGTTGGTATTAAGTTTGTTTTTAACTATTCGGATATCCAGATTATTTTCTTTTACCTGTTTTTTTAGATAGTCTGTTAAGGCTTTTTGCATGATTTTTTCGGTGCCGTAATGGCCGGCGTCGATAATATTAAGTCCTCTGTCTTTGGCGTTTTGTCCGTCGTGGTATTTTATTTCGCCGGTTATGAAAAGATCCGCGCCTTTGGCTGAGGCGCTGTTTATAAAATCATTGCCGCTTCCCGAACATAGAGCCACCTTTTTAATTTTATTTTCAGGCTCGCCTATTACTTTAACAGTTTTAAGATCAAGTGCTTTCTTAACTTTTTTAGTATATTTTTCTAATGTGGTTTCTTTTTCCAATTTTCCGATTCTACCCAGCCCTAAAGTTTTACCCCGGTTTTCCACCGGATATATATCATAGGCCACTTCTTCGTAAGGATGTGCTTTTAACATTTTCTTTATAACTTTGCTTAGATCTTTTTCCCGGACTATGGTTTCCAACCTGTATTCTTTTACCCTGTTAACCTTGCCCGGAGTACCCGTATGGGGATTTGTGCCCTGTAATGGTTTAAATGTGCCCGTGCCTTTCTGATAGAAAGAACAGTGGCTGTAATTCCCTATCCATCCCGCCTGGGCATTGCCTAATGCATCGCGGAGGTCATCAAGCGATTTTTCGGGGACAAATACAACCAGCTTTTTTAAATTTTTGTGCTCGGTAATATTCAGGATACTAGTATCTTTTATTCCCAGTTTTTCGGCCAAAACATCATTTAACCCCCCGGGAGCTATATCGTAATTTGTATGGGCCGCGTAAAGGGCGATCTCATTTTTTATTGCTTTTTTTATAATCTGTCCTTTGGGAGTATCGTAGGTAATGGATTTAAGGCCGTTGAATATAAAAGGGTGGTGGGATATAATTAAATCCGCTTTTATATCTATTGCTTTATCTAAGACGTCTTGGTTTATATCCAGAGTTACCAGAACTTTTTCAACCGGCTGATTATATCCTCCGATCTGCAGCCCGACATTATCCCAGCCTGCGGCCAGGCCGGTGGAAGCCATTTTCTCTATTAGTTCAGTTACCTGCTGTAATTTTACGCCCATTTTTTAGACCTCCTAATTTATAAATTTTACTGGTGTATTCAAAAATTCTCTTTTAAATAATATAAAATATTTTCCGCAATTTACAAATATTTACGCCGGTTTTTATTTGAATATAAATTTTAGTATGATAATATTTGAATTGCAATTACATAATAATACGGAGGATAAATACAAAAATACAAAATGGATAAAAAAGAACTGGAACTAAAATCTTCGGCCATAACACTTTCGGATATGGAAATATTTATATTTCCCGAACTCTTGTATTCGCTGGTCCTGGCAAATATTATGTCTCCAAAATTGTGGGAATGGAAAGACGATCCCTGGTTTGAAGGGATACACCGGAAAACGGATACGGGCAAACTTAAAAGATTAAAACAGTACATAATGGATAATTATGTATTTAACCTGGATTTAAATACCTGGGGGTTGACCGATAAAGACAGGGAGCTGGAAAGATTTAAAGAATTTATCAGCCCCGAAGAAATTGAAAAGACTAACGCTCTTTTCGGCTATGAAGGGGATAAGTATTATTTTGATATAGATATACGCCGGCATTTCGGTCTGGATAAGTACAACGACGATGTAATTCCCTACTGGAAGACCGAAACTCTCGAGGCTATGAATGCCTTTAAATATAAGGAAGATTATAGGACCGGAGCCGGAGAATGCGTATCCCTGTCGGTACTTTACGCTGCGGCTATGTTTGTAGTGCTGGAGATACCTTTAGAAAAGATTTTTCTCATGGCCACACCTTTACACTCCCAGAATTTTATAAATACGGGTGATGGGGCGCTTACCAATAACCGCAGAATTATAACCAAAAGCAAGTGGTTTAACGGTACGCCTCTATCCATGAAGGCAAGAAGAGCCCTGGAGAATGAACAGGTTACCATGGTTTTTTCTAATTCCGGATATATTCATACCTATTATCCCGAGGCCACAATAGATAAAGAGCAGTATGGAAAGTTTAAGAAAAATCTAGATTCTTATCTTCGAGCGCCGCTCAATAAAAAGATACTGGGCAGTTTTTTGCGGGGTAAGACAGATATTCACGAATGTATGCAGTACAGGTACAAGATCAGGGGGAAAGATTACTTTATCGCTCTTGAGAATATTTTTTATTATGAAGAATCGACCCCTTATTTTTTTACCCACCAGACCCGGGAACATCTTCTAGAAGATATCAATATGGAAGAATTTCACAGCTCAAAACTACCGGACCGGATTGTTTTAAACGAAATTGAAGATTACATAAAGGATAAAAACATAGACCTGGGCAGCGAGGATGAACTAAAAAAGTTAAGAGAAAAATTTTCTCAGGAATGCGTAAGCGTTTGTAAATTGCTTAAAGAATTAAAGAACTTTTGCGTAACCGAGCCCCGGTATCCCGACAGCCCGGATAAAAAATTTATAGGGCAAAATTCCAGAATAGATTTAAAGCCGGACATGTCCCGGCCGGAGGTGGTAAAAAGACTGGAAAAACTGGCCAAAGATAATTTGACCGCCGAACTTGCTTTTTACGCTTACCGGGATGAGAAACACACGGAACCGGAAGTATTTTTAAAAGCTGCTCTTGATAGAAATCCAGTCTCTGTAAAAGCTTTAAAACAAAAAAATACAAATGATATAATAGCAACTATAAAAAACTTTAAATCTAAATCCATCTATCCTTCGGCCCTGCGGTTAGCTCAGCCCGATGAAGTATATAATTTTAAAACCGGTTCAGGAACAGAAAAATGTGTCCTTGCGGCAAATATTATCGAAAAGAAAAAAGAGGTTAAAACAGTAAAAATAGAAATTAAAGAAAACAAAACCGTCTTAACCGTTGATAATTCTAAATTCCGCTTTCCCGCCGTCAAGGATATCCCGCCCGTGCAATGGACTGTTAAGGACTCCGGAGAGATGGTGAGTAATTGACTTTACCGTAAAACAGTAATAAAATAATGTGAGTAATGAATAAAGATAAAGATAATTCATTTGATATATCGAAATTACTTCCATTTTTTGTCCGCCATGTCGCCCACGAAATATTTTTTAACAGTCCGTCCGGGCGGATAATATACGCTAACGAATTTGCCTGTAAAAAGCTGGGATACCCCACAAAAGAGATAAAAAAACTACATGTTTCAAATTTAGACCCCCGGTTTTCCGACCGAAAAAGAGAAAAGACCTGGAATTATATAAAAAAATCCCAAAAAACAACTTTTCGGTCTGTTCACCGTACTAAATCGGGAGAGACTTATCCGGTCAGAATAACCAGTCATTATCTTAAATTCAATGGTAAAGAATATGAAGTTGCTTTTGCCAGGGATATTTCTCAAATCAATAAAATAGAAAAAAAACTAAAAAAAGAGAGAAACGCTTTAAAAGATTTGTTTGATCAGTACAACAGTGTTTTAGACACCGCGGCTATCTGGATAAATAAACTGGATTTAGAAGGTAATGTTGTCTACTGGAATCAGAAAGCTGAACAGATAAGCGGATACACCGCCGCGGAAGTAACCGGGCACGATAAGATATGGGAATGGCTTTACCCTGATCCGGATTACCGGGAAAAAATAATTAAGAAAGTGGAAAAAATAATTCATAATAAAACAAAAGAAGAGGGGCTCAGGACCCAAATAAGAACAAAATCCGGCGAATACCGTTACATCCGGTGGTATTCGAACAGTATCGTAGAAAGAGGTAAACTTGCCGGCAGTATAGCGCTGGGGTTAGATGTAACGGAAAAAATAAGAGCTGAAGACAAAATTAAAAAAAGTGAAGAAAAATTCCGGACTTTATCGGAATCGGTCTCGGCGATAATATGGGAATATGATATTCAAAAAGACAGCTGGACTTATGTTTCCCCCCGCTCCGAAGATCTTTTAGGTTATAAACCCCGGGAGTGGACTGACCTTGATTTCTGGAAAGAACACATCCATCCCAAAGACAGGGAGAAGGCGTTTAAGTACTGCATGGCTTGCTCTAAAAAATTAAAGGATCACGATTTTGAGTACCGGTTTATTAAGAAGAACAAGGATATTGTATGGCTGTATGACAGCGTAAATGTGGAAAGTGAAAAGGGAAAACCGGTAAAAATCAGAGGAACTATGCTGGACATAACGGAGAAAAAACAGGCCGAAAATTTTATGAACAACCAGTTGCGTTTAAATAAATTAATTACCCGTATCTCTTCTAATTTTATTGAAGTCAACGGGGGAAATATAGATGAAAAAATAGACTGGATGTTAAAAAAATGCGGCCGCTTTTTTAATGCCGACCGGAGTTATTTTTTTCGGTTATCCGCTAATAGGCCTGTAAAATTCGGTATCTACGAATGGTGCGATGAGGGTACCCGGTCCCAAAAGGAAAAGAACCGGGAGTTTTCCCTTGACAATATGGAATGGTGCAGAAAAAAATTGGAGGACGAAAAAGTATTTTACCTCACCGATCTTGATCGTCTTCCGCCGGAAGCTTCTAAAGAGAAAGAAATACTGAAAAAACAGAATATCAACTCTTTTTTGTGTATACCGGTAAAGGATAAAAAAGAAAATCTGCTGGGTTTCATCAGATTTGATTTTATCCGGTCTATAATGTCAATAGATAAAAAGCAGTTATCTCTTCTTGAAATACTGTCCAATGTCTTGGCCGACGCCCTTGATAGCCTTAAAAACAAGAAGCGTTTGGTCCAGATCCAGAAAATGGAAAGCATGGGCCGTCTGGCCGGAGGAGTGGCTCACGAAATAAACAATCCCCTGGGAAGCATACTGGCCACCGCCCAGCTTCTGCTTGAGGAAACCGGGGAGGATGACCCTGTATACGAAGATTTAAAAGTTATTGAAGAAGCGACAAAAAGAAGCGCGTCAATTGTAAAAAAACTTCTTAAATTTTCCAGGAAGGAATCGCAAAAAATAGAAAAAATAAATTTAAACCAAATAATTCAGAATGTTCTTTCCATGATCAACCGGCAGGTGGAATTTAAAGGTATCCATATTGAGACCGATCTAGCAGATGATCTCCCCCCGGTAGAGGCGGCCGGGCAAAATATGGTCCAGGTATTTTTAAATCTTCTTATAAACGCCCGGGATGCCATGCCGGAAGGTGGAACTGTAACTATAACCACAACCGATTATAAGAAGAGGGCAGACAGGTATGTTACAGCCTCTGTTAAAGATACGGGGACCGGGATTGAAGAGGATATACTTGGAAAACTTTTTGAGCCTTATTATACCACTAAAAAATCCGGAGCGGGAACCGGTCTGGGCCTTTCCATAGTTAAAAATATACTTACCGGGGTGGACGGGGAAATAGAAGTTGAGACCGAGCCGGGCAGGGGAAGTGAATTTAAAATAAAAATACCGGTAGCTTAATTTTTTTTAACAAAGTTATTTTAAAGTGAGACCGGAGCTATATTAACGTTGAAATAACTTTAAATAAAATTAAAAAATTGTAATATATATCTGCTTGTAAAAAAATATCAGGAAATAGAGAGTGAGATTTAAAAAATGTTTAAAAAATTAGTTCCATTTATATCAATTTTATTAATGGCCGGTTGTTCAACTACAGGAGTCAGTATACACAATTACCGTAAAGTAGCAGTTCTTGATACATCCGAAGATACTACGGGAGAACAATTTGCTTCTAAAATGATTTCAGATATTATAGGTAAAAATTATTACCAGGTTATTGAACGGGATAAAATTCAGGAAGTTTTAGATGAGAGAAGATATCATGATTTAAAAGAAGGGGATAAAGAAACGGTAATAGAGACCGGCCGACTTTTAGGAGCCGATGCTATAATTTTTACCGGTATAGATTCTTACAGCATTGAAAGCTACAAGGAAGAAGCTAAGATAAAAGAGCAGTTAAAAGAGGAGACCGAGCGGGCTACCACAACGGTACAAATAAAAGAAAAATCAGAGACCAAAGTGTCTGCCGGTCCGAATTACCGGGGTACCGGGGAGCTGGATAGTGAAATTCAAAATTTAGAACAGAACATAGATAGGCTCTTACGTGAGAAAACGGAACTTGAGGATGAGTATAGCCGGGCTGTTAAGGATAAGGAAGAACAACTTACCCGTATAAAAAACTCTTTAAAGATTAAAAAGAAAGAGTTAAGTAAACTAAAACAGGGGTATTTTGGGGAGAATTCAAACCATTTAGAATCCTTTTTGGAAAAAAGGGATGAACTCAAGGATACATATACTGTAAAGATTGAGCATAAATACGAACAGGTTGAGCAAAATGAGCAAGAATTAGCAAAATTAAGAAAAGAAAAACAGGAATTAAACAAAGATGTTGACTCAGAGAAGAACTATCTTAAAGAAAAAGCGGATAATCTTTCTGTTGAGAAAGATCAAATAGTTGAGGAGTACTCCCAAAAAATAGCCCAAAAGAACCAACAGATTGACAATATAAAAAAGACATTAGAAGAAGAACAAATAATTATTTCCGAAAAAATCAAAAATACTGATAGAGAAATTATTTCCCTGCGGGAACAGTTAAAAAATGCTAAATTAAAAAAGAACACTATAGAAAAAGAATACGGTGAAAAGTTAAAACATAATGTAAACAGTCTTAAAAAATTAAAACAGGAGTTAAAACAAAATAAGAACCGCAAACAGGAAGTGCAAAAAGGCTTAAACAGTGAAGTTAATGATTTAGTAAGCAGAATAGAAGATTTTTCCGCAAATAAATCTAAGGTAGAAAAGGATTACCGGCAGCAGATAGCCCAAAAAGAAAACCAGATCGAAAAGATAGAAGAGACCTTAGAAAACGCCGGCAAGACCGGACAGGGTAGAAATAATAATATACCCGGGTTAAAAAGAAAACTTACCCGGCTAATTGAGGAAAAAGAAGAACTTGAAAAAGAATATTCCGAGAGACTGAAAGAGAAGAATGGACGGCTCGAAGAGTTAAAAAATGCCAGAGCAAAAAAACAAGATGAGTCTCAAAATAAGCTAAAAGATTTTGATTCTGAAATTTCCGGGCTGGAATATCAGACAGAAAACGTAAGTAAGAAAAAAGAAAATTTAAAAATAGAATATGAAGATAATTTAGCTCAAAAAACACAACAACTTGAAAACTTAAAACAAAAAATAAACTATAAAAAAAATGAAAACCAAAATTTAAAAGAAAAGTTAAATAGCCAGATTACCGATTTAGAGCAACAGTTAGATTTACTTTCCGAGGAAAGAGATAATTTTAAACAAGAGTATACCAAAAAAATAAATCAGAATGAATCCCAAGTTAAAAAAATAGAGGAAACCCTTCGGGAGGGTAGTTCGGATATATCTATCCGGCAAAATAAATTAGAAAAAGAGATAACTGCTTTACTTACTTTAATTGATACTACAGTGAGGGACAAAAAGAAGTTAGAAGAAGAATACGAACAAAAATTATCTAAGATAGAAAAAAATATTGAAAATTTTAGAACAAACCGGGAAGATCAAAAATATAGAGCTGTAGAGAATCTCTATAATGAAGTTGAGTATTTAGAGCAACAATTAGATGAAATAATTTATGAAAAAGAAGAGTTAGAAGAAGAGTATCTGAACAAGTTAACTGAAAAAGAAAAATTAGTTGAAAATTCAAAACAAACAAAACTGGCTAAAATGGAAGAAAGAGCTAAAATACAGGAAGCTAAAAGAAGAGAGGAAATGACAGCGGAAGAAAAAACAACTTCAGAGTTGGCCAGTGCTGAAAAGTCCACCAGAGAAATTCTTGTATCAAAAAACCAGCTTGCCAAGAAGGGGCATGTCAGCGCAAATATAAGGATGGTTGATGTTATGTCCGGAGAAATAATTACTTCCCGTACAGGTAACGAAGCAGTTATATATGTGGCCACCACAACTCACCAGGCTCTTATGATGCCAGCCGATAGCTGGATACTTGAAGAACTTTCCGGTAATTTGGCCCAAACTTTCAGCTCTTCTATTGCGCCGGGCCGGATCGGGGGGCGTAGAGTTCTTCATAAGGGAAAAGATGGCTATACTAAATTAGGAGTTAAATACGCTAGCCGGGGCCTGTGGATTGAAGCGGTAAAAGAATGGGAAAAAGCCCTTCAAATAGATCCGGATAATGCCTATGCCCTAAATAACCTGGGGGTTGCCCGGGAAAGAGATAGGGAATCCGATAAAGCTATAGAAAGTTATCAAAGAGCCTTGTTTTTAATCCCGGGAGAAAAAACTTTCATGCGAAATCTCTCCCGCGCCCGTATCGAAAAAGAAAATATTCGTTAATCATAGCTATATTTTTAATTAAAATATGAAAATAAAAACAGTTCAGAAAAGTTTTTACATAAAGATTATGCCCGGTTTTTTTATTTAGAGAAAGAATAATGAATATAAAGAGAGCATTAAATATAAAAAATATCACTCTATTATTATTTATTGGAACATTTATATTTTCGGGGGCCTGCAATAAAAAAGAGACTGAAACGTCAAAAAGCTGGCCGGTAACAGTAGAACAAGCAACCGAAAAGTTGCTAGAAAGATTATCCAAAAAAGATAAAAATGCCATACGCAGTACTCCTAAGGATGACCTCACTAAATTTCACTTTAATCTGGGTAGGCATATAAGAAATTCTTTCGGGTTATGGCAGGGTAATAGAGCATTACTTAAAGCAACTGGTAAACAGCATCCCGACGATGCTTCTATGGTTATTATTGAAAATACGTGGGAACAATTAAATACTCAAGAAGTTATCATGACGGAAATGGAAATAATACGGATATTTATTTTAACGTTTATAGGATTTATAATAATTTTGGCTAGCTGGGTATATTTAAGGACTAATTCTTTAGAAAAACAGCTCATGCCTTTAAAAGATATGCTAAACGGCAATACTTCTAAAAGTCTAATGATAGCAAAATTATCCGGTATATGGCAGTCGAAAAATGTTTTGATACGCAATATTAAGACAAGATACAGTAATGCCGTTGAAATTGCTATAAAACATAATTTCCCCGCAAAGTGTACTATAAAAAAGGGGAAGGATGAACCTATAATCAATATCCCTAAAAATGGCTCCCGGTTCAAGAATGAAAAAATTCCCCTCAGTGAATTAAAAAGTTACGGAAAATTACAGCTTACATTTCTTCCGGAAAAAGTTCACAGTAATATACGGCAACTCTTTAAGATAGGAGGACCGTATATAATAATTACAGAGACTAAAATTATTTTTCGTAATCAGTCTAAATTCGGCAAAAATCTCCGGAATATTCTTGACCCGAAAAAAATGGAGGAGGTATTAAATTTAATAAAAGGAATTATTGAAAAGTAAGAAGTCGTATAGTAAATTTTTATAATCGATAAAATATTTTTAGCATGAAAGATGTGTGGTATATGATTGGTTTAATGGGCACCGATTTTGTAAAATAGACACAAAAGAAGGAGGTGTTAAAAATGGAAAGAATA
>CAYZAK010000049.1:0-11709 GCA_964476445.1 uncultured bacterium
AATTTGTTTCCTGCGTATAACCATTGAAGCTTTTTTTTCAGAGGTTTATTCTTATAGTCTTCTAAAATCTCCGGTTCTAAATAATAATCAAAACCTTTTTTTTGTTTTTTTTCTTTAATTTTCAGTTTTTCTTTGAGATATCTTATATCTGCTTCATCCTGTTTCCTATTTGTATTTTTTTTCATTTTTATAAGATCTTTTACTGAAATTAAAGGTATCTGTACATCTCCGAAAGACCTTATGATTTTGTTCTTTTCTGCTTCTTCGTAATTCACAGAAGTATCTATTAATACATCTATTTCAGAAATCGCCCAATCTTCATTGTCAACTTTAAAAGCTCTCATACTCTTTTCATTTATCCAATTGTTTCTTTTTTCTGAATCAGAAAAATCCTCTATATTTACAGGCTGTTTTGGAGAAAAGCTCCATTTTTTTACCAATTTTATATATTTACGTATATTTTCATCTTCCATTTCAAGCAAGAGGTCAATAACATAAGTCATACGGGGAATACCATTTAAATTTACTGCCAGCCCCCCGCATACAATATAATTAATATCCTGCGAATTAAATTCTCTGAATATCTCTAAATAATCAAGCATCTTTTAAATTATTTTAGTTTATTATATAAACTTTTAATTGCCCTATATACTTCCGGTTTTTTTACAAACTGGTATATTTCTTTAGCCTGGTCAAAATCATAAATATGAACTATCTGATTTCTTTTCTCTATCATATCTACGAATATATCTTCATCTTCCTGTTTTATTAGCCCTAATTTAAAGGCTTCCTTAAAACATCTAAGAGGGGTAGTCGCTTCCACTCCTTCGGCTTTTAAATACGCTTTTAAACTATGCCATAAGCTTTCAAAAGTATATTCAAATCTTTTTGTAGAAATTCCTATTATTAATTCTTCACTTAAATATTCAAATAACTCCTCTGATTTGATTATTTCTTCATACTTACTAAACGCTTTTTCAAATTTTGTAAAGATTCTTTTGAATTTTTCGGTTTTTGCCATATTTTTCCCTCCGTAAAAATATTTTCAACCATCTTTTGACTTATATTATTTTCATTAAGATTAATAACATCTATATCTCTTAAAGTATGTACTTTCTTGTTTATTTTATCTTCAATTTCCAATATCTCATTTGATGTAATATCCTCATCACTATACAGTGCGATATCAATATCAGAGCTCCTTGTATAATTTTCACCGGCAAATGAACCGAAACATATTAAATAATATTCTTTATCCATATAATTATTTATTATTTGGATAATCTCTTTTTTTGTTCTTCTTTTATCAGTCACTGATATTTTTTCAAATAACTTTCCACAGTTCTTTTCATCCCCTCTTCAAAATCTACTTCCACCTCGTATCCCAGTTTTTTCTTTGCTTTAGTAACATCCGCCTGGGTATGGCGTACATCGCCGGCTCTGGGCGGTTGATGTTCAAAAGGCACTTTTTTATCCAAATTCTTTAAAATTTCATTAGCTATATCCAAAACTGAATACCTGTTATTGCAGGCAATATTAAACATCTGGCCGGAAACTCCTTCTGCTTTTGCCGCCAGAAGATTGGCGTTTACCACGTTTTTCACATAAGTAAAATCTCTGGATTGTTTTCCGTCTCCGTGGATGGTCAAAGGTTTATCCTCAAGGGCCTGTTTTGTAAATATGGGTACCACCGCGGCATATTTTGACTCCGGATTCTGCCGGGGACCGAATACGTTAAAATATCTTAAAGCTACAGTCTCTACCTCGAAAGTATTCGAGAAAGCCCTGCAGTAATGTTCACCGGTTAACTTGGAAACTGCATAGGGAGAGATGGGAAGGGGCCTCTGGGTCTCTTTTTTTGGTAATGCGGGGGTATCACCGTAGGCAGAGGATGAAGAGGCATACACCACCCTTTTAATCCCGTTATCTCTTGCAGCAAGCAAGACATTTAAAGTGCCGTTTATATTAACATCATTTGTAGCAGTTGGATTATCTACCGACCGGGGTACAGAGCGAAGTGCCGCCTGGTGGAGTATTATGTCACTTTTTGCGCAAAGTTTATCCATAAGTTCTTTATCCCGGATATCCCCTTCAACCAGTTCTATTTTATTCATTACAACCTCAAGATTATCCCTGGTACCCGAGAAAAAATTATCTACCACTATAACTTCTTCCTCTCTTTTAACCAGTTCGTGTACTATGTGGGATCCGATAAAACCCGCTCCCCCGGTAACTAAATATGTATTATTATTACTCATTTATAACCTCTCAATATCTGCTCTTCCTTCAAGTCCGAGAGTTACTCCCCGGCAATCCATAACAGCTTCTGCTTTATTTACCATTTTACCGTAATCAAAACTGTCGTGGGCAGTAACTACAGCCACACAATCATAGTCTTTATAATCTATATCTTTATATTTAATTTTTTCTATATTCTGAAATTCTTCAACAAAAGGGTCTACAAAAGTTAAGTCCGCGCCCATATCTTTTAAATTCTTACCGATTTCAAACGCCGGAGACTCCCTAACATCTCCCACGTTTTTCTTGTAACTTACCCCCATAATTAAAATCTTTGCTCCGTTGACACTTTTTTTCTCTTTATTTAACAGTCTGCTAATCTTAGTTACCACGTATTCGGGCATGGACCTGTTTACCTCTTCGGCATAGTCAATAAAGTGAGGATAAAACTGACTTGATTTTGCCTTCCAGGACAAAAACTGGGGATCCACAGGCAGACAGTGTCCACCCAGGCCGGGCCCCGGGTAAAAAGGCATGAACCCGAAAGGTTTAGTGGAGGCCGCTTCTATGATATTCCAGATATCCAGATCCAGTTTATCACAAAGCAAAGCCAGTTCATTTACCACTCCTATGTTAATAGCCCGGAAAGTATTTTCCAAAAGTTTTACCATCTCCGCTTCCTCGCAGGAACCTACCAAGACAACTTTATCTACGGGCCCTGAATAAAGAGTTTCTACCAGTTTTAAGGATTTTTTGTCTATCCCTCCTACCTTGGGAGTGTTTTTTATACCGTATTCTTTATTTCCCGGATCCACCCGTTCTGGAGAAAAGGCTATAAAGACAGCTTTGCCCACGCTAAAACCTTCTTTTTCAAATTCAGGAACTAATATTTCCCTTGTCGTCCCCGGGTAGGTAGTGGATTCTAATACCACCAGGGTGTCTTTGGAAATATTTTGAGCTACCGTCTCAGAAGCTTTAACAATAAAGGAAAGATCCGGGTCCCTGCTTTTTCTAAGGGGTGTGGGAACACAGATTATTACCGCATCCATTTTTTCTAAAACGGTCTGATCGGTAGTGGGATGAAAATTCCCGGTTTCCATAACCTCCGATAATACAGAAGAATCTATATCCTGTATATAAGACTCCCCATTTTTCAACGAATTTACTTTTTCTTCAGAAATTTCCAGCCCGGTAACATCTATACCGGCTCTTACAAACTCCACCGCCAGGGGTAACCCTACATAACCAAGTCCAACTATACCTACATTTGTTTCTTTACCTTCTAAATTATTTAAAATATTTTTATAGCTCATACCTGCTCCCATACAGTTCTTCAGCTTTATCCCAAAGATTTAAGACATTATCATTTTTTACTTCCAATTTATCGCTGTCAGTATTGAAAATAACGCCTTCCTCAATATCTTCTTCTAAAGTTTCTACTGATAAAATTTCACTATCTTCCAAATCCAGGGATTTTAAAACAATTTCGGTAATTTCTGCCAGCTCCCCGGTGCCGAGAATTATAAATTTACGGCATCCTTTTTCATATTTACCGGCGGCATACCCGGCAATTTTTTGTTTTAATTTACCGATGACCTTAAAACTTCTTTTCATAAACCGGTAAGTCTTTTTTGTCTTTTCTTTCATTCCCCGGGGAGTGAGGATATATTTAATATTGCGGGGATTAAACCTCTTAACCTTTAGATAACCTTTTTTCACCAGGCGGTTAATTAAAACATTGGTAAGTCCCAGGGATACACCGGATTTATCCGAAATAGATCTCTGGGTGCTTTGGGGATCTTCGTCTATGGCTTCTATTACTTTAAGTTCTTTTTCAGTTACGTTGCTCATTTAATTTTATAAATAATCTTTAATATTGTTTCTTATCTTGGTTGTTCAAATTATGAACAAGTTATAATAATACAGGAAAAATGTCAAATTTTAAAAGTTTACATAAGTTTAAAGCAAGTACAGAATATTTTATACCTTATTTTACGCAATTATTGATTTTCACTTATTATATCTTCATATATGCCGGAAATACGGTTTATCTTTTCCGATATGGAAAAATCTTTTAAAGATTCTTTTAAATTTTTACTTATTTCCTTCCTCTCACTGTCATCCAGTTCGTAAAATTTTTGTATCTTTGTAAATGCTTCCGGGATATTCCCTTTTTCATAAAGAAATCCGGTTTCTCCTCCTGTTATAAATTCGGGAATACCGGCAATATTCGGAGCTACGGTCGGCCTGCCAAAGGCAGCGGATTCTATTAAAACTCTGGGCAAACTTTCTTCCCTGGAAGTTAAAACTAATAAATCTACTGACCTGTAAAATTCTTTGAGTTTATCCCCTTCCTTCCAACCTAACAGATTCGCATTATCCGGCAATTCTTTTTCCAATTTTTCTTTTAGTGGACCGTCGCCGGCAATTTTAAGTTCAAAAGGTTCCTGTTTAGCTTTTAAGATACGGGCTAGTTCTATTAAAAGGTCCGCTCCTTTCTCTTCATGCAGCCGGCCTACAAAACCTATTTTTTGGGTAATCTCTCTTTCTTCACTTAATTCTTCTCCAGCAAAATCATCGGGGATCCCCATATAGACCACTTCTGTTTTAAAACTTGATATACCCTCTCTTTGTTCAATTAATTTTGCCGTATATTCAGAATTAGCTATTATCTTTTTACAACTACTTCCGGTAATAGCGTCCAGCTGAACATGATACCACTTCTTCCAGGCATCAATACTTTGCTGGGAAGAAATAACCGGGATATTAAGCCACATACCTGCAAGACGACCTAAAATATTAGCCCGGTAAAGGTGGGTATGTATGAAAGCCGGCTGTAATTTCTTTATGAAACTCATTATTTTAAAGAAAGATGGAAGAGGAACAACTTTTACCCCCTTTTTCTTTAATTCCTTTCCCACAGCGCCCAATTCTTTAATATATCCCACTACATGGTTAAAGTTATCCTGAGTTTTTAACACAACATCTTTTAAAAAATTTTCAGTTTCTCCGATATTTAAACTAGTTATTAGGTGAAATACCGTTTCTCTTCTTCTTTCAATCACATTACTTAAATATTCTTCATACTGTCCGATTACATTTTCTATTGAAAAATCTTTAGCTCTCTGTTTTGTGTTTTGAACAATATTTTCCATAAAATCCGGCCGGTTTAAAATATCTTCCATAGCCCGGTATAATTCATCCGTATCTTTTGGGGGAACTAATATCCCATCAAGACCGCTGGTTATTATATCCGAAGGTCCCGAAGAACAATCATATGAAACCACCGGAACCTCGCAGACCATAGCTTCCAAAATGGCATTGGGAAACCCCTCCCACAGGGAGGAAAGAACAAAAAGGTCTGCTTTTTTTATATACTTATAAGGATTTTCTTTAAACCCCAGGAACCGAACCTTTTTCTTTATCCCAAGTTTTTGAACATAATTCACAAGATTATTGCCCAAAATACCTTTTCCAATAATAATTAATTTACCTTTTCCGTTATTATTATCCAATAACTTTTTGAAAGCTTTTATCAGATATTTAAACCCTTTCTGTTCTGTCAAACGTCCCATTGATATTATTTTTGGAATACTATCATCCTCAAAAAGCTTTTCTTCTTTTATTTCTTCATGAGCTTTTTCTTCAATATATTTTCTATCCACCATATTAGGTAAAACTTTTAAATCATCCCTCTCAACCCCGCAGGTATCGATAATATCTTCTTTCATCATTTCGGTAAGAGTTATTATTTTATCCGCATTAGAGAATGACTTTTTGTATAATATTCGAGTTATCAAAGACTCCGCAGGAAGATTTACAGATTCCATAACCGCACTTCTAATAACCATAATTGGCTTTTTTCTCAACAATTTAGAAGCTAAATAGGAGAGTTCACTCATATAAGTGGGAGTGGAAATCACAAGATCCGGTTTTTCTTTAGCAAATGTTCGGGCCAGTTTAAATAGTCCAAATTTAGCAGAATTTATATTTAAATCTATAACTCTTATATTCGGATCGAGATATTTTTTTAAAGCACCTGATTTATTTAATAAAACTAAAGTAACATTAAATCTATCTCTTTCCAGATTATTTACGATATTCAAAGAAGCCCGCTGCGCTCCTCCGGTTTTTAAACAATCTAATACGTAAAGTATTTTATATTTATTCATATGCAATTACTTTTCTGGGTCACCTTTATAAAAATCTCCTCATACTTTTTTACCATATCTTCCATACTGTACTTGGAAACAGTTTTGCAAGCTTTCCCTGTTAATTTTTTAGCCAGACCTCGATCGGTTAAAATTTTTCGAATGGCCCCAGCCATTTTCCGAGGCCGGTCCGAATCTACCAGCAGCCCGTTTTTTCCCGGACGAATAATTTCATTAACTCCCCCCGGACAACTTACAGCTACCACTGGAACTTCGCAAGCCAAAGCCTCTAAGAGGACATTGGGAAAACCCTCGTATTTTGAACTTAACACAAAAACACCGGCATGTTTAAAATATGGATAGGGATTATCCACATAACCTGGCATATGAAGTTTTACCCCGTTTTTCTCCGCTTCTAGTCTAAGCCTATCCCTGAGGGGTCCCTCCCCCAGTATTAAAAGAGGTTTATCCAAACCGCTTACCGCCTGAATTAGAACGTTAAAGTTTTTCTGGGGAACCAGGCGACCACAAGCCAGTATATAGGAATCAAAATACGGGCGATATTCACCGGAAAGCCGATTGATTTTTTCTATATCCACCCCGTTGTTTATAACTTTAATTTTTGACCGTCTAATTTTGAAATAGTTCTTCAGACCATCAGCCACATCTTCGGAAACCGCGGTTATCTTCTGGGCCACGGGATAAAAAAGCCTAACCATGGTTTTCCAAAAAAATGAAGCAGGCATTTCCTTTATGGTGTAAGGTGAATATATTCTTTCGGAGATAATAACTTCTTTTCTTAAGATTAGCTGTCCGACAAACAAGGTCAAAAGATTCATTTTAATTAAAAACGATACTATCAAATCCGGATTAATCTCTCTTATTTTTTTAATGTACCAGAAAACCATAGATACAAAGTTCAACAGTTTACCATGCCCAGGTGAATTCCAAACAACCACCTCAATATCATTGGGTATCGTTACTTTATCAGTCGGTTTTTCAAATACGATAAGGTAGGGGGCAAACTTGGCCCGGTTCAATCTTTTTAAAATTCCCCTCATCTGCCTCTCGGCGCCACCTCCAGAAATGGATATAATGGAAAAGAGTATTTTCTCAGCCACTTTTTACATTCCCGGAAATTTGATCAATAAAACATTTAACCCGATTAGACTTTTTCTTATCAATCCGTTCTTTACAAAATTTTCTGTTTATGCCATAAATAACGGCCTCCCATAACATTTTAATATATTCAAACTCATATAGATGACCCATACAAAAAATATAGTAAAACCACTTTTTCTAATATTCTACTTATCAACAAACCTCTTATGCCACATTTCCAGCATAAGTAAAGCCCACAAGCAGTAACCATGATCAACTCGCCCTTCTACGTGGTCATTTACGAGCTTCCGTATACTTTCTTCTTTAAAATAGCCTCTGGACAAAGCTTTTTTAGATAATATTACATCTTTTAAATAGTTCTGCCAATCTCCACGGAACCATTTGCCCAGGGGAATACTAAATCCCTGCTTTCTTCTTTTCATAATTTTGGGCGGAAAATAATCCTTAAAAGTTTCTTTTAAAATATGCTTACTTTTGCTAAAACCTTTTAATTTCCATTCCGGAGGTAAAGTAGTATTGAATTCAACTAAGCGATGGTCCAGAAACGGAGATCTTGTCTCCAGGGAGTTGGCCATGGTGGCTATATCCATCTTTACCATTAAATTATCCGGCAAATAAGCCATAATATCGGCATACATCGCCCGGTCTAAAATATTTTCCGCGGGAGCATTGTTAAATAAATCTTTAAGAAAATTATAAGGATTTTCACCTGCTAACTCTCCCTTCATATCCTCAGAATATATAAAATCTTTTAAGTCATTAGTAAAATAAGCGTGCCAGTTAAGATTCCTGAGAGCCGGTTTTTCTCGCAGGGGTTTAACAAACCGGCATAGATAACTAAACATACTTTTAGGATTTATTGCTTTGTTAATTGGAATCAGCTTTAACATAAATTTTTCCAGCTTTTTAGGCATAAATTTATAAGCCCAGGAAATATATTGTGAGATTTTTAAAGCTCTGTACCTTAAATAACCGGCATAATTTTCATCACCTGCATCCCCGTTTAAAGCTACTTTTACGTGTTGCTTTGTCTTTTTGGCAACAATGTAACTGGGAAGCGCCGAACAGTCAGCGTAGGGCTGAGAATAGTTTTCTGCAATATCGGGAATTAAATCTTTAAAATCTGTGTCAACTACAAACTCGTGATGTTCGGTATTAAATTTATCCGCAATAATTTTAGCATATTCCAGTTCGGAAAATTCTTCTTCTTCAAAACCTATGGAAAAAGTTTTAACCGGTTTATCAGAAATTTCGCTCATAAGCCCCACTATTATAGATGAATCAAGCCCACCCGAAAGAAATGCGCCTAGCGGTACATCGGATATCATTCTTTTTCTGGTGGCATCTTTCAAAAGACTCCGAATTTTTTCTTTTGACTGTTTAAAACTCAAATCTGTTTTATTTCGATAATCGATATCCCAGTATCTTTGAATATTTTCAATACCGGAATCCCTAACTGTCATAAAATTTGCAGGTTCTAATGCCTTAACGCCCTTCCAGATTGTCATGGGAGTGGGGATATACTGATAAGTAAGATAATAATGTATTGCTTTTTTATTAATTTTCTTCTCAAATTCGGGGATTTTCAAAAAAGTTTTTATTTCCGACGAAAAATAAAATTGTTGCCCTATTTGAGTATAATAAAGAGGTTTTTGGCCTATCCGGTCCCGGGTAAGAAATAATTCTTTTTTCTTATCATCCCATATAGTAAAAGCAAACATTCCGTTTAAATGTTTTACGCAGTCTTTTCCATACTCTTCCCACAGGTGAACTATAACTTCGGTATCTGATTCTGTGTAAAATTTATGACCTTTTTTTATTAAATTTTCTTTTAATTCCCGAAAATTATATATTTCACCGTTAAATACGGTGACAATACTTTTATCTTCGTTGTAAATTGGCTGGTTTCCGCTATCTAGATCAATAATGCTCAACCGTCTCATTCCCAGACCAACATTAATAGCCCGACCTGAGTTTTTAAAATAAAATCCTTCATCGTCGGGGCCCCGGTGATAGAGAGTAGAATTCATTTCCTCTACCAGCCTTTCATTAACCGGTTCTTTATTTAAACTAATTATTCCGCAGATTCCGCACATTTAAATTTTCTCTAACACTATCAGCATTCTAATACCTAAAATTTCAATAAAAGGCTTTGTTAAAAATTTTTCAAGTTTACTGAGCACCGGGTACCAACTACCAGGAATAAGACTAGGCATTGAAAATCCGCCTGAAAGAGGATAGAGTAAAAATGAAAAATACTCAATTTTTTTTATCTTTAATTTTCTAAACCTTTTATTAAACGCCTCTCTCTGCCTTTTGAATATTATTGTTGCAGTCGCTTCATTTACCAAAGTCGTATCTGAATTTTTACCAAGAATATCACTATTTAATAACAGAGGCTCGTGGTGAAAATACTTATATACTATATAACCAAATAGCGATATATACGGTTCAAGAATTATTATTCGCCCGTTTTTCCTGAGGATTTTTTTGGATTTTAAAAAAAAATCCAACGGTTTATCCAAGTGATGCAGCACATCAATTAAAATTAGATTATCAACGGATTCTTGAGGCAGATCCAAGATATTGGCATCTGCCACTTTATCCGTATAGGGACTGGGATTTACGTCGGTTGCAATAATATTCGGAAAGAAAGATTTAAAGTTTCCGCATCCGCAGCCTAACTCAATGTTATTTGAACCGGCGCTTAAATTACCTATAATCTTTCTATACCAGCTGTAATATATTTCCCGCAGGATAGTTTTTCTTTCCCATATTTCTCTGAACTCATTAAAATACTGTTCGTTATCTATGGTCATATTATTTATGGTGCCTTCCGGAATAAATGCCTCTTTTTAAAAAATAAAAGCCACCCGTATACGCCCAAGCCCACAAGCAGCGGATAAACAGGCAAACTAAATCTTGCATCTCCCCAGATAAGAGTATATTGCAGCCAGTACAGTAAATAAAAGCCACCTAAAAACAGTATCTCTGGCCTCTTTCTTTTTGCAAAAGAAAAAAACAGACCTATAAAAAGAGGAACCTGGAAAAGCAATGTGGGGATTATCCAGTATTTCCAGGATGGATTTATTTTAGCTACGTGTGTAAACCAGTTTCTTGATAATTGCGGTAATAAGTAAAGTTCCACAACATATTCGCCCCTGCATGAACTGGATGGCCGATTATAAACTTTTTCATTTGCTTTCTCTTTTCACTTCTGCTTAAATTCTTTTCATCAAGCTCTCTTACAAAATCCACGCCGCCAACATCAATGTCACCAAATATCTTTTCCTTAAACTGCTTACGCATTCTTTCGGGTTCGCCGGTCATACCCTCGCTGATAACCCAGCTGAGCATACCGCCTCCCTGCTCTACCCTCTCGTTAAAAGAAACAATAGGGCGGGACTTCTTCTCCATAATCGCCTCGTCTGTCAGGATTCCGACTATAAGCTTTCCGTCTTCACCGGCTATAGCTTTTGAATTCTTCATCATTTCCAGATGCCCCTTGTGAACTATATCCAGGGCATAATAAGAATATACTAACTTCATGGTTCCTCCTTAAAAATATACTTTTGTATTCTACTTCTCCCTTGCCATCGCCCGAAACTGCTCATTTCTCTCCATAAGCTCGTCATGTTTACCCCTGTCAACTATCTTCCCCCTGTCCATGAGGTAAATCATATCGCATTTCTTTACTGTGGTCAGGCGGTGGGCTATTGAAATCATTGTCTTAAGCTCTGATATATTCTCCATGGCACTTAAGACCGACTCTTCGGTTATCCCGTCCAGGGAGCTGGTCGCCTCATCCAGAACAAGAACATCCGGGTCGTTGTAAAGAGCGCGGGCTATACCCACTCTCTGCCTCTGCCCTCCGGAAAGCCTTACTCCCCGCTCCCCTACAACCGTATCGTATCCTTTGGGCAGGGTCTCTATGAAGTCATGAAGATTTGATATTTTAGACACTTCTTTAATTCTTTTCAAATCTATCATATCTTCAGGTAGACCGAATGCTATATTACGGGTTATGGTATCATCGGATAGATAAATGAACTGGGGAACGTAACCCAGGTTTCTTTGCCAGTTTCTTACATTCTCCTGTGTGATTTCAACCCCGTCCACTGTCATCTTTCCTTCGGTGGGAATTAATAGTCCAAGCACTATATCTACAAATGTCGTCTTTCCCGTTCCGGTAGGCCCG
>CAYZAK010000049.1:11719-11933 GCA_964476445.1 uncultured bacterium
CCACTGATGTGCTTTTGTTTATAGTTAATTTTATGTCATTGAGCACATTGCCCCCGGGACCGGAATATGAGAAAGAAAGGTTTTTAAAATCTATGGAGTTTTCAAATTTAAGCGGGGCTATTTCTTTCATATCTTTCGGAGTAAAACCCTGCACTTCACATTTTTCCCCTATCATGTCTTCATAAATCTTATCAAGGACTGACCTTTCGAACTG
>CAYZAK010000050.1:0-10393 GCA_964476445.1 uncultured bacterium
TCAGGATCCTCGCCGCCTAACTGATCACTGTCTGCGGCGGTCCAGGTCGGCGTATCTAAATCTAACTGAAAAGCGGTGCTGTCTTTTCCGTCCAGCTGAGCGGAATCTACCGCTTGCTGACCGGCTCCTAAAAATGCCATGGTGGATTGCATAAATGTCCCATCACTAAAAGTAATAGTTGTATTTATTATGCCGTAATTATTCATATCTAAAGTAGCAGTGGCCTTGTAAAATTCTAAATTACTGCCGATATTATCCGGTTTATTGGCTACATCGCTCCAGTCAACAGCTCCCGCGCTGGAAGAAAAAAGCGAATATGCAGATGGCCTTAATTTCAACCGGGGTTCTAAAGTTTCCCCGTCTGTTTCTACTTCTACCCAAAGATCCTGGTTCAAATCTACATTTGATATGTCAAGCGCTACATTAAAAATTCCATTTCTATTTAAATTTGCCGTTATAGTTTGAGGGCTTTTTACTACATTATCGCCGGAATTGTAAATTGTAAAGGTAACATCTTGCGACCCTGTAAGAGGAACTCCGCCGGAATCATTCAACCGCCCTTGGAAATTAATTTCTTCTGTAATCGAGGCATTTAATCCCGCTACGATAAAACATAAAAAAACAATAGCAGTTGCTACTGTTTGCCTAATAAATACATATTTTTCTTTTAATAATTTTGAAATCATATTGTTTCTCTCCTTATTTTTTAAATCCAAAATTGAGGAAAACTTAGTTTTTTTTGCTAACTTTTATAACTTTTTAAATTATTTACATTTTACTATTCTTATAAACTAAGTCAAATTTTAGTACCTGTATCTATAATTTTAAAATATATAGGTAGTAGATAGTAGGTGGGACTGACTAAAAATTTTTTATCAAGAACTTCAGCTAAATTCCAGCACACCCAACAGATCGTTTATTTTTTTATCCAGCTGCTCATTTCTCAGCGGTTCCAGTAAATGATACCTGCGCCCTTTTTCCAAAAGTTTTTTTTCGGCTTCCGGTTTTAAAATATCTGCCATATCCAATACAACCGGTATCTGTTTAGTCAAAGAGTTATACAAAAAGTTTATACCACCCTTCGCCCCGAAACCCGCTGTTTTATAATTTACAAAAACCAGATCCGGAATTTTCTTTAACTGTTCTACTAACTTCCCGGAATCCGAAACTTCGATTATATTGGCCACTTCACCTAAAACATGGTTTATCCGAGTAATAGATTCTGTTTTGTGCAGAGCTACAATAACTTTCGGTTTATTAACTGAATCAAGTTTAAAATAGTCTTTTTTCTCTACCGGCAATCCGGTCATCTTCTCTATCTGCCGGAGCAACATATCCGTGGTAAAAGGTTTCTTCAAAAAGTTATCTACATCCAATTTTATATACTCAATAGTAGATTGCTGGATGTCCATAGCCGAGACCATTATAATAGGAATATTTTTTGTGGACGGATATTTCCGGAGCTGTTTTGCTGCTTCCGGACCGGTCATGTTGGGCATTTTATTGTCCAGTACTATCAAGTTCGGCTGCCAGGACTTGGCCAGTTCCACACATTCATCCCCGTCCGGGGCGGTTTTCACCAAAAGTTTACTGGATTCCAGCATCTCTTTCATAGGTTCCCGCCACTCGGCATTGTCGTCCACTAAAAGAATTTTTAATTTTTTCATCTCACCTTTTCCTTTTTAAGTTTTTAATATATAACTAATATTTTTCTATGTCTATTAAATAATAATCTAAAAAATTAAAATTTACAAATTTACTGTCTTTAAAAGTAAAACTAACACTCCAGAATACCGGTTTTTATTTTTTTAATGCCGTTTTTAAGCCGGCAAGATTATTCGTATTTAAAACATCTTTCTTTTCCAGCCAGCCCCGGCGGGCCTGATTTATACCATAATTTATATTAGACAACTCCCCGACGCCGTGGGCATCGGTGGATATTACTATCTTCACCCCCAGTTCTTTAGCTCTTTTGGCGTATATATCCGTGATATCCAGGCGGGCTGGATGGGCGTTTAACTCCATAAAACAGTTCTCCCTGAACGCTTTTTTAAGGATTTCCTCCATATTTATCTCATACGGTTCGCGTTTGTTTATCAATCTTCCTGAGGGATGTCCCAGAATATTAAAATTAGGGTTTTCCATGGCTTTCAAAATTCTTCGGGTCTGTTCTTCCCGGGAAAGATTGAAATTGTAATGCACCGAGCAGGTAACTACATCCATCCGGGCAAGAATTTCATCCGGTAAATCAAGAGAACCGTCTTTTAAAATATCAACTTCTCCGCTCTTTAAAATTTTTATACCGTGAATATTTCTGTTCACCCGATCTATTTCTAAAAGCCAGTCGGACATCTCAGCCGGAGTTAAACCTCCGGCCACGGTTACTTTACGTGTATGTTCGGAGACGGCCATATATTCATACCCGGCATCCAGGCAAGCTCGAGCCAACTGCTCGATAGTAGAATGCCCGTCTGTTTTTTTAGTGTGCATGTGAAGATCTCCTTTTATATCGTTTAGGGTTATAAGCCGGGGAAGACGGGATTCCGACGCCGCTTCAATCTCCCCCCTGTTTTCCCTTAACTCCGGGGCAATATAATCAAGTCCTACCGAGCTGTAGAGATCCTGTTCTGTTTTTCCGGCTATCCGGCGGTCATTATCGTTAAACACTCCGTACTCGTTTATTTTCAAGCCTTTTTTAGAAGCAAGTTTTCTTAAAGCTATGTTATGGGATTTTGAACCGGTAAAATACTGTAATGAGGCCCCAAAACTATCGGAGGTTATAACCCTGAGATCAACCTGAAAATCATTCTCTAATACCACGGATAATTTTTTTTTGCCCCGAAAAATTATCCTTTCTACATCATCATAATTTAAAAACCGTTCTATTATATTCGATTCGGGTCCGGTTAATGCCAGAATATCCAGATCGCCCGATGTCTCCCTACACCTGCGGTAACTGCCAGCCTGGCTTAATTTTATAACCTCCCTGCTCTTTTTAAGATATTCCATTAAAGGTCCCGCTATGTTTTTTACTTCTGAAATTCTAAGTCTATTTTCGTAACGGGACAGTATTTTTAGGTTTTTCTCTATATTTTCCTCTGTTTTTTTTCCAAAACCGTCAAGTTTGCTTACTCTATTTGATTTTACCGCCTTTTTTAAGTCTTCCGGATTTTTTATCTTTAGCTCTCTGTAAAGTTTAGCAACTTTTTTTGCTCCAAGGCCCTCTACTTTCATTAAATCGGTAAGCCCGGAGGGGAATTCCCGCTCCAAATTTTCCAAAAATTCCAGACGGCCGGTAGCAGCTATTTCCTCTATTTTTCCGGCCAGGTCCTTACCTATGCCGGGCAGTTCGGTTAACTTTTCATTGTTTTCAATAAATGAACGTACGCTACGGCTGAGATTTTTTACAGTCCGGCCGGCCTCACGGTAGGCCCTTATTCTGAAAGGGTTGTCCCCTTTTATCTCCAGAAGATCGGCTGTTTTCTTAAAAATATTAGCTATATCCGAATTATGTACGGGCATGGATTAAAAACACCGGCCTTCTTCTTTCTTAGAGCAGGGTTTTTCATCACACCGGTAGCATACTTCGTTTTTAAGTTTACCCTTTTTAAAAAAGTTTTCGACATTTTTCAGGGTTGTACTGGCGATATTTTCCAGAGCTTCTTCGGTAAAAAACCCCTGGTGGGAAGTAACTAATACATTGGGGAAAGTTAACAGCCGGGCTAAAATATCATCATCCATTATCTGACCGGAAAAATCCTCAAAAAAATACTCGCTCTCTTCCTCGTAAACATCCAGGCCGGCAGCCCCTATTTTTCTCTTTTTAAGAGCATCTATCAGCGCCCGGGTCTCAATGAGCTGGCCCCGACCGGTATTTATTATCATCACCCCCTCTTTCATGCTGGCTATGCTCTCCCGGTTTATTATGTGATGGGTATCAGGGGTAAGGGGACAGTTTAAAGATATTATATCACTACTTTTATAAAGTTCTTTTAAACTTACATATTCAAAATCTGCCAGGCGGGCAAAATCTTTATCCGGATATATGTCGTATGCCAAAATATTCATATCCAGACCTTTAAGAATTTTTATGAGGACCCGGCCGATCTTTCCCGTTCCTATTATCCCGGCGGTCTTTCCGGCCATATCAAACCCCTTAAGACCTTCTATGTTAAAATTTCTGTCTTTTGTGCGGTAATATGCCCGGTGGGTTTTCCGGTTAAGGGAAAGCATTAAAGCCAGCGTGTGTTCAGCTACGGCATGGGGGGAATAGGCGGGAACTCTGACCACATGAATATTTTCATAGGCCGCGTCTAAATCAACGTTATTGTATCCCGCGCATCTTAAAGCTATTATCTTTACCCCCATTTCTTTAAATTTATTTACCACCGGTTTATCTACTGTATCGTTGACAAATATACATACAGCATCGTGACCGTTTGCCAAAACAGCGGTATCCTTATTTAAATGCTCTTTAAAATAATCTATTTTGTAACCGAAACCCCCGTTAATCTTATTAAAAGTTTCCTTATCATAAGATTTTGCATCGTAAAAAGCTATTTTTTGGGTCATGGCGGGATTTTCTATAACCGGTCCGATTTTACTATTTTAACCCCGTTTCTTTTCATATCCTCCAGGGCTTTTTCTAACGTTCCTTCCGGCTGGTCTATTCCTTCTGTAGCATCCAGAATCAAATTAACCTTAAAATCATACTTAACGCCGTCCATACAGGTATAGTAAACACAAAAATCAGTAGCCAGTCCGCAGACATATATTTCCTCTATGCCCATACCCTTTAAGTAGTAATGCAGCCCAGTCTCGGTTTTCTTGTCGTTTTCAAGAAAAGCAGAGTAAGAATCTATACCGGTATTAGTTCCTTTGCGTAAAATTAAATCAACGGGTGCGGTCTCCAGCTCCGGATGAAAATCTGCGCCGGAGGTACCTCTTAGGCAGTGATCGGGCCACAGAGTCTGAGCTACCCCGTCTAAATTTACGGTCTCAAGCGGTTCACCGTCATTACTAGAAGCAAAAGAAATGTGATTTTTTGGATGCCAGTCCTGAGTAGCCACAGTTTTACCTAAATTTTTATTCCGGGTAATACTGTTAATTACCGGGACAATCCTGTCACCGCCGGGAATGGCCAGGGCCCCTCCGGGACAAAAATCGTTCTGAACATCAACTATTATCAAACCTTGTTTTCTGTTAATAAGACCTCCTTTCTTTACCCTTTAGTAAAAATTATAGTAATTTTAACTCTTTTTTTCCAAATTTTCATAATTATACTCACTGAAAAAGCAGGTCGGTATGATCGTCCCAGTTTAACTTGTTTAATATCCACTCATCAACGGGTTTGTAAAATATCATAACCCACCGGATAGCATGGTTTTCAAATTTCACAATGTACCGGTAACGCAGAAAACTCCCCCCCATTTTTTTTTCATCGATAAACTCACTTCCTATTATACCGCCGAACCGGTTGCTGACTTGCCGGAGTTGCGATACAGTATGTCGGGAAAGTTCATCCATCTCCTCGGTGGGCATGGGCCAGTATTCTTTGGCAAGTTCAATAGCCGCGGAGACCTCGCCGCGAGACACTTCTTCCACAATAGAATCGGCGTACTGTCTGACCTCATGTTCACTTTTAAACCCGGCTTCCAACGATACTGTCAATAATGTAAGTATCGCCAATAATGTTACTGTCTTTTTCATTTAGTATCTCCTATTTGTTCCACTCCCATTAACCAACTCATTTTTTAAAAATATTACTATAAGTGTACTTAACTTAAATATTAATAGCAATACTTGAAAAAGATGCATAATAGCATGGCCGAACCAATTCTTTTTTGAGTCTTTATTATTGTACCAATGGAACTTAACCTTCTACATTAAGATTAATATCAGAACTCTTTTTCCACTGTATTGACTTTTGTTTTCAAAAGTGTACCGATACAGTACAAATAACTGATTTGTAAATTACAGAAACTATTATATACCCGGATTTAATGATAAAGTGCAACATTCTAGTTAAAATGGAAAAAGGCTCAAAGTATAATTTTAAATTATTACATATGGTCATATTATGACCTTGATATTTTGACAGTATCTGTGGTATCTTTGCGGAGTTAGAGAGCGCAGGCTCTGGGGAAAATTTTCGTTTATATTTTTGATGAGGCAATCCGGGGGCTTGCCTCTGTCATGAAATTAACTAATATATATATATATGACCCTTAGGTTAAGAAATTAAATTATGAATCAGAATAAATCCCTTAATCTTTCCATAATAGATGGATCTTTATCCGCTATAATGGTGACTCTCTGCGGCGGGATATTTCTAATTGGTTTTGTAGTAAATGTCCTCAATGCAGCCCCGGAAAAAATCGGGTTACTGGCATCTCTTCCTTTTTTTGCCAACTTAATTCAATTACTGGGTTCTTATATAATTGAAAAAACAGGAAAAAAGAAGTCGCTATGTGTAATTTCTGCCACTATAAGCCGAAGTCTGTGGTTTTTGATAATACTTCTTCCCCTCAAAATTTTTGGTTTTGGGATACCTCTTGACCTACGCATATGGGTTGTAGTGGGGGTTATAGCTCTTTCAAGTATTTTTGCCTCCCTAGCCGGAGTTGCCTGGACTTCCTGGATGAGTGAACTTGTTCCGGAAAAAATTCGTGGGGCCTATTTTGGAAAGAGAAATACTATCACTTCTTTTTTCGGTATGCTTTTCATAGTAAGCGGAGGAAAATTTATAAGCCTATGGGCCGATGCTTACGGTGAAGATAATCCTTACGGATTTATAATTCTGTTCGCATTGGGCCTTACAGCAGGATTGATATCTTTGTTTTTTTTACGCAAAATACCTCCGGCAGGCGAATCGCCTATCAAGTCAACTCAAGAAAATTTCCCCATCTCCAAGTTTTTAATACCTCTTAAAAACAACAATTTTAGAAGAGTTTTAGTTTTTGCATTGGTCTGGATTTTTGCCATAAACTTTGCCGGACCATTTTATGGGGTGTATATGCTTAGGGAATTGAATGCTGATTTTTCCTTCATTACTTTGTTTGGAACCGCAGCCACTATAGCAACTATTATCACTATGAAAATATGGGGGGGGATTACTGACAAACTGGGAAGTAAACCCGTAATAATAGTCTCAACTATTATGCTTTCCCTTATTCCCTTTCTATGGATTGCTTCAACACAAGAATATTTCTATCCTCTACTTGTGGTGGCCCATATATCCTCCGGAATATTTATGGCCGGAGCCGGACTTTCCCAGTTTAATATACTGCTGAAACTTACCCCCGTAAAAGGAAAATCAGTTTTTCTAGCTCTTTTTGCAGCAATAACCGGACTTTCCGGGGCACTTGCCCCGGTTATAGGGGGGAAAGTCTTTAATTATCTCCAACCTTATTCCTTAACTGTAGCCGGTTTTACAATAAGCGGTTTTCATTTTGTATTCCTCATATCTTCCGGACTTATTTTAATTTCAGCCCTTCTTGCTATGAGGATACATGAAGAAGGGAGCAGTTCACCGGTGGCGGTAATACTTCAACTTAAAAACGACCTTAATCCTCAATCAGGAATTGCCGGTGCAACAGATTTTGTTATGTTACAATTTGGAAAAAAAGGGAGAAACATACTTAAACAACTCGACTCAAAATCAGAAAAGCTGGCCGGTCAATCCGAAAAAAAGATTAAAGACTTTGCTGATAAAGCAGAATATATAGTAAAAGATAAGGGCGCTAAAATTAAAAAATTGTTATCTGAAGATGAAGATTAATTATTAAGGGAGAATAAAAAAATGAATGAATTTATAAAAGTGTTGAACGGGTTAATTTCAGCATCAGCATCCCAGATATCCGGTATACTTACGGGTTTTGCACCCAAAATTATTTTTGCCCTGGCGGTGATACTTACCGGCTGGCTGCTGGCTGCTGTAATAAGAAAAATTATTTCAATAATATTAAAGGCTCTCGGTTTTAACGTGTTTGCAGAAAAAGTCGGACTAGAAAGTTTCCTTAAACGTGGCGGAGTGAAAAAATCCCCTTCTTTTACAATCGGTACAATTTTTTACTGGATCATTGTACTCAATGCCTTTATTGCAGCGGCTGATGTGTTTCAAACCGGATTAGCAACCGGTCTTTTAGAACAAATATTTATAACCCTTCCAAAAATCTTTGCTTTCATTATAATACTGAGTCTTGGAATTATAGTGGGGAAATTTATCTCAAAAATTATATCAGGAACGGTTAAAATTTCCGGACTGCCATTCAATAATGTAGCCGGCGCTCTGGCCGGTTATTCTGTAGTGGCCTTATCTTTCCTGCTGGCTCTTGATTATATGAATATCGCAAGATTTGTATTTGTCCAAATTTCAATAATAATTATAGCCATAATCCCTGTTTTTATTTTACTTCTGATACTGACAGGTGGAAGAGATATAGTTGCCAATATACTTTCATTTCCCTGCATTAAAAAGGAACTCAAGATCGGAGATATAATAGAGTTGTATGATGAATCCGGGGAAATAGTTGCAATCGGACCCGTATTTTTAAAACTTAAAAAAGATAATAAATTTATACTTATTCCAAATTCTAAAATTGTCGGTGAGGGATTTATAAGTAAAATTCTAGATTAATCTGACACAAGTATATGGGAATGGCGGTAACAGAGGGGAAGCAGCCGCTAAGACAAAATTACGTATAAAATTAAACCCAGACTATATGAAGACTAGATGAAAGATACATTGTACTCAATTAATATTTCAATACTTTTTTTAGCTTCTCTATTGCTTTTTTCTGCTTTAAAAAACTCATTTTTCTTGTATTAACAAGGTTCTATCTACCTTAAAACATGATTGGGATTCCGGACCGGTCAAACAAGTCAATGCCGAAAAGCTGGAAGGTTTCTTTATAAAAGACTGGAGTACATATCCGGCGGGGAGTTTTACCTGGATGGGTTAGTTCAATCCTTCAGTTAGAGTACAGGAAGTTGGCTGCCCGGATTTTGAAAACGGAATTTTTACTTTTCATTTTGCAAACCCTGTGCATTACAGCAGAAAGCAACTAAAAAATAGTTAATGAGTACGCTGTAAAACAACAATCGCTTCGCTGACGCTCCGCCTGCCTTTCTTTCCGGTTTTTTAAAATGTTTCCCTTATATTCTTCATTTCTCCAAAACATGTAATTTTATCGCCGCTGTTTATAGCAGTGTCTGAGGGGGGGCTGTAAATGTTTTCCCCTTCCTTCTCAACAGACAGAACAGTAATACCCTTTTCTCCAAGAGAGGAGTCTCTAATACTCTTATTGATTAAAGGGTTACTTTCAGTCACATCAGCCTTTACAATTACGTGTCCTTCTCCGATATAGGCCAGGCTAATAAATTTTTCCTTTTTTATTATTTTTTTTCGGAGCATGTTATTTTTTAAAAAGTATGTCAGACTAATTTTAACTTTCTCGCTCCTGAATATTTTCACTATTATGTAAGTTAAAAAAAGAATAAGGATCAGGTTCACAAGGGGGTAGATCGAGGCGGGGACCACGGTTTTTAAGTACTGAATCTCTATGCGGCCGGCAACAGGCCTGATGGAATTGGCAAAGGTTGCAATAAGAGCCACAAGTCCGACATTCCCCGATATCATAAGAAAAGAGGCTATTTTTCTTCTTTGAGGCTTGGAAACTATCAGCTCGGCCTCTTTTGTGGTAAAGCCGGTTCCGGTAAAACAGGAAAGCGACTGGAATTTCGAAGACTGCCAGTCCATCCCGGTAAGGTGAAAAGCCACCGCGCCTACCCGAACCGCCAGAAAAGAAACCGCAAGCATAACTGCAAACAAAAAAACGCTCATAAGAAATACCCCCTTATTTTCAGATCCACTTTTTTTTCCTGAAAAACCACAGCATACCAATCCCGACAGCAAACATAATCCCTAAAACAACAAAATAACTTTCTTTCCACACAAGCTCCGGCATATATTCAAAGTTCATACCGTAGACACCGGCTATAAATGTAAGAGGAATGAATATGGTGGCTATTATAGTAAGGACCTTCATAATCTCGTTAGTTTTGTTACCCATACTGGACATATAAAGGTCAACCATACCCGAAAGCATATCACGGAAAGTTTCTATTGTATCAGCCACCTGAATCGTATGATTATATACATCTCTGAGATAAAGCGCTGTTGATTTTTTTATAATATCCGACTCGGATCTTTCAATATTACTTATCACTTCACGCAGGGGCCAGACGGCTTTGCGGAGAAATATCATCTCTCTTTTCATCTTATGTATAAGCTGCAGGACTTCTATGGAAGGGTTAGACAGAAGCTGGAGCTCAATTGTATCTATTTTCTCTCCAAAATGTTCGGGTATGACAAAATAATTATCAACAATAG
>CAYZAK010000051.1:0-10127 GCA_964476445.1 uncultured bacterium
ATCGACGGGGAGGTTTGGCACCTCGATGTCGGCTCATCGCATCCTGGGGCTGGAATTGGTCCCAAGGGTTGGGCTGTTCGCCCATTAAAGCGGTACGCGAGCTGGGTTCAGCCCGTCGTGAGACAGGGCGGTCCCTATCTGCTGCAGACGTAGGATAATTGAAGGGAGCTGATCCTAGTACGAGAGGACCGGATCAGACAGACCTCTGGTGTATCAGTTGTTCGGTCACGAGCATTGCTGGGTAGCTAAGTCTGGAAAAGATAACCGCTGAAGGCATATAAGCGGGAAGCCTACCCTGAGATAAATTATCCCATGTATTTTTTGTGCTTCGGTATAAAAAATGCACTTTAGGCAACCCAAAGACTATGGGTTAGATAGGTGAGATGTGTAAGCTCAGTAATGAGTGCCCTGTTTACAGGGGTTAAATGAAGTGGAATTGCCAATGAAAGTGCTTCGGCTCTGCCGGCGGCAATGAAATGAATTTTTTCAGCAGACTCATACTAATCAGCCAGGAGGCTTGGTCATATCATTAGAAATTATTGCTCAAGTTACTATCTACTATGAGGTTTCAATATACCGGCTTTTGGTGCTGAGCACCAAATTTAAACCGGAGCAAAGATTTACCGGTGGTGATAGCGGAGGGGCAACACCCGTAATCATTCCGAACACGGAAGTTAAGCCTTCCAGCGCTGATGGTACTGGTCCGGAGACGGTCCGGGAGAGTAGGTCGCTGCCGGTTTTTATTTTTTTGATTATATGAAATATATTCTCACCGTTTTAATCTTATATATAATACTGCTGACCCCAAAGGTAGAAGCTGCACAAAATATTTTTTATTTTGATATGCCTACTGTACAGAAAAATTATTTAGGTTTAAACTATTCATACAATACCCGCCAAACAGAATTTTTTTTTGGCCATCGTAAAAATATAGAATTTAATAAATATTTTATAACCTATTCCCTGCCGTTAACTCATAAATATAAAATGGAGGTTTCCGCCGGTACCGGAGATGTGGATATATCTTCTAGAAAATCATCTGCAAACGACCTTACTGCGGTAAAATTGGGATTTGAGAAAAATATAGGTGGAGACTCGGTGGTTTTTTCCCAATGGAAAGTTAATATCACCCTGGAAGGCGGGTATACTACTCTGTCAAATTATAAACAAAGTGAGATAGACATTGCATATGAATATATAAAGGGGGATCTTGCTTTAGCCGTAGCTAAAGAATTTGGATTTACTGTTCCTTTTGCAGGTCTAAATTATTATTACGGTAAAGATTTTTTTGAGGAAAAATCAACATCTGAAAAAAGTGAAAACAAAATTAATGGAATCTCGCCGTTTGTGGGGGCAATAATTAGAATAAGTGACAATATCTTAATCAGAGCCAGTGCTAATTTTTTAGATCAGCAGGGGTATGGGGGAGGGTTTAATTTAGTATTTTGAATTCTTGATTTTTAATATTTAAATTTCTATATTAAAGATTAAACTGTAAAAAATAGATAATGAGTGATTTACTGTATTTTAAGGAGGCATAATGAAAATTTATAAGACTGATAATTTAAGAAATGTTGCAATCTGCGGTGCCCGGGGCACCGGTAAATCCCAGCTGGCTGAAAGTATATTGTTTTCCCAGGGTGAGCTTAATAGATTGGGGCTTATTGAAGAAAAAAACACGGTATCCGATTACGAAGAACTTGAAAAAGAAAGACAATCTTCTATAAGTTCTTCGGTTCTCTCTTTTGAATCGGGTAAAAATAAGATAAATATTATTGATACTCCCGGCTTCGCCGATTTTTTTGGGGGTGTAGTAAGCGGCATGGCCATGTCCGAATGTGTTCTTATGGTAATTAATCCTCATGAAGGGATTGATATAACTACCAGAAAAATTTGGAACAGAGCTAAAAAATCAGGAAAACCTGTTATTATATTTGTTAACTTTATGGATAATTCCAAAAAAGATTTTGGGGAAATAGTAGAAAATCTTAAAGAAAATTTAAGTCCCAATATGGCCCCTGTCACCGTTCCAGTGGGTAAGGAGGACAGTTTTAAGGGGGTGGTTAAAATTTTGGAGGAACAAGCGGTAGTTGACGGTGAACAAACTGAGATCCCCGATGAAATAAGTGAGAATATAGCCAATTATACGGAAAGTTTGATGGATTCGGTGGCCACTCTGGACGATGATTTAATGGTTAAATACCTCGAAGAAGAAAGTTTGAGCCCTCAGGAAATTATAGAGGGTTTAAGCAAAGGGGTTATAGATAGAGAAATTGTTCCTGTATTGTGTGGGTCCGCAACTGAAGTTATTGGAGTAAATGAACTGGTAGAGTTTATAAATAAATACGCACCATCACCTGCGGATATAGATGATGAAAGCCGTCCTTTTAACGGTGAAGAAGAATTTAAGGCTCTTGTTTTTAAGGCTGAGTCCCAGGAACATGTTGGACAGGTAAATTATATAAAAGTTTTCAGCGGAAGTCTTAATACCAGAAGTTATATTTATAATTTAAGGACCAAAAATAAGGAACGCATAAATCAAATTGCCGTAAAACAGGGTAAAAAGAATATAAAAATTTCGGAAGCTTATTCCGGAGACATTTGTGCTCTTATAAAATTAGAAGATGCCCAAATAAACGATACTTTTGCTGATAATTCGGATCAGGAACCGGTGGAGCCCATTAAATTTCCCGAACCGATTGTTGATAGAGGGGTGTATCCGGCAACCGAAGGGGAAGAAGAAAAGGTCGCCAACGCCTTTTCAGATGAAATAGCCGCTGATCCCACTCTTAAATTTGAATTTAATTCCACCACAAAAGAGATGGTTCTGACCGGTATGGGATCTTTGCAGTTAAATTTATTAGTTAAAAAGATAAAGAAAAGATTTAACGTTGAAGTAAATTTAACTACCCCTAGGATACCTTATAAAGAGACAATAAGAAAAAAGGTAAAAGACGTACAGGCCAGACATAAAAAACAGTCCGGAGGCAGGGGGCAATATGGAGAATGTATAATAAATGTGGCTCCTAAAGAAAGAGGAGATGGTTTTGAGTTTGTTGATAAGATAACCGGCGGTCGCATTCCTTCCAATTATATACCGGCAGTTGAAAAAGGTATAAAGGAGGCAAAGGAAAACGGTGTTATAGCCGGATATCAGGTGGTAGATTTTCAGGTTGAGCTTATAGACGGATCCTATCACGAGGTAGATTCTTCTGATATGGCTTTTCAAATTGCCGGAAGCATGGCTTTTAAAAAAGCTATGAAAAGTGCACAGCCTTATATAATTGAGCCCATAATGAAAGTAAAGATTAAGGTCACTAACGATTATACCGGTGATGTAATGGGAGATCTAAATTCCCGTAGGGGCCGGGTTTTAGGAATGGAACCTGCTTCCGGAGATATGCAGATAATAAATGCATTTTTACCTAAATCTTCTCTTACTACTTATACCGAAGATCTGCGCTCTATTACCAGTGGAGCCGGAGAATACAATCTGGAATTTGATCACTATGAAGAAGCTCCCCGAGATGTACAGCAAAATTTAGTTGAACAGTACAAGATTAAAAAAGAGGAAGGAAGATAAAACCTATCGAAATAGCCCTTTCTTCCATATTTTTTGACTTTATAGAAAAAGAAGATAGCTATCAAAAACTTATTCACGGGGCCAGGGCTTATGGTTTTGATAAGCTGGAACTTACGGTTAATACTACCAAAAAATTAGTAAAGGATCTGAGTGGAGCTGTAAAAAATGGGGAAATAGAAATACCCAGTGTACACAGTATATGTCCTATACCCGATGAGATTCCCAAGTCCAGATCCATATTTTCAGCGTACCGCATTTCTTCGGATTGTGAGAAAGAGAGGAAAAGAGCTGTAGAGCAAACCTTAAATACAATACGGACCGCCCGGAACTTGGAAGCCCAAGTTGTTATACTTCATGGAGGAGAAGTTGAAGTTGACCAGGATTATTACGAACTCAGGAATATTTTTCACCGAGAGGGAGCAACCCAAAATTTTATAAAAAAAAGAGAAAATTATGTGAATCAACGGGATGATCGGGCAGATAAATATTTTAGAAATACTCGGGTAAGTATAGAACAGATTTTAAACCGAAAAAATTGTGATGTAAAGCTGGCTTTAGAAACTCGTTCTTCCTATCATGAAATACCTAATTGCCGGGAGTTTAAAAAACTATTTGATAGGTTTGAAGATGAAATCTTCTGTTGGTATGATGTGGGACATGCAGCACTTCAGTCTAAACTTGGTTTTATAGAATCGCCCAGGCATTTTTTAAATGAAATAAAATCGTATATAATAGGATTACATATACATGATTTAAAGGGGCTGCGTGATCACTTAATACCCGGAGATGGGGGAATAGATTTTAGTTTTTTAAAAGAGCTGTTAAAGAGGGAGGATATATTGAAGGTTTTAGAAATTCATCCCGGAGCAGAGCACAAAAAAGTAAAAAGCATAAAAAATTTCTTAAATTTTTTTGTACAATAAGGGAGGGTAAAAATGTCCGGACATTCTAAATGGCACAGTATAAAACATCAAAAAGCAAAAGAGGACAAGAAAAGAGGAAAATTATTTTCAAAATTAGTTAGAGAAATAACAGTTGCCGCAAGAGAAGGAGGGGGGGATCCTGATTTTAACCCCCGGTTGAGAATGGCCATTGACCGGGCAAATGATGCCAATATGCCCAAAGAAAATATAGATAAAGCTATAAAAAGAGGTACCGGTGAATTAGATGGGGTAGATTATATTGAAAAAGTATACGAAGGCTACGGACCGGGAGGAGTGGCTGTTATAGTTAACGTAACCACGGATAATAAAAATAGAGCTGTTTCTCAAATTCGGAAAATATTTGACGAACACAACGGAAGTCTAGGAGAGAATGGATGCGTTAGCTGGATGTTTAAACGCAAAGGTTTTATAACCGTGGAAAAAGAAGTAATAGATGAAGACAGTTTAATGGAAAAATCAATTGAACTGGGAGTGGAAGATTTAAATATTGAAGATGAGTATTATGAAATTATTACTGAAGTCGATGACTTTGCAAAGGTTAAAGAAAGTTTAGAAAAGTTTGTGAGTATAGATTCTGCAGACTTGACTATGATCCCCAATACTTACATAAAATTAACCGGCCGCAAAGCAAAAAATATGCTCAAATTAATGGAAGCTTTAGAGAATAATGATGATGTTCAAAAAGTTTTTGCTAATTTTAATATTCCTACTGAAGAATTTGAAAAGGTAGAAAATATTTAGTTTTGGGGATAGTCTGTAAATTTTAATTTATAATTTGCCTGCAAGTTTTTTTATGCCATCCCGCCATTCTTGAGTATTATTTACCAGCCAGGCCGCAGAATCTTTATTGCCGTCTTCGTGAGTAAAAGTAATTTTTAATAAGGGTTTAAATTTTGTTTTTTTAAGATGAGATTTTACGGTATCAACTTTTACAATTTTAGAAATAGGAATATCAATAACTTTTTTAGGCAGCCACATTTCAAAATATATTTTGTTTTTAGTTAAAACCAAAATCCCGTTTCCCCGTACTTGTCCGGAGCCTTTGGATTGTAATCCGAAAAAATTAGCTGATGAAGAAATTCTAACAATATTTTTGTCTTTGAATTTTTTTAGGACTTGAGCTGTTCTTTTCTTTGCTAAAATTTTAACAATAACTATTAAGATAAAAAAGAATAGTATTCCCCCACCAATATAAATAAAAACAGGCATAAATTTTTTCCGGTAATGTATTTATAACATAAAAAGTTAACCGGCATCCCGGGCGGTAACCCGGAGCATTTCATCTATGGTTGTTTTTCCGTTTAATACTTTATTTAAAGCCGCTTCTCTTAGGGTTTGCATACCATTTTTCCTGGCTACTCTTTTAATGTCGGCCGAAGAATCCTTCTGATTAATTAGAACTTTAATATCTTCAGATATTTCCATTAATTCATAAACTCCGGTTCTGCCGGAATAACCCGACCCCGAACAACTGCTGCACCCATCTCCTTTGTAGAGAGTAACTTTTTTCTTATCACCCATATCACTTTTTTTCACTCCGTAAGTTTCAAGAGTCTCCGCATCTACTTTGTAAGGTTCTTTACAGTTAGGACAGACTGTCCTTAACAGGCGCTGGGCCATAGCTAATCTTACCGTAGAAGATATCTGAAAGGGTTTTATTCCCATATTGTCTAGTCTTGTAACCGCCGATGGAGCGTCGTTGGTATGAAGGGTTGCTAAAACTAAATGTCCGGTTAAAGCTGCGTTTACAGCAATTTCTGCTGTCTCTTTATCCCGGATTTCTCCTACCATGATAATATCCGGATCCTGCCGGAGTAAACTTCTCAATCCCGCGGCAAAATCCAGTCCGACTTCCGGATTAGCCTGGATTTGAATAATACCCTGAAGTATATATTCTACCGGGTCCTCAATAGTATTTATATTGACATCCGGTTGATTTAAAGTTGTCAGAGCTGAATATAGAGTAGTTGTTTTACCGCTGCCGGTAGGACCGGTAACTAGAATTATTCCATTTGGGGAGTGAATAGATTGGTCAAATTTAGTTAGGTTACGTTTTTCAAAGCCCAGTTGGGAAAGGTCCAGACATAGACTGGAGGAATCTAAAATCCTTAAAACTGCTTTTTCTCCGAAAGTGGAAGGAAGAATAGAAGTTCTTAAGTCAATTTCCCGGTTGCCCAGTTTTACTTTAATCCGGCCGTCCTGGGGTTGACGTTTTTCAGCTACATCCAGAGAAGCCATAACTTTAAGCCGGGCAATTAATGCATTGAAAATCTTTTTGGGCGGCGCAGGTTGAGTATGCAGTACTCCGTCTATACGATAACGTATTCGGGCAGATTTTTCAAATGGTTCAATATGTATATCCGAAGCACCTTTTTTAATACCGTTTAAGATAATAAAGTTCACCATTTTAACTACCGGAGCACCCTCGGACTGTCTTTTAATCTTGGTTATATCCTGAACTCCACCCTCTCCGACTTTACTTTCTACAACTTCGATATTATCCTCCTCGCCTGCGGTTATCTCACTTAATATTGAACTGTAAGCCTGGGATGTGTCGATATCTTCTTCCTGTTTAGCGGAGGATACTTTATTATCCTTCTGGTCGATTTGTTCTATGAACCCCGTGCCGTAGTATTTGTCAATGGCTTTTTTAATTTCAAATTTTACGGCTAGCACAACTTCTATATTCATCCCGGTAATAGCTCTTAGGTCATCTATGGCAAATATATTTATGGGATCGGCAATAGCTACCGTTAAAGTATTGTTAGATTTGTCAACCGGGATTAGATTTCGTCGGCGGGCTATTTTTTCGGGAACCTGATTTAAAATTTTTGGATCTATATCTCCGTAATCTTTTAAATCTACGTAGGATAAGTCGGATTTTTTACTGAGAAAAGCTTTAAATACGTCTTCGGTTATATAGCCTTCTGAGATCAATACTTCACCAAGATTGCCTCCTCCCTGTTCTACTTTTTCTTTAGCTTCTTTAAGCTGGTCAGAGGTAATTATCCCGACGTCTACCATATTGGCGGTTAATTTATTTATGCTGGGAACTTTCATAATTTTAATACTAACACTGACCACAAAATTTTTCAAGGTTTGGTAAGAGTAAGTTATGGTATATAATTGATTCCGGCAGACTTTTAACAAAACTAAAACAAAAGTAGAAGCGGCACGTTGACTGGGTATTCCGAAAGCGATGTAATATGGGTGGATAAACAAGTATAATGAAACGGGAAGGTTACGATGACAGGAAAAGCGTATGAAACCGGAGAGTTTGAAACAGATACTATTTTATATAATCTATTCTTTTAAGAAGGATACTTAATTGAAGTACTTTTTGTAAAGGTTTTTAATTTACTGCTACTTTTTTTCTCAAAACTCCTAAAATTTCAAAGTTGACCCTCGATAGGGGGGGCATTATATATGGCCTTTCCTATTCCCACTTTTGCTCTTACAATGTCTTGACATCTTTGGTCAAATGGGATAATCTATTTATGGGCTTTGCAACGGTATGTTTTTGGTGTTTATACAAAATATTTTACAAAGTCTCACTTTTTGCGAGTTTTGTTTATTTATTTTAAATGAAAAGGTATTTTAAATTGGTAAGAAAGCTTTGACTAATGGTAAAATAATTTGGGAAGTAACACTTCTTTTAGGAAGCTTAATTTTGTGCGGCCCAGTTATTATCCAGATGAAATATTGTAGAGGTTTATTTTTAAATTGGACTTAAGAAAAAGAAGATTTTTTATAGTTGTATGCAGTGTTATGGGGTTTTTTACATCTTATTTATTAGCAGAAATTTTATACTCTTCGTTGCGTATAGGAGATATTATAAGATCTCCAAGAGAAAAAATTATTTGGTTTCATGAAGAAATTAATAGCGTTGGAAATTTTAATTTTGATCCTAATATAGGGTATCGTGTATCAACTGTTCCTGCAAGATTAGGAGTAGTTACTCCTGAGGGTGAGCTTTTGTCAATGGGAGTTTCGAAGGGAAACAATTTAGGGTTTCCGGATAATAGAGATTTTAATATAGAAAATGAAGAAGATGATCTAGTTAGGATTGCAGTTTTAGGGGATTCGTTTAGTGCTTCTCAATTTACAGAAAAAAGTTGGGTAGAGGTCGCGGAACAAAAAATTAATAATGAATTTAAAAATAAAACCGTGATCTTAATGAATTTTTCACTTGAAGGAATCGGTTTAGGGAATTGGGCAAGTATTGTAAAAAATAATATTTTAGCAAAAAATATCAAAATTAATGGAATTATTTTTGCGGTTGCAGAAGATGACGTTGATAGGAAATTTATGTGGAAAGACGACAGTTTTTTTGATTCTGAAACTGGAAGGAGACAGTTACATATTAACTATGTAAATAGCTGGGATCCTGAAAAATATCAAAAAGAGTTTAGAAAAGAAAAAAAATCTGCAGAACCTTTAGAGGGATGGGAGGTACTCAGCTCAGAAGAAATTGATAAGATAGAGACAGGGAAATGGAAACATACATTTTCTCGTGATTTAAAGCCATATCTTATGTATGAATTATTTTATCAGCTAACTTTTTTTATAAATAATTTCGTAGATTTTAATGAGCAAAATTCCAATAATTTTGAAAAAAAGCAACTTAAAATAATTGAAGATTTGAGAGATAATTGTAATAAATTAGATGTTCCGCTTCTTGTAATTAAAATGGGCAGTTATTTAGATAAAAAAAGAGAGTTCGCAGATTTAATCAATGCTTCTTATATTGATGATAAAAAATTTCAAAAAACAATAAAGAATGAAACTGATTTTATTATAAGACATGATGGACATTGGAATCAAAAAGGATCTAATCTTTTTGCTTCAGCTATATATTTCGATATTCTTGACTGGCTTAAGGAAGAGAAAATTATTTTTAAATAGGCATCAAAATATTTCTATAATTGTAATAGCTGTATTTTACTTCTAAAAAATAAGTCACAGATAACTTAAATGAGGGCTTTTGACCCAAAAATTTGTGGGGGTATTGTAAGTTTAACAACCTCTCAGTAATCAAATCCTACTCTTCCCTTAGAAGATGTTTGATAAGATCTCTTTTATATTCGTAGATATACTGGTATAAGCGCGATCTTTGCTTTATATACAACTATCATGTACCGCTCATGATGACGTATGTGACAGTCTTTCTTTCCCATAACATTCTATTCTCCTTTTGGTTTCCCCTTTAACTAGAATGTTGCACTTTGTCCTTGAATCCGTGCATTAAATTTTTTTAAAAATAAAATTTATGCTATAATAAAAAAACAGCAAATAAAGTTAGTTTAGGGTTAAATGACCTAGCTAAAATAATTGGAGGAGTAATTCCTTTCGGATATTCTCTTGTTACTTCCCAAATTATCTTACCTTCAATAAGGGCTTTCTTTCCGAATTAAAATACCTTTTCCTTTAGAATAGATTAACAAAACTTGAAAAAAGTGGGGCTTTTTGACATGTTTTTGTATGACAACAATAAACATAGCGTAGCAAAGCCCCATAAACAGATTATTCCATTTGACCAAAGATGTCAAGACCTACCAGACAAATTTCGTTTCAATAAACTTCAAAATTATAGGTTGTCA
>CAYZAK010000052.1:0-9320 GCA_964476445.1 uncultured bacterium
ACTCACTCCTCCATATGTTTTACCTTTTTCTCTCTTATTTTCACAAGTTATCTGTACAAAGCACCGTTGACAGTTAATTTACTTTTAATAACTTTCCGGCCCACGGTATCCGTACTGGTGAAAGTTTCTATATGTTTTGAGGGATGCTCCTCTTCACAGCACCGTACTGTCACAGTGAGCCGTTTAATTGCTCTGTCAACTTTTCCAGAGTTTTTTGTTGATTTTCCAGTAATTCAAGTTCACAATCAATTTTCTGTTCTACTTTAACAAGGTCAATATATTTATCGGTATTATTATAGAGTTCGCAGTCCTTCATGACCGCTTTATATATCTTTTCTGCTGGGCCTTTAGCTGCTTTCTTTATGGATTTGCTCAATCCATCAATTCCAAGCTCCTTCACTTTGCACCTGGCCCTACTACTTGGTACAAGTGATCGGCAGATGAAAGCATTGGGGAGATTGCCCGGAAGATACACTTATTCTAAACTATCCTTATAAACTCACCGGATACTACTTTTTCTGAGCCTTTTTGATAAAACGGTCCAGCTTCTTGGTATTTCATGATTTTGAAAAATATTCGATTAAAATATAGGACATTATTAGGTCCGACGCTTATTTAATTTCTGAAACCGTAAATTTCAAAAGTATTGCAGATATAAAAACAGTATATTTAAAAATAATTAAAACCTCATTTGATTTTTAAATTTGCTATCTGATCAGCTAATAAACCGAATAAGAAAACTAAGCAGGCGGTAATTAAACTCACAGTGGTAGAACCTGTCATATTAAAATTCACAATATCAATAATTAAAGAAACAGAACCTATTATAAAAAACAAAAAACTTACGGGGATAAAAACCCTTAAAGGATTAAATAACATTATAATTCTTAACAGCAGTATTAAAAAATTAAATCCATCTCTTAACGGTTTAATCTCGCTTTTAGACTTTGCTTTCTCTGTTTTAACTGGTACAAATTTTATCTGATACCCGGCTTTTAAGCTTGCAAGTGTAATTGTTGAAGTAAAGGAAAATTTATTGGGAAGAATATTTATAAATTCCATTATTACGGACTTTTTCATTGCTCTGAATCCGGAATTCAAATCGGGTATTTTTTCCTCAGAAAGATAATTAGCCAGCTTAGTTATAAAAAATTTGCCGATTTTTTTTAAAATTGATTCATAGGACTCTTCAGTTCTTGCCCCGACAACTAAATCATAGTTTTCTGTATAATTAAGCAGCTTTAAAATATCTTTACTTTTATGCTGACCATCTGCATCTATATAAAGCACAATATTATATTTTGCCTTTCTGGCTCCAGTCTTTAACGAGGCCCCATAACCTTTATTATAAGAATGATCTACTATTTTAATATTTTTCTTACTAATTATTTCAGCGGTTTTATCCGTTGACCCATCATTAACCCCAATAATCTCAAATTCATAGTTTGAATTATACATAACCGCTTTTATCTCGTCGATTACATCTCCCACAGCCGTTTCTTCGTTAAAAACGGGAAGCACTATAGATACGGCTTTTTTCTTTTTGTTTTTTTTCATTTAATTAATTGCCTTAATTTTAAAAATTTTCTCTTTTTCCAACCATTTAAAATTCTTATCAGAGTTTTTTCCATCTTTTCCGAATTAAAATTATACCATTTTTTTGTAAAAAAATTAATATTAATACCTATTCCTTTTGAATCAGGACGCTCTACAAAATCAAACGGATGCATATATAATATCAGTATTTCTTGTTTTTCCAATTTTCTCTGAAATATTTTAAAAATGGGAGGTGACAGAGCATTTAGCCATTTTATACCTAATGGTATTTTAAGATAAGGTATAGTAGAAACAGGAAATTCTAAAATATTATTAAAAAGTGGTTGGGACAGCCTGTTGTAAAATAAATTTTTATATCCCCCCGGTGTAATTGACTTTATTAAAGATGAATCATACTTAAATTCTAGTTGTTTTAAAACTTCAAATAAATGTTTAGATATATTAAATTGAGGAGCACGAAAACCCACAGGCTTAACCCCTATCTCCTTTTCAAGAACTTGTCGACTTTTTAAGATATCTTTAAGTAACTGAGCTTTACCTAATTTATGATAATTTTCATGTATAAAACCATGAGAAGCTATCTCATGTCCGTGATCTTTTATTTTATAAATTATTTCCCTGTTTTTTCTCACCACGTTTCCGGAAACAAAAAAAGTAGCCAATATGTTCCTTTTTTTTAAAATATTAAGTACCACGGGAATATATTTTTTGATTCCTACATAGGAATTTTGTCTGCCCCCCCAGTCATTTTCAACATCAACTGTGATTATTGATTTTAACATCCGCTATTTTCCATTTAATTTAACCCGTAATATTTTTTGCCCAATTATTCTACTCCATAATAATCACAATTACTGCATAATCCAATACGCCGGGAATTCAATAAATTTTTTCTGAAAATAGTGTATTTATTATTATACCAGATTTCTTTAATGCTGTTTTTCCTTACATTTCCCATTATTTCTGTAAATTGCCAATCCTGACAGCACAGGCAGACCCGCCCATCAAATCCGACATAAAATTGAGTAAACGGCTTTATGCAGAAATTATCCATGGGCTCCGAAATATCATAAATTAGCCCTCCCATATTTGACAGGTCCGTCATTTCATGCTTCCTTTCAAGAAGAATAATATTTCCGGCATTATTAAAACCGGAAATTCTCTTCAAAACCCTGCCCTCCGAGGTGTAATCGTTAACAACCACAATTACCCTCGGTGACTTTATTTTTTTTAAGAATTCGTCCGTAAGTAATGAGCCATTTGTCTGAATTACTACAGTTGCCCCGGGGCACTCTCTAAGAGCAATTTTAATAAGTCGTGGTAACCGGGGATCCATAAAAGACTCGTTCATTAAAAAAGGTTCAATAAAACCGGTGAAATTTAATTGGGCTAATTCCCTTATTATTTTTTTGTATAATTCTAAACTCATTGCCCCCCGAGGTCTTTTCACTTTTTTATTAGGACAAAATGAACAGTTGTAATTACATTCTGTCTGGGTTTGAATATTTATTATTTTAAATAAATCCGGTTTTATGCCATATTGTAATCTGGCTAATCTTTGGAAAGATACAGGGATTCTCAACTTATACATAAAAAAAGTATTTAGTAAACTGACAATTCCCTTAAGTCTTGCTCTTAAAAGAGCATACTTAAACAGGTGATGATATTCTTTTATAACCGAATCTATTTTTTCAACATAATGCATTATTAATCAAAAGTATATTCATACACTTTTTCATAAGGTAGCCAATAATAGGAAGAAGGATATTTTAATTCTTTTTTCCGGTTAAAATTTTCGGCCAGCCGATTTTTTAAGATTTGGTTAATATCTTCAAAATCTTCATAAAAAAGCCAGATACTATTCCCTTCTTCTTGGCTGGATTTACTGCTATTTACTATCCTATCAGCATCTTTTCTTAAAATACTTCTATTGTATGAATCCGGATTGTAGCTATACCATCCTTTATGAGAAGCAACTTCCAATGGAAAAGAAAACATATGAAAATTTTCAATTTTATCCAATCTATGAATATAATATTCCATACTGATCCTGCTTAAACCTGTAAAAATTAAGATATCATTTTTTTTGCTGTTTTCTAGCAAATACTGGACTGTCTTTCTGTTATCCCAGTATTCTGTAATTCTACCGGCATATCCCATAAAATTACCGGAAGTAATTAAAAGTAATATTAAATATAACCCGCTTAAAGTATATACGGAAAGAAATTTTACCAGTAGGGAAGAGACCAGTAAAACAAAGGGAATCAAGGCAAAAATAGTATATCTGAGCATATAAACCGGCACTATCCGGGCGGCAATAAATTGAGTTATTAAAAAGAAAACAAAAATTGATAATAATATTAGATTATTTTTTTTTAATATGTATTTAGTATAAATTTTTTTTCTTTTTATTTTTTTATTTTTAAAATCCAACTTATAAAAAATACTTATGCAAAATAAAAAATAAATAACGTAAAAATATTTATTAACCCAGAAATGGGGTTCATCCACCCCTCTGACAAGCACTGCTACACAGGCAGATAGAGCATATATTCCGGGCTGCTCAACCCAGTTATATACTGATTTTCTTTGAATTTGGGAAATAACTACCGGGAGCCATATCATAACAAACGGAACCACAGAAAAAAAGTACAAAAGCACCGTTCTCTTAAAACTTTTTTTTGAGGAAATTAGTATACCGGTTATAAATTGAGAAAACAGGAAAAATATAAAATAATAATGGGTAAACGTTCCCATTATATTAACTATTACGAAAATAATTTCTTCTTTCTTGGAATTATTATTTTTATAAAAAATCCTAAAAAATAGAAAAAGCGACAGAATGCTTAAAAAACCTAAAAAACTATATGGTCTAATATTATAGGAATGTCTTATGGCCAGGGGGCTAACAATGTAAAAGAGAGCCGCAAATACACCTATTTTTTTGTTTTTAAAAATTTCTTTGCCCAAAAAGTATAATCCTGTGGCATTTAGAATATGAAAGATATAGGATAAACTTCTTAATGAAAGTTCAGCTGAACCGAAAAAATTTATCCATCCCGAAAGAATTATATAATAAAAAGGAGGGTGAGCATCTTTTGCCGTTTTACGAATTATTTCGCTAAATCCATGTCTGGCAAGCATTCCCGTATAAGCTTCATCATGCCAAAGAGCAAGATTATATATTTGCAGAAAAAAAATCAATAATACAGCGGCGGCTAAAAATATGCTAAGCCATAGTAAGTATCTTTTTTTTAAAAATTTATTTCTATAAGTCAATTGTTTAGTAGGGTCCAAAACGTCAGGTTACTTAAAAAAGTACGTAAAAATATTTTAAAAATGGGGCCTCTACAATTCATAGAAAAGGAGTCAATTACCCCTTAAAGTAAAATGAATATTAATTTAATTTAAGTATAACAGTGCTGGGTATAAATGTCAATGAAATGTAAGGGCAAAATAACAATGTCCTATTTGAACAAATCTAACAAGAAGAAGTAAAGGTAAAACGGGAAAAAATTAAGAAAATAGGACCCTTATAAGAATTTTTAAACAAAGTTATATAGTTTTAATTCACAAATACGGGGTCGTTAAAAGACTGTGATTCTTTATTCTGTTTCCACCAGGAACTTACGTAATCCCCGGCCAGGGGTCCGTATTTTTAAATCCCGGACAATTATTAGAGGGGAGTATACTCCGACTGCGGTTTATGCGTTTTCGTTCATCCTATACTCAACGATTTGGTACCTTGGGGTGTCAGACACTGAAATTGCCCGGACCAAGTCCACCTCCGGTAGCTCGGCAAGGGCTTTGGCATCAAACAGTCCAATTCCGAGAAAAAGGCGGCCGTGCGGCCGGACAACATTGCCGGCTTCACGCACAAAATTCTTTAAAAACGGTAACCGTTTAACTTCAAGAGATTTGCCAAATATGCGCCTCAGTATTGTTGCAATCGGCCGCACCTTACGCAGCACGCTGGTTGCTAGGCGACTCGATTCGGTCTCCTCCATACGCATCGGGGCATTGAAGGCCACCGCATCGTAAGGTCCGGTGACCTTATCGAGCAGATTGGATTGGAAAAAGTTGAGCTCAACCGCATTGCGTCGGGCATTTTCGCGAGCGTTTTCGAGTGCTCGCGAACTTATATCTACAGCGTCTACGGTCCATCCCCTCTTTGCCAAGTAGATCGCTATGTAACCGGTACCGGTGCCTACGTCAAGCGCTCGGCCTGGGGGAAGCTCATCTACCATCTGGGACATCAGTCGCGTACCGGAGCCGACCCCACACACACCGACTCGATTAACTATTTGTATTTCTTCGCGCGTATTCATTCCGTCGCCTTTCCGTGAGTGTAAAGATACACTCCAGCTTCCTCAGTCTGTTTTAAAACCTCTGTAGACTTAACCGAAACTTCTTCGGTTTTAAAAGTCAGACCGGATAAATCTTCAGCGGGTAAGTCCATCAGCATTGCCCTAAGCTCCCTGATTCTTTGCTTTTTCCTGACGCTGATGATAAAACATACTCATAATTAGCCTCAAGATCTAATTTTATATAATTTTTATACTTCTGAAATATAGTTACTTAGCTCCCCTGGTTCCAGGTTCAGGTACCTTTAATTTTTAATGATATTTAATTTATATAATACGTCAAACGGAGAAACTATTTATCTCAGGCTGCCCTTTATAATTGCAAATACTACAAACAGGGCATCCCATTTAATCCATAAAAAGCTTTCTGTTCTTCCAACGGCTATGACAAAGTTAAGAACCAGCTTGTCTTTATCATTAGCAAAATATGCCTCTCTTCCCTCACATATTTGACCGGTTTGCATTGAAAACTATCCACACCTTAAAAAACCCGAGGGTGCTCCAAACATAAAATTCGCAGACTATTCAAACAGGTCACGCCCAATACCATTCGGTATAAAAAAATAAAAATATGCTATCGTACTCAACCACACTATAGACAGAATCTTTGCACAAATAACCTAAACAGCTACGAATCCTTAAAATCCCTACATACATCTAATTATAAAAATACACTCTAAATCTCATATGGTAATGCTCCCAGGTACCTGCGGTGAAGTATGGTATTATCACTTTTTTTACTTGAAATTCTACTCATTTTTTACCCTATTCACTCAAATTTTTCATATTATTCTCGTTATTTACCCGGTTAAAGTTCATCCGTCTGTGCTCCAATATCCAGAATACAGAGGATATTATCAAATTAAATATCATCAAGGTATATATCAGAAATGAAAGAGCAAGAGCATTTTCTTTTGACACTGAAAATACAGCCAGAGAATTTATCATAACTATCTCCCTTGTACCCAGACCCGCTATGGTAACCGGCAGGGCCGCCGCCAATGAAACTATCCCCTGTACAAAAACCATATCTACATAAGAAATTTCTATACCAAGATTTATGCCCAGAAGATATATCTGATAATAGTTTATCAACCAGGCTATTATCGTAATTATACCTGTTCTCATTAGTAAATTAATATCGAATTTTTTAAAATAATATTCAATCCGGTCAGAGCTGATTTCAATCTTAAATATTTTTTTTAGCAGCTTTCCGGAAAAATCTTTACAATTGAGAAGGACTACGTAGAATAGAAACATTACGATAACTCCCGTTACAAGAAATGCCCTGGGCCAGAAAGTTTTGAAAATATCGGGTTTTATAAAAAAAAATACCGCCAGAATACTTATTATTAAGATAAAACTAAGATCCAAAAATCTATCCAGAAATATAGTGAATACCCCCTTTATTCTTGTATTCTTATCTTTACTCAGCCGGAATGCTTTATAGATCTCTCCCAGTCTACCGGGAGTTACAACACCTATCATAATGCCGGCCATATATAACTTTAGATCAGCGAAAAAGTTTCTCTTTATGGAAACACTTTTTAATAACAGATGCCAGCGATAACTTGCTGACAGTTCTTTTATAAGGGAAATCAAATATACCGGTATAAGGCTAATAAACGCCACATCCTTGAGGGCTTTGTAAAACTCCCACCAGTCGGCTCTATATAATATGAAGACCAGAATTACCGGCCCGATGTATTTTATATACTTTTTCATTCAGATTAAAATTCTATTTCAAACAGTTGTATATTCTGCCTTTCAAAAAGGTAAAAACCGGCGATTTCACAAACATACATCCCACATATCTCACAAGGATCACTCCATCAACAATTGAAATTAATCTCAAGTTGCTTTTCTGGAAGGAAGATGAAAGATTTTTTCAAGGCATATATTTACAATGTTATAAAGTACCTTATTGGAAAAAATATCCATAAAGGGAGGGTCAATAAATATCAATCCTCTCACCTTTTCCAAATTTTCTATATTCCACGTCCTTTTCAGAGTGGTTTCCATTAATTACTCAACGGTATCTTCCATTGCTAAAAAAAAGTATATTTTCGACCCTTCCCTTAGAAACTGTAAAGCCAGCGTGGTCTTTACCGTCCTGGTATTTTTGGAAACCAGCAGAGAATGTTATGTCCCAAATTAAACTACCCCATAATTCCCGGATTAAAATACCAGCATAAATACGGCAACAAAAGTCTCGGTATGCAGATAACATACACGCCTGTAAAATTATACCCTTTTACCTAAAAATTTCAAAGATCTTCCCATGCCCGGATAATGTTTTCTACCAGAGTTTCATCTACAATATTCTTCTCCTGCATAGCGGCCTGATACAGAGCTTCATGCGCCATTGTGTTGATAACCCTGGGCAGTCCTTTCGAACCGTTCATCGTACCGATACAGGTGAAAGAGTAAAGTTACCGCCTCATCAGTAAATAACGATTCCGTTTTTCCCGCCAGTTTCAGACGGTGCATCAGATAAGGGTTGGTTTCGTCCTGTTCGAGCCCCGTAAGGTGATAGACGAACGATATCCTCTGCTTTAACGCCGCATACGGGGATAGTTTAAGCCGGCCTTTAAGTACCGGCGGGCCCAGAAGAAAGATAGACAGATAATTCTTTGAATCCATTCTGAAATTGGTAAGAAGCCGGATCTCTTCAAGAACCGTATCGCTTAAGTTCTGCGCCTCGTCTATCACTAATATGGGCTTGAGTTTCTGTTTGCGGTAAATATCCGACAACTCCCGCCGTATCTGAGCGGCGACATCCTCAAAGAAGTATTTGGGCGTCAGGTCCAGTTCTCTGGCGATAATGCGAAAAAAGCTTCTCGCCGTTATTGCGGTATGAGAGAGGTAGATGAATTTGTAGGAGTTGTGATTAAGGGAATTCAGAAACCAGCGCATAAAGGTTGTTTTACCGCTTCCTATCTCTCCGGTAAGCAGGGCTATGCCCTGGGTCTCGAGAAAATGGGAGGACCGTTTTTTGAGATATTCAATCTGGCGCGATACAAATATCTTCGAGATGTCTTTTTTCATCGTGCCGATACAGGTGGAAGGGAAAAGCCGTTAGCTGGAAAAATACTTTAATCATGATTTACCTCCGCTTGAATTTATCTTGGCAGCTACTATCTTTTCCAAGTAAAATGAAATATGCTGTTTCGTGCCCTTAAGTTTAACTTCGCTCTCAAGCGACCGGTAAGTTAAGTCTTTGTCAAAAGGTCCGCAGGTGTCAAAACATTTTTGATTCTCTTTTTTCTCGAAATCCTTCACCAAGTACTTGGTACAAGTGAAGAGGGAAACCTTTCCGCTGCATGCCGGTCTGCAGGTCGGAGACGGTAAACCGGTTGTCGGAAGTCGCCCTGGGGCCGAACAGGGAATCTTGCCGCA
>CAYZAK010000053.1:0-9058 GCA_964476445.1 uncultured bacterium
TGGAGGCCGGGGCGGATATTTCAAAAGAACAGGATTTTTGCTGCGGTCAGGTAGATTGCAATATTTTTAATACCGCCGCGGGAACGGGAAATTTAAAGATATTTGAATTTCTGTATGAATTTAAAGAAGTTAACACAAAGGAAAAAAATGACGCGCTGGCGGCCGCGGCCGAGCTTGAAAAGAGAAATGTAATGGAATTTCTCCTGGAAAAAGGCGCGGAAGTTACAGGGGAAGCTTTACTTAGCACTTTAGATTCTGACAGTCCGGACAATCTGGATTTCCTCCTGAGTCACGGCGGCAATCCGGATAGTGCCGGTTATTCGAAAGAGAGCACCCTGCTTTCCGAAACTGTTCTCATGGGAAGAGAAAAGTTCGTTAAGATTCTACTGAAACATGGAGCAGATGTAAATAAAAAAGTTTTTCACCGGGATATAAACGATGCTGTTACAGAAGACGTAACCCCGCTGATGCTTTCCGGTATTTATTCGGATAATTACAGGATTGCCCGGATGCTCACCGGTAACGGAGCCAAAGTGGATGAAAAAGATTCCAACGGGGAAACCGCGCTGATGCGGGCCGCCGGGAAGGGCAGGTTTATGACGGCCTCGCACCTTTTAAAGGCAGGAGCCGATAAAGATATAAAAAACGGTGCCGGCAAAACCGCTTACGGGATGTCGAAAGAAAATAATTATTATCTTACTACGGAATTGCTGGCCGGATAACAGATTACAACACAGCAGATATCTTAAACGTATATTAAATGGGAGGTAAAAAATATGAAATTTATAGATATAAAAAAAGATAATTACCGGGATATAAAAATTTTTGGCAATGTGGGAAAACCTGATTCCATGGGGATAACCCCGCTTATGAAAGCGGCTTATTACACCTCTCCGGAAGTTGCCCGAAAACTCATAGATAAAGGAGCTAAAGTAAATGCCCGGGACTATCACGGAAGGACTCCGCTTTACTGGGCCGCGCTTAGCAATACGATGAATTCAGCAGATTTTTTAAAAGAGAGGTTCGTTGAAAAGAAAGGGGACTGTATTAAGGTGTGGAATCTGGAGTGCAGTGATATACCGGATATTACCTATAAAATATTAAAGGACAGAAAAAAGTACGACGATCCGTCCGGATACGGAGTTTCAAGAGAAAAAATTTTTAAAATTATGGATCTGCTCCTGTCCGCCGGGGCGGATATTAACCTGGAAACTCATTTTAATACTACTGTCGCCTACGAGTGGGTAAAGAGCGGTTTTGAGGAGGGCGTAAGATACGTATTTAAAAACGGGTATTCTCCCTCCGAACGGGAGAGTTATAAACTCCTTTACTGTGTTAAAGATCGGGAATTGTTTGAATTACTCATAGAAAAAGGAATAGACCCGGATGCCCGGGACAGGAGCGAAAGCAGCGCAGATTTAGGAGAAACAGCACTTCACGATGCCGCCGCTTCCGGAGATACTAAGAAGATAAACTGGCTTTTAGATGCCGGAGCCGGTATAGACAAACCGGCATACTGGAAATACAGACCGACTTTTTATGCTGTTGGCGGCGGAGAAAATAAGGCCCTGGAGTTGCTCCTTAAAAGAGGAGCCGATATAAAAGCAAAGGACCGGTTCGGCCGGACGGTATATAAACTGGCAAAAGAGACGGACAACGGGGAAGCCCGTTTAATAATTAAAGAGGAGAAGAAAAATGTGCGATCCTAAAAAACATAAGGTATTTAAGAAAAATAAGTATATAAAGATCCTGGTCGGAGAATGTCTGAATACTTCCAGGGATGTTATAGAAGCTAACATGAGTAGATTTAATGAGGAAAAAGGATTGCAGGCGGTTTACAGAAAATTAAACGAGTGTATAGCCTTAATAGACGAGCTGGAAGAATAAAAAGAAAGGAGGTATAGATTAACATGCAAAAAGGCAAAATTGAGGGCGCGGTTATTGTTCCGGAAATCCAGTCTCTTAAAGTTAAGAATTTCGGAGTATTTAAAGACAAAGTATTTAATTTTTCAAATAGATTGAATGTAATAACAGGTCCCAACGGAACCGGAAAGACCACTATTTTAACTGCTATCAGGTATATCTTAAAAGGAATTCCGGAAGATAAAAGATTTATGAATAAAAAAAGTAAACTGGAGATTAATTTAAACAGAAATATTTTATCCGCCGGCGGCCAAAAATATCTTTATTTTCTTAACAAATTAAAAGCAGAAGAAGTTAAAGGTACTTTTGAATATGATCAGCCGGTTAAAAAGAGTACATTGGCTCTGGGAGACTACCGGTTATTTAAACTGACGGAACTTCTGGATTATTATGATTCTCTGGCGGGTAATTACGCTCTTTTAATAGATGATTTTTGTACACGGCTGGATAAAGAAAAAAGAGAAAAAGTCATAGAAAAATTAGAAGGTATCCGGAAACAGGTAATAGTGGCAACACCTCACTCCATAGAAAAAGAAATTCCTGAAAGACAGGGGGATAAAAAAATAACATTAGAGTATGACGGGCAAAAAGTAACCGTAAAAGAAAAATTTCATACAGGATGATGCCCGGATTGCGAAAGATGCTCTATATTAAAGTTAAAGAAACGGTATTGCGGGTAAATGTTTGCATAGGTAGTGGATAATATGGTATTAATAAATACACTCAAATCTAAAAATAATTACCAGGATAAATAAATGAAAAAATTCAATTATTTAATAAGAGAATCTAAAGATAAAAGAATACTTATTCTTACCGGCAGTCCCCGTTCCGGAGATATTTTTCTTAAGACAGCTGTAAACCACTTTGAGCTCCCCGGATTTAATAATATCACTTTTTTAAAACCTTCCCGGTTAGCTTCTAAAATAGCAGAAAAATATTTAATAAAAGCGGAAAAAACTCTTGTAAAACCTGCCCACAAGCAACTCATCGCTATGAGATTAATCCGTAATAAAAAAGAGAGTACGACGGTATTTAGTGATATTATTGAAAGTATGGGTTTTCCGGGTAGTCTTGTTGATTTTATAGATACCGTAAGAATGGCCGGGTTAGAACCTTCAAATATAAAAGAACTCGGAGAGGTATATCCCGGATCTAACACAAAATGGACAGAACTGGCAGAATTTGTTGAGGATTATAATAACAGCCTTAAAAGACAGGATTTAATAGATGAAGCAGGAGTTATTAAAAAAGCTGTAGATATTCTTAACCGCAGGGATTCGGGAACTTTAAAAGACAGCGGTTTATATTTATTTCCAGACTTCCCGAAATTAGGCCTCCATGAATCTTTAATAAAAATTCTTGAAAGCAGTTATAATCTTCAAATTATAGATCCCTCTTCCATAAATTTTAGTAGAGAAGGAGATTTAAAATTTCTTTCGGATAATTTGTTTTCCGGTGCTGAAACTGCTTCCGGAGGTCCGGATAAAACCGTAAAACTTAATATTTCTACGGGAAGAAGAGAAGAAGCGGAAGATATAGTTCGTTCAATAATATTTCAAACATCACCGGATTTCGGAAATGTTTCAATAAATCTATCTTCTTATAAAGAACAGGTAAATCATGTTAAAGACGCTTTGGAAGATATCCCGGCAGTATTTACCGCCGGTCTTCCCGTATCAACTACCCCGGCGGGCATAGCTATGCTCCGGTTTATAAAATTTTTACGGAATCCTAAAGATATACAGCCTTTCATTGAGATTATAAGGGAAGCAAATGTAAACTACGGAAAATTTCTAAATTCCGATAAAGATTATTATCCTAAAAACCGGTGGATAGAATATATCAAGGATGTAGTTCTTGCCGGCGGCCCGGTTAACTGGGAAAAGGAGTTAAAACGAAAAAAAGAAAATGCCAGAAAAACTGATGAAAAATTAAAACAAATAATAAAAATACTGGAAAATTTTAATTCGGATTTTGCCGGTATTCAGGATGAATGTAAATTACCGGAACTGGTTGATATTATTTCACAGTTTCCGAAAAAATGGGTAAAAAATGTTGACGAAAAAGACGGTACGGCTTTAAAACAGATTAAAGAAGTATTAAGAGAATTAAAAGAATGTTCTGCCGGATATGAAATGGATCACGGTGAATTTTTAGAATTTATAGAGCAGCAAATTAATGAGATAATGATAGATTCCCGGTTACCTGACGGAAAGTCTGTGATAGTATCCCCTCTGAAGACAGCGGGTAAAACGGTAGTTTCCCACAAATATATCCTGGGAATGAATGGGCGGATTGTTCCCGGGCAGTACAGTTCTCCGACCTTTATTCCCGAAGAAGAACGAAAGTATTTGAATAAAAAATATAATGCTTCAATTCCGGGGAAGGATTATGAATTAGAAGAAGAAAAAAATAATTTTATTCAAACCGTAAGAACAACCGAGGATAAATTAACTTTAAGTTACCCGGATATGGATATCAGGGAAGGAAAGAAACTGATGCCCTCTTCTTTTATTATGGAGACCTATGAAACTGTTACCGGAGAAACCGGAACAAAGAAAGCACTTAAAAATTGGGCGGGTAAAATTTCACCGGAAGACAGAAAACGGTTAACTAAGGCTGATTTTGAGAGGTTTATTATAAAAAACGGTGATAATTATACGGCAAAGGCTCTGCTTGGCAATTACGATAACCTTAAAACAGGTGCTAACCTGTTCAATAAACGCCGAAATACGGGACAGTATACCAGGGCAGACGGTAAATTAATTTCTCCGGATTTAATTAGAAAAAGTAATCTTTTTGCTACCCGCAGTAAAAAAGAACTTAGTTCTAAAAAAGTGAATACTTTTATGGAATGCCCGTTTGCTTATTTTTTAAAGTACATTCTTCGTATTGAACCGACTAAAGAACTGGAAGTGGACCGTACTAAATGGCCGGACAACCTGAGAAGAGGGGATTTTTATCACCGGGTTTATTTTAATTTTTTATGTAAAATGAGGGCAGAAGGGAAATTACCTTTAGTGGATAATACTGAATTAGATACTCTCCTGGAAATTGCAGATGAAAAATTAAATACTCTTGCCCGTGAGATAGAACCTCCCAATGAGTATATGAAAAAACGTTTTCTATTGGAAGTTAAAAATAACCTTACTTCCTGGTATTACAATGAAGTAGAGGACCAGGAAAAGTGGACACCGGTATATTTTGAGTTACCTTTCGGTAGAAAATATAAAGATGTAAGTGACCCATCCGTAGAGGAAGATTTAACTTCTTTTTTTAATTTACCCGGAAGTGATAACAAAATATCACTCGTAGGCAGTATTGACCGGGTGGATATAGATGAAGAGGGTAATATAAGAATAACCGATTATAAAACGGGAAAAGTTAATATTAAACAAGATGATATAGGAAAAGAAAAAAAGAATTTTCAGCTTATATTGTATACTAGGGCGCTCAAAAATTCTGATCTGGATTTAGACCTAAGCAAAGATATCTCCGCCCGGTATTATTATTGTACCGGCCGGGGTAATTTTGAGCAGGTATATGTAAAGAATATGCCAAAACACTTAACGGATTTAAATAACGCTGTCAGTAATATGTTGAGTAAAGCGGACAAAGGAAAATTTATGCCTACCCCTAATAAAGACTGTGCTCCAAAACAATATAATTACAACAGCTGCGATTATTACAGGATATGCGGTAGAATGCTCCATTATTTTTACAAACCGAAGTTGGAAAACGCCGGCGGGGGAACAGGTGACTGAAAATATAAATCTGCCCGACCAGGCTGAGAGAGACCAGATAAAGACCTCTACCGGCACTAATTTTATTGTAGAAGCAGCTGCCGGCACGGGTAAAACACGTTCCCTTTCGGATAGGATCATGACTCTCATAGAGGAAGGGACGGATATAGAGAAGATATCCGCTATAACTTTTACCCGGAAAGCCGCCGGGGAACTTGCTAACCGCATAAGGAGATTGCTCAGCGAAAAAGCCGAGGAGACAGGGGACAATAATAAATTCAAAAATGCTCTTAAGAATCTTCCGGCTGCGGATATAAGTACAATTCACAGTTTTTGTGAGAATATACTTAAAGAATTTCCGGTGGAATCTAGGATAGACCCCGATTTTGAGGTTATAGACAAAGCTTCGGCAAACCGGATGTTTGAGGAATTATGGAACCAATTCTGGTTAAAACTTTTAGAAGAGAATGATGAATTTATAGAAAAAGCTCTATTTTTCGGGTTAAAATACAATGAAATTAAAGAAACAGTTGAAAAAAGGATTAAATACAGAGATCTTAATGTACCTCAGGCTGAAAAGGTAGCCTTAAATTCTCCGGACCTGGTACTGGATAAGATAGAAAAATATATAAAATTAATAAAAGAGAAAAAGTCTGACTGTACGGACAAAACAGATGACGGGTTTAAAAAATGTAATAAGATACTGGAAAAACACAAAATATTTACAACTAAATTAGAGAAACTAACCGATGAACAGGATAAAAGAAAACTTAAAATAAATTATATACTGAGTTTCAAGCCGGTTGGGAGTAAAGATGGAGCTATGACCCGGTGGGATCCGGACGATTCCCTTAGGAAATTAAAAAACAATGGTGAATCCATAGTGGAAAAACAGGAAGATTACAGGGAAAATATTTCCAGCCATCTTTATCATCACATAAAAAATATGGTTGAAAAATTTCTCAAGTATTTCAACAAAAAGAAAAGAAAACATTCAGTTGTGGATTTTACCGACATACTAATTGATACAAGAAATCTCTTAAAAGAAAATCCGGATATAAGAAAACGGCTTGCCGGAAGATACGATAAATTATTAGTGGATGAATTTCAGGATACCGATCCCCTGCAGGCCGAAATAGTTTTTTATCTTTCTCAGGAGCCGGATAAAATAGGAGAAGAAACGGATAAAGCTTGGTTTGAAAAAACCCTAAAAGAGGGAAAATTATTTCTGGTAGGCGATCCTAAACAATCCATATACCGTTTCAGAAGAGCTGATATAACTATCTATGAAAAAACTAAAAGGCAACTAACCGAAAACATTGAGCTTAGCGCCAATTTCCGGTCCCGGCCGGGAATACTGAAATTTATAAACAGTTTATTTGGCGAAGATGGCAGAATAGAAAAAACAGAAAATATTCAGCCCGGTTATGTATCCCTGGAGCCGTCGGGTTACATTAAAAATTCAGACAGGGAAAATATAATAGGAGTCGAACAGGATTATCTGAAAAGTACCAAAGTAGATCCGATTATATCCGAGGAAGCCTTTTCGATTGCCAGGCTTTTAAAGAATCTTATAGATGAAAAATATCAGATAAGAGATCCGAAAAGTTCTGTGCAGGAACCTGAAATGATAGATTTAAAACCGGAGCATATAATGCTGCTTACCACTAAAAGAACGCACTACGGTGTTATCCGCTCGGCATTCGAACAGGAGGACTTTTATATTGAACCGGATAAAGAAAATATTTATGAAGGGACCGTAATTCCCAGGATGATAGAGTTTATAAGAGCTATTACCCGGCCGGATGATAAGGTTGCTTTAACGGGAATATTACGGAGCTTGTTTTTCGGGGTAAATGATGAGGTATTGTTCAAATCTGCGCTTAAGGGAGCACATTTTAATTTAAATTACCTTTTAAATAACGTAAATGAAATGGATGAAAGTATTAAACATACATTAAAAGTTTTTAAAGAACTACGGGGAATTAGGGCAGAACTTTCACCGGAACAGTTAATAAAAAAAGCCATAGATAAAACCGGTGGTCATATAATAGCAGCTTTAGGTAATAATCGGTCCGCTGACCTCAGACGGCTTGAGAATCTAAAAAATAAACTTACTGAAAAAGTAGAAGAAACTCTTTCTTTGGAAAGCGCTTTAGAAGAGACTGTTCAAAATTTAGAAGAGATTGAAGTGGAAAACCTGAATCTTGTGGAAGAAAATAAAATTAGAATGATGACGGTTCATCAGGCTAAAGGTTTAGAAGCTCCGGTAGTTGTTTTAATAGATTCGGCAACCGGGTTAAATGGAAGTGTGGATTGTATTCCTATCCGTGAAGATGACCGGGTATTGATAAAATATTCCATGTCTGTTTCTTTTTTAGATGATAAACTTAAATTAGTTCCCCAAAACTGGGAGGATAAGAAAAAGAATGAGGAAAAACATCTGAATGCCGAGTTCGAAAGAAAAAGATATGTAGCCGCGACCCGGGCCCGAGACCTTTTAGTGGCTCCTGTAAATAACAAAAAATATAATAAGGATAAATATTTTATTGAGCCCGTGGGAAAAAAGATAAAAGACCTGGCCGGAAAGTGGAATAATATAAAAATTTCAAAGGCTTCGGAGTTGATAGGTGAAAATTCCGATAACAAAGTTAAACCCAAATATATTACTGATTATAACGACATACCGTTTTTACCCGACACAAAAAATATTACCCGGGAGCCCGATGAGGGATTAAATCAAGAATGGAATTCTATTAAGAGAGAAAGAAATAAACGAATTAATAAACTTGGCGAAAATACAGTTCCGGTGATAGCGGTAACTAAAAAGGCGGAGGAAATAAGAAAGGATGAAGATATCCCCCAGTTAACTTCTGTTGTAGCTGGAATTACCGGAAAAAATAAAACTTTTGGTAAAGAAGGAGGAACCTACTTTCATAATTTATACGAAACATTATTAAAATATCCGGCTCTAAAGAAAGAAAAACTCATAAAATATTGTTTAAACGAAAGTGAAAAATTTGATGCCGATAATAAATCTTTAATTGAAAAATCAAAAACACTGCTACAAAAATGGAAGGATAGCGATATATATAACAAACTTTTAAATACCGATAATTTATTTATTGAAACACCGTTTTATTATCAAGATGAAGAAAAAAATGTCATTTATTCCGGTAAAATCGACATTCTTTTTAAGGAGGACGGTGAGTGGTCTATAATTGATCTTAAATCCGATTTAATGTATGAATCCGTAAAAGATAAACCCGAAGTTCAACGGGCTTTGAAACCTTATAGATTCCAGCTTAAAATATATAAAAAAGCAATAGAAAAAATAACCGGCGAAAAAGTCAAAGAGACCGAATTGATGTTTTTAGACAAATGATGCCGTT
>CAYZAK010000054.1:0-8961 GCA_964476445.1 uncultured bacterium
GGTTTTAGCTAATAAAAATGAGGGTAAAATTGGTTGCTGAAACGGTAAATGCCCTTATTTAAAATATAATTTTTCTTCTATTATTTACCGGTTCAGCCTTTACAATATAAAAAAAAATAGAACAATACGAAAAAAATTTTCGGACGGCTAAATGTGTTTGAGATCCCGGCCTTTACCGGAATCGTTTACCTCTACAAGTTCGGAAGGATAAGGATCAAAATATGTCTGTTTTTTAAGGTAATCTATATCAAAACGTATTATATAAGAGCCTATAACCGCCCTCAGCGCACTTAAGGGTAGCTTTCTGTTTTTATAATCTTTTTTAAGCTTATTAATATATTTTTTCTCGGAGTTTTTAATCTTTTTTGAAAAATATCCCGCGGCATGCTCAATTACATTTATATGGGACCGGCGGGCAGCTCTGGTTTTAAAAGAATCGTAGAGTAGGTTCTCATATTTGAGGATTGCCTCCTTTATACCCTTTTCTTTCTGATTTGCCACTATCTTACCCATTCTTCTCATATTTTGTTGATGATAGGCAAGAAGAAGAAGCTTGTTATAGGAATGAAACTCTACGAAAACTTGGGCTGATTTACTCTTTTTTACTTGAGAAAAGCGGGCCACGGTAAAAAGTTTTAAAAGAAAGTGTTCTCTTATGTTAAAGTTTGTCAAACGGGTATCGGTTTCTGCAGGTAAGTCAGGATATATTTCTTTAACCGCTCTTCCAAAAAGTCCGGCACCACGGTCGACACCAGTCCCTTTTTCCATTGAAGCATAATATTTAGCCGAATATATTCCACATGAGGGAGACTTGTACTTTAGAATAAAACCATCAACTTTATCTATATTTTTTAAAAAATTTTCAGAAAAGTTTTTCATTTTATAAGTACAGTTAATATGGGTTTCAGCTTGAATAAGTTTGAGTTTTTCTTTTTCTTTTACCAGCCTCAGAGGTTTCCGAGGAACCGGTAAACCTATACTTACCTCCGGACATACGGTTGCTATATTACAAAACCCGGCCAGCTTTTTAATATAAGGAGCCGGGATGGTATTGGCATTGTACCGGCATCTTGAAAAACCAAGGCACTTACTGCAAAATATACGAGGTTTAACTTTCTGCATTTTCAAGTATTTTTTTCCGGTTCAAAAGAGGGTTTTTATATGGACCGCCGTACTTTTCAGAAATTAAATTCGCGAGCCTTCTTCCCTATTCATATATTGTAGCAAGTCCGCTTACCGGATGGGTTCCCCCTCCGAGATTATTTAATTTTCCAAACTCATTATGAGGTCTTAAATAGAGCATCTGATTAAGATTATGGCCCATATTAAATTCTGCGGCAATATATACGTTATAATCTTTTTTCCACTCCCTGGGGGTAATTACTTTTTCTTCTTTTATATGATCACGGATATCTTTTCTTTCTGTCTTTTGAATTATCTGGTTTATAACCTTGTCTCTGAAACCTTCTATATGTACCCTATTATTCCTTTTTGTTTGTATTCTCCAGAATTTAAAACTGACACCTGCCCGATACATAATGTCCCCCCATCATAAAAAAAAAACATATAATTTTAAGTTTTTCCAATTTCTGTCTTATCATCTAAAATTTTACCCGCCTTTAAGGCACTTTTTTCTTTATCTTTTATCTCCAGCATTATATCTATATCCTTATCTGTATTTTCAAGTATTTTAAGGAATTTTTTGAAATCTTTCACCTCAATATGTTCAGCATGACGACCACGCCGCTCACCTTCAAGCTGACTGGAATAATCCATCATCGGCGGGCCGTCTTTTCTTTTCCAGGTAGAAATAATTTTTTTTACCAGTGTACCGGTATCCTCACCGGCATTGTTTAACCGGTGGTGGAAATAGTCAAAAAGTACGGGTACTCCTGTTTTAGAATTTATGTAAAGACAGTCGGCGGAAGTATAGCTTTTATCGTCATTTTCAATTACCAGTCTTTTTTTTATTTTATCCTTAATTTCGTCGTAGTTGTTTATAAATCTTTTTATTGAAGTATTTTTATCGCCGTAAACACCTCCTACGTGCAGCTGTATTTTTGCAGTCTGGTCAAGTTCCATAAGCTCAAGTACTCTGGCATGATACTCAAGTTCTTTAATACTGTTGGAGCAGACTCTTTCCTTTTTAGAGTTTAATATTATAAACTGGTCCGGATGCATCGAGATTCTTATGTTGTTCTTTTTTATAAGCATTCCTATTCTTTTTAAATCTCCCTTAAAATGTTCCTGCCAGTTGTACTTGCATACTCTGTGGGAGGCAAACGGAACAAGGTCGGAAGTTATCCTGAAAAAAAATATATTATTTTTAACATTGTAGCTAAGAGTCTTTTCTAAGCACTTTATGTTTTTAGTTGTCTTTTTTATCAGATTATCGGGACTGTAGTTTCTAAGCCGGAAAGTTTTTGAGCTGGTGCATCCGATAGAATTGTTCCGGCAGGGGTATCCTATTTTCATTTTATAAGCTTGTTTTTCTATATCGAAAAATATTCATTGTATAAGAATAAGAGTAATCACTTCCGCCGGTAAATTTTTTTTGGTTAAGTTTAACATATTTTATTATACTAATATATTGATTTTTAAAAAACTTTACCAATTTTAAATCTTTCCGGTCGGTTGTTATCTCACGTTAAAAAACAGTTTACAATATTACTATTCCAATTAGGATCAACCCTAAAAAATAAAGAAATACAGCAAATATTAACTTGGCATCGTACGTAAGACACTTTTTCTCTTTTCCGTTGGGCAGCCGAAGGGCCCTAATTTCTATATTGGGTACAGGATATCTTCTGTACCAACCAGTTATTTCAACTTTTTTATTTTTGTACTTTTCCCCAACCAGAAGCCCAAATAAAAAATTCCACAGGGGTAAAGGCTGATTGTAATCCACAAAAATTATTCCTGTCTCATCCTGCATTATAAAATCTTCAGACCAGATCAGCCCCGGAATTCCTCTCCCAATAAGAGTTCCTTCCAATTTACATGGAACCGGTCGAACAGCGGAAACCTTTACTTTTTTTAAAAGAGCTACAACGGACATGGGAGCAAAAAAAGAGCTTTTGTAAGAGAACATTGTTTTTATAAAACTTGCTATTCCAATTCCGGCCACTCCTGCACCTATAAGAATAGTGTTCTGAGTAATTAAAAACCCTGCCGTAAATCCTATAAAAACAGCCAGAGGAAAAAATCTTACCGTTAAATCAACAAAAAAATCATCCCAGTAGGTTTCAGGTTGCTCCTCATTAAACTCTATGTAAGCAGGTTTGCCCATAGTCCGGGATTGGCAGCTTAAATGGTTCAACCTTTTTGCTATAAGTGGATGAGTAGAATGAATTTCATAATATTTTGCCCAGGGGTTCCACATGTCCCATCTCATGGCCCCTTTTAAATTCTTTTTGTCAACTTCTTCTCCCATACTTTTTGTTGTTGCAACTGAAGGCCTTGAGGCAATGGCCATGCCCTGGGAACTTTCAGAATCAAATATTCCCAATGCTCCCACGGCAGACAGGCCCTGATGTCTTTTCTTATTTTCTTTTTTATCTTCCTCTTTATCTTTGCCCGCCATTCCGTATCCTATCTTGACCAGAGCGGAAGCTAAAGCATTAGGATCCCCCGTAACCTCCCCGGCAAATCTATCAGCATAGTACTCTCTAATTCTTGACAGCCAGAGTACTATGTATTCAGATATTATATATATAATGTATGATCCTATTATAATCGGAACTCTGTACTTTCTTAATTCTTTATTTTTACTTTTAAGTTCAAGAGCAGTTCTGTACATGTAGTACATTATAAGCGGAACAAGCTGGGCAGCGGTCATTACCGCCATATCCCAATGCTTTGCGTGCCCTATTTCGTGAGCCACCACGCTTTTTACCTCCTCCTCTCTTAAAAGTTTAAGAATTCCTTTGGTAATAATAATCCGGGCATTATCCGGAGTGTGTCCGTAAGTGAACGCGTTAGGCGAATCATCTTCTATAATCCCCACCCGGGGGGGAGTCATGTTTTCTTGCGAGGTGGTATTTCTTATAAAATTAGCTAGATATTCAGGAAGTTCATCATAGGATTTAACCCACTGCATACTGTAAAACCATTGTAGGGTGGCGTCAGTAATATACGGCGCCAGCAGAAACTGTATCGTAACTATTAGTACACCTATAAAAAGGGCCGCGACCGGGGGCAGTGCGGTATAATGCGAAGTTATTATTAAAGCCAGAACAACCATTGCATAAAGTCCGGTAAGTACCGAAGTGGACCTGATAAAAAGGTTGGGCAGTCTGGGTAATCCAGATACCGCTTTCTTTATCTTTAGTTTATCTTTTTTTAAATTAAATTCTTCTCCAAAATGTTTGGTTAACTTTGCCAGCTCTTTCCCATCAAACCATAATCCTTTAGATACGGGACAGTAATCTACCAGAAGTTCCTCATCAAGGAGCTTTATTTCTTTCATAGGATTACCGGTGCGGGGACATTTTTTGGTTTTGGGACTCCCTTTTTTTATGGCTTTATAAAATTGGTTATAAAATTTCTGGTGATGTTTAGTTACAAAATGAAAAATTTCTCCCTTATCCAACCAGATTCCACCGCAGGCACCACAAACATCTATCTCTACTCCCTGTTTTGTAAAAGTAGTTTCCAGTTTATGACCCGTACAATTAGGACACTCCATATTACCGGTCTGTTTATCAAAAAGATGGGCAAATTCTTTTAGAGTGGCAATTGATTTCCAGGAATCCTGGTCAAAAGGTGATATTAAGGATGTTGAAGTTATTTTTTGTTTTTTTACAAAATTTCTTATTTTTTCAGTGGGTAAAGGTCCGTTAACTTCACCTTTTAATTTTATTTTCCATTTTACCATGGTTGTATCTATCCTTCTTTAATTGCATCGACATATTACAGTATGGATATATTTTACTCATTTTTTTAAATTTTTCTAGTATTATACCACCATACCGCTAACTTACATCCGAGTAAGGATATTAAATACCTGCTGCTGGCCGGCCAGATTAAAAAAATGACAGAATAAATTTGATTTTCATAGACATTCTTGATTTTTTAATAATATATGTTATTATTTAAGTTTAATACTATGTGAAAATTTTCACAAATATAATTATGGTATCTAAAAAAAATAAAATAATTAACCAGAACTATTTAAATTATTTGCTTAATCGTTTTGAAAATGTATCCTCAGCGAAAGTAAAAAAAATACTGCAGAAAGCTTCCTATTTGAAGGGACTATCACCTAAAGAAGTTGCTGTACTTCTTAACATAAAGGAGCCCGGGCAAATCTCAGAACTTTATAATACAGCCTATAAAATTAAAAATACTATTTATGGACATCGACTTGTACTGTTTGCTCCCCTGTACATATCCAATTACTGTTCTAATAACTGTCTTTACTGCGGTTACCGCAGGGACAATACTAAAATCAAACGCAAGTGTCTGAGCCTTGAAGAAATTAAACGGGAAACCAAATTAATTCTAAATCAAGGTCATAAACGGATCCTTATGCTTATGGGGGAACATCCGGACCGGTGTTCTTTTGATTATTTTATTGAATCCATTGAAGCGGTTTACCGGGTAAAAAATAAAAAAGGGGATTCAATACGTCGTATAAATGTTGAAGTGCCCCCTTTAAATAAAGATGAATTTAAAAAACTGGCCGGGGCAAATATTGGTACCTATACGGTATTTCAGGAAACTTATCATCAAAAAACCTACAAAAAAATGCATCCAAAAGGTGAAAAAAACAATTATTTCAAACGTCTAAATACCATGGACCGGGCGTTAGTAAACGGTTTAAACGATGTGGGAATAGGAGCTCTTTTTGGACTCTACAACTGGAGATTTGAAGCACTTGCTCTTTTAGAGCATGCCAGATATCTCGATAAAACTTACGGTGTGGGACCTCATACGATTTCCGTTCCCAGAATTGAACCTGCAGCCGGGGCCCCCCTTTCTACAAATATTCCCTATCCGGTTTCAAATGAGGATTTCAAAAAAATTGTAGCGGTACTGCGATGCGCAGTTCCCTATACCGGTATAATTCTTTCAACAAGGGAGCCCCCCAAGCTAAGGCAGGAGATATTCAATTTAGGAGTTTCACAGATCAGTGCCGGCTCGCGTACAGCACCGGGCGGTTACGGTAAAAGCCAACCCAACAATGACGGTGATGGACAATTTTCGCTAAATGACATGCGCAGCGTTGGAGAAGTCATAAAATCGGTTATGTCTCAGGGCTATATCCCATCTTTTTGTACCGGATGTTACAGGCTGGGGAGGGTGGGGGGGGATTTTATGGATCTTGCAAAACCCGGTCTTATAAAACTGAACTGTTTGCCTAACGCTCTGACCACCTTAAAAGAATATCTGATGGATTACGGTGACGAAGAGGCAAAAAAAATAGGTAAAAAACTCATTAACCAAAATTTAAAAAAAATACCTGACAATGAACGAAGAAATAAGACAAAACAATTTTTAAAAAAGATTGAAAATGGCAAAAGAGACCTTTACTTCTAAAGATAATATAAAAAAAACCCTGCGGGCCGAGGGCACAAACAACCAGTATCTTCACAGCAGGGCCGGGCGGGTAAGAGACAGGCATGTGGGCAGGAAAGTTTATTTCCGCGGTCTAATAGAGTTTTCCAATATATGCAACAATGACTGCTTTTACTGCGGCCTTAGAAAATCTAATAGTCCCCTAAAACGATATACCATGAGCAAAAAAGAAATATTAGACTGCGCACGGATGTGTAAAAAAGCTGGGTTTTCTTCTCTGGTTCTGCAGTCTGGAGAGCGAAAGGATAAACAGTTTATTGATTTTGTAACCTTAATTGTAAAAAGTATTAAAAAGAATTTACCCTCGCTGGGTATTACCCTTTGCGTAGGCGAACAGAAACTTGAAACCTATAAAAAATTTTATGATGCAGGAGCCCATAGATATCTTTTAAGAATAGAAAGTTCTGACTCCGAACATTACCAAAAACTTCACCCAAAAAAGATGATTTTCGAAGAAAGAAAAAAGTGCCTTGAAAATTTAAGGAATATAGGATATCAAACAGGAACTGGGATCATGATTGGAGCTCCTTTTCAGAGTATTGACAATTTGGCTTCAGACCTGATGTTTATTAAAGAATCAGATGTTGACATGGTGGGCATGGGCCCTTATATACCCCATAAGGATTCCCCGCTGGTAATGGATAATTATGATAAAAACCTTGTTTTAACCAGAAGTTTGAATATGATATCTATTTTGAGAATAATGATGCCCGATATAAATATTGCCGCCACCACCGCTCTTCAGACTCTTGATACAGAGGGAAGAGAAAAAGGTTTAAAAGCCGGAGCAAATATAATAATGCCGGTTATAACTCCTCAAAAATACCGGGCTTCATATGTATTGTATGACAATAGACCCTGCATCTTTGAAACCGCCAGTCAATGTAGTAAATGCATTATTAAAAGAGTTAAATCAACCGGACTTCAGCCGGTTAAGGGTAAATGGGGAGATTCACCTAGATTTTTTAAAAGAAAGAAAAAAGAAAAAAATGGCTGTTCTCGTTGAAAGAGATCACATAGGTATATTCGGTAAAATGAACTCGGGTAAAAGTTCGGTTCTTAATTTGCTTTCCCAGCAGAAAGCTTCTATAGTTGATGATACTCCAGGAACAACGGCGGACACAAAAGTAATCAAGCAGGAGATTCACGGGTTGGGCCCGGTAAAATTTTATGATACAGCGGGCATAGATGAAACAAGCGCCCTGGGGGAAAAGAAAAAAAGAAAAGTAATAAATGTTTTAAAAGAATGCGATCTGGTCCTTCTGATCATAGATCCCTCCACTCAGAATTTCTCGCCGGAAAAGGAACTTCTTAATATAGCCCGTCAGCAAGATAAACAACTGCTCATTGTGTATAATATTTTCACCAAAAAAGATACTAAATATATAAGCCGTATTAAAAAAAATATTCCCGAACTAAAAGATTTTCAATCAGTAAAAATAAAAGCTATCGAAGTTAAGTACCGCTCAGGATTTTTAAAGTTTATTCTTAATAATTTTAGAACCGGCAAAAAAGAAAAAGAGTTGCTTCCCTTTATCACCTCCGGTCAATTTTATGTTCTTGTAATTCCAATGGACGAACAGAGTCCAGAAGGCCGCTATCTCAGGCCCCAGGCCATGACCGGAGAATTTATAACACGTAAAAGGGCATTTCCGGTATCCTACAGGCTGGATTTAAAAAAAGTAAAATCCTGTCGAAAGATGGATGTGAATGCCGAAAAGATGAGATTTCAAGATTTCATAAACAGTCTGGGCAAAAAACCGGCGGCGGTAATAACCGACTCCCAGGCTGCGGGGACTATGGCTCGCTGGTTAAAAAAAGATATTCTTTTGACAACATTTTCAATAGTAATGATTAACTATTTCAGCAGGGGTAAACTGATAGAATTTGCCCGGGGCATGGAAGCTGTCAACACTCTGGACGATGGCAAAAATATTCTAATTGTCGAGGCCTGCAACCACTCAAGAATTGCTGAAGATATAGGAACAGTTCAGATACCCCGGTATGTTAACAAAAAATTTCCCGGTGTAAATATAGAGTATAACTTTGGCAGGGAATTCCTGGAAAACAATGAGTTTGAAAAATATAACCTGGTTATCCACTGCGGTGGTTGCATGATAAGCGAACAGAAGCTTCAATCCAGACTTAAAGAGCTAAGCGAAGCAGGTGTTCCCTACACTAATTACGGAATATTTTTATCATATATGAGCGGCGAATCCACCTTATCCAGGGTTTTGCTTCCCTGGGGTATACATTTCAAACAAAATAATTCAAAAAATAAATAATATATTTTTTTGTCATTATCAATTCAAAAAGTTATTCCTATTTGATGATATAAAATAGTTTCTGTCACTGTACCAGTACTGGTGAATTTACAATTAG
>CAYZAK010000055.1:0-8403 GCA_964476445.1 uncultured bacterium
TGTGAACCGTACATCTTTTGGCCAGACCGGCTGCCACTATATTTTTAGCCACGTACCGGGCGGCGTAACTTGCCGAACGATCGACCTTTGTAGGATCCTTACCCGAAAACGCGCCTCCACCGTGGGAAGCCAGTCCGCCGTAAGTATCAACTATTATTTTTCTGCCGGTCATACCCGTATCCGACTGAGGTCCCCCTACGACAAATCTACCGGTGGGGTTAATTAAAAACTCCGTACCGGAACTTAAAAGTTCACCCGGGACTACGGGTTTTATAACTTTTTCAACTATCTTTTCTTTAGCTTCAGAAGAAATATTACCCGACGAATCCACCGCCGTTTCATCGTGCTGTGCGGCAATTACCACCGTATCTACCTTTTTAGCTACTCCGTTTTTATAAGAAACGGTAACCTGAGATTTACCGTCCGGTTTTAAAAAATTCAGAATCCCTTTTTTCCTTACCCCGGCCAGTTTCATGGATAACTTGTGAGAAAGGGCAACAGGAACGGGCATGAGTTCTTCCGTTTCATCGGTAGCGTACCCTATCATGAGACCCTGATCGCCGGCGCCGCCGGTATCCACCCCCTGAGCGATATCCGGAGACTGTTCGTTGATAGCGTTTAGTACACACAGAGACTTATACTCAAATCCCAAACCGGGATCAGTATAACCTATATCCTTAACAATCTTTCTTATTACATCTTTTACATCTATATAGGCCCGGGTAGTGATTTCTCCCCCTACCAGTACCAGACCGGTACTCACAAAAGTCTCGCAGGCCACCCGGCTGCCCCGCTCGGAATTTTTATCAAGTTTATAGGGGACCAATCCCTGATTTTTGTCGTACTTTAAAATTTCATCCAGCAGGCCGTCCGAAATCTGATCACTGACTTTATCAGGATGGCCTTCCGTTACCGATTCTGAAGTAAAAGTATAGTTTTTATCTTTCATTTTACTATAAGTTTTCCTTTATCTATTAATTTTTCAGTTAACTCCCGTCTTTCCGCTTCGGCGTATATTCTGATAAGTGGCTCCGTCCCCGACGGCCTGAGCAGCAACCATCTTCCCCCGGTAAAATTTATTCTTATTCCGTCCAGCTTGTTCACCTTTTCCACCGGAAAAGGCCAGTTGACATCTTTAACTTTTTTACTCAATCTATCCAGAATTTCTATTTTACTTAATCTGGGGGCAATTTCAACATCCGCACGCAGATAATAGCTATCCTGAAATTCGTTCCTGATTTCCTTCCACAGTTCTTCCAAACTTTTATTTCTGCGATGCATAATTTCCAGAAGACGTACCGCCGTATACAACCCGTCTCTTTCGGGAAGATAATCCCCGAACCCTATACCACCGCTCTCTTCACCGGCAGCCAGAACGTCCCCCGTTAACATCAACGGACATATATTCTTAAAACCGATGGGTACAATCTCTACTTCCGCGCCATACTTTTTAGCCATTTTTTCCATCAGCCCGGTTCCGGCGACCGTCTTAACAATTCTCCCCTTTTTGCCCTGTAACAGCATATCCTGAACTATTACTCCCAGTACCCGCTGGGCGGACATGTAGTTACCCCGGCCGTCAACCACGGCGATTCTATCCGCATCGCCGTCAAAAGCAAAACCTATATCAGCTTTTTCTTTTTTTACCGTATTGCTTAAACTTTTTAAAAACCGAGGGATAGGCTCGGGATGAACTCCTCCGAAAAGGGGATCTCTTTTGGTATGAATGCATGTGTGACGGTAACCTTTTTTTTCAATAACTTCCTTAAAATACGGATATCCGGTACCGTAAAAATAATCCGCGGCCACTTTTAAATTACCCGGAGGCAATATATTCTCCAGCATATTCTTATAGTCTCCGGTCCAGTTTTTCTCTTCTAAATTTTCAGATAAATTTACGGTCGGCCCATGGTATTCAATTTTATTTATGCCGGCTATAATAGCATTTAAAAGTTCCTCTCTGGCCGAACCGCCGTACTTTTCCTTAATTTTAATCCCGTTGTACTCCGGAGGATTGTGAGATGCGGTAACCACTACCCCTAAATTACTGTCCGTCCGGTTTACCCGGTAAGAAACACAAGGGGTGGGCACCGCCGAATCGGACAGATCCACGGTTACCCCGTTTTTTTGCAACACCCTTCCTATAAATTCAGCAAACCGGCAGGATAAAAACCGGTTATCATAGCCTATACTTACTTTGTTTCCCCTGGTATTTATATAACCGGCTATTTTAAGGGCAAGTTTTCCTAAATTCTTAAAGGTGAACTCTTCTCCCATCACCGCCCGCCAGCCGTCGGTGCCAAAATTTATTTTTTTTGCTTCTTCTGTATTTTCATCGCTCATAAATCAACTCCCTCGCTTAAAATACTCCACTGTATTTTCAAGCCCCCGTTTAAAATACACTCGGGCGTACCAGTTTAACTCTTCTTTAGCCTTACTTACCCCCATCCTGCTTATTTGAAGTTCTCCGGCCCGGGCCGATTCATATACAGCTTTTTTTTCATACCCGGTAATATCTTTTAAAATATCAAAAAGTTCGTTTACCGACCGGGACTTTCCGGTACCTATATTGTAAACCCCGTTTCCCTTTTTTAAGGCTTTCAGATTAGCCCTCGCCACATCCCCTACATATACATAATCCCGGACCTGATCGCCGTCGCCGAATATATATACATCCTCGCCGTTTAGCATCCGGCCGGAGAATATAGCAACCACCCCCGCTTCTCCGTGCGGATCCTGGCGGGGTCCGTAGACATTGCCAAATCTTAAGGCAACCGATTCCAGTCCGTAGCTGTCCCGGTAAAAATTAAGATAGAATTCCAGGGCCAGTTTAGAATCTCCGTAGGGGCTCAAAGGATCGGGGTATTCTGTCTCTTCGGGATACCGGTCAGAACATTCTCCGTACATTACTCCACCTGAAGAGGCAAAGATAAATTTTTTCACCCCCGTATCCACACAATTCTCAAGAAGATTTATACTCCCTAAAATATTTATATTTGCATCCAGGGCCGGATCCTCAACGGATTTTCTAACATCCATCTGGGCGGCAAGATGGTAAACAACGTCAAATTTATGCCCTTTAAAAACTTTGGCCACTTCTTTATCCCTTATATCCATCAGGATAAATTCCGCCTCACTGTTTACATTTTCTTTTTTACCCGAATAAAGGTTATCCAACACCACCACATCGTGACCCTCTCTTATTAGACTGTCTACAATATGGGACCCTATAAATCCGGCGCCGCCGGTAACTAAAATTTTCATTAACTTGCTCCTTTCTGCAAAACCACCGCGGGAATGGTCTTAAACAATATTTTAAAATCAAATCCTAAGGTCCAGTTTTCCAGATAAAATATATCCAGCTGGATCATCTCCTCGTATGTAAGATCAGCTCTCCCGGAAACCTGCCACAATCCGGTAATCCCCGGAAGTATATTAAGCCGCCGCTTTTCAAAATCGTTGTACTGCCTGGCCTCCCACAAAACCTGGGGCCGGGGCCCTACCAGGGACATATCCCCCCTTAATACATTAAAAAGCTGGGGAATCTCGTCAATTGAATATTTTCTAATAATTTTTCCCACCCGGGTTACCCGGGGGTCGTTTTTCATCTTAAAAGCCTTTCCGCTGCGCTCGTTTTGTTCCATTAAATCCTCAAGCATTTCATCGGCGTTTTTGACCATGGACCGAAACTTGTAAAAAGGGAAATTCCGGCTCCGGTACCCTTTTCTTAAATGGGAATAGATCACCGGACCCTGGGAATCTATTTTAATTAAAATCAAGGTGATAATAATAACCGGACCGTTCAAAATTAACAGTATCATAGTTACCACTATATCAAACACCCGTTTTGTGTAGTAGTTAGAAGGTTCAAAAAGAGGGTGTTTTAACTCCAGTACGGGAAGCCCAAAATATTCATCAAAAGACAGCTCGCCCATTTTTAACTCTACCAGATTGGGAATCATCTTAAATTCAATATCCCTGGATTCGCAAAACTGTATTAGGGATAATATGAAACGGTCTTTAATATCAGTATGGGTAAGAATAACTTCGGTAATATTATTTTCCAACACAGTTTTTTTAATCTTCTCTAAATTAAAATCATCTACATATTCTAAATTGAAATTTTCAAATCGCTTAGCGTTTTTTAAAAATATCTTCTTTATTTTTTCGCCGCCGATGATGAGAATATTCATTTTAGAAGCCACAGGCATAACTACTTTTTCTTTTAAAAATCTTAAAAAAATATGCGTAATAAAAGTAAACAGAGTGACAAAAACAGCAGCGTACCCTATCACCAGCCTGGAATAAGAGTACTGCCGGTAAACAAATGTCGCCGCGATAGTCAAAAGAATAGCCGCTCCGGTCCCTTTTAAGATCTTTAAAAATTCATCCGTTTTATAAATATGTCCCCGGGGAGAAGAGTATATTTCGGCCCATTTGAATGATCCTAAAAAGATGAGGATAACCACGGGCATGGTTATTAGGTACTTTTCTACATCCGGTATTCCCTTGGTTACCGGAAATAAACTTACATTAAATCTGAACTTATAGGCCAGATAAAATGAAAAATATATTACCGGTATATCCAGTATTACCTTTACTATTACAGATATAAATTGGATTTTTTTATTCATAGATTAATTTTGGTTTTTAAGTATTTTAAATTATTATTATACAGAATTTTTAAAGTTAAGTAAAAAACCGGTACTTAAAAAGAACACGGATCGCGCTTAAAAAGTCCATGAACCCTATTTTTTTGCCTTCTTCGTAGGACCGGCCACGGTAATGTATGGGAACGTTTTCGATGTTTAAACCTTTTTTTAAAAGCTTGGTGGTAATTTCAGGTTCTATATTAAAATTTTCTTCTTTAAGTTCCAAGGACAGAGCCACTTTGCGGGGGATTAACTTATAACAGGTTTCCATATCCTTAACCCGGGACCCGTACAGGATGTTAGTCAGCAAGGTTAAAAATTTATTGGCCATAAAGGATTTAAACAAAAAATTTTTTCTGCCCCTGGGAAACCGGTCACCGTAAACCGCATCCACAGCTTTATTCTCCACAGCTTTTAAAAGAGCCGGATAGTCTTCAGGATCGTACTCGGTATCCGCATCCTGGATGATGATATATTTGCCCCGGGCCTCCCTTATCCCTCTTCTTACCGCCGAGGCCTTGCCCTCATTTTTATCTTTTAAGATTATTTTCAATTCGGGCAGGGACATAGTTTTTAATATTTTCCTGGTGCCGTCAGTTGAACCGTCGTCCACAGCGATTATTTCTTTATCTACAACCACACAACTCACCTTTTTAATAACTTCTGCTACAGTATTCTTTTCGTTATATACCGGAATGACAACTGATAGTTTCATGGTTTTTCCGTTTTTCTACTGATGAATTCCTCTATCTTGGACCGGAAACTTTCTTCGGAAAACTTCTCCGCCCTGGTTCTTATCTCCTGCCGGTTAAAACTTTTTTTTTCAAAATTTTGGATAACCTTATTTAAGTCTTGGGGGGACTGACGGTCAAAAAACAGACCTGTTTCTCCACCTACAACCGACTCGGTCGCTCCCCCTTCATTATAGGCCAAAACCGGAGCGCCGCAGGCCATAGCTTCCACGGGGACTATCCCGAAATCCTCTTTCCCGGGAAAAATCAAAGCTCTGCATTTTCTGTAATTTTTCCTCAGGGTCTCTTTTTTACACCATTCGAAAAATTCTATATTTCCTTTGGCTATCTTTTTTAAATAATTAAGTTCGGGACCGGAGCCGATTACCCTCAATTTCTTTCCCGAACTGTTAAACGCCTTCACGGCTATATCCACCTTTTTATAGGGGACCATGGAACTTACAACCAGATAAAAATCCTCCCTTTCCCCATGGCCGGGAGTATAGTAATTTGTATCAACCGGAGGGTAAATTATCCTGGATTCTCTATTATAATACCGGCTGATCCGGTCCGCGGTGGTCTGAGAATTAGCGATAAAATAATCTACGTTTTTAGACGTCCACCTGTCTACAAACTGTAGATACGGTCTTACCAGTTTCATGGCCAGGTATACGGGCATGGACTTGGCCGGAGAAAAATAGTGATCGAACATATCCCATATATATCTCATAGGAGAATGGCAGTAGCAGATATGCAGTCCCTCATCTGAGGATTTAACATTTTTAGCCACGCAGTGAGAAGTAGATATTACCAGATCATATTTTTTAAGATTTAAGGATTTCACCAGCAGGGGCATAAAGGGTAAAAAATAGCGGTAAAACCTGCGTCCGAAAGGTATATGCTGCAGCCACGATTTTATTATTTTCCTGTCCTCTATTGTATCCGATACGCTCCCCTTATTGTGTATCATGGTATGCAACGGAGCATCCGGATAAATCTCACACAGCTGTTCTAAAACCTTCTCTCCCCCTCTCATCCCCGTGAGCCAGTCCTGTACTAACGCAATATCCATCTAAACTTACTCCATATCTTATAATTAATTTTTACCATTATTTTCATGTTCCTTATTTTCTATAGTTATAATAATTTATTTTACCTACAATTTTCTCAAGTCCATAACCGGCATAGACAGTCATTAACGGCATAAAAGGTACCCGAAAACGGGAATAGGATTCGGCGCCGGCTGATATAATAATAAAGTATATCACGATGCCCAGAATAAATAAATGAATAAATATATTTTCCTTAAAATTGCTCCAGCCATATCCCATACCCCAGATAAAGAAAATATAAAATAAACCTAAAAAACCTACTGTCCATATAAATATAACCATAGAAAGCGGACTATTTACCACCCATTTTGATACAAATCTAACAGGGGAACTAACCAGTTTATTATTCTGGGGAACCTTTACATTTATAAACCTTGCAAAACTACCCGTTCCGGGCTCAAACATAAGTTTCCAGGCCCCTATTCCCATTAATTTTAAATATGCCCCGGGGCGGGATATTATATAGTCCGTACCATACGATAACATATTTTTACTCATATTCTCCCTATTATTAGTTTTTTCTTTTACCCTTTTTTTCAAGACGTCTTGAGCTTCGGTAAACGGTATATCATTTTCAAGTGCATAAATTCCCGCCGCCCGGTATAATAGCATGTTTATAGCTTTTATTTTACTAAATTGCTTCGTTCCCGCTAATTTATAATTGCGGAGCTGCCACCCCCCTACAATAATTACAGAAGGAAGTAATACTAACAAAACTAAGCTTATACTTTTTTTAGGTTTTAACTTTGACTTTACCCCGTATACAGACACTCCCATCGCTACAGCTATTACAAGGTAATAATTAATAGGCCTCACCATTGTTCCGGCAGCTAATGCCAACCCTAAAAATAGGGCGTACCTATACTTTTTATTTAAAACTAAATATACCCCCAGTAAACATATCAGGGTATTTACAAATGCCGCTGTACTCTCTGTCAATAACTTCTGGGAGTACAATATATTCATAGGGTCGATCCCCATAATGATAGCTGCCCCAAAACCCGCCTTTGGAGAAAATAATTTTGAAGCCACAAGAAAAATAAGATATATGGTAAATACACTAATTACACACTGTGCTATAACCAAAGCCAAGCGTGATTCACCAAATATTCTATAAATTGTAGCTATTACCAGAGGATAACCCGGCGTTCGCCGGACTTCCGGTTCGCCGGCTGCATTTTTAAAACCTTTTCCGTCCAAAATTGACTGAGCAGAGACTTCATAACTTGCCGAGTCTCTGGAAATTATCTGGTCGGGATCTTCTGAAAATGTATAAGCCGTAAAGCCCAGCCGGAATGCTAAGGCTCCCAGCATTACCCACCATACCAGTTTAGAATAACTTGTTTTACTTTTTACATCCATATTTTATTGAAATCGGTTTATCGAACTCCTATAAAAATTTTATCAGTTTTGAAATATCTATGATTACTTTTAAATTTTAAATATAGACATTACAGTTCAACAATTTGACCTGTAATTTTCAATATGATACATTGTAGCATAATTTCTTATGTATAAAAATAACAAGAAAAAGAAAGCCTGGCATAAATACCTCCCTATAGGTAAAAGAAGATGGTATGCCTACTGGACCCAAATTAATTATGTTAATAAAATAAAACCTAACAAAATATTAGAAATCGGTCCCGGTCGCGGGGTAGTAACGGATTATCTAAAAAAAGCTAATATAACTATTACAACTTGTGATCCGGATCCAGAAGTAAACGCTGATATAAATTATGATTTCAAAAAAATTAAAGATAAAAATATCGTAGACCTAGTAATTTGTTGCGAAGTACTTGAGCACATGCCCTTTAAGGAATTCTCTGCTAACTTAAATAAGTTGCACTCTTTAACTTCTAAATATCTACTACTTTCTCTACCTCAAAAATATTTTTTACTTGCATTTAA
>CAYZAK010000056.1:0-8268 GCA_964476445.1 uncultured bacterium
CAAAAGAAAAATTTGACTTTAAGATAAATTTTACAGAGGAATTTGATGAGTTTGAACCCAATAATGAGGTAGACCAGGCAAATAAATTAGAATTTGAAAAAGAGTATCAGTCAGCTATTTTCCCCATAAAAGAAGAAGACTGGTTTTTAGCCGAAGTAAAAGAACAGGGTTATCTTCAGATAAAGGTCAAAGATGTACCTGAAAATATTGAACTGTCAGCCTATGTGGCCACCTATGACGGATAGGCCGCTAATAAAAAAGAGACTATAAAGTCAACCACCAGACTGCCTTTTGATGTAGCTATCCGGGAAACCGGAAAATATCATGTTGTATTTAAAGATAGGTATGATGAAAACTCTTCAAAAGATAAATTTACCTGGCGAATTGATTTTTTACCGGAGATAGACGGATATGAACCAAACGATGATTTTACGCAGGCTAAAGATATAAAATTAAAAACCCCCGTAAAATTGGCTATATTCCCGGAAGGCGACAGGGACTTTTTTAAAATAACCCCCGAAAGAGCGGGAACGCTTTCAATAAAGGCTAAGGACTACAAAAATGTCGATCTTGCCGCCAGTCTGTTTAAACCGGACCCGGAGGATGAAAGCAAAACTGTTAATCTGAAAGGTAAAACCAGGTTTCCCGCAAGTTTCGATCTTGAAAATCCCGGACAGGAATACATTATTGAAATTATGGACCGTTATGATAATAATGCCAATCCTGAACTGTTTGAAATGATTTTTGAACTGGAGTAAATCCAGGAAAGATAAAGATAAAAGATGCTGGGCGCAATAGCCGGTGACATAATAGGTTCCCCCTACGAATCGCCGCGGATACAGAAAAAGACAAAAGAGTTCCCCTTATTTACCCAAAAGTCCAGGTTTACCGATGATACTGTCCTTACCGTGGCCACTGCCGCTGCCATAGTAAATAATTACGGTTACGGAAAAGCCTACAAAAAATGGGGAAATAAGTATCCAAACAGCGGTTACGGGGGCAATTTCAAAAAATGGCTTTCCAGTAATAAAATAGAACCCTACAACAGCTGGGGAAACGGTCGGCCATGAGAGTCAGTCCGGTCGGCTGGACATTTCAAACTTTAAAGAGAACTTTAAAAGAAGCAAAAGCTTCAGCAAAAGTTTCCCACAACCATCCCCAGGGCATAAAAGGCGCCCAAGCTACAGCTTGCGCCGTATTTATGGCCAGAAAAGATAATTCTAAAAAAGAGATAAAAAATTATATAGAAGAAAAGTTTGACTACAATTTATCCGAATCATCCGATAAAATAAGACCAAATTACAGTTTCAAAGTATCCTGCCAGGGCTCGGTACCCGAGGCTATAATTGCTTTTCTGGATTCAAAAGATTTTGAAGACGCCATCAGAACAGCAGTATCTTTAGGAGGCGACGCGGACACCCAGGGAGCCATAGCCGGGAGCATAGCCGAAGCCTATTATGAAGATATTCCTGAATCCATAAAAAAAGAAACCCTAAAAAGACTGGATAAGGATATCCTGAAAGTAATAGAATCTTTTTCCCGGGAGACCGGATATAAATTTTAAAAGTATTTAATTTTACTTAAATAAAAACCCAACAAAACGTCCGGTCAATCGTATATATAATTGTGAGGAGACTTGAGATGGTAAATGTAAGAAAACAAGATCGGCATATACATACTGCCGTGGTTGAGATAAAAAGATTACGGGATATAGCGGCCGTGGATTTTTTCCGGGATAAAGATGCCGGGGTGGTAACCGTTGAGGCTATGGACGTGCCTCTTGATTCAATGTGTTATGCTCTTAATTTCCGGTTGAAAGATAAGCACCGGAAAATTTCCGGCAAAATAACTTATTATCTGGAAAATATTTTTGAATTTGGTTCATATCCGGTCATAAACCGGGACTTGATAAACGACAGTGAAGTTACCGGTTATATTGGGATTATAGAACATTTTTATCCTCCTAAGATTAAAAATATCACAAAAGGAAATACGCTTGAAGAAAACCAAAAAATTATAGTTAACTTTGTAGAGAACAAAGATAAAAAGTTTAAGTTAAAGTCTATTGACAGAATAACCGCTTATATCGAAAATAATACGGATAATCAGACCGAAATATACCTGGATTATCTAATAGGCGATGAGAGCAGAAAACCTGAAGTTTTTATTATCGGAATTTAATACCGTCCGGTTAATTTAAAAGAAGCCCAGTAAAAAGGATCTTCAAAATTTTCTTTTATATTTAGTATTGCTCTGTGTATAGCTTCAGAGGGTGAAGTCCCTTCAGAATATTTTTTGTAAAAATCCTTCATGATACTGCATGTCTGTTCGTCCGGTATTTCCCACAGGGTGGTAAGTAGAGTCCTGCAGCCGGAAGCCAGCAGGGCTCGGGTGAGACCTTCGTAATCGTCACCTGCGTCGTCGCTTCCCAGGGCGCTGCTGCAGCAGGAAAGAACGGCGGTGTTTAATTCAGGGAGTTCCATGTTCAGAAAATCCTCAGCGGTTATTTTTTCCTTCCCGTTTTTCGGATAAATTTTAAGTCCTGACTGAAGAGGATTATCCGAATCAAATATCCCGTGACAGCTAAAATGGACGGTATCTGATTCTTTCAGCTTTTCTTTTATGGTTTCAAATCCTGCGTTTTCCCCGGTGAGAGTAACTTCAGCGTCAAAAAGGTTTGATATAGCATCCAGCTCTTTTTTAGCACCCGGAAGATCACCGAGCGTGTCCCCGACCCCCAGGAATTTCCGGCTGGTTGATTCCTTTTTACCTTTGACCAGAGACAGGATAAGAGGAGAGGGGGCGTAGGAGATGCTGAAATTATCAATAAGATAACTACCGTCTTTTAAAACAACAGATCCAAAGGGCATTTTGTGGAGAGCCCTGTGCGGGGAAAAGATAATGTGTTTGTAATTTTTGAGGTCTTCCAGTAAATCTTTCAAGATTTTGTCATATAATTTTTTTGTATACCACTTATAAATTTTTCCGGTATGGTTTAAATTTTTAACAATTATATTCCGTATATTCCGGCAGTATTTGGTGACTTCCTTTCTGCCTGCAGGATACACATAAGTCTTAAAATACGAACGGGTAATTGCAAAGATAACTGTTTTTTCCGGCAGAAGATAGAATTCCACGATGGCCTCCCGGATATCGGGTAATTTTTGAACTTCGCCGGTGTTTAACGGGTTCCTTGTAAATTGAGAATTTATATCTTTCCGGTCAATTGTTCTGGCTATTTTGTCGTATTCTTTTTCCAGTTTTCTGACCTTTTCGGGGTCAGCAGTTTCGTTTCTTGTCAGGTCCCGCATCTCTTTTAAAAGGGTTTCTTCTTTTTCCAGAATTTCCCGGGGTTTTTTAGAAAGGTTATTGCGCAAAATCTTTTCCCGGAATATTTTGCCTTTGGAAATACGGGCGTAATAATAGGCGTCGCTGTTTTTACCCAGTTCCAGGGCGGTTTCTACAAGACGGTCGTAAATTTCAAGTTTCTGGGCAAAATAACTTTTACGGAAATTAGAATCCTGGACCCTGGATATTAAAGTGTCGGTGTATTTGTCCGCCTTTTTGAAATTACTGTATGCTTCCTTTTTTTTGCCGTTAGCGTATAAAGATGATCCTAAATGATAGTAGGTCCAGTCCCTGGGTATGTTCTGTCTTTTCCGGCTCCTGACTACTGATTTTAATAAAGATATAGCTTTAGAATATTCTCCCGTCCGGTGGAGACAGGAGGCTTTCTGTTCTTTTAAGTAGAGTATTGTGGGATGGGAAGGGGACTTATGAAGAGCTTTGTCAAAAAAATTAAGTGCCTTTTTATAATTTTTCAGGTGTATATTGCAGTTAGCCAGTCCCTGGAGGGTAAGAATCCGGTATTTATCTTCTGAGCGGGAAAAAATTTCTTTTAAAATATCTTTCGCCTTCCGGTATTTCCCGTTTTTAGACAGGGCCATTGTGTAATTATGGAGAAATTTTATTCTTTCTAATTCCGGAATCTCATTGAGATGGTTCTGGAGTATCTGTTTTGCCTTTTTACCTGTATCAAGGGCTTTTTTGTACTGCCCGGTATAAGATTCGCAGAGCATTTTTCCTTTATAGGATTGAAGTACGTTTTTGGGTTCAGTATTTTCATCCAGTTCTTTAATAGCCCGGCTGAAATAGTGAATACCTGCAGTATAATTCCCCGCTCCGTTGGCCCGCCAGCCCTTTTTACGGGATTCGTTACCCTTGGTTGTAGGGCTCATCTTCAAAGAAGGTATATTGCAGTGAAAGTTTAATTTTATCTTCCGGTATATCAAGTATTTTAGCTGTTTTACCCAGCAGGTTTTCCGGAATCGGTTTTGAATCCGTAAGATAAGCGGCAAGTTTGTGTTCGTCTATATCGAGTTTTTCGCAGAACCGGTCAAAAGATATACCGGATTCCTCTAATTTTTGTTCTAGAAACTGTCCGGTAGTGGGAAGAGGTTCCTCGCCGCGAAGAATATAATATATAGAGTTCATAAGATTTTTTATATTTTTCGGAAGCCCGGACTTTTCTGCTTCAGAACGGGTTTTTTGAGACAGCCCGTACCTGCGGAGCACATCCAGATAGTCGCCGATAACTTCTTCGGAAATTTCTTCTGTTTTTTCTTTTCGCCCCCGGTAGGTCTTAAATTTTTCGGCCAGCTGCTCGAGGGCTTCGTTTAATCTTTCCCGGTATTCATTAATATCTAAATCGCAGCTTTTTGCTACAGTTTCAAGACCGGAGTATCTGAGGGATTTTTTCAGAACTTCTTTGAGAGTCTCATCTTCTAAAAGGTTGAGTTCTTCATCCGAGATTCTTGTCTCTCCGTCCCTCCGGGACATAATAATTTCTAAGGCCCCGGCTATTTGTCGGTATTCTTTGTTATTTTTAATTATATCTATGGCCTTTTGGAGGCCTGTCGCCGCCCGGCTTCTGAAAGTATTATAATTGACGTCTAACTTTTCGGCCCAGTCCTGGGAAGAACCGGGATTGGTATAAGCGGCGAGAACGGCTTTTCTCTGGTCTTCATTATCGATTTTGCTAAAAATTCTGTATAAAGCTTTACGGGCTTCGTTTAGTATCGCCGAATTAAAAACCTTCGGTCGGGGTATTACATGGAATATGGTTTCTTTTGCCGGATCCTGTCCTAAATTCATATTGTCCTTTACGTGGTCGTAATGTTTATACATATCTGATAAGTAGTGTTTTTTGATGTTAGTTATCCAGGTTTTAAAAGAACTCTTGTCGGGATCATACTGATAGAGGCGGGAAATTATTCTATTTACTATTTCACAGACAACGTCTTCTTTGTCTTTGTAACTGCCGGGAATTTCTCCGGGGCTTAAGATATTTTGTATATATCCCTTGCTTGCCCTGTAAATATAGTCCCGGGCTTCGATATTGCCGGTAAGGGCATTGTCTATAATTTCTAAGATATCATCTTGTTTTAGACTTAAAGGCATTTTTCTACCCAATATTGTACATAATTATTATGGGAATGTTAAGCAAAAATATCAATACAACAAAACCGTTTCTGAATCGTAGATATAGATAGAAGGAAAGAAAAAGGAGGTAATTTTAAAAAATGTTAAACATCAGGTATTACAGAAATGATAAGCAGCTCGGTAAAGATCTGCTGGAGCTGGGGCTTATGGCCGGGGATATAAAACTCAAAAGAAAACCCGGCCGGCATCGGAAAATTTCGGAAGATAAATTTCTGGACGCGGCGGATAAAGTAAGAAAAAAGATAGAGTGGTCCCGGGGGAAAGACATTGACTTAAAGATTCTGGAAAAACTGGGGGACCGGGAGTTAAATAACAGGGAAGTTTTTCTCCTCGGATATATCTTTTATACTGCCAATTTCAACAGTTCCAGCTCCCAGTATAGTTTTTACAAATTCCTAAAAGGTATTTCCGCGGCTCCGGACAGTTGTGTAAAGAATACTTATGAGTACTGGGATGTAATAAACGGGACCCTGAAAGAAGCGGGTTTAATAACCGTCAAAAGAGATAAATTAAAACTGAAAAAAGTTATAAAAAAGGCGTTAATGGGGGCCAAGATTGAGAAAAAAAACGAAGAAACCGTTGACCAAAAATTCAAGTCGCCCGGCGAGATAAAAGAAGAGCTGGATAAGTACGTGATCGGGCAGGAAAGACCTAAAACCGTTATCTCCAAGGCCGCCTACAGTTACATAGAAAACAGGGATAACGGGAACCGTAATAATTTTCCCAATGTACTTATGATAGGCCCCACCGGATCGGGTAAAACCCACCTGATAAGAACCCTGGCGGATGTGCTGGACTTTCCGGTGGTCACCACGGATGCCACCCAGCTTACCCGCCGGGGCTATGTGGGGGGGAATGTAATTGACGCAGTTTACGAAATGCAGCAGAAAATGAAGAAAAATAATTCCGGCCAAAACGGGATAATATATATCGACGAGATAGATAAGACCGCTGCCGGATTAAACCAGTACCGGGATGTTACCTGCAGGCCGGTACAGGAAGAACTGCTCAAGTTATTAGATGGCGGCCGGATAAAAGATAGTATATATCAGGGCGGGTTTAAAGGCAGAAAAAAGGTTGACCTGGATGTATCGGGGATATTGTTTGTCTGCGGGGGTTCGTTTCAGAAATTTGAGACAGGGAGCAGTTCCATAGGGTTTGCGGAAAATTTTTCCCCGGCCGAACGGATGGAAAAGTGGACCAATCATGACCTTATAGAATTCGGGTTTATCCCAGAATTACTGGGAAGACTTCCGGTAAGATTATATCTTAAGGAGCTTCAACCCGACCAGCTGGTAGAGATTCTTAGAAACCCGCGGGTAACTCCTTTTAAAAACTTTGAATCTCTGGTTCCCGGCCGGTTAACAGCAGAGGATATACCCGAGGAGGACCTTTTTGAAATTGCCGAAGAAACCTGTTCTTTAGGGCTGGGGGCCAGGGGGCTGATGACCGTGCTGGAAGAATATCTAAGTCCCAAGCTTTACGGTGATGAAAATTTTAAAAGTAAAAAAATATGTTAGGTTTCTCTGAAAAAGTTATAGATAAAAGAAACAGGAAGATTTTTAAAAATTTAAAACCGTCAGAAGACAGTTACGGGAAAGTGGATGAAAGATTAAACCGGCTGGCTGAAAAATACGGCAGGAAGGACCGCCGTCTTGCGGATTTTTGTATCTGGAAAGCTGAATATTACAGGGATAAATTAAATTATTACCACTGCGTCTTTTTCTTTAAGAAAGCCTTAAGGATTGTCAAAGACGCCTGCGGTCCCGGAAGTGAAAAGTTCCTGGACTGTATGGTACGCTACGGCCGGAGCCTGGGGAGTTTTAACAGTAAAAAATCGAAAAATGTAGCAAAACGCACTTTAAAGATTATGGACAAAGGCGGAGGTTTAACCGAGGAGAAAAGAGCGGATATTTATATCTCGGTTTCACAGATTTACGGCAGACTGGATTTTAAAAATCCCGGACAGAGAAAAAAACTCCTGGAAGAAGCCTTAAAAATTAAAGAAGAGATACACGGCGAAAAGTCGGATAATATTATAACTGTATTAAACCGGCTTAGTGAAATTTATAAAAAGGAGAAAATTTACGAAAAAGCAGCTTCCCTGCAGACCAGGATTTTAAATATATACCTCAAACAGCGAAAAGGGGAAAAAATTTTATTGACCTCCCGGAAGCTGGTCCGGTTATTACAGAAAATTGACAGATACGACAAAGCGGTTGAATTAATCAGGGACATAATTTTGGGTGGAGCCCCTTTTTCTTTCCCTTCCGCTTTCTGCAGGGATATTACGGAGTTCAAGAACATGCAGGAAAAACTTGCCGGAATTTACCTTAAGATGAATGAGTACGAAAAAGCAGAAGAATTGTACCGGGATGCCCGGTCGGAAAAAGTAATCCATAAGTTACACAACGACTATAAAATAAAACCGGTAAAGAGTATGGCCGGGCTGCCCGTTAAGGTAGGAGGCAGGGAAGTTGATCCGGAGATTATAAAGGACGGTGATCTAAAAGAAATCCGGAAAGAACTGGACCGGGGAGCCAGGGAGGAGCCGTGGCCCCTTCTTTATGCAGCGGATAACGGAAATAAAGAGAGTGCAAAGTATCTTATAGAAGAAGTGGGGGTTGATGTGGACGGGGAGCTGGATAACGGAATAACCCCGCTTTATTTAGCAGTGGAAGCAGAAAATATAGAGATAGTTAAACTGCTTGTGGAGGCCGGGGCGGATATTTCAAAAGAACAGGATTTTTGCTGCGGTCAGGTAGA
>CAYZAK010000057.1:0-8018 GCA_964476445.1 uncultured bacterium
TTCCGCCATTTGTGTCTGGTTTAATCTTTGTGCTTTATATACAGCTATCATATCCCGCTCCTGCTGACTTATGTGACAGTATTTCTTTCCCATAACATTATAGTCTCCTTTCGTTTGCCATTTTAACTAGAATGTTGCACTTTGTCATTGAATCCGTGAATCCAATTTAGAGCTAAACGGAATATCGGGACGTAATTTCATACGCGGTTCAGCGTATTTTTATTAATAAAAAGGATTCTGGCCCTATTCTTTCACTGTACCAATACGCTCGCTCTTTTCCTTTCCTCCCAGCCGCTCAGAGCCAGCCTTATTCACTGACAGCCTCCGGCTTTTTCATGCATGGGCATGCGTTCATAAGGCTTCGATTTCCGTCAATTTATATTATATACCCGGATTATTTTATTAAAAATACCGATATATAATTCAGGGGGGGGTGGTGGAGGCGGTGGGAATCGAACCCACGTCCAGAAGTCGCCGCTAAAGGCTCTACAGGTTTAGTCGCAGTTTGATTTCTTCCGGTTAACCCTGTGACCGGTTTGACCGGAAGATTTCTTCCCTTTGGTTTCGCCGCATAAGCGGGAAGGGTCTCATTCGACTATCCCGTCTCTATGACACTCACTGCCGCCCGACAGGAAAAAACAAGCAGGAGCGAACTGCGTTAAATTACGCAGCCAGTGCTAGACTTTCGTCTGCGTTTATTTTACGGCTCTTTTAAGTGTTGCCGATAAAAACACTACCTGCTGCTTTAGCTGCCGCTGACCTCTGTCGAACCCGAATCGCCCCCGTTACATTTAATGAATAACACATAAATAACATTATGTCAATATTAAATATATCTTAATTAAAATCTAAATATCCTGAATTTTGTTTTGTTTAAATTTTTTTTATCTCTTCTAAACTTATTTGAGATAAATCCTCAATAACCCTATCCGCATCCTTGAGCCTTTCGGGATCGCCGTACCGGTCCACTCCCACGCAGTGCATCTTTGCATTTTTAGCCGCCTCAACTCCTAAAAGAGCGTCCTCGAATACCAGACATTTTTCCGGAGAAATTTTAAGTTCCCGAGCCGCGGTTAAAAAAATTTCAGGATCAGGTTTTCCCTTTAACCCACGGTTACCGTCTACAACAGCATCAAGAAATTTATCTATATTTATTTTTTTAAGTATGTAGGTACAGTTTTTACTTGATGATATTACCGCTCTGGGAATACCGGACTTTTTTAACTGTTTTATTAAACCTACTGTGGATTCATATACCGGAATGCTGTTCCGGTCTAAAAATTCTCTGAAATACTCCTGCTTCTTCTGAGCTGCCTCTTTTAATTCTTTTTTATCCAGCTCTTTTAAGATAGCCGCCGCTCCGTCTATTCTGGGAATACCGTCTACTTTTTCCTTGTAGTGCTCAAAAGTGAAATACTTTCCGTATTCATTGAACATCTTTTTCCAAGCCTTAAAATGGATCGGAACCGTATCCACTACTATTCCATCAAGATCAAAAATTACTGCCTCAGCCATGAAATTCACCTCCTGTGATTTTTTTGGGATTTCCTGATATTATATACTATTAATTTTCCCTGTCAACTCTAAATTACCCTATTGACAAACCCCAATTTTTGTGTTTTAATTATAATGTATTTAACAACTTTTATGCATTATGAAAAACGATTATTTTAAAGAATATTTATCCAAAGATTCTACTTTCCACATAATAGAAAAAAATTTTTCCAAGGAAAAACAGAATATTAATGAATCCAAATTTACTCTGGGAAACGGATTTATCGGGTCCCGGGGTATATTTGAAGAAAATCCTCCAGGTTGCAATCCGGGAACTTTTGTGCACGGGATGTACGATAAATCGGGCGCCCAGGTTGAGGAGTTAATAAACCTGCCCAACCCCATAAACATGATTTTCTCCGTTGAAGGGGAAAAGATTGATATATCAACCATGGAAGTTATAGAACATAAAAGAGTGCTGGATATGAGAAACGGACTACTGGTAAGAAAAACTCTTTTTACAGATGCCAAAAAAAGAAGATTTCTCTACCAGTCCATGCGGTTTTTATCCATGGCCAGCCCACACACGGGAGTAATGAAAGTGTCTTTACAACTCTTAAACGGCCGGGCTAACCTTACCGGTATCAACCGGGTGGACGACACGGTGTATAACAGGGGTGGGTATATGATACCCCGAAGAAGACATTACAATACTTTAAAAGTTGATACCGGCGATTCATGTCTATACGTGGAGTTTCAGACCAACACCCACAAACACCGGATAGGTTATTGTACCAACAGGACGGTCAAACTAAACGGTACAGTAGAGAACAATAAAGACAGAATATACGATTTCAGTTTAAAAAAAGGCCAGGCTATAACTTTTAATAAAATCTTTACAGTTTACACCTCCAACGACTGCAGGGCAGGAAATATATTTAAAAAAACAAAAACAGAACTTAAAAACTCATACGGCAAAGGGCTTAAAACTTTAATCCGGGAGCATAAAAAAGCCATACGACAAAAATGGCAGGATTCGGATATTAAAATATCTGGAGATTCTAAAATTCAAAGGGCTCTCCGGTTTAACATATACCACCTTTTAATATCCACTCGTAAAGAATACGCTCCGGCCAGCATAGGAGCACGGACCCTGAGCGGACAGGGTTACAAAGGGCATATATTCTGGGACACGGAAATTTATATTCTCCCGTTTTTTATCTTTACCCAACCGGATACAGCAAAAAAACTACTTCTTTTCAGGTACAACACTTTACCCCAGGCAAAACAGCGGGCCGGAGACAGAGGTTACGACGGCGCCATGTACCCCTGGGAATCGACGGTCTCCGGTCACGAACAAACTCCCAGATACGCCAAGCATATAGACGGAAGTATCGGAGAAGTGACCACCCAGGACTACGAACACCATATAACCGCTGATGTAGCTTATTCAATTTACCAGTACTACCAGACAACCGGGGACAGTAGATTTATCTACAACTACGGAGCAGAAATAGTTTTTGAAACTGCAAAATTCTGGGCCAGCCGGGTGGAATACGATAAAGCAGACGATCTTTATCATATAGACAACGTTACCGGCCCCGACGAATTTCACGTAGATGTGAGGGATAACGCCTACACTAATTACCTGGCCGGATGGAATTTAAGATACGGGGCCCACATTTACAGAGAATTTAAGAGTTCTAAAACTATTAATAAATTGGCCGATAAATTGGATATTAAAGAGGATACGGTAAAAAAATGGGAAGAAATAGGGCGAAATATGGCTCTGCCCGACGCGCCCGCACAAGGTATTATAAATCAGTTCGACGGATATTTTAATAAGAAAGACTACAAAGCCCGTAACTACGACATGAATTTTCTCCCCGAAATACCCAGATACTATGAACATATAGGACTGGATAAAACCAGGCTTATCAAACAACCTGATGTACTGGCTCTTTTTCATCTTTTTCCGGAGAATTTTTCTTTAAAAGAAAAAAAACTTAATTACCATTATTATATCTACCGGACCATACACAAATCCTCCCTTTCCTACTGTTTTCATTCCTTGCTGGCCACTGAATTTAACGACACCCTCAGAGGATATATATTTTTTCGGGCCGCCTCCATGATAGATCTAGACGATATTGCCGGGAATACCGACGAAGGGATACATGCGGCCAGTCTGGGAGGAGTGTGGCAGGCGGCGATCACTGGATTCGCCGGGTTACGGATAAAAGAAACCGGTTTATATATCCACCCCCGACTCCCCGGGAATATAGATAATATGCAGTTTAAATTCTACTATAAAGGTGCAAGGTTTAAGGTAATAGTATCCAATAAGAAAGTAAAAATTAAATTTATTCCAAAATTCAAAAAACACAGCCTGGAAATAGTTAATATAAACGGTACCCGGGTCACTCTTTTCCCGGATAAGTATAAAACGGTAAATTTCGAGGAGGAAACTGTAAAAATGATATACGCAAAAGATATTATGAAAAAAGAAAATTTTATTACCACCGGAATAAATACCCCGGTTAAGAAAATAGGACAACTTATACTTGAAAACGAAGCGTCAAGTATCCCGGTTGTTGACGTGGATAAGAATCTCCGGGGAATTGTATCCGAGACTCTTATTATTAAAGCCACAGCCAAAGAAAATTTTTCCAAGCTTAAAGCTTCTGATATAATGGAAACAGAAGTTATTACCATAAATTGCGAAGACACCCTGGAGAAATTGACCGAAGTTTTTACCCGCTATCCCTACCGGCGGTTGCCGGTGGTAAAAGACAGTAAGGTAGTGGGGGTAATAACCCGTAAAGATATTATTGCCGATTTTTTGGGCGGTTACTATTAAGAAAATATTATGTTTATATCTTTTTTAAATCCCCAGGGCAATTTTGATTCCCTGGACAGTCACTGGGCTTCCCATCCCGATTTCGGAGGCCAGCTGGTTTACGTAAAGGAACTGGCCCTGGAAATGGCCGAACTGGGTCACCGGGTTGATATTGTAACCCGCCGGGTAGAAGATAAAAACTGGCCCGAATTTAAAGACAGATTCGATACCTATCCCGATCGGGACAATATACGGATTGTAAGAATAGATTTCGGACCCGCCGGTTTTTTAGAAAAAGAAAAACTTTGGCCCTATATCTGCCCTGAATACGTTGAAAATCTCATAAAACTTTATAAATCCGAAGGTCAATTTCCCGATTTTGTTACCTCCCACTACGGGGACGGGGGGCTGGCCGGGGCCTATTTTAACAAAAGAACTGGCATTCCCTTTACCTTTACCGCCCATTCCCTGGGGGCCCAGAAAATGGATAAAATTAAAATAACCAGATACAATATAGAAAAATATAACAATACTTATAATTTTGCCACCCGGCTAACCGGGGAACGAATAAGTATGAACCGGGCCCATAAAGTGATAACCAGTACAACTCAGGAAAGGTTCAGTCAGTACACCCACACCGCCTACAGTGAAGCTATAGTCCCCAGCAACGAAGATAAATTTGCTGTAATCCCCCCCGGAGTTTCCCTGAGAGTTTTTGATAAATCCTCTATTATGACCCGGGATAAAAAATTGGAATCCCGAATTAAAAAGAATCTTAAAAGAGATTTAAATAATGACCGGTTAGAACTTCCTTCGGTAATATCTTCAAGCAGACTGGACCCTAAAAAAAATATAGCCGGTATACTCAAAGCCTACGGCAGCAGCTCCGCTCTCCGGGAAACGGCCAATCTGGTAATAGTCACCCGGGGGTACAATAACCCTCTTAAAAATTATCAGAAAATTTCAGAAGGCCAAAGACAGGATGTTTTAAAAGAAATACTTTCCCTTATAGACTCTTATAATTTGCGGGGTAAAGTTTCCATGTTTTCAATCGACAGCCAGAAAGACCTTTCCGGGATGTACCGATATTTTGCATCCACCGGGTCGGTCTTTTGCTTGGCCGCTCTCTACGAACCTTTCGGGCTGGCCCCTCTTGAAGCCATGGCCTGCGGCCTGCCGGTGGTGACTACTAAATTCGGCGGGCCGGCCGAAAGTTTAAGGGAAGCCGGAGAAAATTTCGGATTACTTATAGATCCAACCGTACCCGATGAAGTTGCCGGGGCCCTGTTTAAGCTAACTTCCTCTTTTAAAAAATGGAAGGAGATGTCCAACAAAGGCTATAAGCGGGTTTTAGACAAATATACCTGGCGGTGTACGGCTAAAGCTTATTTGAATGTTATAAAAAATTTCAAAAAGACAGCCGCACCGTTTAAAATTAATATACCCCCTTATTTTACGGATCCCAAAAAACATAAAAAACCATCTCTTAAACTGCTGAAAAAACTCTACCTTCAATACGATATTCTGTGTATCGGAGAGACCATGGTAGATTTTATATCGGATACCACTAAAAACTCCCTTTTAGATTCAGATAAATTCACCAAATATCCGGGCGGGAATCCGGCCTATGTCTCCGTGTACGCTGCCAAACTCAGTAAAAAAGCTATCCTTATTACCAAACTGGGCACCGGACATTTCGGTGAATTTTTAATCAGAAAACTCCAGGAATACGGAGTATGTACCGAGCATATTTCTTTTAGTAATTCTGAAGATACTTCGGTAGCATTTTTAACCCGGACACCTTCCACCCCGGATTTTCAGAGCATGCGTTCGGCGGACAGCAAACTAAATATTAAAGAAGTAAACCCCCTTCTGCTCGAAGATTCGAAAGTTATTCATACTTCTTTATCGTCTATGATTACAGAGCCGGCCCGATCGGCAATTCGTAAAGCATTCAGGATAGGAAAAAGCAGTTCCAAAATACTTTCTTTAGAACCCAATTATCACCCCCAGCTCTGGCACGACAGAGAAGAAGCCATTGAAATAATGGCCCAGATCTGTGACGGAGTTACAATGGTCTTCCCCTCTCTCTCCAACGCCAGGCATCTTTTTGACTACAATATGGACGAAGAAAAGTTAAAAAAACTTACCATTGAAAAATTTCACCGGTGGGGGGCAAAAAAAGTTATATTCACCGCCGGCGACCGATATATAGAAATTTCAACCGGGGCGGGAAAAAAAACCACCCGGATAAAGAACCTGAAAAAAATAGATATAGTTGATTTTGCCGGCGGGGGGTCCGCCTTTATATCCGGATTTATAGTTGCCTATATGGAAAAACTATCCCTTAAAAAATGTGCCAGGTTTGGATACCGGGTGGCTGAGACAGCTTTAAAATCCGTAGGTCCGTTTCCTAAAAATATTTTCAGAAAAGATATTTTAGAAAAAATTAATTAATTTTTTCCAAGCACCTCATTGTAAATTTGAAGGTACTCAGCGGCCATTTTTCGGTTTGAAAAATTTTCCTCCACGTGTATGCGGCAATCCCGGGGAGATATTTTTTCTATTTCTTTTGTGGCTTCCACCATCTCTTCCTCGGTATCCACCAGAAAACCAGTTTTCCCATCCACTATAACCTCGGGCGCGGCGCCTCTTTTTAAAGATATTACCGGAGTTCCCGCGGCCATGGACTCTATCATAACCATACCGAAGGGTTCCTCCCACTGGCTGGTAAACAGCGTACACTTTGCCCGACGGTAAAGATCGGCTTTCTTGTCTTTGTCTATCTCTTCGTAAAGTTCAAAATGAAGTTCCTTTGGAAAACTGTCAATCCAGGGCTGAATTTCTTTCTTAAAAAACTCTTGCTCAAATTCTTCGCTCTTTTTAACGGCCATAACCAGTCCCACACGGGCCTTGTTGGCCACTCTCACCGCCAGATCCAGTCCCTTCTCCCAGTTAGACCGGCCGATGAAAAGAAAAAAATCATCTTTTTTTTCGCTCCAGGGAGTATTTTCCACATCTATGGAGTTGTGAACCGTACCCACAAAATTAATATTTTTATTCATATCCAGGTAAAGTTCACGCTGGCGATCGGATATGGATACAAAATAGTTATCTCCCTGTTCGGTTAACTCCACGCAACGTTTTACGGATGATTCAGTTGCCGGACCATGAAGGGTATGTACCTTGGGGATACCCACTTCATTTGAGGATAACTTGTGATCATGGATTATGTCCGCATTTTCCCATGCCGATACGGCATAAGCGTATTTTGAGGCCAGTATGCTGACCAGCCTCTTCTCTCTTAAAGTGGAATCCAACCCAAAATAAATATCTTCTTCGATAAAGGGTACCAGCCGACAGGATACTTTAGAATCTTTGGGGGCAAAAAGTATAACATCTTCTCCCATCCGGGTGAGTCCTTCTACAAGCTCGTAAGCAACCATCTCAATACCTCCGTACATAGGCGGGGGTATGGGGATGTAGGGGGGGGTAATAACTGAAATTTTCATAATTTTTTCTCCTTGTTTTTTCTTTCTAAATTTTAGCTAAGGAATTTTTTTTTGTCAACTTATCATGTTAAAAATAGATTTTTTTATTATATACTGAACCCCTATTTTACAATAAACCAGGGCATTTACCGTTTCAGCAACCAGCAATAATATGTTAAGATATTATTTAAGTT
>CAYZAK010000058.1:0-7621 GCA_964476445.1 uncultured bacterium
TTAAATAATATCTTATCATATTATTGCTGGTCCTTGAAACAGTAAATGCCCTAAATAAAAATGTTCCAGTATTGCAATTTCAGTATAAATAATTTACTCTTTTAAAAGAAATTAAAAGGTAGATGAATGGATAAAAAGAAAATTTTTATAATAGCAGCGGTAGGTTTAGTTGTAATTCCGATTCCAATTTTAGGGGGGCTAAGAATTACAAATGAAATTCAAATTGAAACCTCTGCGGTCACCGGACCCGGTTCTTTAAGTTCGGTGGAGACAAGCGGGGGTATTCTGACTAATACTCTGGGAGTAAGTTTTAACGGAGAAAATGATTCTCTGGACTACTATGTAAATATATCAGGCCGGGCTACAAATAACCGAAATATTGATTACCGCGATTTTTCATTTTCCCGAATTCAGGCTTATCATTGACCGGCACAGGTTGACTCTGGGAGATGTAATGAAGCCCCTTTCCCGGTACAGTATGGGAGCGTCTTTAAAAGGAGCATCTTACTCTACGGAATTTAGCGGAAAATTATCACCTGAGCTTGTTCTTGTCGTAGGATTTCACTCTCCCCGGTGGGACAGTTTATTAAGTTATGACCCGGAAGTTAAATCCATTCGTCGCCGCTCAGGCGGATTAAAACTCTCAGCTTTTCCCGGTGAGGCCTGGCGTTTTTCCATGCATTACGCCGCATCCGGTGATCTGAGGGTAATACGTACTCTTAAGGGGAGGTTCTGGACCGATTAAGAGTATTTTATTTAAAAACGAGGCGGAAGTATCTAAAATTTATCCGTTATTTTACCGTAGACCGGAAACGTAGTTAAAGATAGAGGAGAAAAAAATTATGTATAAAATAAGAAAGGAGCCTGTTATAAAAGAACTGTTTGACGGAGCAAAAAAGTTCCAAAAAAAGAAATTCAGAAAAGATGAACCTTTATATCGAAAATTGAGCAAAAAGCAAGAGCCCCCCTCTCTTTTTATAACTTGTTCGGATTCCCGGGTAAACCCTTATTTAATTACCGGCGCATCACCCGGCGATCTTTTTGTTATCCGCAATATAGCAAATATTGTACCGTTATACGGACAATCATCGGATTTTCCGTCCACTTCCTCTTCTATCGAATATGCGGTTAATGTGTTAAAAGTTAAAAATATAGTAATTTGCGGACATTCTGACTGCGGGGGATGTAAGGCCCTGTTTTTGGAAAATTTTAAAGAACTCCCGTATACAAAAAAATGGCTAAAATTGTTAAGTCCCCTGAAGTCTAAATTCAAGGAACTGAATAAAAAAAAGGATTACCCTAAAAACAGTAAAAAAGTTGAACAAGAAAATATCATTTTACAGATTGAAAATCTTCTGACTTACCCTTTTATTAACGAAAAATATCGAAAAAATAATATTAGCATATACGGCTGGTATTACGATATTGGGCGCGGATTAATTTATAATTACGATAAAAATAATAGTACTTTTAATAAGATAGAATAAAAAATATACCAGCAGGGTAACATTATTTTTAAATTGTACTACTATTTAATAGCTGTGGTGCATAAAATTCGCCTCTTTTATATTAAAAATGAGTTATTAATTTTGCCCTTATAAAACTTGACATAAGTAGATATTTATTTTAGCCTATTACATTTATACAGGCTGATATTTTATTTTTAGTTGTTATACCCTTGGGGGCTTTCTTAATTTTATATTGTGCTAATATAAATCCTTAGAACTCAAAGAATATATTTTCCTGGAGATTTTAATAAGGAGCTTACTATTCTTTTAAATTTGATATAAAAGAAAAATATTAGTTCAGGTTTAACAGTTAAAAAAAGTAAAGTAAAAAAGGAGACTAAATAATGAATATAAAAAATGATCTTACCAAAATTAAATTACCGAAAGATATTAGAACACTTTTAAATGAATGCCCGAATTATATGGTTGCAGACAACATAGAACAGCTGGTAGAGCTCTCATATAAAGACAGTGATCAAAGCGGCTGGCATTCTGTAGGTTATGATGTCGATGGTGAAGAAATAGAGGAAGCCCGGGTATGTAAAGTGAGAAACGGAGTGGCCGCTAATTTTGTGGAACCTTATATGAGAAGAAGAGATCCGGACTGTATGTATATTGCCGATGAACTGCCTACCGATAAAGTTAGATTTGAAGATAAATTTAATTGTAAATTTTCTAAAATCCGCCAAGAAACTTTTGATTGGTTAAAAAAACAGGATTTATGTATATTCTTCTTTAATGCCGGTCCTGATGAATTAGGTATGAACGCCTGCGCAGTAGCCCCGGTAAATGCAGCATTTTTTGCTTTGGGTTTGGCCATGCTTCAGGGCATTATTGATACCGGAGAGGTTGAAAATAATAAAAATAAATTTGAACCAGAATCAGTTATTTATGTAGCACCGCCGTTCAGGCATACCCATTTTGACGGAAAACAGGTAGTGGTTCATCATCGAGACACAAAAGTATATGAAATGTTCAGTTATAATTTATACCCCGGGCCAAGTGCTAAAAAAGGTGTGTATGGTATGTTGATTGATCAGGGGGAAGAAAAAAAATGGCCGACTCTACACTGCTCGACCGTACAGGTTGTAACACCGTACGATAACCGAATAACTATTACTCACGAAGGTGCCAGCGGAGGGGGTAAAAGTGAGATGCTGGAAGGAATGCACCGTCAGAGAGATGGCCGTCTACTTTTGGGAAAAAATTTAAATAAGGACGAAAAAAGAATATTAACCCTTCCTCAGGGGTGTGAACTCAGACCGGTGGCCGATGATATGGCCTCGGCTCACAATTCTATACAGAAAGATGATGGCAAACTAGCTCTGAAGGATGCCGAAAATGCCTGGTTTATAAGAGTGGATGCATTCGACGGGTACGGTACCGATCCTCACCTTGAAGAACTTACCTGCCATCCTGATAGCCCTCTGCTTTTTTTAAATATTGATGCCCAACCTAAAAGTACAGCATTAATCTGGGAACATATCCATGATGAACCGGGAGTTCGATGTCCCAACCCCAGAGTTGTTTTTCCCCGAAAAAGTATGCCCAATATTATTAACGACGAGGTGACGGTTGATATAAGGAGTTTTGGAGTGAGAACTCCTCCCTGTACCAGGGATAATCCCAGTTACGGAATAATGGGTTTGTTTCACGTATTGCCGCCGGCTTTAGCCTGGCTGTGGAGACTTGTGTCTCCACGGGGATACGGTAATCCCAGTATTAATGAAACCGAAGGTATGAGTTCGGAAGGAGTGGGTTCATTCTGGCCTTTTGCGCCGGGTAAAAGAATAACCCAGGCTAATATTCTTCTGGAGCAGATAATAGAAACCCCAAAAGTCCGTTATATTCTTATCCCCAATCAGCATATTGGGGTCTGGAAAGTTGGATTTATGCCAGAATGGTTGACTAGAGAATATCTGGCCCGCCGGGGAGGAGCCTGGTTTACAAAAAAACAAATTATGCCGGCCCGGTCTTCACTTCTGGGTTATGCCTTGAAAGAAATTATTGTCGAAGGGCAACAATTGGAAAAAGAATTTTTACAAGTGGAACATCAGGAAGAAGTAGGGCCCGAAGCCTATGATATGGGGGATGAAATTTTACAGAATTTCTTTAAAGAGCATTTAAAAAAGTTTTTAGGTGATGAGCTAAATCCCCGGGGCCAGAAGATAATTGAATGTTTTTTTGATCGGGGTACTCTTGAAAATTATAATTCTTTAATTGAATCTGACCCGATTATTAAAAATAATTAAAGGTTTTTTTAAATTTTTATAGCCAGGGCTACTGTATGTTTCCAGATGGGGTTGTCTCCCGGATAATTACCCAGCTCCTGCCCATAAAAAGCGTAATTAAAAAAATTACCGATACCAAAACCGGCTGTGGGATATCCCTGATACAGTCCGGTTCTCAAACAAAGAAGTCGGGTTAAGTTTATCTTTGCCCCTAAATGTAGTTTGGTGAAAAAATTTGCTTGGGAAAAATCTTCAATTTTTATATCTCTCAGGTCAGCGGTAAGGGTTATTTTTTGAAAAGGGAGGTAGGTGAATCCGGTGTTCAGGATGACAGGGATTTTTTGGTCCTCGTCTTCAGGAAAACTCATAGTAATACCGGGTAAATTTTTTAATGTGCTTCCCAGTTGAAATTTATCAGATATACGATAATAAAACCCCAGATCAAAACCATACCCCGTTCCCGGTTTATAATTTTTATTCTGAAGTTCCTCTGTAAAATTTTCTATATCCGCCAGACTGCGTCTTTTTTCTTCCACTTTGGTTCTGAAAAGATATTTGGGAGCAACAGAAGCGTAGAAATCTCCCGGTAATCCGTAGGGAAGATAAGTCACACCGAAGACAAGGGGAAGATGAACACTGCCGTCAGCGGTTGCAGATAAATCAAAAGTGGGAACCAGTAAACTCTGGCTAACATTTAGTTTTGGATTAACTTTTACTTCATTGTAGAAACCCATTCCCCACCACATATCCCACCACCTGGCTCCGGTATGAAGGGGATAGGGTCCGGAATAAAATGATGGATTTACTGCGGAAAGGTCAATTCTCATATCGTATTCGGCAAGTTCTAAAATTTCGTCCTGTTCGGTTTGCGTAAGATCGGAAAACTGGCTGAATTTATCCATATTTTTATAGATAAATAGTCCCGCTTTGGTCAGATCATGAGATACAGTAAGGGGAAGGTCAAATATGGTCAGGGAAAATTTTTCGCGCAACCCTAAAAGCGCGGGATTATAGATAGGCGCTTTAGGGCTATCTACTGCCGTTCCTGCTCCCCCCATACCCAGGTTTTCTACTCCCTCAATAGTAAAACCAGAAATAGGACCGGATTGTAGTAATATTAAAAAAAGAACAGATAGAGCTAATTTTTTTATCATGGGGTTTTCAAATCTTCTAAGGTTTCAATTAAATCGTCATAAATTTCAACTATTTCATGTTCGCTGCCTAGGGCTATGCGGGCGTAATTCTTAGCATCTTCTAAGCGATCAACGGTATCATCTATATCCGCATCCGAGACATTTATATCATCAAGATCTTCGAGAGTGTTAACATTGTACTTTACAAGTAAATCTGCTGCGGCATTAAAGGTAATAATAGCTGACAGGTTTAAGTTCACATCGGTATCATCTGCCGGGATAGTTCCGTCGGCTTTTCCGTCAGTTATTTGTTTGAGAGCTTTGATAGCCGAGTCAGTGGCATCGGCTAGTTTTTTCATATCCAGTCCGTCTAAAATGCTATCTATAGGATTATCATAATTTTTGTCATCAGTAAGAGCTGAAATAATATATGACAGGTCTAGATCTACGCTTTTTAATTCAGCGGCCGCTTTACCATAAAGAGCTTCTGAATTGTACGGATAAGTGACCAGAATTTTATCGTACAACTTTTTTGCTTTGTCATAATCTTTATCCTGGAGAGCTTTATTGCCGTCAGCAAGCATTTTTTCAGCAGTAACATCCGAACTGCTTCCCGTTGCCCATGAAAAAGCATTATTATTCTCGCAGCTCTGAGTAAAAAAAATAAGAACAATGATAAGCAGTGGAAAAATATTTTTCCTCATAGTTATAGTTAGATCCCTCATATTAATAGTTATGGGCGTCATTTATTTTGTTAATGGCTCTGGTTACCGCATCAAGTTTTTCGTTACGAACCCTGGGCAATACTTCAAAAAGATAGGGTAATCCGGCCCGGCTGCCTATCTTTCCTAAAATTTCAGCTGCGGGAACAATTAACTGTCTGTTGTTAACCATAACTTCTCCTACCGGTTTTACACTGATATCGTAACCCAAGGTATAAAGGGTACTTAAAGCCGCCTGTTGGACTCTCTTATCATAATCTTTAAGGGCCGGCTGAATTTCTTGGGCAGCTGTCCGGGTTCCGATTGAACCTAAGGCATATACCGCCTGCCAGCGAATTAAAACTTTCCTGTCGGAAATAGCCATGGCCAGAGGTTCGACAGAATTTTCGTCTCCTTTTTCAGCCAGTATTCGTATCACTTTTTCTCTTATATTAATGGCTCTGTCTCTTACTGCCGGGGATAGTGTTTTAATGGCAGAAGCAGTAGAGATACGATCAAGAATCTGAACCGCCCGATGTCTGATACCGGCATCATTATCCTCCAGAGCCCGGCCCAGAGAGGGAACAATTCTTTCGGTACCTATATTACCCAGCGCCTCCACAGCTGCAAGGCGGGTATGATAATCTTCATGCTCCAAAGCAAGTTCTAACTGTCTTATGGCGCTTTCAGTTTTGATGGTTGGTAAAAATTCCATAGCCCGGATTCTTATATCTCTCTGAGTATCGGACTCAACAGATTTTCCCAGATGGATTACTACTCTTTCTCCGCCTATTTTACCTAGAGATTCTATAGCAGATCGCCTGGTGTGATGATCGGGATGTTCAAGAGCGCCGGCAATCTGATTTATAGCCGAATCGGAAGAAATTTTGTAAAGATAATGTATAGCCTTTAATCTTAGATCTCTTAGATCATCTGTGAGAGCTCTGCCCAGAGAAGCCACCACCCGTTCCTGGGAATTTCTGCCCAGAGCTTCCAGCGCTTCGGTACGGGTATGGCGATCCTCACTTTCAAGAGCATTTGCAATCTGGCGGATTGCCGCATCAGAAGATTCCTGGAAAAGATATTCTATTGATTTAAGCCGTATTTCTCTAGAGGAATCGTGAACCATTTTTCCGAGTGGAAGAACAGTTTCAGCGGTATTTCTTTTACCCAGAGTGTCAACGGCTTTCAACCTTGTTATTTTATCAGAGTGATTTAAAAAAGGATGTATATGTTCTACCGCATCGGGCACATTTAAAGTGTCTATGTACTCTATAGTTCTGATTCTAAGTTCCCGGCCGGGTATATTGACGCCCAGAGATAAAATTCTGGATACGTCCGGTGCAATATTTTTGTAATTGGAAGCTTTGGCAAATAGGGTTTCTACCGAAAACTCCCTTATTCTTTTTGACTGATCCGAGATACCTCTGCCCAGGTATTTTACCGCTATTTTATTTTCAAGCTCGGAAAAATATTTTAAGGCCTGCAGACGAATATTAGCCTTTTTGTCGTCAAGCGCCGGTTCGATCAATTCGGTAACTTCTGCAGTTATGAGCCCGTCGAAAGCTGTTTTTCTTATCTGTTTCTCCTCATCCTGTATAGCTTTTTCAAAAAGACGGAGCACATCATCGGAAAATGTCATCCGGAGAAGAGACTGAACTGCCGCTTGCCGGACAGCAACTTGCTCATCTTCTATCGCTACCCTTAAACGGCTGATTCTATGGCTGATATCGTATTCCGGGCTGGAGGTTTTTTCTACAGCTTCTAAACGGTCCCGCCACCTATCGCTGTACAGTTTATCTTCCGGCTCCTCTGCATAAGGTAAAACTGATAAGCTTATAATCATTACTACTGTTAAAATACTTATTTTTTTTAGCATTGTAATTAACTCCTCTGTTTTATGTATAAAAAAAATTTTAGGACTAAAATTTCACATCCGGCATTTTTTCATAGAACTTATTTAAATTATAGTATACAAAAATATTTATTTCAAATAACTTGGATTCAAGGTTCTAACGCAACACCCGCCAATTTTTCAAAGGCTTCAT
>CAYZAK010000059.1:0-7557 GCA_964476445.1 uncultured bacterium
CTCTGGAGTATTATACTTTTTTAAGTGAGTGTTGCGTTAGATTATTGAATCCGCCCAAGCTTTTAGAGTATTATAAGATTAAAATCGTCTAATTTTTATTTTTATAGTACATACTTTTACTAGTATAATTTCCCTCTATATTTTAAAGTTAACAATATTTCTAATATTTATACCAAAATATGTGGATAAAATCAAATATATTAGAAAAGTTAGAAATACTTAAAGTTACTCTTAGATATGTATTGAAAAATTATTCCTGTTCTTTATCTATCCATTCTTTAAATAAATCCCGATTTATTTTCTCTTTGGTTTTTGAATCCGGCTCACCTGTATCGGGAAAATTTTGCTCTCTTTCCTGTGGAAATATCCGTACATAAAACTTTTGGAGTTTCATAATGCGGGCCCCTTTTTCTTTTATCCGCCGTTTGAGAAAATTATCTTCCGTTATAACTTTTATACGTTTTGGATTTGAGCTTTCTTCTACAATCTCGCATATTATATCATCGGCTTCACGACCGGAAGTAAAAATTACATCCAGACCTTTTTCAGAGGGGAAATTTATACCGGGTTGCCCGTCAAATACTACAGTAATTTCGTTTATGGAAGAACCTTCCGGGCGGGTCTTTTTTATTTTTGATATAAATTTCTCCCTGGATTCTCTTAAATTACCCGGGAATTTTTCCGAATATTTATGTAAAAAATTGTAGCCGTCTATAAGATAATGCAAAGACATAAAATTGATATTTTAAATTTATATTTTTAATATTTCCGTAAATTTGTGGGGACATACCAGTCTATAAAATTATAAGTTATACCCGCTTCCGCAACTTCAATATTCTTAAATCTGTTGTGAATAATATTACGAGAGTCCGATATATACAAAAACATATACGGTTGGTCCCGATGCAGTATTTTGTGAATTCTATTATAAATTTCTTTTCTCTTTTGAATATCAAAAGTTGCCCGCCCCTTCTCTAAAAGGTTATCTACTTCTTCATTGGTATATCCGGTAAAATTGTACTGGCCTTCCCCCTGCTGGGAAGAGTGCCAGAGTGAATACTGGTCCGGATCAATGGATAAAGACCATCCCAGTATTATAGCGTCAAACTGTCTTTTTTCTATGTACTGGTGCACAAATGAACTCCATTCCTGCACCCGGATTTTTACATCCATTCCCAGTTCCTTAAGCTGGGACTGAATGATCTCGGCGGTAAGTTTACGGGGCCGGTTACCCTGGTTGGTCATTAATGTAAAAGAAAAGGTTCTACCGTTTTTTTCAAAAATTCCGGTTTCAGTATTTTTTTCCCAGCCGGCTTCTCTTAATAGACTTTTAGCTTTTTTAAGGTTGTAACCGTGATCTTCAACGTTTTCATTATAGGCCCAGGTCTGGGGAGGATAGGGCCCGGTCATTTTCCTGCCCAGTCCCTGTAAAACCGTATCTATAAGTTCCTCTTTGTTGATAGCATAATTTATAGCCAGCCTAACTTTTCTGTCTTTAAATAACTCTGAGTGAAGATTGTAACCCATGTAGGTAAAATTAAACGATGGATAGCGATACCTGTTGTATTCTTTTAAAAAATCTTCTCCGGAAGTTTCCTCCACCCACTGATCGGGGGTGGGAGACATCCAGTCAACGGTACCTCTTTTTAACTCCATAAACTGAACAGACTGATCGGGTATTATTTTATAGATATATCTTTCAATACCCGGAGTACCCTCAAAATAATTTTTGTTGGCCTCCAAAATTATTCTGTCGTCGGTACGCCAGTCCGTAATTTTATAAGGTCCGGTGCCCACCGGTTCCCGGTTGCGGGGGTTGGTATTTATATCCGTACCCTGGTAAATATGTGCGGGCAAAATTCCCATACCCCAGCTCTCCAAGGCCGGGGCATAAGGTTCTTGGTACTCAATTTTAACGGTATATTTATCAGGGGTTTTAATTTCTTCTACCCGTTCAAAATTTGAAGAATAAGGGGTCCGGGTTTCGGTGGCCATTATTATATTGTAAGTATAATCAATATCGGAAGAGGTGAACTTTTCACCGTCGTGCCAGTAGACATCGTCCCGCAGAAAAAAAGTAATTTACAAATTATCTTTGGAAATTTCCCAGGATTCGGCCAAATCTCCGGTTAATTCCAGGTTCTTATCGTATTTGACCAAACCGTTGTAGATAAGACCATTTATATCTCCGGACGCCGAATCGGTGGCCAATACCGGATTAAGATAGGTAGCATCCCCTATAGAAGCCTGAATTATAGTGCCGCCGGATTTTTCCAACAGAGGTAATTTTTTAAAAATTGGACTTAAAACAAATGCAATTATACCCCCTACAGCAAGAATAATTAAACCTGTTTTAAAGGAATTTTTCATCATTCCCCAATAATTTTTATAAGTATTTTTTTAGGGCGTTTTCCATCGAATTCGCCGTAGAATATCTGCTCCCAGGGACCAAAATCCAGTTTTCCATCGGTGATCGCCACTACCGCTTCCCGACCCATAATTTGCCGTTTTAGATGCGCGTCGGCATTTTCTTCATAAGTATTGTGGGCATATTGAGAAATTGGTTCATGGGGAGCTAATTCTTCCAACCATTTTTTGTAATCCCGGTGGAGCCCCGGTTCATCGTCGTTTATAAATACAGAGGCGGTTATATGCATGGGGGTTACCAGGCACATTCCTTCCTGTATTCCACTTTTCTCCAGCTGTTCTTCAACCATTTTAGTAATATTAATAAACTCCACTCTGTTTTGGGTCTTAAACGTGTGGTAGTAAGTATGGAATTTCATTATTTTGCCTCCTCTTTTAATCTGTACAGAAGAAAAAGATATTCCAGTTCTTTTTTAAATTTTTTGGCATCCAGCTTTTGAGGCGTATGACGGTACAGATATTTTTGAACTTTTTTGATTTTTTTAGAAAATATGAATTTAGTTATTTTGGATATTCTTGGAGCTTCCTGGCTTAAATACCCTGTAATAATATGTAAAACCGGAAGTCCGTACTCTTCATATATAATTTTACCGGCCTCTAAAGTCGGTACCGCCTGTTCGGTAATGTCCTCTATATTTGTAACTGAAAATTTCTTTTCAACTATATTTATAAATTTATTTTTTATTCTGCAGGTTTTGTAAAATTCAGTATCCTTTTTTCTGAAATAATCAGCTATCAAAAGATATCCTTTCGGTTTTAATATTTTAGCGGCTTTTTCGGTCATTTTTTCGGTGTCCATATATTGTGAACTTTCAGACATTAAAATTATATCATATTTTTTGTTCTGCGGCGGCTCAAACTTCTCAAAAATAGTTCGGTAAAAAGGTATATCATCTCCCGCATTTTTCTTAAATATTTTTTCCTGGTAGGAATCGGGATTCACACAGTCAACCTCAAAACCTTTCTCTTTTAATTTTAGGGCTGTCCGGCCGATCCCGCAACCGGCATCAAGAACCTGCTTTCCACCGGAAGGGATTTTTGAAAGGAGACGTCCAGTATAATTTTTCTGGGCCTGCCTGGCTCCCTCAACCGTTAAGGGTTCTTTTTTCCAGAGTCCAAAATGCAAAGCGTCTAACTTTAACACATCCAGATAAAACTTTAATCCCCAGTCAATCTTAACATCATTTTTTTTAGATTTCATAAATTTGAGCTTCTTTTTTTTGGGGTTTTATTAAAGCGACACAGGCATTGGAATGACGATCGGAACAACTACCCGGGTTTACTTTTAGATATTCTTTTTTTTCTATATAACTTTGGTGAGTATGACCGTGTATATATACATCACATTTTACCGGCTCATTTCTAAATGGACGGTGGCTAATATATACGGTTCTATTTTTGTAATCTAACGCTCTCCAGGTTGGAGAAATATTAATATCACCGCTGTAATTACGGGTTAATAGATCAGGATCAGTATCCATGTTTCCGGCCACTCCTTTAAGAGGGCTCTTTAAATTAGATAGGGCCTCTATAGACTGTAATGAGGTATAGTCGCCTGCATGAATTACTAAATCAACCGGTCGGTCATTAAAAAAATCCACCGCCCTATCAATAGCCGGTATAGAGTTATGGGTGTCTGATAAAACCCCTATCATTTATTATATCCGGTATCGTTAAATACTGTCTACTATTATTTCCATAGCCCGGCGGCCTATTTTTTCATCACCGGCCACCATGATAACAATATCTTCATCACCGGCTTCGAATTCTTCTTTAATATTTTCTCTATCATTTTCGGTTATGCCGTACTTGGGAAGTTCGTCGGTGGAGATAAAGCCTTTTATACCGGTCTCCTTTTCAACCTTAGCGGCAATATCCTTTGCTTTATCCATATTGTCAAGCAGAACCCCCTTTTTACCGGCTACTTTTTCGGCCAGAATAACTCCGCCTCCGGAAATCACTGAATTAATTATTTTTGAATTACTACCCTCAAATAAATCGTTAATAACTTTCATGTTTTCCTCCTTTTTAGTTTTATCAACTTCTTTATACTAGATTGTAGCTAATAGCCTTCTTTTTTCAAGCCGAATATTCAGGATAAAAGCTTATTTTTAATTTAAAATTTCTTTATAAACTTCCGGTCGGCGCAATTTTATATTATCCGAAAGCATGGGCATGCTGTCCCCGTAACTGGCATATTTAAGGGGTTTGTCGGTTAACGTGGCGTAGATGATCTCTTCGTTGCAAAGTGCCTGGGAAATCCTCTGTCCCTGGGGGGTGACAATCATGCTGTGTCCGTAATAAAGACTGTCGGAATTGTCCGTACCCACCTGATTTACCCCGATAAGATGAGCCCGACTGTCATAGGCCCGGGAAGCGTTTGTTAATTTCCAGGTATCAAAAGATCTTAAAAACGCGGAAGGACGGGCTATTACTTCCACACCTTTTATGCCCATTATCCGGGCAAGTTCGGCAAAGTCGCCGTCAAAGCAGATAATCATTCCTATTTTACCTATGCCGGTATCGTAAACTTCCACCTTGTTTCCGGGTACGGTCCACTCCTGCTCGGCGGGAAAAGGATGTACTTTTCTGTAGACTCCCACAATTTTCCCCTTATCGGATATTAATACCGAACTGTTGTACACCTTTTTGTCCGGTCCTTTTTCATAGGTGGGCCAGACAACAAAAGTACCGGTATCTCTGGCCGCTTCAGCAATTTTTTGGGTAGTTTTCCCGGGGATTTCATCCACCAGATCGTGAAGTTTTTTCGGACTTAACCCGGTATTAAAACCGGTAGTTACCGTCTCCGGAAATACTACTAAATCCGCGGAATATTCGTCATTACATTTATTTATCCACCGTATACCTTTTCTGTTATTGTAGTCTATATCGGCCGGTTTACTCTCCATCTGGACCCCGCAAACTTTTAAGTTTTTTTTCATAATTCCTCTTTAAGTAATTTTCCCGCTTCCCAGGGCACCCGGGCAATTTTTACCCCGGCAGAAGAAAGGGCCTTTATCTTTGAATCGGGCGAACCTTTGCCACCTTCGATAATCGCGCCCGCATGACCTAATTTTTTTCCTTCCGGCGCGTTCTGCCCGGCTATAAAAGCCGATGTGGGCATAGCTTTTTTTGAATTCTTTATGTATCCGGCAAGTTCTTCTTCCATGGAACCGCCTATTTCTCCTACAATTACCACTCCCTCTGTTTGAGAATCATCTTCAAATAACTGATAAATATCCTTAAATGTACTGCCCACAACCGGGTCTCCACCCAATCCCACTATGGTACTCTGGCCAAAACCTTCTTTCATAAGATACTGACATATCTCCACCGTAAGGGTTCCACTTCTTGAAATCACCCCTATATTACCTTTTTTAACGTATTCGGTAGCCAGGACACCTATCTTGGATTCACCTGGGGTCAGCAAACCGGGTGTATTGGGACCAAGTATCCTTACATCTTTTTTTTGGGCGTTGGACAAAAACTTTAATGTGTCGTGAGGACAAATCCCTTCGGTTATAACCACCACAAATTCAATACCGGCATCCACGGCTTCATTGACCGCATTAATGGTAAATTTAGCCGGGACAAATATTCCGGCAACGTCTACTTCATGGTTTTTTAGGGCATCTTTTACTTTATCGTATACCGGAACTCCCAGATGACTGGTCCCCCCTTTTCCGGGAGTAACACCGCAGACCACCTTAGAACCCATGCTCATCATCTTTTTACTGTGAAAAGTCCCTTCTTTTCCGGTTATTCCGGAAACCAATATTTTTGTATCATTATCTATTAAAATTGACATTATAAATCCTCTAAAATTTCCGCTAATCTTTTTCCGGCCTCTATATCGTCTTCAAATATTTCCGTAAGACCCGCGTCCTTTAAAGTCTGCCTGCCCTCGTCTCCGCCGGTGCCCCTCATGGCTATTACCATGGGCACATTGACAATACCATTTTCATATGCTCCGGCCAGCCCTTTGGCTATGACATCACATCTTGAGATGCAGCCAAAAAAGTTGCCGAATATAACTTTTACGCCGGGATTAGAAAGCACTATATCTATAGCCTCCCCGGCCTTGTGATAGGTCCGCCCGGATACTTCAAGAAAATTGGACGGGTCGCCGCCGTAATATTTAAGTATATCCAGAGTGGCCATATTTAAGCCGGCTCCGTTTCCTATCACCCCCACATTACCGTTCATCTCCACGTATCCCAGATCAGAACGGCGAGCTCTCTTCTCAAGTTCGGTAAAAGTATCCTCTTCTTTTTCGTATTCGGGATGTTTGTGGATAGCTTCATCGTAGATAGAAATCCTGGCGTCGGCGGCCAGAACTTCCTCGTCGTCGGTCACTACCAGGGGGTTTATCTCGGCCACCTGGCATTCATAACGGGTGAAAGCTTGGTACAAGTTAACCCCTATATCAACTATTTTATCCACAGTTTCTTTTGGATATTCCAGTCCGGCGCAGACTTTTTTCATTCTCTTTTTATCTATTCCCCGAAGTATATTTATATTTTCTTTAACTATGGCTTCCGGTTTATCTTTAGCCAGGGTTTCTATTTCCACTCCCCCTTCATCAGATAGCATGAAGGTTATACATTTATTTGACCGGTCTATGGTATATCCCAAGTACAGCTCATTTTTTATCTTAAGCTGTTTCTCCACTAATACCTTTTTAACCTCAAGACCTTTAATCTTTTTTCCTATTAACTCATCAACCGTATTTTTAAATTCCCGCTCGGTGGAGGCAAATTTTATGCCCCCGGCCTTACCCCGGCCTCCGGTGAGAACCTGAGATTTCACAACAACAGGTTTGTTTTTTTTGAAAAAATCCAATCCGGCGGAGGCCGAATCTATTAACACATTGTCCAATACCGGAATTTCACAATCCTTAAAAACATCTTTGGCTTCATATTCAAATAATTTCATTATTTTTCCTCCATTTTTAATTCTTATTTTGATTGTGTTTTATATCATATTTTCAACTTTTATGTCAACTTTTCAGTACGAAATTTTTGATCTTCTGGTTTTTTAGGCTAAACCTTTAAATCCGGTTTTAATGCAGCGTATGGTATATGATTGGTTTAATGGACACCGATTTTGTAAAATAGACACAAAAGAAGG
>CAYZAK010000060.1:0-7541 GCA_964476445.1 uncultured bacterium
AGTTTTAAATTAAAGATTGACAATGGCTAAATTACAGAAAAAACTTGACACAACCGAAAATTCGATAGTTAAACTATAGCTCAAACTTAATAATTCTGGCTCAGCCCGGGAAGTGTTAAATGATTTACCCGTAAAATCGACAAAAACGACGGGTTTATCAGGAGCGCATATCTCTTGAATTTCAGTGCCTGTATTTTTAGCTTTTCTCAAAATATGGCTGGCTACTTCCTGGGCGGCTTTTAATTTATTATTGTAAAATTTTTCATTTGAAAACCCCATTATCTGCTTATTCATACGGTATTGTCTCTGAAGCATCTGTTTTATATGTGAAGGATAGATAGTAGTTAATCTTTCAAATATAGTTTTTTCAAGTCCTAATTTTTTGGCTTTTTTATTTATAATTGTAGGAGGCAGTTGCCGGGGATCCCCGGCCATGATTGTTTTACAAGAGCGAAGCAGAGGAATAAGAGTCGAGGGTTCTGTAGCTTGAGTGGCTTCGTCTATGACAGTGACATCCAAAAACTTATCCTTAAGTAATTTGCTTCCGGCAGTGGAATTTGTAGAACAAATCACATCGGCTTCTGTTATAACAGTATTTATAGCTTTATCTTCGAGTTTATGCAGCCGGACCATTTTATTGTTAATTTTCTTCTGTAGTTTTAGCCAACCGGACATCTCTTTTATCTTTTTTGAAGGTATGCCCCGGCTGGGTTCGTTTTTTTGGGATAAGCTTAAGATATTTTTATTGCTCAATCCTCTTTTCCATCTTCCGGCTGGAAAAGTTTTCTTTTTTTGTTTTTTTTGGATTTTGTACACTTCATCTCTTAAACTTTGAGCTTTTTTATAAAGAGCTTTTTTTGCTACCTAAAAATCAACGGTCATTTTTTTAATTTTTTTGTAACTCTTGCCGGATGTCCGGCCCGGACAACTCTGATATTTTTTTTATCTAAAAATTCCACTAAGTTGTCGACGGCTGTATTAGATGAAGCGGTGGCCAATACTGTGTCTTTGTTTTTAATATGCTGCTCTATGCATTCAATTAAAGTAGTGGTATTCCCGGTACCCGGTGGTCCATGAATTAAATATAATTTTTTTGCCCTTACGGCTTGTGTAACTGCTTTAGTCTGGTAATTATTCAGGCGGGTATTATTTATTGCAATAGATTTAAAGTTAGAAAGCCGCGAATCAAGTTTGGATTTTCCTAAAAGGACCTTTAAACAGTTTTTTTTAGTTTTAAGTTGTTCTATCGCTTCTAACATTCTTTGAAAAGTAATATCGTTAACATATAGATCAATTCTCAGATAATTACCGTTAATAAATGTGTCCGGTTTTTCAGAAAAAGCAACCTCAATTGAATATTTTGTTTTGTTAGTTACGGTGCCGGTGGGGTTATTCCTGTTTAATGGGTCATTTTCACTGACAATAATTAAATTTCCAACACCAATTTCAGTATACGGTAACCGGCCTGTTGAAGTGAATTTTATTTTAAACCCTTCCAGAGAATGCCCCTGTTCTTTACCTTTCATATTAAGTAGTGTCCGCCCCCGGTCTTGCCTTTTTTGGGGAGACAGGTCCTTTATTTCTCTTCGGTGTATTCTCATTTCTTCTTTTCTTTCTAGCTGGACCAGCTTCCGAAATTTTTTCTATACTGTTTATAAGTAAACATAAGCCTTTTTTTATTAAATTCAGTTAAAGTGTTAATTTATTTGACAGGGTATCAAAATTTTAAAGAAAAGTTAAATTTAGCCGGGAATCTCCTGGTATTTCTTTTTATATTCGTGAAAAGAAAAGGGATTGGCTAATTCTTTTGTAACAAACTGTTCAGGATTTACCGGCATATGGCCTATATGTATAGACCAGTGAAGATGATTTCCGGTGGCATAGCCGGTCATCCCCACAGTTCCTATTGCGTCGCCGTTTTCTACTTTTTGTCCTTCGGAAACACTTATTTCTTTTAAATGCAAATAACTGCTGGAGATATCAAGACCGTGATCCAGTATCACTATTTTTCCCTGAGCGGGCAAATGGTCGGCTAATCTTACTATACCGCAGTTGGATGCTTTTACCGGGGTGCCGCCCGGTTTTGCTATATCGATGCCTGAATGATAACTTTTACGGTCATTAATGATTCTTAGAGCGCCGAACTCTGAACTTATTCTGCCTTTAACCGGCCAAATGAAAGGAGCGTTCCACAAAGGTTCGGGAAGAGTGATTTTACGGGAAGTATTTACCTTTTCCCTGGCTTTTCGCAGACCTTCAGCGGTCCACCCTGCTGTTCGTGAGGGGGGCATAGAAAACCTGGAAACCGGGAAATCTTTGGTTACAATTTCTATAGGGATGGTTATATTTAGTGTATCCGGTTGTAAATTATCTATATGTACCTCTATCTCGTATTGTCCCGGTTCGGTCCGGTAACTGGTTCCTAAAAATACGTAAGCATAGTTTTGAAACTCAAAAGGTAAGGATATGTCCCCAATTAAATCAGTATCGATTGTTATTTCGGGTAAAAAAGGCAAAGGGCCTATTCTTAAAAGGGTGAAATCACCAGGAGCCGGAGTTTCGGGTAACAGAGTTATTTCGGGTTGGGGTATAAAAGTTTGTTCATTATTTTGTTCTGGAAGTTTCTGTAATTGGGACTGATCGGGGTCAAAATGGGAAGTAGTAGTTTTCTGACAACCAGTAAGAAAAATATATATAAGAAAAACTATTAATACAGAAGAAGTTTTTTGAGCTTTTCTCAATGAAAAAGGGCTGGTAAACTTTTTTTTAATAGGATACATTGGGTAAATAACAGATAAAAATTTTACTGAATAATATCCATATTATTAATACCTGAAACAGTGATAGCGTAATTATCTGATTGGGATTCCATAATGGTAAAAAACAGAATATCGTTATTTTTTTCCAATAAAGTGAGAATTTCAACTTCTTTTTTAATCTTATCAAAAATTTCATTTACCGAATGAGGATATTCTCGGGTAAATTTACTATCTATTGGTTGGCCATTTTTTTCAGTTACAGAGTGTTTTATTTTCCAGCCTTGTTCCTTAAAATAATTTATAAAATCTTCCCTGATAATTTCAGCCTGTTTATCAGATTTGGAGATTTTTATAATTCCATTTTTTTCCGGCAACGTAATCTGATAGGAACTGTTTAAATAGGCTTCCGGTATGCCGTCTTGAACTTCAGTGCCTATATGGGTAACTAAAGCCGGTAGAGTATCAGGATTAATTTTTGAAGTAATTTGAGGCAAAAACTTTTTTATAATCCGGGCTCTATTGGAATACCCCCAAAATCCGGTTCCAATTACTATAAACAATAACAGTAAGGTGATTCCCAGGCAGCCTAGGATACAGCTCTTACTTTTTTGGGAATTTTTTTTAGAATTTGTAGAATCTTTAGCTTTTTCAAGAGACATTTTAAAGTTTTTCCTTTTAAATATATAGTAATAACAATTTATTATTTCTGAAAAATTTATTATACTAATTTTAGTATATTTTAGTCAAATAAAAATCCGGAGTTTTATGAACTTTAATTATAGATAAATGAAAATTAAAAGAGCTTTACTAATAGGGAATTCCGATGGTATCGGGTTAGCTACTACCAAGAAATTATTAAGTGAAGGGTGGGAGGTCACCGGAGTATCAAGAAGCAGATCGGATATTTCTTCTAAAAATTACAACCACATAGTTAAACAAGTACAAAAAGAGGGTTATGAGGAAATTATTGCCGGGGCCATTTTAAATTTTACGCCGGTTGATCTTTGTATATATTTTGCCGGTATAAGTAAACCGGTAAGTTTTGACAAAATGATAAATCAGGTAGAACTTTTTAACATTAATTTGGTAGGAATGGTCCGTACAGCTTCAGTAGTTATCCCTCATATGTTAGAAAACGGGGAAGGCCATTTCATAGGTATATCAAGTTTAGCGGATACTCTTTTGGAGCCTGATGCCGCAGGTTATCATGCGTCAAAAGCAGGTTTTTCTACTTTTTTAGAGGGTCTGGCCCTGGCCATAAAACCTAAAAATATAAATGTCACTAATGTCCGTTTTGGATTTGTGGACACTAAATTGGCCGTAAGGCCGTTAAAACCTTTTATGATGGATGTGGATAGGGCGGTAGAGCACATTATGAAATGTCTGGTTAAGAAACCGGTCATATACACCGCTCCCCGGTTGGTTGTTCCGCTGGTAAAACTACGTTATCTGTGGCTAAGGATATTGATGAAATTTAGTTGAACTTAAAATTAACCCTCCCGTCGCCGGGTACGCAGAGTTTGAACCTAATAATTATTTGATGTATACTTATAAAATCTAATGGGTAATGAAAGAAACTTAAAGGTAACTGTAATATGAAAGAGTGTGTTTTTTGTAACTTAGGTAAGGTACGTATAATTACAGAAAATAGGTACTGTATATGCATACCGGATAAATATCCGGTGACCGTAGGACACAGCCTGGTAATACCCAAGAGACATTTTTCGAATTTTTTTGAAATAAAAAAAGAGGAATACCAGGACGTTAAAGAACTTCTTGAAAAAAGAAGAAAAAATTTATTGATAAAAGATAAAAATATAGACGGTTTTAATATCGGAGTTAACATAGGTCATTCTGCCGGACAGACAGTTGACCATTGTCATATACATCTTATTCCCCGGAGAACCGGCGATATTAAAGACCCGACCGGTGGAGTTCGAGGAGTTATACCGGCCAAAAGAATTTATAGCTTGGAATCTGGTAAAAAATGAAATGAATACAAACTTATCCATACTTAAAAAAAAATATACCAGTGAACCCTATCATTCTTTTTTAAGGCCTGCAGCTGCTGTTTTGGTCCGGTTTCTGAAAAATACACCGGTGACTTCAAATCAGGTTACTTTGATATCGGCAATAACTGGGGTTTTTTCCGGAATTTTAACCGGATACCGGTATCCGGTACTCGGTGGAATTTTATTATTTTTATCTATGATATTAGACTGCGCGGATGGCCAGCTGGCTCGGGCCAAGGGGGAGGCCGGTACTCTGGGAAGAATACTGGATGGTGCTGCTGATTATACTACGGCTATTTTTGTTCATATAGGCATAGCCGTTTATCTTTCAGCATATATTAGTCCCGTATGGCCCTGGATAGGAGCTACAGCCGTTTCTATGGCCGGGCACTGTATATATTTTGATTCTAAAAAACAGTGGTTTCTTTCCCGGATTGATCCGAATTACTCCGAGATTAATTCAAAAAGAGAAGCTGACAGGTATTTAAAACATACCGTTAATTTCCCTTCCCGGGTTTTTATGAAAATCTATAGATATTATCTGAGCTTTCAATCCGGTATTGCCGGGACTTCCGCAGATAATTATTTTATTTCTGAGCCTTCCCGTCGCAATGAATTTATAAACCGGGCCGGACCTTTTATGGGGTTTGCCAGGCTTCTGGGCCCGGCCGGTCATAATTTTTTTATTGTAATCTTTATGTTTTTAAGTTCGGTTATTTATAATGCTCTGTTTTTTTATCTACTCCTGGTTACAGTGGTTTTTAATATCCTATTTATACTAACATTAAGCCGAGAGTACCGGCTAAATAAATATTTAAAAAATAATCAATTAATTTAACTTCAGTATAAAAAATCAGGCTAAAAAAATACTTACAAAAGTAAACTGGGTGGAACCTTATAAAAAAGAATTTATGTAAAATCTATTTTAAAAAATTTACTCTTCTTCTTGTAATTTTTCGGTGGATTGAACCATTTTAGAGTGCATCTGCTGGAGGGTTTTTATAAGTTCGGAAAAGCCCGGGAGTTCCTCATTGTCAAGCTCTGCTATTAAATTTTCCATTTTTGATTTTAATTGGGAGTGGTGAGTATCTATATTTTCAGCTTTATCTTTATCCGAGGCCATGTCTGTAGATGTTTCTTTATGGAGTTTCTCAACATCCTGGAACATTTTTTGCACATAAACCATGAGTTCGGAAAAGTTTATATCGGATTCTTGTAACTCTGATAAAGCTTGATCCTGAATTTTTTGTGTTAGAGCGTTTAATTCTTTTAGAGTATCCTCCATTTTTTTAGTATCTATATCTTCCCCCTCCATATCACCAATTTCACTGTGAAATTCTTTAGCTCCCTGTTTCATTTTTTCTATACTGGGTATAAGTTTAGAAATATCTAAATCTTTACCGTGTATATCGGATAAAGTCCATTCAAATTCATTTTCTAATAGAGAATTTATATTTTCTAATGAATCTTCTATAGATTTAACGTCAATCTCTTCTTTTCCATAAGTTGAAATTTCTCTGTGTATCTGTTTTGTAGCCCCCCTTATATTTTGAAAAATCTGTATAAGTTCATTGATATCTATATCAATCTCATCTATTGTAGAGAAATCTTTTAGATCTTTTTTCTGGAATAGAGCTTCTACTTTGCCGGCTAAATAATCTAAGTTTTGATCGTTACCTATATTATTTGATTTTTCGATTAATTTGCCAGCCGGATCTCTCTGAGACTGAAAATGTATTACATTTACTTCTTGGGGATCGGATTCAAAACCCGTCTTTTGTCCATCCCGAATTTTTTGTGACCGTTTTTCTATTGATAAGCGATTAAGTTCTTCTTCTGTAAAAGGGCCTATAAAATATTCATTTACTTGAATTTCCTCCGCAGAAACTCCGGGAATTACTAAAAAGAAAAATAACAAAATAAAAAATATTGTAATGCCGGTTATAGATTTATATAAACACATAATTAACCTCTCTAATTTAAAAACATCTTCATTATCAATACTTACACAATAATAAAAAAAAATCAAAGATAAAAATAAGGCGTTCGTCGGTTACATATTATAACCTCCATTTATGGTAGAGGTTAAACAGTAAGTACAAAATGTTAAAATATGGTTGGTATTTATACTTCACCGGTTTTTAAATACCGATTTTTTCTTTGAGTTTACTTTTGAAACTCTCCGGATTATAGGAGTCGGGTTACCTTACTAAAATTAACCACTATACCATATATACTATTATTATAACTTCCATTCACACATGACCCTGATTATTTAATGCGCATATATGCATATGCTTATATGCTTAAACAGTACGCTTGTATGCGGATATACAGGTAACTTAATCGGAAGGTAAGGTTAGAATTTTATAGTAATTGCAACATTTGCAACATAAGGTGGTGCCGAAGGTGGGATTCGAACCCACATAGGCGAACCTACACGGACCTGAACCGTGCGCGTCTGCCAGTTCCGCCACTTCGGCTTTTAAAATTTTTATATATTCTATGCTATAAATAGGTTGTTGTCAAGTCAGTTAAATTTTGATAGTATTAATTAAATGTACAGAAAATTATATCATTTGTCCGGTTTAATATTTCCTATTACTATTGGCGTTTATTCCCAGCGTGTTGCCCTGTATTTTGGTATGGGGTATTTTTAATTATGCTGAGTTTTGATGTTTTAAGACTTACGGTAGAAAATTATAATATATGGGTATCACGGATTCAATGACAAAGTGCAACATTCTAGTTAAAATGGAAAACGAAAGGA
>CAYZAK010000061.1:0-7497 GCA_964476445.1 uncultured bacterium
ATTCAACATACTAAAACGAGATGGGGTTGAAGAATAATCAAAAAGCAATTTCTAAGCTATTTTTATTAAAAAATTTGAGATCAGCGAGAATTTCTTTCCTGATAGGAGATAGAGTCAATACCAAATGTTCTTTTACCTTACGTCACCGTGAAAAGTAAATTATTATTATTAATCTTTTTCTATAAACTTTTCTTTTACATAGAGGAGTCTCTTAGGGTGCATTGAAAGTTGCCGGATTCCCATATCGACAAGTATAGTCGCCGTATCCGGATCACCGGCCATTTCGCCGCAGACACCGGCGGGTTTTCCCGCTTCCAGGGCGGCTTTAATAACATTATCAATTGCTTTCAACATAACCGGATGAACGTTATTCCTATATGCATCAAGACCAATATCCTCCCTGCTTACAGCAAATATATACTGGTAAAGATCATTTGTGCCCACACTTATAAAATCTACGTTGTCTATCCATTCGCCTATAGCTAGGGCGGCGGAAGGCACCTCTACCATTATTCCCACTTTCAGTTTATTAATGTCAAAATTGTTTTCCTCTGTTTCTTCTTTAATTATTTTTTTTGATCTTATGATATCTTCTTTTAAAGTAACGAATGGAAGTAGAATCCTCAGTTGATCAGCCTCTTGGGACGCATCCATCAGGCACCTGAGCTGACGTCTCATAATTTTTGGGTACTTTAGAAGATATCTTACACCCCTGATACCCATCTGCGGATTAATTTCGTTGGGGGAGGGCATATCCCCTATATTTTTATCTGAACCTATATCCAGGAGCCTGAAGGTCACCGGAAAGCCTTTGAATATATCTATCACTTTTTTATAGAATTCCACCTCTTCTTCCGGCTCCGGCAGTGTGTTCTGGGCCATATAAAAGAATTCGCTGCGCAGAAGACCTACCCCCTCGGCCCCATTTTTTTTCGCCAGACGAGCATCTTCCAGGGTACTTATATTGGATTCAAGCGCGATTTTTTCGCCGTCTTTCGCCTTAAGATCCCGGCCTGGCAGATTGTGTTGTAATGTCTTTTTACTGTTAACTTTGCTTTCTTGGCATTTTTCTATTTCTTTTTCAGAAGGATTCAATACAACCTCTCCCTTAAATCCGTCAACAAGCATACGTTCTCCCGGCCCGGAGAACTCCGTTATCCCAGGAATTCGGATTACAGCCGGTACACCCAGGGTTCTGGCAATAATTGCTACATGAGATACCAGACTTCCTTCTTCAATTGCAAACCCAAGTATTTTCTCCGTGTCCATTATAGCGATATCGGAGGGAAGTACGTTTTTTCCTATCACAACCACCGGCTTATCCAGCCGCTTAAGAGGTTTGGTCATTACATGATCTAAATCAAGAATATTTCGGATCAGCCTGTTGTAGGTATCCTCTATATCCATAAAACTTGTTTTCAGCTTGGGATTTTCTACGGACTGAAATTTCTCCCTTATTTTATTAATCTCCCGGGAAATCACATATTCACCGTTTACTTTTTCCTCAATTATTTTGTTTCTTATATTATCCAAAAAACTGGGGTCTTTAAGCATCATTGCCTGTGCGGTAAAGATGCCGTCTGCCTTTTCCTGAGAGCCACCGCCCAGTTTTCTTTCTATACTTTTAAGCTGACTACGAGTTTTGTCAACAGCGTTATCCAGCCTTGTCAGTTCCTCATCCACACTTTCAATTTCCAGTTTTTCAGATTGAAGCGCCCCGAGATCCAGCTCTTTATGCAGAAAAACCTCACCAATGGCTACACCCGGATTAACTTTCTGTCCCTTTATAACCCTGTTATTTTCTTTTTTATTCATGGACATCCAGCAAATGCCCGGTTTCTGATATAAGTTCCTCAATATCAAAAGGTTTGGTCATATACATGTCGGCGTTAAGAATGCTCTTTCCTATCATCCTGTCCCTGCTGCTTGATTTGGCTGTAAGCATTAAAATTTTTATTTCTTCGCCTCTGTCCCTTATTGTTTTGCAGACTTCCCACCCGTCCATTTCAGGCATCATTATATCAAGAATAACAAGGTCGGGCTTATGCTTATCTACCATATCTAAAGCAGAAAGACCGTCATTGGCGGTAAAAACCCTATAGTTTTCCTCTTCCAGGTTATCTTTAATCAGTTCCCTTATGTTAGTTTCGTCATCTACAACTAAAACAGTTCTCTTTTTATTATTCATTTTTATTATCCAATACATTATTAACGGTTTCCAGCAGTTCTTCCGGGTCGAAAGGCTTTTTAATTACAATATTATCCCCCGCTTTCTGAGCTATCTCCATTTTAGATACAGCCGTCAGAAAGATAACAGGAATATCACGGGTGTCCGCATTTTTCCTGAAATTCCGAATCACCTCCCAACCGCTTATCCCGGGTAACTTGACATCTAAAATAACAGCGGCAATATCGGAGTCAAGCACCTTTTCAATTCCTTTCTCACCGGTATCAGCTTTAATTACAGAATAATCAAGTGACAAAGTTTCCCTGATCAGCTCTAAAATATTCTCTTCGTCCTCAATTATAAGAATATTTTTTTTATTCACCGGTTTCAACCTCCCGGGGAAGTTTAATTATAAATTCTGCCCCCCCTCCGGAAGGCAGGCGGACATCAAGCGAACCGCCATGCATTTCAATTATATTTTTGGCTATTGCAAGCCCCAGCCCCGTCCCCTTATTCCTGGCATTTATTTTATCGTCAGCCCTATAAAATTTATCAAATATATTGTCCAGATCTTTTTCTTTTATACCCGGGCCGTAATCCCTAACCTTTATAATCACTTCTTTCTGCTCCATAGAAGCAATAATATCTATTGGTTTCCCTTCGGGACTATACCGGGCGGCATTATCAACCATATTCAATATCACCTGCTGGACCGAGTTCATATCCCATTTTACATCTATGTCGGTATTGTCAAGTTCAAGCCGAATTTTGATATTACTTTGCGAACGGTGTACTTCAACAATATGCTTAAGAAATTTTTTAAAATTGAAAGTATTCGGAATAATACTGAATTCACCCGATTCAATTCTGGATACATCCAGAAACTCATCCACAAGATATGACAGGCGCTTGCCTTCGGTCACGATTATATTTAGATATTTGTCTGTCTTATCTTTTGACAGTTCTCTAATAAGAAGTGTCTTCCCAAATCCTATCATGGAAGTCAGGGGGGTTTTAAGTTCGTGAGATACCATTGAAATAAGATCAGATTTTAATTTATCCAGTTCCCTAAGTTTTTTGTTTTTATTTTTTAGTTTTTTCTTTTGTTCCTGTAATTTTTGATTAGTTTTTTGAAGGTTAAGCGTTGCCCGGTCAATTTCTTTCTGCATATTTTGAGTAAGCTCATCAAGCTGGACGGCCATATCATTCATGCTTTTTGCAAGTTGCCCTAAACTATCGTTAGCCTTAACCGGGAGACGCACAGAAAAGTCACCCCGAGATATTTTTCTGGCCCCTTTTTTAACGTCCTTGAGAGGCCTCATAAGCATATCTGAGAGGAACCAGCCAATGATAAATATAACCGCCAAAAGAACAAAATTAGTAATAAGAGCTTTTCTGAAAGACGCCTGGAGGGTTTCTTTTGTAGGAGTCATATCATATCCAGCCTGAACATAGCCAATAATAGTTCCCTCGAATTCTATGGGATAACTTTTTATATAGGTCGCCCCTATCTCGCGGGCAATTTCACTACTGTCCTCGTACGGGGCAGGAAGGCCTTCTATCTCTTTTAAGGTTGAATGGATTACTATACCGTTTGGTCCTATTATTGAAATAAAATCAACTTCAATTTGATTATCAATAAACGTAAGAATGCTTCGGATATTTTCAACGGAGTCTTCTCTTATATATTTATTTACTTCGCTGGCTACAAGTTTCCCGATTGAGTCAATTCTTTGCCGGTCTCTGGTCAGCACCAGATCTTTAAAAACAGCATTCCGGTTTGTTGTAATTGTAAAAAGTATCACAGCCGCGACAGCTACAATTACTGACATTAATTTAATACGATAATCTGATAACAATTTTGGTTTTTGCATTTTTTTTATTATACACACATAAGACTAATTAGGTTTTTACTCCTGACTTCTTTCAACAAGAATAACTATTTTTCTGCCCCCAGAACCGTAACTAATATAATTATTTTATCAAATCCTTCACAAAATTCAAAACTGTATTTTTTCCAAAAGACCCTGACTCAAAATTAACACGCCTTTCACCCTAAACGCTATAATAATTTTCATTGTAAGCTCCGGACAAAATTGAATCTATTAAACTAATAGAACTTTCTCTACGATCAAATTCAAGCAGACTGAAATTCAAGAGAAATATTTTAAGGCACATTATAAATGCCGTCTATCTTACGGATAAAAAAACAACTATTGAATTAAAATAGAAAAAAGTTATTTTTTGTAGCTTGGTGCGAAAGAGTTCAGGGGGGTCTATTTACGAGAAAAGCTGCGAAAATTGATTGACTCCCCAAACTCTCTTTAAGCACCATTGACCTTCCCATGTCTTTTATCTTTTCTCCAAAGTATTTTATAGCTATTTCTCCCTTTTCACGACTATAATTTATCTGTTTTATTATTCTTTTTATTAAAAAATTGCGAGTGAGCCTTTACTTTTTTTTATTATCTATATTGTGACAGTTTTTATGCTGAAGAGTAAAATTATTATAAAGAAATTTTTTTAAAATTTGTAAATTTAATTTTATAAGTCTAATTGAGCCATACTACGACTCGGAATTTTAATTTTTACTATTTTATTTAAAAAAATATTTAAACTTTGTAAAGGATATGTACCGGGCAACTATAAATAACCGGGTGGTTTAAACAACTTTGGGACTTGCGGATTTATCTGCTACAATGATTATAATTGATTATGAGCTGGAAGCGACGAAGAAGAGTTTTCGGAGGCCGAAGACGGCAAATTGTGCTTTTATTTAAAAAGATGATGTGGTAAAATAATTACGAACATTTTTAAAAAATAAAAGGGAAATTTAAAAACAATAAATATTATTGAAAAATAGGTAATAAAAGTTAAACAAGAAAAAAAGTAAATAGGAGAAACAAATGAATATAGCTATAGTATCTTTACAGTACGGAACTACTGCCACAGGGGGCGGTGGGGTGCACGTAAACAGAATTAGCGAAGAGTATGTCAAACGCGGCCACAAGGTTACGGTTTTAACTATGCACACCGGCACAACCGAAAAAGAATTTAAAATGAGCGGACAGGATTACAGCAGCAACCGGGAGCGGAGCATCAGGGTTATCCGGTTTCTCATAGAGAAGGGGATAAAAACTCCTTATGACGGGGACAAGAAAGAAGAATTTTCTCGGATAAAAAAATTCTGTGAGCGGGCTGCTGAAAAACTTGGGGAATTACAAAAAGAAGTTAAGGTGGTTCATCTGCACGGTCACCATCTTGTGCCGGGGTACCTTGCCCACCTTCTTGAGCCGCTGGAATTCAAAGTGGTTTCTACAATACATTTCCTTGAGTCCACCTTAAGAGGTAAAGACGGAGTGGACCATATAAACCGGATGCCTGAAGGTTTGTTCAACCGGTTACGGCAGTGGGAGGTCATGACAACCCAAGCGGATGAAATTGTGGTGATAAGTCCAGGCCAACACGAGGATTTTTTAAATATATGCAGGGAAGAGGAAATGGATAATATTGAGGATATTAAATCACGCATGCATCTTATATCCAGCGGGGTAGAAAGTAAAGCGGTGCTCGCTGAAAATCAGATAAGGGATAAATGGGCGGATTCCAGCAGGGGGCTAAAGGTACTCAGTTATTCAAGGCTTGACCCCAGTAAAGGCCTGCATTATTCCATAAGGTCTTTGCCGGCGCTGGTTGAGGTATCCGGCCCCGGTTTAAAACTTGTTGTAGCGGGGATACCCTCAAAAGACTATGACAAGGTACTTAAAGAGGAAAAAGACCGGTTGCCCGAAGTGATAAAGTGCGAACTGAATTTTTTTACTGAAATCTTTGACTGCGAGGAGAGAAATAATTTTATGGATAATTTCGCAGTTTATCTTTTCCCTACATTGTCGGAACCTTTTGGAATAACTCTTATTGAAACCGCGGCCAGGGGGATGTTTATAATAACTACCGATTCGGCAGGTCCCATGTATATCATGGGGCAAGGCGGCGTGGAAGAAAAAGAATGGGGCTATATCTCTGATTACGGGATTAATGTAAAACTTACCTCAAACCCCGAAACCCATTTGATATCCAATATCGCCGAGGCCTGGAAGTGGTTTGAAAATAACCGGGACAAAGCACTGGATAAAATTTTAAATTTTAGAAAACTTATTCTTGAGAAATATACCTGGGACGCGGTAGTGAGACAATATTTCTCAATGTATAATAAAACTCTCGAATAAATCATTTAACTTAATCTTTTAAACTCCATTCACGAAAAATAAAGTTCCGCCCATATATAAACACAAAGTAATTATACCCGGTCATGAAGAATTTTCGAACCGGGAAAAAATTAGGGAAAAACTGGAAAAATTGGAGTTTGACCGTCCAAAGACCTTTACTCAGCAATTTAGGTACTACAGGATCAAGAACGATTTACCCCAGAAAGAACTGGGGAATCTATTAAATGTAAGTAAAATGACGGTTCACAGGTATGAAACCAACAAAACAGTGCCGGCGCATCAGACGATTGATAAAATTAATAGATTGTTTATGGTTGAAGGTCTCACATAAAATTAAATTACAGAAAATATTTTATATTCCCCTAACATCTTTTTTAAAATTAGATATTTCCGTTATATTTCCGTTATATTTCCGTTAGTGTCCGTTAGTGTTCGTTGGTTTTTAAATGATTAATATTATTCTTTTAATGAATATTTTTTAGGTTTGCTTTCCTCATCTCTTTCAATAATATCATTTTTATCAACCATATTATTTAAATCGTTTCTTACCATTCTTAAACTAACATCAAACATCTTCTCTAAATCTTTCGAAGTTGCAACTTTATTCTCAATTATGTAATCGTGCATTTTTTTCTGCCGGTCATTTAACTCTTTTTTAATTTCCCTATAAGGTTCAATTTGCTCCTTTGGAATTGACGGCCCCACCATTTTTACAATGAAATACGGTCCATGCTGGGAAAACTCCGGTTTTTCAAGACCCTGCTCTTCAAGTAAGTCCTTTATATCATTCAAGCCGTCTCCTCTTTCTTCCATATAGCCCATTGTATTTAATACTGACGCAACCCGGGGATTTCTGCTGTAAGGCACTGCGTTAAAGGATCAATCTCTACCTGTCTTTTGGTCATCTATCTCTACGGGCACATTGTACCTCATGTTCGGCTTTACAGCCGAATCCCACCTCCCAACTAACATTACCCGGTAAACAGTTATTTCCTCACGGCTGCTTGGTCAATTCTTTTGCTCTCTCTCAGCTTTTCTCTCTTTTTTTCAGCCTCTTCGACGTTTCATGTGGGTAATATCTCTGGAAGCGTAAATTCAAGCTTT
>CAYZAK010000062.1:0-6668 GCA_964476445.1 uncultured bacterium
CTAAAATAAACTTATAATTTTACTAACTTCTCTATCATAGGTAAGGAAAACTTTCGGCGGATTTTCCATCTCAAAACTTAAAACTTCTTTAACTGTATTCTGGGCCAGAAGTCCAGTGTTGCACTCCTGGCTGATATGGGCCAATATTATTGCCCGGGGCCAGATCATGGATTTTTTAATAACTTTTTGTATAAATTTAGCGCATTCCCGATTGGAAAGATGACTCCTGTCCGATATCCGGCTTTTCAACCAGCCCGGACGGGAGGAATTTAAAAGCATATTTTTGTCATAATTCGACTCTATTATAATTATATCCGAATTGATAAAATTATCAGTTATACCATTTTTTGTATTCCCCAGATCGGTGGCCACAGTGACCTTTCTGGTGTCTTCTCCGGTTCCGGTAACAATATTAAACCCGAAACAGTGGGTGTCGTGTACAACTTCAAACCCTCTGACCCGGAAATGTTCAAACTCCATAAATTCTCCGGTCTTAAATGTTTTTAAAAATCCATTTTTTTCTGCCGAAACAGCAATTTTAAACTTTAATTTTAAAATTTCAGCTACAATTTCATGACAGTAAATTTTAATTTCATTATCCAGCATTAACTTAAAAGCCGCCCTTCTTACATGATCGGAATGCCCGTGAGTAATCAATACTCCCTGGATATCGGTGTAATTAATGTTTAATTTTTTCAACCTGTTTTGGATATATTTTTTACCAAGTCCGCAATCAACCAGTAAAGCTTTTTTGTTTCCCCATAACGCTGTGGCATTTCCCCGGCTGGAACTTCCCAATACCTGTAGCCGTACTTTATTATCCATTTCTCATTTTAAGCTGCCCGCAGGCAGCCTCAATATCCCTACCCCGAGGTTTTCTTAGAGTATAGGAAATTTTGCATTTATCTAGAACATCGATAAATTTTTTTACTATTTTTTTATTTGGACTGGTCCAATTAAAATATCTATTTTCATTGTATGGAATAATATTTATTTTGTTTTTCACCCCTTTTACATACTTAGCCAGCTGCCGGGCATCTTTTATTTGGTCGTTAAAATTTTTTATAAGAATATATTCAAAAGTTACTTCCCGGCCGCCGGAATTCACATACTCTTTTAGACCAAAAATAAGTTTCCTTAAATTATATTTTTTATTAACCGGCATAATTATATTACGCTTTTTGTCCGAAGCGCTATGCAGGGAAACTGAAAGGTTAACCTGTTTAATTTCAGAAGTCAGTTGCTTTATCCCTGGAACAATCCCGCAGGTAGATATAGTTATCTTCCGGAGTCCCATTCCCGCTCCCGGAGAAGTGTTTAAAATTTTAACTGCATTTACCGTATTTTTAAAATTATCCAGCGGTTCGCCAATACCCATAAAAACAACATTTGTTATATTACCTTTAAAATCTTTTTTACTTAAAAGATACTGGTCAAGTATTTCAAAAGTCTTGAGATTTCTTTGAAATCCTTCCAAACCGCTCACACAAAATTTACAGCCGTATTTACAGCCCACCTGAGTAGAAACGCAAAGGGTATTTCTCCCTTTTTGCGGTATAATAACCGTCTCTATAATATTATCATCTTCTAATCGGTAAAGGTACTTAACTGTTTTATCATCAGAAACTTTTTTAGTTACAGGTTTAATAGACTTTGGGGAAAATTCCGTTTGCAACTTTGCTCTTAAATCCTTGGAAAGGTTGGACATCTCCCAAAAACTCTCGTTACTTTTACTGTAAATCCAGTTGAAAATTTGACGGGCATGAAAAATAGGGTATCCCCATTTTTTTATAATATTTTGCAGATCCTCTATTTTATAATTCTTAATATTTTTCACTATGATTGGTTTAATTTTATTTTACAGATAGCTCAGTTAGTTAAAATTAAACATCTTTAAACAACTTGTAAGGCTGACCGGTTGCTTCCATCACAGTGCTCCACAGTCTTCCCCGGGGATCAACTCTTTTCCTTCTTTTTGATACCATAGACATAGGGATATGAACATAGTGATCGTTCCATTTACTGACCAGCATATCTGTACGCCCGGAAAGAGCGGCATGTATAGCATTCTGAGCCAGATGAACACAGTAAAGCGAGTCCATGGCGTTGGCCGGAATACTTCGTATTACATAACTGGGATCAAAATACTTTATATTTATCTCTGTTTTTTCCTTTATAAAAAAAGATTTTATTTTTGATTGCAAAAATTTTCCGATATTTTCAAGTTTTCGGTTACCGGATTTATCTTTTTTAACTCCGTCTTTATCCCCGGACATTAACTGCTGCCCGGCCCCCTCCGCTACAATTACAACCGCGTGATTCTTTCGGCACAGCCGGGCCTTAAGGACCTCCAGTAATCCTCCCGATCCCTCCAACTTAAAAGGCAACTCCGGTATTATACAATAGTTGACATTCCGGTTGGCCAGTGCTGTATTGGCGGCAATAAATCCCGAAGTTCTACCCATTACTTTTACTAATCCTATACAATTTGGGGCGCCTCGGGCTTCTGTATGAGCGCTGTCAATTATATCAGCCGCAGCCTGAACCGAGGTTTCAAATCCAAAAGAATTGTTCACCAGACATATATCATTGTCAATTGTTTTGGGGATACCCACAACTGAAATATTCGGATTCCGTTTTTCTATTTCGACGGCTATATCATGAGCACCTTTCATGGTACCGTCTCCACCTATGGCAAAAAGAACCCCTATATCACGGTTAATTAAGGTATCTACCATTACCCCGGTATCCTGAGGGCCTCGGGAGGAGGCTAAAACAGTCCCCCCATCTCTGTGAATAGAATCAACGAACAGGGGGGTTAGTTTTAAAGGCGGATATTTCGACGGGTTTGCCAGACCTCGGTACCCGTATCTAAATCCTTCTATTTTATCTACACCATATCCATTACTCAGCCCCACCACCAACTCTCTTATAACATCATTAATACCCGGGCATAAACCGCCGCAGGAAACAATCCCGCATTTTAATTTTTCAGGGTTAAAAAATATTTTTTCCCTGGGGCCGGCCAGTTCAAAAAAGACGGGCTGACCGTTTTCTATTTCTGGAATTAACTTTTTCCTATGCAAATTTTCTACTATACCATCACCTTTATTTACGAATTGTATACGGTTTCTGTTTTTAAGGGGTGAATTAATTTTTGATGGTATATTTTTTTTTATATTAATTATTTTAGATTTCATATAATATATCTTTAATTAACTTCCAATAAGGAATTTTCTCCGCCCCGGCCATCAGAAATTTTTTGCGGATTTTCGGGGTCCGTGATCCAGTTCCCGTTTACAAAAAATCTATACTGATATCGGCCGGGATCTATGTTAAGTTCAGCTTTAAAAACCCCGTCTTTAACCTCCTGCAGTGGAATTCTATTCCAGTTACTAAAATCTCCGGCTACTGCGACATTTGTAGCCCCGGAGTACTCAAAATAAAATACCACTAGGCCTTCCTCTACCACAGGCCATGACTGGGTAGTGGTTTCATCGGCAATAGCCTCAGTCACCGCTTTAGAAACTTTTTCTCTATCACCAAGTTCTTCTTTAGCTGTAGTAGCACAACCAACCACAAGCCATATCCCCACCAACAGCAAAAAATTTTTAGCCATTTTTAACTCCTCTTTCTTTATATTTCCCGCTAAACCCCATACAAGCAGTGCCTACCAGAGTCAATTGTTCCTTCCACTTTGATATTTCAATACTACAATCCTGTAGTTTTGGACAAAGTAAATTATCTTTTAATTTTTTTCTGGCTTCATCTAGATAAAATTCATAAGCCTTTGACATTTTACCCCCTATTATTATCTTTTTAAAACCAAACAGATTAACCAGACCGGATAACGTGTAACCCAAAACACCGCCAATTTTTCTCCAGCATTCTGTTGCATTAACATTCCCGGCAATTGCTTTTTTGTGTAGCTGTCTTGCATTTTTAACCTCAATATTAAACCACTCCCGGGCATTGCGAGCTATATATTTACCACCGATAAAAGTCTCCAGACAACCCCTGCTCCCGCATCCACAGAGTTCACCGGAGGGATCTACTTTTAAATGCCCGATCTCACCGCCTTTTAGCAATAAATTATCATCTATCACTATCCCACCACCTACACCTGTACCAAGAGTAACAGTAAGCAATCTATTTTCCAAATTAATTTCAGTGCTGTAACTTCCCCAGGCGGCCGCATCACCGTCATTTACAGTAAAGAAATTTCGGTTTAGTTCGGAAAAAAAAGACTTAACTTCTAAATTAGGCCAGTTTAAATTGGTAAAACTGGCTATCTTTTTTTTTCTGTTTTTTTTAAAAAAAGCCGGAAGAGCAAGTCCCACCGCTGTTTTACAATCAGGATCCAGAGTAGCTAACTTGCTTTTTAAAAAACCTATTAATTGCTCGAGAGAACAGACCGTATCAGTACTGTGTTTTTTTATTAAATTTAAATCTTTATCCACTAAGGCCATACTAATATTAGTTGCCCCTACATCAACGGCAACCATCCGGTCTTTCATTCTATCAATCCTATCCGTGACGGAGGCCAGTATTTGAAAAGAGCCCGACCCTTAATATATTCCCCGGGCAAAAGGCCCCAGTATCTGGAATCGGCAGAAAAATCTCTATTATCCCCCAAAACAAAATACTTGCCGTCCGGTATATCTACAGGCCCATAATTATCTCTTGGGCGCAAATTCTCGGGGATATATCCGGCATTACTGTAAATATTGGGATCTTTATGGGTAACGTACGGCTCTTTTAATAAATTTCCATTAACGTACACTTTTTTATCTTCTATTTTTACAGTATCCCCTGGCAGACCGATACATCTTTTTATATAGTCTTTAGAGGGTTCAGGCGGATATTCAAATACAATTATATCTTTACGGTTAGGACTTTTAAACTGAAAAATGCGGTTTTCTTTATTCCAGAGAATTCTTATGCCGTATATAAATTTATTTACAAAAAGATGATCTCCTATCTGGAGAGTATCCCTCATGGATCCAGAGGGAATCTTAAATGCCTGAACTATAAAAGACATAACAAACAGAGCTATAATTACCGCCCAAAGGCCGGCGTTCGCCCATTCTTTAAGCTCTTTAAACACATTATGCCAGAGGCCTTTAGGATATTTGAGCATTCCCCATTTGGCAATGTAGTGTAAAAAGACCATGCCCAAGGTTATGTAAAAAAGTTTAATCTCCATAACTTTTTACTTTTAAAAATACTTCCGGGGGAATGTTCACCCGTCCTATCCTTTTCATTTTTTTCTTACCCTCCTTTTGCTGCTCCAATAATTTGCGTTTCCGGGTCACATCCCCACCGTAAAGACCGGCAGTTACATTCTTTCTCAAAGCTGGAATATTCATCCGGGCCACTATGTTTTTACCCACTTTGGCCTGAAGAGGTATCTTAAACTGATGTCTGGGGATAATATCCTTAATTTTTTTTAAAATTTCTCTGCCCCGGGCTCTGGCTTCTTCATCGGTCATAACAAATGAAAAAGCATCTATCTCTTTTTTATTGACAAGTATCTGCAGTTTAGAAAGTTTGGATTCCCGGTAACCTATGTGCTTATAATCCAGAGAGGCATATCCCCGGCTAACCGACTTAAGCTGGCTGTAAAATTCTTCCACCATTTTTCTTAAAGGAAGTTCATATTTTACTATTACTCTCTGAGGATTAATATACCTCATCTCCAGATGATTCCCATAGCGACTTTCAAAAAGTTCAAATACATTTCCCATGTAGTTATCCGGTGTGATAACAGTACATTCCACATAAGGTTCCTTTACCCGGTCATAGCCAGTGGCTGGAAAATCTATGGGACTATCAATAATTTTTCCGTCCACTCTGTATTCTACCTGGGGGCGGGTCACAACTATACTTAAACCGTATTCATCCTCTAAACGCCCCTTTATTATCTCCATATGCAAAACTCCCAGAAAACCACATCTAAAACCGGGGCCCAGGCTGGGAGAATCTTCGGGATGATAGGTAAAAGAAGTATCGTTAATACTTAATTTGTTAAATGCTTTTTTTAGTTTAGGATAATCGCCGTTTTCCACCGGATAAAAACCGGCAAACACAAACTGTTTTGGTTCTCTAAATCCTTCCAGAGGCGTATCTACACCTTTTCTCAAGGTAGTTATGGTATCTCCTATTTTAAGATTTTTAAGATTTTTCATCCCGCAAATAATATATCCTATCTCCCCGGCTTTCAATTTGCTAACCTTATGCATTTTTTCAACGCCAAAATAACCCAGCTCTTTAATTTTAAACTTTTTGCCGGTAGCTAAAAACTGTATCTCATCATTAATTTTAAACTGTCCACCGGTAACTTTCACATAGGCAATCGCTCCTTTATAAGAATTAAATACGGAATCAAAAACAAGGGCTGCTGTTCTATCGCCGGTTATCCTTTTAGGGGGGGGGGCCTCTTTTACTATCTTGTCCATAAGCTCTTTTACCCCCCAACCTTCTTTAGCACTCACCCGGGGAATATCATTGAGCTCTCCAAGTAAAGCTTCCAATTCCTTTTTAACTTTATCCGGGCGGGCGTTTTTTAGATCTATTTTGTTTAAAACAGGGATTATCTTCAGCCCGTTTTCTTTAGCTGCTTCATAGTTAGCCACCGTCTGCGCCTGTATTCCCTGCGAAGCATCCAC
>CAYZAK010000063.1:0-6422 GCA_964476445.1 uncultured bacterium
AAATTATATTTTTCTGTTTTTGAAAATAGCTGAATGATATGGTATAATAAAAAAAATATTATACAGCGGGGAAAAAAAATGTCAAATAAAAAAGATAAAACCGAAATAAATAGAACCCCAAGCGAGATACGTTCCATTGCTCGAAATATAGTTTACAAAGAAGTCCATCAATTAAAAAAGGAAATACAAAAAGAAGAACATATCCGGGGTAACTGGCTGGCGTTTCTTTCTTGTATTACCGGACTCCTTGGGATTTTCTGGCAGTGGCCGCAAGTGTTTGTTCCTTTAAGTATAATTCAGGGCATTTTTGCCATAGACCACCGCTCTTTGCCGCTGGGTAGCTTAGGATTGATTCTGGGTTTAACCGGACTTTTTTTTATGCTTGGTAATATGGGATATTTTTAGAACTGGTTTTCTGTCAAATCAAATGTAAAACTATTTTTTGTCCCGTCTTCTCATTTTATAATTAAGGATTTTTTTTCTGAACCTTACATTTTCAGGGGTAATTTCCAGTAATTCATCCCCGTCTATGTATTCTAAACTCTGTTCTAAAGTAAATTTTTTAGGCGGGTCCAGGTCTATGGATTCATCGGAGCCGGCAGCTCTAACATTGGTGTGTTTTTTTGCCTTACACACGTTAACTAAAACATCATCTTCCGAATTGGCCTCACCTACAATCATACCCTCGTATACCATGGTACCGGGTTTTATAAAAAATTCGCCGCGGTCTTTAAGTTTATACATAGCATAGGCCCGGGCCTCGCCGGTTTTTACAGCTACCAGCGCTCCTTTGGTAGTTCTGGCAAGGTCTTGCCGGAATTCCCCGTATTCATAAAACACCCGGTTCAAAACCCCCGTTCCCCGGGTATCGGTTATAAATTCATTTCTGTATCCTAAAAGTCCCCGGGTGGGAATATGGAATTCTAACCTGGTGTACCCGTCGTTCCCGGTAGACATATTTACCATTTCCCCTTTACGGTTATTTAATTGCTCGATTACCGTACCCGTATGTTTACCGGGTACATCTACTGTTACATGCTCAACAGGTTCCATTTTTTTTCCGTCTATTTTCTTTAAAATTACCCGGGGTTTGGAAACCTGCAGTTCATATCCTTCCCGTCGCATATTTTCAATTAACACGGCCAGCTGCAGTTCCCCTCTTCCTTTAACTATGAACCTGTCGGTTGATTCCATACTCTCTATTTCTATACTTACATTGGACTGAAGTTCCCGATACAGCCTTTCCTTTAAATGCCTGGAAGTTACGTATTTACCTTCCCGACCCGCAAAAGGTGAATTATTAACTAAAAATTCCATAGACAGAGTAGGCGGATCTATTTCTATAAAGGGAAGGGGCTCAGGTTTTTCTTTATCGGATACGGTCTCCCCCACGTCTATCTCGTCCGTTCCTGCAATGGACGCTATATCTCCGGCAAAAGCCTCCCGTACCTCGATTTTTTCCAGTCCAGAATAAAGATAAACTTTAGTTACTCTGAATTTCACTTTAGCGGAATTCTTTTTTATAAGTACAATTGTATCCCCCTCCTTAACCGAACCCCGATGAATTTTACCGGTACCAATTTTTCCAACATAACTATTGTATTCTATGGCAGATACCAGAAACTGAAATTTTTTGTCCGGATCGCCCAGCGTATCAGGCACATTGTTTACCATAGTATTAAGAAGAGGAATCATATTATCACTGTCATCCTCAACCTCGTACTTTGCGGTTCCTTCCGTGGCCGAAGTATATACCACCGGAAAATCAAGCTGTTCATCGGCAGCGTTTAATTCTAAAAAAAGTTCAAAAGTATGGTCCAGCACCTCATGGGGTCGGCTTTTTTTTCGGTCTATTTTATTTATAACTACAATCACTTTATGCCCCAGTTTCAGGGATTTTTTCAGAACATATTTAGTCTGGGGCATGGGCCCTTCAAAAGCATCCACCACTAAAAGTACAGCGTCCACCATCTTAAGAATCCGCTGGACTTCTCCTCCAAAATCAGCGTGCCCGGGAGTGTCAACAATATTTATTTTATAACCTCGATACCGGAAAGCGGCATTTTTTGAAAATATGGTAATACCTTTTTCTTTTTCCAAAGTATCCGAATCCATAACTCTTTCTTCCATATTTTCATTTTCTCTGAAAATTCCGGACTGTCTGAGTATGGCATCCACAAGGGTGGTCTTACCGTGGTCCACATGGGCAATAATTCCTATATTTTTTATTTTATTTTTTAGTTCAGTCATTATATTTAAGTTTTTAATTATAGATAAGTTTCAAGTAATTACAAGTTATTAAAGGATTAGAAAAAATTTAACTTATAGCCCGGCGCTTGAAAGCCCATATACCCATAGGAAACATGAGCGCCAGATATCCTGTAGCACCCAGTATGTACACATAAGCCGGGAAATGGCCTGTACCTGTCAAGATTATTCTCAACAACTCACTTATATGGGCCAGTGGAAGTAATAGAGTAATATAACTTAGAGAAAAATGCACCTGTTCAAGCATGGATACTGGATAAAAAGTGGCCCCGAAAAACATCATGGGCATTATTATAATAAAAAGTATCTCAAACATAACCTCCGGAGGTTTAAAAGTGGATCCTATGGCCAGCCCCAGAGCAGCAAAGATAATCCCCCCGGTCACAAGAACAGGAAAAATAGTTATAAATGAAATAAGGGAAAAGTTAAACTGGCCGGGAAACAGAAAACCGGAAACTACCAGTACCGCAAACCCGGAAAAAAGCCCCTCCAGCATACCGAAAAATATTTTTTCGGCGGCCAGGGTTTTCACCGATAAGGGTAAAAGTATGTGTGCTCTTATCTCTTCATTGTGGTCAAAACTCAAACCTACTTCAGCCGCCACGCTTCTCATGCTCCCCATAAGAGCGGCCATTGCCACTATTCCCGGAATAAGCATCTGGGAGTAATTAGCTCTAAAAACCTTCATTTTGGGCAAAAGAAGCCCAAAAACTATCAGAAAAAGAAAAGGGTGTCCCATAATCCTTATCAAATTACCCCTTATATCTTTTATAAAAACTTTTACATCCCTCCTAAATACAGCGGCCGCGGCCTGAAAATTCCATTTTAATTTTTGGTTTTTCATATTATTCTAAACTTTCTCCGGTCAAATTGGTAAAGACATCCTCTAAGGTTGATTCCCTTACATCTAAAGAAAATACTGAAAGCTCATTTTCCCTTAAGAATTCAACTATTCGGGGAACAAATTTACGCCCTTCTTTTACATAAACGCACAGCATGGGTACTCGGTTAGAATAAGATATGAATACTTTTTTAACCTTGGGAATATTCTTCACTTTCTTTACAAAAAGATCGGGGATATCTTTCATTTCTATTATAATTACACTGTCGGTGGTATCCATCTCTTTTAATTTTTCCGGGGTACCGGATTGAATTATTTTCCCCCTGTTCATTATAGCGACCCTGTCACACAATACCTCCGCTTCTTCCATATAATGAGTGGTCAAAAGAAAAGTTTTTCCATCTTCCTTTAAATTTTCTATTTTATCCCATATATTTCTTCTGGCCCGGGGATCCAGTCCAATTGTCGGTTCATCTAAAAAAATTATTTCCGGATCATGGACCAGGGCCCGGGCAATTAAAAGCTGCTGCAGCATCCCCCCCGAATAAGTGGTAATTAGGCTGTCAATCTGTCCTTCTAATTCAGTAAGAGCCAGTACTTTTTCAATCCGGTTTTTTATGTCGGGCACTCCGTAGGCCCGGGCCATCACCTGTATATTCGCTCTGCCGGTAAGTCTTCTATCCAGACTCCGGTGCTGGGGTATGACCCCAATCTGCTTTTTTACGGCCAGGGGGTTTTCCGATACATTGATATTATTGACAAAAGCTTCTCCTGATGTGGGTTTAACTTCGCTGGTTAACATTCCCACTGTTGTAGTCTTGCCCGCCCCGTTTGGTCCCAGCAACCCGAAAATTTCACCCGGTTTTACGGTAAATGATATATTTCTTACCGCTTCGATATTTTTAAAATTTTTTGCTAATTTTTTTACAGAAATCATATACCCAGAGTATAAATAAAATCATTTATTGTAAAGTTTTCAAAAAATAATATATATTTTAAATAAACCTCCAAAAACCCGGTTAATGGCACCCCTAACTAAAATAAAATGTATTAAATTGTTCCAGTACAATAAGCATAAAACTAGGTTTTTACTGTAAGGGATTTCAGACTTCACTGCGTAAGGTGACTGTTTATTTTACAGAAAAAATATAACTATAAATTTAAAATTTAGTGATCTGTTTTAAATAAGTTATAAATTTTTATGTTATAGTAATAGCTGACGGGGGCTATCGTTAAAATTTATTAACCGATCTCATGCATTAGGCAACATCTTTGGCATCGGCGAGTGTATCGCCGTTATTGCCGAAGTACAGCGCCCGGGTGTCAATATCGGGCTCTTCTGTTTAAAATCTGTAGATTTCTTCTTAATTTCTTCCTATTCCCGGGAAAAATGCTCCATTTATATATTGTCTTCATCCCAGGCTTCGTATATCGCTACCAGCTTGTCCCGATCGAGAAAGTACGTAACTGTTTGCTGTAAGACGGTGGTATTCTTACTCTGCCGAAGTTTCCCGATTGTTTTTCCGGGCATAATCCACTATTGTTTCGGTATTCGCTCTTCTTTCCCGGGTTCCAAAACGTTTTGCGTCATCTCTTTCGTATTTCTCCACACCTATCTGGTTGTCTCTTTCCATTTCCAAGAATTCCGGCAATACTTCTCCAAGTACTTCTTTCCATCGTGCCAATACGGTGACGAAATCTCCATCTTTTTCAATTGCATCTTGCAAAAGTTTCCTTCATAGTCATTGTATAGGAAACTCTCTAATTTTTCAGTGACTTAATATTTACTTTTTCAAAAAACTTCATTCTAATAATAAAGCAACTTCACCGAATAAGATTACTAAGAACTAAAATTTGAGCTTTATAATTTAATATGCTATCTTGTTAGCGTCTACTAAATTAGAAAAGGAGTTTTTCAGAAAAATGTTTCTATTAAAAATTTTAGATTTTACTGGCAGAGGAACGCGGGATGAATATATTATAGCTACAATCATAATTTTTCTTATCGCCGTCTTTTTAATTTTCCAGTCAACTGAAAAATATTTCATATCATATCTACTGTTTTCTCTGTACCCTATATATTCCATAAATATACGCAGAATGCATGACATTAATAAAAGTGGTTGGGACCTAATCCTTTTATTTCTAAACCGTAGATGGATATTTTATGTTTTCAAACCCGGGACCGATGGCCCGAATGATTATGGCCTGGACCCAAGAAAAAAGTAATTTAACTACTATCTCATAAAACTTAAAAAAAATTATTTTTTATTTTTTCGCCGGATTAGATATTATCTCTTATTATTTCCTGTACCGCTTTTAATGAAATAGAAGCTTTATAAGAACAACTCATTTTTGCCCCTTCGCATATTAAACCCTGCAGGGTTTCTTCAACCATTTCTACATTATTTTTCAATTTATTTAGATCGCTGTACTTAAAATACGACAGTCCGGCTGTCAAAGATAATGCTGCTTTATCTGCCAGTCCGCAGGTAGAAGAGATCCTCCCTTTTTCAGCGGACAGATGAATCTGGGTTAAAACCGTAAACAGAGCGGAAGGTACAAATTCTTCGCCGTATTCTCTGTATACTATATATAAGGGTACCCCTAAAAATATTCCCTGGTTTCCCGAACCGGTAATAGTCATTATTTTTACCGGCTCACCTTCCATCCTTTTTAAAGTAAGGTCTTTTACTCCCGGAAGATAATTTTTATACCCGTATTTTTTCACATTTTTACCGTGTCTATTTATAAAATTTTTAACTTTATCTATTAAAACCGGAGGCCTATCTTCTACAATATTCATAATCTCCCGGAGGCTATTAAAAGTTTGTTCTCTTTTATTTTTATTATTGTCTTCGAAAAATACTCTTTTTCCGTTATAACTTATACTTTTTATTAAATCGTGTTCCGATTCTATAACAACCTTTACTTTATCTGAACCAGAGGATACTTCAGCTTCTACATATATACCTCGACGGTCTACCGGATAGCCGGTATACCATTTGTTTTTATCTACAAGTTCTGTTACTTTGTTTTGGGTTTCCCAGTCAAAATCCTTAAACATATTCAGGGAGTCCCCCTTTAAAACAAGACCGGAGGCAGTTGCTGCTTTGGGTCCTTTCTTTTTTATAATGGGTATTTTGACCGTGGAAACATTTCTGAACACATCTTTTGAAAGTTTAAGATTTACTTTCAAATCCTCCGGCCCAAATTCTTCACCGGTCTGTTTTTCAAGTTCTAAAAGAGCGGTGGAAAAAGCATAAGCTATACTGGCAGGCTCGGTACAACCGACAACTTCCTTTATTTCCCT
>CAYZAK010000064.1:0-6314 GCA_964476445.1 uncultured bacterium
GTTTCAGATATTTTTTTGTCTTTATCCATAATTTTTTATTTATCTATTACCCTGTTCATCTTTCCGCTCCTATACCCCTCAAGATCCAGGGCTATGTAGGTAAACCCCAGTTTTTTAAACCGTTTAATTACTTTTTCTCTTATCCCGGTCAGATTTTCAACTTTTTCTTTTAATACTTCAATCCTGGCCGTGGTGCCATCGCTTCTTACCCGGCATATTTTAAACCCCAGGGATTTAAGAAACTTTTCTCCCTGTTTAATCATGTCCAAATTTTGAGAGTCTATTTTTGTACCGTAGGGGACCCTGGAAGCGGCGCAGACCGTGGACGGACGATCATAGCCGGGAACGCCCAGCTCTTCAGAGACCTCCCGTATCTTATTTTTATCCCACTTGAACTTTATAAATGGGCTTATCACCCCCAGTTCACCGGCAGCCCTAATTCCCGGTCGGTAATCGTAGGTATCCGCAATATGGGAAGCTTCCAGCACATTTTCTATCCCTCTTTTTAAGGCAAACTTCCGGATGGAAGTAAAAAGCTCCTCCTTGCAGTAGTAGCACCTGTTTTTATCGTTTCTGGTAAAATTATCATCATCCAGTTCATCGGTCTCTATAACTTCGTGCTTTACGCCATATTTTCGGGTAAATTTACGGGCTTTCTTCAGGGACCCGGAAGAATAGGTTTCAGCTACCGAAGTCACGGCCAGTAATTTTTGAATCCCGGACTCTTTTAGAAGACATAAAAGAAGTGTGGAATCAACTCCCCCCGAATAAGCCAGGGCCGCGGTTTCTAAACTGTTAAGATAATCCTTTACCTGGGTTATACTCCCGGGCATATTATTTATTCATCGGGATATTTTATTAAAGAATCCACCCTGTACGGTTCCAGACGGCTGCGGCCGTTTATTCCCTCCAGCTCTATTAAAAAACAGAGCCCCAGAATATTAGCGGGAACCTGTTCTACCAGTTTTATGGTCGCTTCCGTGGTCCCCCCGGTAGCCAGAAGATCGTCCACAATTATGACATTATCTTTAGGGTCAAGAGCGTCCCGGTGCATTTCCAAAATATCCTCTCCATACTCCAGCTCGTATTTTACCCGTAAAGAATCGGCGGGCAGTTTGCCTTCCTTGCGGATAAGAATCAGACCGGCATTTAACTGAAGAGCAACCGGAGCGCCGAAGATAAATCCCCGGGATTCCACCGCCAGTACTTTATCCACTTTCTCGTCTTTGTACTTACTGCACATCCAGTCTATAGATTCTTTAAACGCGTCCCTGTTCTTTATAAGAGTGGTGATATCCTTAAACTGGACTCCATCCTGGGGAAAATTCGGAACATTCCTGATAATCTTTTTTAAATCCATTTTACTCCTCTTCTTTTTCCTGTTTTTTTTCATCTCTTTCTATCTTTTTGGCTGCTTTTTTCAATTTATTTAGCGCCTTTTCCTGTATCTGTCTTACCCGCTCTCTGGAAATACCCAGTATTTCCCCCACATCTTTAAGGGTATGTGGGTGAGTGGTTTCCATTCCAAATCTCAACTTAACTATCTTTTTTTCCCGTTCCGTAACATTCTCCAGTAGTTCCTCAAGCTGCTGGTGAACTCCAATAATACCCATAGCGTCCTCCGGAGTAGTATGATTGGTCGCGGCAATGGTCGCTTTTAAAGGTATGTCAAAGCCGTTAGCTATGGGGGCATCAAGAGAAGGTATCTCTTTAAATACCCTTATGTAATATCTGAATTTTCTAACATTCTTCTGTTTAATACCGGTCTCCTCGGCCAGTTCTTTAGTAGTCGGTTTTTGCCCTTTATTTTTTAAAATTTTATCCCAGGCTCTCATGATTTTTCTTAAATCCTGATAAATATAAACCGGTATGTGCACCGATTTGGTATGACTTAAAACCGCTCTCCTGATATACTCTTTTATCCAGTCGTAGGCGTAAGTGGAAAACTTTGTACCCTTATCAGGGTCGTACTTGTTGGAAGCGGCTATTAAACCCATGTTCCCGGCTTCTATCAGATCGTTTAAAGCCACTCCCCGGCGATTAAATTTTTTAGCGATACTTATTACCAGCCGGAGATTTCCCAAAATCAGTCTTTCTTTAGCTTTTTCGTCTCCCTCTTTAAACCGGGGGATAAGTTCTTTTAGTTCCTCCTCGTTAACCTGGGGTATTTTAGCAACTTCTTTTAAATAGAGTTTTATCGAATCCAATTTAGCCATCATAAAGATAGTTCTCCTTTTTAAATTTTATTTTACACTAACCTTACTAATCAGGGTAACATATACACCGGATTACGGGGTTTTTCTTCGTATCTTATTTCAAAATAAAGATAAGGTTCTCCGGAACGACCCGTACTGCCAACCAGAGCTATCTTATCACCTTTTTCAACTTTTTCTTCCTCTTTTACTATATTTTCTTTGTTGTGGGCATATACCGTAGTATAAGCATTCTCATGTTCAATTATAACAATTTTTCCGTAAGACCTAAAACTGTCGCTTACATAAATGACCGTTCCGGCTTCGGCGGCGGCCACCGGAGTTCCCTCCATAGCCTGAATTCCTATACCCATATATCTTTTGTAGCCCGTCTGCCCGAATTCTTGAACTATACCTCCTTTTACCGGCCATGTAAACTCCAGATCCCCCACATCCGGTTCTTCTTCCCTCACATCCAGGCGACGTGGGCGGCGTACCCTCCTGGCTCCGGGTATGTAAATATGCTGATTTTCCTTTATATTACCCGGATCGGAAAGAGACCGGTTGGCTTTAATTATTTCCTCCAGATCGACTTCATAAGTCCTGGATAAGCTCCAGAGAGTCTCCCCGCGTTGTACCCTATGATAACGTCCCGGCCCCAAATAAGAACAACCGGTTAAAATAAAAGTAGAAATTATTAACAGTTTAAAATTTTTCAATTAAAATCTTACTTCAAAAAAATCAGAACTATATGAATCTGAAGATTTATATTCCACATCCATTCCCGTAACTTCAGCCGAACGGGGCCCGGTTTTAAGTAATTTTAAAAATTTTTCCATAGTTTTTTTATCTGCTTCAGCCACCGCCTTGACTTCACCCGTGGGTAAATTTTTAACGTATCCTTTTACCCCTAGCCGCCGGGCGTTTTTTTTGGTGAAATATCTGAAGCCCACCATTTGAACTCTACCTTTAATCAGTATTTCCGTAACTTTTTTTTCACTCATAATTTTTCACTTAAAATTACGATTCCTACCCTTCCCTCGCTTACTTTTTTTCATCCCAGCCGTGTTCTCCCAGTAGCGGAACAAACCTGCAGCCGCCGTAATTGTCGGCTTTAACTTCTCCGTTTTCTAATTTAGTATATACTTTCAATTCCTGAATAAATTTTCCGCCTTCGGGGATCACCAGCCTACCTGATTCTTCAAGCTGTTCCAATAGAGGACCGGGCAAAGACGGCGAGGCTGCGGTCACCAGTATTCCCCGGTAAGGAGCGTACCCGGGCCAACCTTTTGTCCCGTCACCGTATTTTATTTTTACATTTTCACATCCCGCTTGTTTAAAATTCCGCTCGGCCTGTTCCTTTAATTTTTTAATTCTCTCCACACCGTAAACTTTGGCCCCCAGATAATTTAAAATTGACGCCTGGTACCCGGAACCGGTGCCTATTTCCAGAACTTTATCGCCTTTCCGAATATTCAACAGCTCGGTCATATGGGCAACTATAAAGGGCTGCGATATAGTCTGCTTTTCTCCTATGGGCAGAGGACAATCCTTATAAGAGTCTTGCCTGTACTGCCGGGGAACAAAAAGATGTCTGGGTACAGTTCTGAAAGCTTCCAGCATACGGTTATCCTTTATCCCCCGGGTAACCAACTGTTTTTCTACCATCTTTTCTCTTTTTTGTTTATCGGACCCTTCTGAAAACATATAATTTATATTATTTTTTCTCTAACTTTACCGCCGTTCCGTAAACCAGCAATTCAGCGGAGCCCTGCATAATCTGGGAAGTGACAAACCGGATACACACAACACCGTCCGCTTCCATATCTTCGGCTTCTTTTTCCATCCGGTCTAAGGCCTGTTCCCGGGATTCAGCCAGCATTTTAGTGTATTCTTTAACTTCTCCGCCGACAATATTTCTCAATCCGGCCAGAATATCTTTACCAACATGCCGGGCCCGGATTGTATTTCCCCTTACAATACCTAATGTCTTTGTTACCCGGTAATCACAAAAATTATCCTGTGTAGTTAATCTCATCTCTTTTTTTCCCTTTTATCTTCGGCTATTTATACACGTTTTTGGAATAGTAATCATCTTCTTTATTTTCCAGTCTTTCCTTTAGTACCTTGATAAAAAGAACTCCTAATCCGGCTATGGCTATTATACCCATTACCCCCACCGGCAAAGAAGCTATAAGTCCAAAAACCATGGCCCCCAGCCAGAAGACAGCAACCAATGCCAGTAAAATATAACCGATTTTTTCCACTTTATTCACCTGTCTGATCCTTTAGTTTAACAACCTACATACTGGTGATATCATCTCTTAAGTCACTTTCGTTACCCACATTTACATGGGTGGGAAAGAGCTGCCCCTGTTTCAGTTCATCATCTTTTTCTTCTTTTTTGTCGGTTTCATCTACATCTTTTTCAGGAGCATAAACCCTTATTATTTCATATTTAAGAGGAATATCTTTTATATATTTATTTCCCTCTTCAGCGCAAAATTTACCGGTTACAGTATCAAATAACCCCATGGCTTTAACATTGTCATTATTTCTAAAATCCTTCTCATCTTCAAAATCCATAAACTGCTGTTGCAATCGTATATCCGTCCTGGATATACGGGGTTCTATTCGGGAAAATTCCGAGTAATCGCTGTACTTATTTTTCAGCTCGCTTTTTAAAATCTTTTTATCTATCATCTGGTCAACTTCACCTACGCTATGGTAAAAATTTTCTTCCTCCATTATTTTTACCAGAGGGATATCTCTTCTTAAAAGAAGCTTTCTCCATTTACGACCGAGTTTGCCTTTTTTACCGGTTTTATTATACCAGCTGGTAACAGTATGGTGAAGTCCGAAATCGGTTATTCTTTTATACCGGGCCAAATTCTTGTGCGGGTTGCCCACTCTCATCTTTTTCATAACTTCAGGTAAAAGCTTGCTGAATGAAAGATCGTACATCTCATTTTTTTCGTAAAGATATACGTGTCTAAACATATTGAACCGAGTCTGAAGAAAAGTTCTGAATGCCGGAAGAGCATTTTTTTTCAGAGTCATCCCGTTTTTAGTAATAAGGGTATTGTCAACCAGATTCCGGTGATTTATTTTACCAAACTCCGTTGTCCCGCAAAAATACTGGTCCCGTAAAAGAAAATCCATGGCGTCAGCAGAATAAATTCCCATCATTATTTTGGCAAAGACCTGTTCCCAGAGAGAATAATTGTCAAAATTATTTGGCATTTTTATGAATTTGGTTATCTGCTTGGGGGATATAGGAGCTCTAAAAGTTCCATGGGGAGAACGCCGAAGACTTCTTATCATTGAGCCCAGTTTTTCCTTAATTATCGCCGCAGAAATATCTTCGTGGGTTTTTTTATAATTGGGATAGGTGTACGCATCGTCCATAAGATGCCCAAATGGTCCATGGCCTATATCATGAAGAAGACCGGCCAGCCTGAAAATTTCTTCCACGTAATTTCTTTCCTTGGGAATATGGGCTTCAGGAAAAGCTTTTTTAAAATGGGGGTAAAGCCGGTAGGCCATATCCCCGGCCATCTGCATGACTCCCAGAGAATGCTGAAATCTAAGATGGACAGCATTCGGATATATCAGCCAGGCCGACTGTAACTGAAAAATTTGCCGGAGCCGCTGGACCCATTCGGAATCTATAATATCTTTTTCGGATATTTTTTCATTTCCGGCGGGAACGGTAAAATATATGTAATCGTGGATAACATCTCGCACTGTACCCAGCTTTTTTTCCATATTCATAGAATAAGGATTACTATTTTATCAAGCTCCTAATTTTCCCGCTTGTTGCTTCAGGGTCTGAACCTTATCTGTTTTCTCCCAGGGAAACTGAGACCGGCCAAAATGTCCGTAAGCAGCGGTCTCCTTATAACGGGGTTTCCATAAATCCAGCATATCTATTATACCCGCCGGCGAAAGATCAAAAATATTTTTTTCCAGAATTATTTTCTCGATCTCTTCATCTGGTATAACCGAGGTACCCTCGGTATGAATCATAACATTAAGAGGGTCTTTAACCCCAATGGCGTAGGCAATGTGAACCGTACATCTTTTGGCCAGACCGGCTGCCACTATATTTTTAGCCACGTA
>CAYZAK010000065.1:0-5910 GCA_964476445.1 uncultured bacterium
CTCGATCTCGTATTTTTTTAATAATTTTATTGAATCCAGGCCGTGTCGTTCGAAATTGTCCTTTGTAGTTTCGTAATCCAGATCATGTAGCAAACCGGCCAGCTTCCATTTTTTCACTTCTTCATTAAAGTGGCTGGCCAGTTCTCCCATGCAGGCCTCTACAGCAAGCATATGTTTTACTAAATTTTCGGTATTTACTTTTTCCCGGACTAATTTGAATGCTTCTTTTCTTTTCATTTTACTCTCTTTTCATTCTTATTCCTTCATACTAAATTAATACTTAATCGTTCTCTATTGTTTTTTTATCTAAAATTTCCAGCAAAGTATCTACAATAGTACCCTGAAATTGTTTGTTTTTCTCTTCTTTTAATATGCGGAGCGCCTTTTGACGGGACAGAGCTTTTCTATAGGATCGGTCACTGGTCATAGCATCAAAGGCATCGGCCACAGACATTATCCGGGCCTCCACCGGAATTTCCTTACCGGCCAGACCGGACGGGTACCCTTTACCATCCCATCTTTCATGATGATATTTAACCGCAGGTAAAACTTTTTGTAAAGTTCTTAGATCCTTGCAAATTTTATGTGAAACTTTGGGGTGTTCTTTAACTCTTTTATATTCCTCTTCAGTTAATTTTCCGGGCTTGGTTAATATATCAAGGGGGACGGCAATTTTTCCAATATCATGGAGCAATCCCGCCCAGTAAAGATCCTCCGCTTTTTCTTCTGAAAAGCCTACTTTAAGGGCAATCTTTTTGCAGTATTTGCCTACCCTGTCCGAATGACCGCTGGTGTAGGGATCTTTTGCTTCAACGGCATGGGCCAAAGATTTTACAATGTTTTTGGTCTCCTCCAGTTTCTGATACGATTCCCTTAATGCTAAAAGAGATCTTACCCGGGCTAAAAATTCCCATTTTTCCACCGGCTTGCTTATAAAATCATTAACTCCCATATTGTAAGCTTTTATTTTTTTATTCCGATCTTTTAAGGCGGTAAACATTATTACCGGTGTGAACTTATGTATCTTTTTTGAAAATCCTAAAAGCTCATAACCGTCTTTCCCGGGCAACATAATATCCAGTATTATAAGGTCCCAGCCCTGATTATCTATAGCTGTATACCCCTCATTACCGTTCCCGTATGCTGTAATATCGTAGGGCGTTTCCTGAAGTATATCCCTTACAATCTGACGGGTTGCGGGATTATCTTCAACTAAAAGAATATCCATTTGAATCTTCTCCTTCTTCTTTCATGATTACTGCACTCATTCGGTCATTAGCTTTTTTTTGGGCCGGGGGCCTTGAAAACTCATAGGGAAATATCACGCGAAAAGTACTCCCTTCTTTCCATTCACTATCCACCTCTATTTTACCGTTCATCATCCGGACCAACTTTCTGGAAATACTCAAACCCAGACCTGTACCCCCGAATTCCCGGGTAATGGATCCGTCTGCCTGTATGAATTCATCAAATAATTTTTCCAGCTGATCTTTTTTTATTCCGATGCCGGTATCCTTAACTTCAATTATAAAATTATTTTTTCGGGGCTTAGCTTTTATTTTGACCTTGCCCTCCTTGGTAAACTTAATAGCATTGGAAACAAGATTTATTATGATCTGTCTTACCCGGGTGTAGTCAAGTTTACATTTTATCATATCCGGGACGTGTAATTCAAATTTAAGACCTTTCTTTTCTACCATAGGCTTCATACTCTCTTTAATTTCTTCAAGCAAATTATTTAGTTTGAATTGCTCGACATGCAACGATAATTTACCCGCTTCTATCTTAGATAAATCCAGTATATCATTTATTAAATCCAAAAGATGTTCGGTATTGGTCATAATTTTATTTAAAGTCTCTTCCTGTTTTTCGGTTATCTCCCCGTAAGTACCCTCTTCCATTAAAGAAGTGAAACCAATTATTGCATTTATAGGAGTCCTTAATTCATGAGACATGCTGGCCAAAAATTCGGATTTTAAACGGTCAACTTTTTTTAACTGTTTATTTTTCTGTCCTATTTCTCTGTAGGCATCCTGCAAATCACGGGTTGCGTTTTTTATCTTATCCCCCATTGAATCGTAAGATTTCTTAAGTTTTTTAGCCATATTATTAAATTCATCCGCCAGAAGCTCCAGTTCATCTCCGGTCGTTAAATCTATACGGTAGGCCAGATTGCCGCCACCCAGTATTTTAGCACCTTTATTTAATTTCTGAATAGGAACGGTTACCCGGTGGCTAAAGTAAAAGGACAGTAAAAAAGCTATCATTAAAGAAGCGGCTATGAAAACATAGAATAGAACCTTAAGATAATTTAAACTTTTATAAACCACTTCCCGGGGGGTTCTTAACCCTACCGTCAAATCAGATACATTGGCCACTTTAGTGTAATCGTAATATATTATACTCTCCTGCTCCGGAAGGTTTATATGACCGGGGCCTTTTTTCAGAGTATTTTTAAATTTTCCAGCACCACCCAGAATATAATTTTTATCTTTATCCAGAAGAATAAACTCACTTTCCGGTAGAGGCTTTACCTTATTCAGAATTTCGCTTATCTGACTGATATCAACTCCTCCTACCAGTAAAGCGCCGGGAAGAGGAAAAACGATAAAAGCCTCCTTTTTATCCTTATAATTTAGAACTTCTGAAATACCTAACCCCGGATTGGAAAATTTCCAGTTTAAATAATCCTTGATATCTTTGCTTTTTAATAGCTCCCTGTGATTTTCAGGATAGACAGATAAAAAATAGGGTTTATTCCGGTTATCTCTCTTAACTACGCCTATAAAACTAAAATCCTTGAATTTAGCATATACTTCCTCTAATTTGTTGCCCAGTTCAAGGGATCTATCGGTTCGTACCATATCCCTGAAATATCTATCTGTTTCTCCCAAAGCAGACAGCCTTTTTATACAATTCAATACATATCTTTCAACATTTTTAGCCGCTCCGGAGACCACCGATTTCTGGTAGCTGTTTACCTGAGATGAAAGGGTTTTTCTTACTACCGAAAAAGACAAATAGGTAAAAATTAAAGACGGAATTACAACTATAATAAAAAACACAAGCAATTTAGTCCGTATGGGCAGTTTCAAGCCCGCGATAAATCCATCTATTTTTTTTAGTATTAATTTTATTAAAGTCAGTAAAACTTTACCCAGTCCCGATACAGAATCTATAATACAATCAACTATAGTTTTTATCATATAAAGTTTTTAACTTTTGCTACTATATCTGCGGGTTTACAGGGTTTGGCAAGGTAAGCATTACAACCAAACTCCAGAGTTTTTTCACGGTCACCGTCCATGGCATGGGCAGTAAGGGCTATAACAGGCAAATCATTTGTTTCTTCGTTTTTCCGGATATTTTTCACCACTTCCTCTCCGCTAATCCGGGGAAGAGATAAATCCAAAAGTATTAAATCCGGCTCTTCTTCAACTTTTTTAAGTCCGGTTTTCCCGTCCATGGCGGAAATAACATCGAATCCCGCGACGGTCAAAGCCATCTGAGCAATTTCAAGGTTATACTTATTATCTTCAATTATAAGTATTTTTTTAGTCATATTATCTATTTTATATTAAATTAGGATATTTCAGTCAATATTTACAGTATGAAATGAAAAACAAATTTATACAATTCAAAATATAATAAAAGGAAAGAAATTAATATTTATCTTTTTCCAGATCAAAAATTATTTTTTCAAGATACCACACCATATCTTTATGGGGATACTTTTTCTTTAATTTTTCTATCTGGGAATTTAAAGACCGGTAGGCCACCTTTTCGGGCAGACCAGAAATACTGTAGTACTTTTGTTTTAATTTTCCCACTTTACTCTGCCGGAAACCGAAAAAATTAAATATAGCCCATATAATTACCCCCAAAAGTATGGCAATCAGAAACCAGTACATAATTTATTTTAACCCCTAAATTTATTATTCATTATGAGGGATTACATAATCGCTACCACCTATAAACTCCCTTATTGGGGAATTAGACGGCACCAGAGACAGATCATTTAAGGGCACTATGGCATCAAGAAGTGAATGTACCCTTATCCCTCTCACATAAGGATCTAGGCGGCCTTCTTTTCGTAATTTCATTATGAAATTTTTCCCCGGAAGGACAGTCTTAAGCGTATTTTTAAGAACGGGAAGTTCATAGGGAAGCCCGGAATTTATTACCGCGTCAGTGGCAAACATATAAGGTACTATGTGTTTGAGTTCTCCTTTTCTGACATAAGGCCAGTGTCCCAGGGTCTTTTTGGGGCTGTAGCCCCGGTATTTGGCGTCCCTCATCATTCTCTTTAACATTCTCATATCCGACCACCGGGTATAATTCCCGTCTATATTTCTTAATATATTCATGGACTCTATATAAAGTTTGAACTTGTTATTGGAGGGCACCGAACTGGTCAACCTTTTATATAATCCGTGAAGGCAGTCAATAAGAAGTATTTCATCCTCTTCAAGATGAAATTCTTCCGTATCAACTCTTTTGCCCAGTTTAAAATTATAACAGGGTTTCTGAATACTCTTTCCCTGAGTGAGTTTTTTAAACTGGCTGTTTAACAGGTCTATATCTATGGCTTCGGGCATTTCAAAATCGTAGTCCCCGAATTCATCTTTAGGCTGTTCAGCCAGATTTTTAAAATAATCATCAACATTTAACTGTTTTAATTTTAAACCGCTTTTACTTAGTTCCTGCTCTATTATTACCGTGGTGGTAGTTTTGTTAGAACAGGACGGGCCGGCCACAATAATCATTTTTATCTCGTCTTTGCGTTCGCAAATTTTGCCGGCTACCTCCATTACATCATTAATAAATCTTTTTTCGGATAATTTTATCAGAGTCCGGATATCTTTTCCGTTACGGCCGTACACCCAATTATTTAGTGAAAATACATTTTCGCATTCGTGTTCTATATTCCATTCCAGAGTTTTCCGGCACATCTCATAATGAATACCGTTGCTGGTAAACTGAGCCTCGGAAATTTCTCCGTTTCTTATTTTATTTTTGCCCTCCCGGTATATCATAAAACCCTCCGCTATCTCGGACTCACCTATTTCCTTAAGAGTGTTTTCTATAATATCCATAATAAATTCTCTACCCGGAAAGACCTGTTTGCTGTCAAGTTCCATATTAGAATAGTAGATGGTCTTTTTAACCAAAAAATCTATTATTTCCTGTTTATCTTCTTCAAAGACCCGGGGGATAAGGTCGGCATTGAACTTTTTGCTTAAATCTGTTTTTTCTATCTCTTTTTGAATAAAATTTTTTAATTCGGTTTTATGCCCTTTAAGATCTGGGCCCTCGATATTTTCCTTAAATTTCTCTAAGATTACTATAGTCAGACGTTCAGTAACAAAAGCATGGTCAAGACGCCGAAAACGTTCCCGGGGCCTGAAACTGACAAATTTTCTAAAAAAATCATCCACCAGCCAGTCCATATTATAAAATTTATCATAAATTTTATCTTTTACTATTTCAGCATACCTCTTACCCCGTCTTTCCGCTATCCACCGATTGGCATGCTCGGTCTCCATAATGACGGGAATAATTGAATCCGCTATCCTGGAAATTTTAAAATCTTCAACCTGATTATTTTTGTTTACAATTTTTATTATAGTATTTGGTACACCCATATTTTTCCTTTTATGTATTTTTCATTTTACGCGTTCAATATTTTATATAATGTTAACAAATTTTAAAAAAATAGCAACACCGTCCTGAAAAATAAAAATCTATTTACACGGATTCAATGACAAAGTGCAACATTATAGTTAAAATGGCAAACGAAAGGAGACTATAATGTTATGGGAAAGAAATACTGTCACATAAGTCAGCAGGAGCGAGATATGATAGCTGTATATAAAGCACAAAGATTAAACCAGACACTAATGGCGGAAA
>CAYZAK010000066.1:0-5686 GCA_964476445.1 uncultured bacterium
ACAAACCTGATAGGGTCTTTATGCCGGCTTAAATTTTACTTTTTTTTCAATGAACCTTATTGCTCTTTGATAATCTGTTTTTTTTACTTGACATATTATAGGATGTCTTTCTTTTTCTTCTTTGTATTTTAAACGGTTAAAAAACATGACCGTAAAACATACCGCTGGCGGTAGCCATTATTACCACCAGTACTACAAAAACTAAAGTTTTCTTTGTCCCCAGAACACTCCGTATAACCAGCATATTGGGCAAACTCAACGCCGGGCCGGCTAAAAGTAGGGCCAGAGCAGGTCCTTTTCCCATCCCCGAACCAATCAGACCCTGCAATATAGGAACTTCGGTCAGTGTGGCAAAATACATCAATGCAGCGGATACAGAGGCAAAAAGATTAGCCCATAAGCTGTTTCCCCCTACCAGGGATACAACCCAGCTTTCGGGAATCAAGGCCTTATGACCCGGCCGGCCTAAAAGAAAACCGGCCACCAGAACACCCGCAAAAAGAAGGGGCAGAATCTGTTTGGCAAAGCCCCAGGTTGATTCTGTCCATGTTTTTATTTCATCTTTTTTAAACCAGCTGTACAGCATAACTCCGAGAAATACAAGGAGTCCCCCGGTTATATACCACTTTAGATTGTAAATAGCTTGCCATATTTTTATATTTTCAGCCGGGCCCCAGTTAGCAAAGATGAGTATTCCCACCAGAGTGGCAAAATAAATTACATTTTTCCATAGAGGTTTATCCGGACTTTCTTCTTCGCCTAACTGGAAATCCCCTTCTTCGTGGCGTTCTCTTTCTTCTTTTAAAAATATAAAGTGCATTAAAAGTCCTATAACCACTGAAAATATTATAGCCCCCACCGCTCTTGCAATTCCAAGTTTTGGTCCAAGAACTCTTGCTGTAAGAATTATTGCCAGAACGTTAATTGCGGGCCCTGAGTACAAAAAAGCTGTCGCCGGGCCTAATCCGGCACCCCGTTTATATATACCCGAAAAAAGCGGGAGAACAGTGCATGAACAGACCGCCAGAATGGTGCCCGATACAGAGGCCACTGTATAAGATAAGAATTTATTTGCTTGGGCCCCAAAATATTTTATTACCGCATTTTGGCTGACAAATACGGCTATCGCTCCGGCTATAAAAAAAGCGGGGATTAAACATAAGATCACATGCTGTCTGGCGTATTCTTGAAGCATCATAAAAGCTTCAAATATGGGTCCGGATAGTCCAAAGGTTTTAAAGGGTAGGTAATACGCCAATAAAAATACACCCATAATTAACAAAAATTTATATTTTTCTTTTATATTTTTAATGTTTTTTGCTCCTATCTTTTACTATAAATAAACACTTTAATTTCTCATATTCCTCTTTTTAACTTTTTTCATTTTCTTAAAAATTTCCAGAGGTAATTTCACTTCTTCAAGAACTCCCTTTACTACTTCTGAATTTAGTGCTTTAGAGTCTGTCGAATAAATAATCCACTTACCGTCCCGTTTATTTTTTATAAGGTTTGCATCGCTTAATTTTTTTAGAGCATGTGACACTCTCGACTGTTTCATATCAAGAATACTACTTATCTCACACACGCACAGCATTTCTTTGTTTAAAAGAAGAAAAATTTTCAGCCTGGTTTTACTGGACAGAGTCTTTAATAATTTTATATATTTTTTTATTTTCATATCCATCCTATTAACATATTATAATATATTAATATATAAAAATCAAAAAATATCAATTTATACGTGTATATTTTAAAATTTAAATTAGATATAGGTTAAAATTATAGTTATTTTCTAGGGCCGGTGAAACCGAAAAAGCAATCATTCTATTTCCCAGTCTTCATCTGAATCATCATCTTCGGTCTCGTAGTTATATTCGTACTCGTATTCTTCCGCTGGATCAACGGGGATGTCTCTTTCTTGCTGTTCAACTTCCACTTCATAATTGTAATCAGAACCAATATTATCTTTTGCGCAACCGGTGATAAAAAAGATACAGAAAATAAAAATTAGTGCTGATAACTTACTTATCATATTCCTCCTGCCTCTCTTAATCTTCAATTTATGAGTTATTCATTGCCCCGAAATCTTATCTGTATAAACTTTTAGAATTTTATCTTCGGGGCAATGAAAATTTATTTTGTTAACCTAGGTGGATTCATTAATCCTTAGAATCCCTCTTCAAATCCACCTTCTTCAGGTGTATCACCAGGTTCGGCGGGTTCCTCTCTTTCAAAAACCGGTTCTTCGTCAAATGCCGGTTCTTCAGGACCTCCGCACCCGGTTAATACTATAAGTCCCAGACAGCTAATTAAAGTTACAAATTTCAGAAATTTTGCGTTCATGTCTACCTCCTTTTATTTTTACATACCTCACACTTAAAATTAACTTTAACTTTATTTCCTTTTAATAGAAAGCATATACAGGGTAACAAAATCGATACGTTATATCAAACTGATAACTTAAAAACTATTTAAACCCTCAAATATTTGGGGTTTATCTTTAAAGTATATTATAAGGATTTTAATGAAAAAAGTTACCTAATAAGTTAAGTGAAATAAAACAGGACTATTGAGATTTTTAATCCTTCCCAAAAGATGAAACTAATTATCTTTTTTATTTTCGTCTTTTTGAGAATTTTCTTTGGACAGTTCGGTATATTTTTCAAGCTGGGAGTTAACTTTATCGTATATTTCAGAAGAATTTTTGCCGGTTAGAATCTTAATGCCTTCATCTACCGTACTTACCGGGTAGATGTGAAACTGGTTTTTTTTAACTGCTTCTATTACTTTCTCTTTCAACATAAGATGCTTAATATTTTCAGCTGGTATTAAAACTCCCTGTTTCCCGTTTAAACCTTTTAATTTACATACTTCAAAGTATCCTTCAATTTTCTGGTTTACTCCCCCTATAGGCTGGATCTCGCCCCTCTGATTCACAGAACCGGTAACCGCTAACTCCTGCCTTAAAGGAATTCCGGATAAACTGGAAAGAAGACAGTAAAGCTCTGTACTGGAAGCACTATCCCCTTCAACTTCTTCGTATAGCTGTTCAAAAGTAATGCTTGCAGAAAATGAGAGCGGCTTGTCCCGGCCGAATTCCCCCCCCATATAACCGGTTAAGATCATAACGCCTTTGGAATGAATTTTGCCGCTCATATCAGTTTCCCGTTCAATATTTACTATTTTCCCTTCCCCTAAATAGGTCCGCGCGGTTATACGGGAAGGTTTGCCGAACATATAATCCCCCATATCAAGAACGGAAAGACCGTTTATCTGGCCCGTCTTTTTTCCTTTGACATCTACCATTAAAGTATTTTCATCTATCAGTTCTCGGATTTTTTTCTCTACCATATTAGATCGGTATATTTTCTGTTCAATTGCTTTTTGTATATGTTCTTTTTTTACCAGGCGTTCACCGGTCTTTTTAGCCCAGTAATCCCCCTCCTTTACAATGTCGGCGATATCTAAAAACTTAGCTGAAAGTTTTTTCTTGTGAACACTCTTTCGGGCCGAAAAATCCACTATCCTGGCAACCGCCTCTTTATTAAAAGGTAAAAGTTTACTTTCCTTACACTGATAGGCTACAAAATTACCGTAATTTTTTAAAGATTTTTTTGTGCGTTTCATAGTAGAATCAAAATCCACTTTAACTTTAAATAACTTTTTAAAATCTTCATCAAATTTATAAAGCAAGTGATATATAATAGGGCGCCCTACCATAATTACCTTTAAATTTACTTTTACCGGCTCCGGCTTTAAATTAGCTGTCTGAACCAAACCGTACTTTTGCTGAAGACTTTCTATTTCAACTTCCCCGTATTTTAGAATCCTTTTAAGGGCATCCCAGGTATAAGTATTATGCAGGATATCCGTGGCCTGAAGAATAAGATATCCACCATTAGCTTTATGTATACTGCCCGATTTTATCATGGTAAAATCCGTCTTTAAAATTCCCAGCTTCTGCTGATGTCCAACTTTCCCCACTATATTATGGTATATGGGATGTTCTTCGTTTATAACGGGGGCACCATTTAAATCGGAATTGTCCACAAATACATTCACTTTATATTTTTTCAGTATATTTTCCTCTTCTTTTCCTATAAATACAATGTCATTCTGCTGTTTCTTGTCATTTTTAAAATAATCGACATTATAAAGGATATCTTCAACTATACTGTCAATATGGTTTACAACTCTTTTATATTCTTTATATTTTTCTTTTAGTTCTTCCACCCGGTGTTCTATAGCATACATAACTATCTGCTTGTCTAATTTTTTTATTTCTTCCCTTGATTGACGCTGAAGCTCCTTTATTTTTCGGGTAGTGTCATTTATGGCCTCATATATCTCTTCGCGGTTTTTTTCAAGTTCTTTTTTTTCTTTCTCGGAAAGAGCCTGGTACTCTTCTTCGCGAAGGGGATTGCTTTTTTCATTTAAAGGTATCACCGCTATACCGGTTATAGATTTTCTTATGGCAAATCCTTTTTTTTGAGCGTTTCTCTCTATTTTTGAAGAAAGTTCATCTTTTTCCTTTTTGATCTCTTCTACCACTTCTTTTTTGTTTTTTTCGTACTCATCGCTGGAAAAAGATTTTTTGGCCTCGTCCTGTATGCCATCTATAAATCTTTCCATATCTTCCTTTAATTCACTACCCATACCGGAGGTCAATTTAAGAACTTTAGGAGTATCCGGACTTTTAAAATTATATAAATAACAAATATCTTCCGGAGGTTTCTCTTTTTCAGCAATACTGTTAACTTTTTCTAAAATAGTAGTATTCCGTCCGGTACCGGCTTGCCCGGAAAGGTAAAGATTATACCCTTTACTCTCTATATTTAATCCGAAATCGATGGCTTTTACCGCTCTATTCTGATTTATAAGAACCATACCTTCCTCTATTTCATCGGTGGTTTCAAAATCGAATACCCGAGGATCGCATTTTTTACGCAATTCATCCGGTTTTAATTTGTATGTTTTTTTATTCATAGTTCCTCCAAAATTCTATAGATATAATCTTTGTTTTTATTATAATTATTTAGTTAAATAATTAAACCGGGTGGACAATTATTTTATCGGCTATTTTATATATTCAGGAGCAATTTTAGAGGCTACATAAAGTTTACACGCCTGATAAAATTTTATGCCTTTCCGGCCAGGCTCTACAAGAATATATTCTTAAAATAACCGGAAATAGCTCCCGTATTTCCCCCACATTCTCAGCTTCTTTCTCAGTAATGGACAGGTTGTACATAATTTCTGTCCATGGATTTCAGACCTTGTTTTAATATTTTCTACCTGTTCTTCCTTGGGGTCCCGTGATAGATTATCTCCGGAGGTTTTACAAATTTTAAATTCAGAGCCACATCAATACTTTACCCATAAGCGGCCCTTATTTTATTCCCGATTAGTTTAAATCTCTGCTGGGGAGACTTATCTACCATTTCTCTTAATTCTTTCTCTCCGGCTACCCTGAATTTAATTTGGACCAGTTTTACAACCTCCTCCAACTTAGCGTACCCCGCATCATCGACTTGGAGATTAAATATATTCGGGTTATGCCTTAAAATATAAGATAAAAATTTTGAATTTTTTTTCTCAATATCCAAATACAGGTTTAAAATATTTTTAGCGGCTGCAATCCGTACCGCCATAAACGAAAATTTCAAAAATTTATGCAATTATTTTT
>CAYZAK010000067.1:0-5300 GCA_964476445.1 uncultured bacterium
AAAAATGTATAATTGGTTTAACACAACATTAACACTTACTCGAGATCAATGGGTTACCGATAATGACGGCAATAAGCTTTATTCCGAAAAAGGAGAGGTCGGAACGATAAGGGGGAATTTACAGCAGGCGGACGCTAAGCAGGCCGAGTTGCTTAATTTAACCTTCGGGAAGACTTATAACTTTTATACCCTACCGGATGAAGATATTAAAGAGGGCGACACGCTAAAAGACGGTGATGATGTTTACAAGGTCGAGGGAGTTAGAAAATATGAACATCCGAGAATGAAGAATACTCATTTAAAAGTAATTCTACAAAAATGAGCAAGGTAGTTTTAAAAATAAACAAAAGAGACTTACAAGCTTTGCAGAAAATGGTTAATGACTCCCCGGGGATAATTAGAAGCAGAAGTGATAAACTAATGGCAAGAGTGGACAGAATATTTAAAACTACTATCAACCGAAACCCTTGGAGAATAGGCGGAACAGGTGGAGGAGTCCCGGTAGATACCAGACACTTATTCCGGTCGCACGTGTGGCGTAGAACCCCTTGGCAAATGAGTGTTACCGTTCCGAAGGGACAACCCAAATATGCCAGTGCTGTCCACGAGGGAACAAGAAGAATGGAAGCAAGGCCGTGGATGGACTATGCGATAGACAAAAACAAAGCCGAGGTTAGGCAGGAGGCAATTAAATTCTTAGATGATGTAGTTAAAAACTTAGCTAAATAATAAATAAACAGCGATGTATTTATACCTAATACCCAAAATAAAAGAAATACTGGAGAGTGCAGAGGTGGCAGACGGAAAGAAATTAACCGTCTACCCTTACCCGATGGGCGAGGGAGAATATCCTGATGTATATCCGGCTGCGGTTTTTTTTCCAGACGATTATTCCAACGAATTCGCCAGTAATGAAACAAATTTTAAACAAATTAAATTTAAATTAACGGTGATGATAAACGCGGAGAATATAACCAACGAAGAGGTTTTCACATTTACCTTGCCTAGTATAACTGATAAAATAATAAGTGAGATAGATGAAAATTGGAATGTGGGAACATTGAACGGGAAGAGGGTTTGGCTTAGAACTGATGTTGGATTTTGGAGTATGGACTTGAGCAGTGGCAGAATTGCTTTTGTAGAAATGGATTTATTAACTAAATTTGAAACTAATAATTAAAAAATTTTATGAGTAATGAATTTATTGGGAAATTTTCGGAACTGGGGTTGGCGGTAGAGTCCGTTAGAGGAACTGCCGAAGACTCCCCGGAAAAATGTCTAAAAAAAATAGAGGCCAATTTCTATAAGAATGTAGAAAAGGCCGAGGATGAGAGTGTTGTGGCGACCGTAGTTGATGTTAACAAGCTCAAGAAAACCCAAGAGGTTTACGAGGGCGAGGTTAATATGAACCTACACGCCGATGTTATAGGTTACCTTTTCCAAAACCTTTGGGGGGAGTCAACCACTGAGGACTTGGGAAGCGGAGCTTATAAGCATACCTTTTCCTTATTGGAGAGTATTACCCGGCCGACCTTGACCGCTTTTCTTAAAGACGGAGAAGTAAACCAAGAGAAGGTGTCCGGATGCGTGGTTGAGAGCTTGACCATATCCGGGGCAATGGATGATATTATCTCCGGGAACTTTAACTTGAGAGGAGTTAAGGGGGTAGATGACACATCCACCTTTAGTTACGACCAAGAATACGATTTTATCGGGAAAGATGTTACCGTTAAAATGGCCGATACCAAAGCCGGACTTGATACGGCCGAAGCCACCGAGGTTAAAGATTATGAAATTGAAATGAGCACCGGAACACAAGACGACTACACCAGCGACGGAGAATATTACCCTTCGAATATCTACCAGAACAACTTGAATGTGTCCATTTCCTTGACCGCTAACTACAAAGACGAAACCTTTAAGGATTTGAATGACAGCGACAATTCCAAGTTTATCAGGATAACCATAGAGGGCGATACTGATATTGGGGGAGGAAACAAACCCAAGGTTGAGCTGGACTTTTACAACGCCTTTGTTGAGGACTGGGAGAGAGGCTCTTCAAGAGATGAGGTTATCACCCAAGAGATAACCCTAAGAGCCACTTACAACGAAACCGAGGAAACCGTTGGCGGAGCTGAGGTAATAAATAAAACTTCCGGATATAATACCGGGAGCTAAATAAAATTTTATGAGAGATGTTAAATTAACAAACTATACAGTTACCATTAAAGAAAAAGACGATTTGAGCTTTGGTGATATTGAAGACTTGCAGGCCGTTTTAATTACCGGGGTTAAAATGAGAAATAACTCCGAGATTGAGGGCTTTACGGACGAGGTTTATAAGAACCAGAACCATAAAGTAGCCGAGGTCGCTATTGAAAAGATAGTAGACGGAGAAGGCAAGGAAATACCTTTTACTGTTGACTGGCTTCGGGGGTTGAAACCGGCGCAAGACGGATTGACTTTAATGGCTGAATTACAGAAAGAAACGCAAGATATAGGCAAAAAAAAAGCACCACAGAGTTAAGAGGAGAGCTTAAAGGGGTAAGGAGTCCGAGTATAATTGTGATAATGGAAGAACTCTCGAGGGAATATGGCTGGACTCCTTCCCAAATAAGAATGGAAAGGTGCGATGATATTTATAACTATTTACAGATTATAAAAACTCGTCGCAAAATAGACAAAGAAAATAACCATAAAAAGTATGGTCGGAAGTAGAGAGTTACAAATCATAGCGAATTTAAGAGACAATGTGTCCCAGCAGATGAAAGGGCTGGAGGGCAATATTCGTAATATGCAACCGGCTTTCAGAAAAATGGCAGCAGTTGGAACTGGTGCCTTTTTAGGAATTGGGGCAGGAGTCGCTAAAACTGTTAAAGAGGCCGGAAACGCAGAAAAAATATCCGATAATTTTGAAAGCACTTTTGGAGAGTCGGCCGGTGCTATAAATGATTTTATAGGAGAATTCGGAGATAAGTTTTCTTTTATAGAAAGCGAAATGAAAAGCGGGGCTAATGCTATTGGCTTTCAGTTAAACGCAATGGGTGAAATAGGAAAAGAAGAGGGAGAGAAAATAACTGAAAGTTTATTGACCGCTTCCGGAGGGTTGTCGGATTTTTTTGGAGAACAGATGAGTGTTAAACAGGCATCGGAGGCTATGGCGAAAGGATTTGGTGGGAATAGAGCCCAGTTAATGGATATGGGTTTTAATGTGGCAGTTGAAGATATCGAGGAAATGGCCGAGAAAATGGGAATGAACACAGACGAGCTTACCAAAGCACAGGAAGCACAAGCGTTTACTAGACTTATAATGGACCAGACCTCCGACTCTGTTCAAGGAATGGCGGATAATTTGGACTCTTATACCGCCAGACAAAGGGCAATGAAAAAAGCTCTTACAGAGACGACACAGGCACTTGGTGAGGCATTTTTGCCGATGGTAACAGAGTTGTTTGAAAAAGTAACTCCGGTAATAGAAAAAATCGGAGCTTGGGCGGAAAACAATCAGGAATTATTTAAAAGAATAGTAATAGTTAGTGCTGCCGTTGCCGGAATTGTCGCTGTATTAGGTTTTTTGGGAATGGCGCTTATCCCTTTGATTGCCTCGGTTAAAGCATTGGGAACGGTTGTGGGATTGATAGCCAGCCCGATTGGTATTTGGATTGCTTTAATTGCAGGGTTGGTTTTGGCGATAAGATACCTTTGGCAGAACAACGAAGCTTTTAGGGATTTCATAATAGCAGCTTGGGAGAATATAAAAGAAAAAGTTGGCGCAGCTATTCAGTTTATAAGAACCTTTTGGGATAACAACGGAAGGCAAATTTTAAATACCGCCAAGAGTATTTTTAACGGAATAAAAAATGTTATAACTACCGTGCTTAACTGGATAGTCTCTTTTTGGCAAAAACACGGAGCTTCTATTATGAAATATGTGAAGGATATTTGGAATAGTGTTTATACTATATTCTCCACGGTTTTAGGGAAAATAGTTGATAATTTAAAAATTATATTCGGAGTTATTTGGACTGTAATCAAATTCGTTTTAAACAGGATAAAAGTCTTTTGGGAGAATTGGGGAGAAACGATAATGCTATTCGTAACTTATATTTGGGACTCTATAAAACTAATTTTTAAAACAGCACTGAATTTAATTAAAAACATATTCGGAGCTTTTGCTGCGGTTTTAAAAGGAGATTGGAGCGAGCTTTGGAATAGAATAAAAGCGATAGGCGAGAATGTCTGGGGTTTAATAACCGGGCTTTTTGAAAATCAAATTGAGCTGATTAAGGGCTTAATGAAAGAGGCCAAAGAGAGAACAATCGGGGCTTGGGAAAAGATAGTTGATTTCTTTAAAGAAGCAATGGAAAAGATAAGAGGATTTTTTGATCCGGTGATTGAAAGGATAGAGAGGTTTATTGACTTAGCGAAAAGAGCCAGGGAGTTTGCCGGAGATGTAGCCGGAAAAATAGGCGGAGGGATAAAGTCCGGGGCAAGCAGTGCAATGTCTTTAGTCCCTGGAGTCAATGACGCGGTTATCACCCCCAAAGGAGACATTGTTAGAACCCACCCGGACGATTACATAATGGCAATGAAAAAGCCCGGACAGAGAGGTGGCACGAATGTCAATGTTAATGTTTACGGAGATGTTTCCGGGGAGGATTTAATAAGAAAGGTTGAAGAAGGCGTGATGAACAGTTTGCGCCGAAATTCACAAGTAGCATTATAATTAAATAATATATATGGAAAAAATGAAAATAACAGGAAGAGCCCGTCTTCAATGTTTTAGAAAAGACGGCTCCTTAAAGTGGGATACAGGAATTCTTAAAAACAAAATAGCTTATTCCGGCTTACCTGCGGTTACTTCTTTAGTGGGAGGATTAGGGGCTTCCGCTTTTACTTATATCGCAGTAGGAACTGATAACACGGCTGAAAGCTCAAGCCATACCGCCCTGCAAGATGAAATAACCACAGGCGGGCTTGAGAGGGCGTCTGCGACTGTAACTCAAGAGACAGACACAGAGACCGATGACACCCTTAAGCTCGAGAACACTTGGACAGCTTCCGATTCCCACACAGTAGAAGAGGTAGGGATATTTAATGCCGCCTCCGATGGAACAATGTTAGGCAGGAAGTTAACAGGGACTAAAACAGTAGATTCAGGCGAAACACTTAAAGGTACTTATTCCGTAGCGTTTAGTTAATAATTATGGCACACAGAATAGAACCAACAGATGTAGGAGGCAAGTGGCTGGAAACAGACCAGTATTTTGATGCTTCTAATGTAGTTAATACCACAGACA
>CAYZAK010000068.1:0-5191 GCA_964476445.1 uncultured bacterium
ACCTGGAAAAAGGAGGACGGTCTACCCATAGTTCATTACAGCTCTCAAAAACCGGGAGAAAGGAAAGGAAGACACAATGAGCATATCGACTTGGATCATTTTAAAAACTTTTTAAAAAAAATGGACAAATTTGACTTCGATCTCATTCTTGAAATCAAGGATAAGGAAAGAAGTGCCGAGAAAGCTTTGAAAGTAATTAGAGAAATAAAAAACTTGAGTTGAGAAGTTAAAAGTTCGAAGCGATCAATGTATATGATCTCAACTGAAAATATCGCCATCCGAATTCAAAAAGAGAGATGTTATTGATTTCTAATTTAAAAAAAGAGGTAGCTCAATGAAAAAGGTGGCCCCTTTCCCTTTTCCTTCACTTTTCGCATAAAGATCTCCTTCGTGGAGGGAGACGTATTTTTGAGCTATATGAAGCCCCAGGCCGGCTCCTTCTCCGGTTCTTTTCTTTCCGGAATCGCCTCTGGTGAAGCTTTTGAAAATATCTTTCTTTTCCTGTTCGGAAAGACCCTCTCCGGTATCTTTTACGTAAATAATCGCTTCCTTTTCTTTTTTTTCAAGACCGACTTCTATGCTTCCTTTATCCGTGTATTTAATAGAATTATCTATGAGGTTTATTATCGATTCCTCTATTTTTTTACGATCGATATCAGCCTCGATGGTCTCCGAAGGTAGATTCAGGTTCATTTCAAGATCTTTTTCTCTTCCTTCCTCTTCCATTTCTCGAAAGGTGGACATGACAACATCATTTAAAACTTCTTTTTCGGTTGCCGCCTTCATTTTACCCAGCTCAATCCGGGAGATGTCGAGAAGTTGATTGACTATATTGATAAGCCTTTCTGTAGAGGCCAGCACGTCTTCGAGTTTTTCTTTTGTCTCATCCGGGATTTCTCCGTATCTTTCTTCTTTAATCATTGAAATATATCCTTTCATGGCGGTTAGGGGAGTTCTCAGTTGATGAGAGGACATGGCTATGAATTCCGTTTTGCTGCGATTGGCCGCCTTGAGCTCATCCAGCGCCTTTCGAAGCTCTTTCGTCTTCTCCTCCACTTTTCTTTCCAGATTTTGGGAGAGATTTTCAACTTCAGCGTATAGCTTGGCATTTTTAATTGCTATTGAAGCTTGATTTGAAAGAGTGGTTAACAGCTCGATATCTTTTACGGTAAACGGCTCTCTTGATTTTTTATTACCCAAAACCATCAACCCTATTATCTTTTCATTATATATGAGAGGTAGGCAGGCTTCCGCTTCGATTTTCTTCATATCCGATTGGAGATTTTTTATTTCTTCCTCTTTTTTTCTATTATTATGCAGAATTAAAGAGAGCTCGTCATAGATTAAGGGCTTTTTGTTTTTTTGTAGCCACTCGACCAAAAATTGATTTTTTACCATGGAGATACCGTTTTCTCTTTTGAATCCTATATTGTTTCCAATTTTGAAACGGGTGTCATCACCTCTTACCAAGACAACGGCTCTTTCCAGGTTCATGCTTTCTATCAAGGTGGATGTAATATATTCACACAACTTATCAAAATCCAGAATTCTGTTAAGCTCTTTTGATAAATTTTTAATAACTTTTTCGTAAGAGTAAAAGGAATAATAAAGATATTTTACTCCCAATTTTTCTGAAATATTAAAAACTACTTTAAAGATGGCGATGGAGGCTATAATTGCAAAAAAGAGAAATAATTCCATGCTCAGATAGTCCATCCCGGTTTTTAATCGATACAGGTAATAAATTATTCCTAAAGTTATTGAGAAAGACAAAAGATAAATCAATGCTCGGCTGGCCAAAATTCTTATATTCAGCAGCCGATAATTCAATATGGTGTAGGTAATCGAAAAGATGAGAAAAGCGGTGAAAAGGGGGCCGATCCATACGAATTCGTAATTACCAAAAAAAACGGGAAGAATTAAATTTGTGATCCCGGCCAACACGGTTGTGAGCAGCATGCCGGAAAAAAGGTAGCGCAGTTGCATCTTTTCTATACCCGTAGATATGAAATATTTTCCTATCAGGTTTCTAAAAGTCCAAATTATGGTCAATAAAAAGAAGGAGCTGAAGATATAAATTCCGGGACCGGTAAAAATTTGCCACGGATACAAGTTAACATCTCTAACCGTAAATTCGGGAATGAATACGGTTACGGTAACCAAGGGAACAGCTACGGCAAGATATATTTTATGTATTTTTTTGGGTATGTACCGGTCTATTTTTCTGCTGGTTATGTCCGGAAATACCAGGCTGAAATAAAAAAATGCAGCAGCTATTATTACTGCACTGAAATAACTGATCTGGGACCAAAAGATTCCCGATTCAACATCTGTGGCTCTGAGAGTCATTGCGTTGGTAAATATCCATAAGGTAGTTCCCCCCAATATCAAACTGAACCAAGTAGCTACTTTATTTTTTTCATTATTGAAATGAACCACTATAGCCAGAATCAAATTGAAAGTGGCAAATAGTAGTAATAGGTAGTAATTCAGTGTTAAATTCATACCGGACTGTTTTTTTAAACTATACCAGAGATTAAAGAAAAAGACCAGACTATTTTAGTCCGGTCCGTAGCCACTTTAAAAATTCTTCCGAAGTTTCCGCCAATACCTTATTTGTTTCTTTGAGCGATGCTATCGCTGCGGTTGTGGCGGTTTCGGGTTGGTAGTAGTTTATCTTCCCGATCTTTCTAAATGGGAAAACTTTCTGTAAAGATTGCAGATATTCTTCTGTTACTACTACATAGCAATACTGTTTGTTATTTTTAACGAACCATTGATAAATGATTCTATACAAGAGCATTGCCGTAACGAATTTTTTTATCTTTTTCCTCCTGCTACTTATTGCCAGCCTCGATATTTCCGCCGAACTTCCTTTTCCCGGGACTGCTTTATCACCCGGATGCAGTTCATTGAATTCATCCTCTAACATAAATTCTTGGTCGGAATTCAGAAGACGGAAGTAGCCGCATAGTTTTTCTCCGTCATATACTCCGAAATGAGTTGCGAATTTATCATATCGATCCTTTTCTTTACCATTTTCTTTTGATGGTTCGACCCAACCCAACTGTTCACAAAAAATTTTATGCCTGATTTTGAATGCTTCTTCCAGAAGCGTTTCCGATTCAATTTTTTCTCCTCTAAACTCTTTCTGTTTTCTTATTACTAATTTTAGCTGTCTATCCGATAAACCGATTGAACTTTTTTCAGCCATCGATTTCACCCCTTTCCGCAATTTACAGCAGAGTAGTTTGTTAATGTTCTTCTTTACTATAAAACTAATAAGTAATAATGTCAAGAATAGATACTTGCATCCAATAAAAAGCTTAATTGACCAAGCTTCTTGCTTTTAAGTTACCCCTCTTTTTATTTTGAGATTAATGATGTTTATCAACTGTTATCAGCCGAATCGGTTTCTTTTAAGAGTAAGATTAATTTTGTTTTTTGAAATAGTTTTATTTTATTGTAAAATTCAGATGGATAATTTAGTTATTTATGAGCACAATATTAAAAAAAGATTTTTTTGATCGAAATCCGGTTGAGGTTTGTCAAAATATTTTGGGAAAGCATCTGGTTAAACGCACCGATAAAGGTGAAGTGGCTAAAAAAATTACTGAAGTTGAAGCTTATGACGGAGCAAGTGATAAGGCTTGCCATGCGGGCCGAGAGCCCACGGAAAGGACCAAAGTAATGTTCGGCCCGCCGGGATATTGGTACATTTATCTGATCTACGGAATGTATGATATGCTGAATGTGGTGACCGGGCCCGGAAATCATCCCTCGGCGGTTTTAATAAGAGGGGTGGAAGGAATGGAAGGACCGGGAATTCTTACTCGTGATTTAAATATAAGAAGAAGAGAGTTTAAAAATAAAAAGATAACTCCCAAAACCGGATTATGGATTGAGGACAGAGGAGTGAAGGTTGAAGAAGGAGATATTTCCACTCACAAGCGAATAGGGGTAGATTATGCCCGGGAGTGGGCTGACAAAGAATGGCGCTTTAAAATTGAATTATAATTTTTACTGAATCATTTAAAAATATGCAATGGAGTTTTAAAAATGAATTGGCCAGAAAATTTGTTCACTTGCTTTCTCTTTTCATTTTGCTTGTATATTTTTTTATGGCGGACATCTTCAATCCCGATATCGCACTTGTTATTCTGGTTTTTGTTTTAATAACTTTTCTCGAATTGGAATATTTAAGACTCGAATTGGGGTCTAAAATACCAATTTTAAGAGGCTTTTGGAAGCATTTGAGAAGAAAAAAGGAGGAAAAAGCTCTGGGATCGGAAATCTTTTTCTTGGTCGGAGCAATATTGGTTTTAGCCGTTTTTGATACTCGGGTTGCGGTTGCAGCCATATTAATGACCACCTTCGGTGATATGGCCGCTGCTTTAATCGGAAGGCGCTTTGGAAAAAATTATCTGTCGTATCCCGAAGATACGGCATGGGAAGGGATTTTAGCGGAGTTTTTTGTTAATATTTTAATCGGAATTATCGTGTTTTTTATCTATTCCGGAACCTCCTTTTTAAATATTGATTATTGGATAATCATTTTGGTTATGGCAACAACCGCGACTGTGGTAGAAACTTTTGCCGGAAAGATAGACGATAATCTGCTCATCCCGGTATTTTCCGGATTCAATGGACAAATAGCTTTGTTTCTTTTGGGATTATTGTAAAAATAAAATTTTAAAAGATGAAAAAAATTATTTTACTAATAGTGATTGCTTCGGCCTCCTTTTTAATTTATTCGGGATTGAACGATCCACTAATTGAAAATGATAAAAAAGAGGAAGATATAAAAAATGAAAATGGAATTGAGGATGTTGAACCCGGAGAAGAGATAAAGGGTGAAGTTGCAATTATTATTGATGATTTGGGCTATAATCCTGAATTGAATAACGAGCTTTTAAAAATAAAACAGCCACTCACCGTAGCTATTTTACCTTTTTTGAAAAATACCGAAAAAGCGATCAATGACTTCGGAGGAGTTGATAATTTCGAACTGATTTTGCATATGCCGTTTGAGCCGATAAGTGATAAGCACTTCGAAGATAAAATGATAATGACCGATCATTCCGAAGAAGAAATGGATGAGCTCTTAACTGAGGCTCTGTCGGAAATGGACAATCGGGTAGCGGGGGTAAACAATCACAAAGGTTCCAAATTTACCTCCGATGAAGAAAAG
>CAYZAK010000069.1:0-803 GCA_964476445.1 uncultured bacterium
TCTTTTTTACTTTTTTTCCTTTTACTCTGATTTTGCCTTTCTTTTAACCTCCTTTTTATTATTCTTCCGTCCTTATATATATTCTTGAAAAAAGTTCTATTGGGATATCGTAATCATCAATCATTCCCCGGATTACAAAAGCGTAATTTTTTCCCCGATATTTTTCTGAATCCGGTACATTTATTTTTAAAGGTATATCCCGGATAGTTCTGGAATCCGATTTTATTTTCTCTTCTTTCAAGGTAAGCCATCCGCTTTCCGGGGCCGGTTCAAAATCCCTTGAGATCCCGTACCGTCCCAATCTCTGGGAATCCACTACTTCAAAGCTTATTTTGAAATCATTGCGACCCCGGTTGATAATCTGGGGAGTTGCCCGATCAAACCCGTCCAAAATTATTTCTTCTCCGGGCGTGATTTCCCCCGCATTTAAACTATAAGGGTCTATGGACACATTTAGCGATTCCATTATCCTTGAACGGTATTCATCCATTGTAGCTTCCGGAGTATCCCCGGTAGAAAACCGTATAACATTGGCCATGGCCAAATCCATGAATACTCCCCTTACGGCATCACCGGGATCAGAAACTGTGCGGGCCAAAATTATTGCCTGAAAATGCCGATTTTCATATTCCTCATCCTCGGGGATAGCAACTATTATTTCACAGTCCATGGTCTCCCCGGGCTGAAGAGAAAACTGTTCGGGTACAACTCGCAACCAGGAGGAATCGGGGATTGCTTCGTACCCCTCCCTTAACCTTCCCGGAGAGGGGGTTTGAACCTCCACTACCACATCTACCGGATTG
>CAYZAK010000069.1:813-4560 GCA_964476445.1 uncultured bacterium
CTTATGTCCCACTTTGTAGGGCAAACTGGCTTCTTCCTGAAGACTGTAAACCATTCCGGGTTTTAAACCCGATAAAACCGGATTTGTGAAATTTACTTTTAACCCTCCTATGGCCTGTCCTGTAAAAACAATTAAAATTGAAATAAAAAATACTGCTTTTTTCATTATTTACAACCTCCTAAATTATTCTCTTCTTTTATTTTTAATATTCTTACTGTTTTACCTCAAAAACCAAAAAATCCTTTTAAATATTCCTTTTCTCTCTCCTACTGTAAATAAAATTCTGCTTCTTAAACCCGCCCTGATTTTTCCTTCAGCTGTCCTGGTTTGAATATAGGCCTGGTATCTATTACCGAAATATTTTTTCTCGTCCGGAACTTTAAGCACAATTTCAGTCTGATTCCATTCCCCGGGACCGACAGTTAAATTTTTATCTTTTAAGGATATCCAGTCTGTATCGGGTATCTTTTTATAATCTTCTTTAAGATCGCTTTTTGCGGGTTTTCCCACTTTAATTTCAACTTTTATTTTTGAATTCGAAGTATTCTTTACCATGAAAGATTTATTATTCGGTCCTTTCAAAATATATTCTTTTCCGGGTTCAACAGATTTTAAAACAACATCGGTAAAAGGGGTAAGCAAGTCCGCTCGGGCTGTGAAACCTGTAAATATTAAAAAGACAATTAAAAATTTCAGTCTTTTCATCTTTTATCCTCCCTCTCTAAGATTTTTTTTATTTCCATCAGATTTTTATCTCTTCTCATATCCTTTATTTTTTGAATATTTTTAAGAACTTCTCCTTTATTAAATAGACGCACTCTCCCGGGCGTTCGACAAACTTCCTTTAACATGTCCAGTCGGTTATAATATGTCACTGTAGAAACAGGTAAGTTGCTTAATTGGGCAATCTCTCCTATTTTTACAAGTTTATCTTTTGCCATAATATGCTCCTATTTTGTTTTTACATCCATACATTTTATTCTTTTTCTGCAATAATAGTTATCGTCAATTTCTGTTGGGCAGCAGTCGATAAAGTTGTAGGCATGTCCAATCTTAACCACATATCCCTGACAGATCCCTGGGGTACGTTATATCCTAATTGGCTATTTCCTCCTCCATTGGGATCGGTAAAAGTCGTATCGTCCGAAATTTTTATATTCTCTTCTCCCGATAAAACAGCATCATCGAGCAAGGTAAAATTATCCGTTGAAACTTGAACTCCATGAAAAATTGAAGAAAGAACAAACCTATCATGACCGGAGGAAGTATCCGTGGAGGTCCATGCTGACGGACTTCCGCTACTAAGAGTAATAGAAGAAATATATTTTGAATATTTCTGCGTAACATTCCCCCTGTTAGTTACCGCTATACTGGAAAGTGATACTACCGTATCTCCGGCCGACACTTCTCCAAAATCATAGGTATCGGTAGAAAGAGAAACACTTATAACTTCTGTTACCGTAGTTGTCGCCCCGTTCGATATATCAGACCAGTATTCTTCACTATCCCTTAACCATATTCTAAAATAATATGTTACTCCCCCTTTAAGATCTTCAACTGAAGAAGAGTGAGATTCGTCTTCTAGAGTATCGGTGCTGAATTCAACATTATTTTTATTTTCATAATCATCCCATATTTCATCACTATTGTCCCAATCACTTTCCCAGTCAACTACAGAATCAGTCGACCACCTTATCCTGTATTTTCCGTCAGTTACATCTATTGGAGAAGTCCAGGTAAGATCTACCCCTCCGTCAAGTAAAGAGCCGGCGGTAAAATCATCTATCCGTTCCGGGGCTGCTGAAAAAGTTACATCATCAATACTTATATCGCCGCCATCACGATAAAGAATCCATTTAAATCTGACTTCGTTTTCTCCGGCAAGTCCGCCAAGATCCTGGTCGGAATTTAGTTGATGATGACTGCCGTCGGCAGTTATTTCCAATGTATCCAGTACCTTGACAGTATAGTTTTTTCCACCGTCAACTGAAGCCACCACGGTAACTGTACTGCCTTGGGCTGTTGAAGTACCCCGATACCAGAACGATACATTTCCAACAGCGTAACCGGTAAAGTCAAATACTACCGATTCCATTTCATTTAAAGGGTCCCCCGATGTTACAGCAGCGGCATAACTACCTGAACTGACGTGAGTTCCGGTATCGCTGATATAAAAATTGTGTTGAAAAATCCAGCCTGGCGGTATCTCCCCTTCATGGTCAAAATACTCATAGTGGGGAAATGTTCTTACCATAGGCATTACCCCGACCGTAGTTGTTAGGGGATCGTCTCCTTTTAAACCGGCTGCCGAAACAGCGATAGTTCCTGTACCGGCATCATAACTGAGATCCCCGCTTAACCGGACGGTAGCCGTGGTACTGTCTACTTTATTTGCCGCTTCCACATTAATACCGGAAAAATCACCGGTGAGTTCAATATGGCCGGTATCAAGACTGTCTTCAAACTGCTCGTTCGCAAGAGTCAGGGTAAACTGTTTGTCAAAGCCATCACCTTCATAAACTTCCCGGGGAGAGGAATACAGGATGCCTGTGGGCCAGCCAGCAGGAGATTGCGCCGAACTTAACCAGGCAGCGCCGATTTGCATATTCACATCAATTTCTTCATCTTCAGGTCCCCGGGCTGTTGTTCTTATTCGTAATTCCCATGGATTAGCGTCTTCGGAAGCAGTACGATTGTAAGTAATCTGTGTCCAATCATTTTCTTTGAGTCTTACCCAATCTCCATGAGAAAAAGTTGCCTGTCCGGCTTTAACTCCAAGCTGGACAAATCCGCTGCCTTTTACCCATATTTCCCCGTAACCTCTATCCGGCACCGTATCTACTGTATGGGTGACCTGTTCTATATCCCTGTCGGATACATAAGAATGTTCTAAACCTAGAGAATAATCCCCTACCAGTGATATATCTGATTGAAAACCATCACCGTCAACGTCATTCCAGTGTTCAGGGGTATTCTCATCCACCCAATTTTCAAAGTTCCAGTTTAATAGAAAATTATCAGAAGCTGCAAGAGTGCTCCCTGATATAAATATTCCACTCAATATAACTAAAAGCAGAATAAATATCTTTTTAAATTTTTGTATTTGTAATATTTTTTGATTAAATATCATTATTTTACTTATATGCCACCGGACATACCCTGTAAATAAAACAAAATTATCTCAATCTATAGTAAAGTTTTAATCTGTTCTAAAGTATTATTATCTTTAATGTCCTGTACTTTTTTTATTTTTTGTACAGTCTTTTCCCTATCAAAAAGACGTACTCCTCCGGGAGTACGATATTCCTCATCTATTAATCCTCTTTTAAGATAATACCTGACTGTTGAAACCGGAAGACCGGTGCTTTTGGCAACTTTTCCAATTTTTACCTTTTTAGTTGTAGTGGATCCCATTGTTAATTTACCTCCTTTTCTTTTTTTACTTTTGAACTTCTAATATTTATAACAAAAATTACAAAATTATGCAAATAAAAGTTTGAAAAATTAGAGCTTTTAAAGTTAAGGTTATCAGTTAGTTTTAATAAGTTTATGGTGGGACATCACGCGCACTGGCAGGTTTGAAAAGATAACAAAAATGTAGATAAAAATTTTTAATTTCTACTTAATTCAATCCTTAAACCTTGTTATAGTCTAATTTTTGTATTATAATGTTATAAGATTACAAATATTTGTTAACTTGGATTCAAGGTTCTAACGCAACACCCGCCAATTTTTCAAAGGCTTCAT
>CAYZAK010000070.1:0-4489 GCA_964476445.1 uncultured bacterium
AGATATAATAGATGCCATAAAAGCTCACGCCGGGAAAAAAGAACCGAAAACTAAAATAGAAAAGTCTCTTTATGCCGTTGATCCCCTTACCGGACTTATAATAGCTGCAGCTTTGATGCATCCGGATAAAAAATTAAAAAGTACGGATACGGATTTTATACTTAGAAGATTTGATGAGAAAAGATTTGCCGCCGGGGCGGACAGGGAACAGATAAAAAGCTGTGAAAATCTGGGGATGGGTCTGAAAGAATTTGTAAACATCAGCTTAGAAGCTATGCAGAATATTGATAGCCAGCTGGGCCTGTAATTATGGATAAAAATTTAGAAAATATTGATATGGTACTTTTTGATTTCGGGGGCGTTATCGCTCCTGAAGGGTTTCAGCTGGGTATCTTAAAACTGGCTCAGAAATTCGATAAAACGTTCCGGAAAATGTACGAAATAGCCGGATACCGTGCGGGACTGGATAACGGTTATACCGCCGGAAAAGCTACCGAGGACGATTACTGGAAAACAATAGCCGATATACTGGATACCGGAAAAAATCTAAAAAAATATCGGTATGTTTATCTGGATAATTTTCAACCTCGAAAAGCTATGCTGGATTTAATTAGAAAAATAAATAACGAGTATGAATTTAAGCTGGGAATTTTTTCGGATCAGACCAACTGGATCTATGAGCTGGACGATGAATTCGATTTTTTTAAATACTTTGATTATTTTTGTATTTCCTACGATAAGGGCTACACGAAACATGACCAAAAGTTTTATGACATTCCGGCCCGGGAGACGGAAATACCGCCGAAAAACATATTGCTCTTTGATGATAAAATACGGGTGATTGAGAGCGCCCGGGATCATGGCATGCAGGCCCGTTTGTTTACCTCCATAAAAGATAGCTGGAACTATTTTTATCCTCAAAATAAATATCATGAAAAATAAACTGGTTATATACTATTCCAGAGACGGAAATACCCAAAGAGTCAGTCAGTTTATTAAAGATTATTACGGATGTCCGGGAAAAAAAATAGAAGATACCAGGAACAGGAGCGGGTTGTGGGGATTTCTGGTCGCCGGTAAAGACGCCTTATTTAAAAGAGATACGGACATAAAAGTCAGTAATTTGGAATTAGACCATTATGAATCTATATTTTTGGGAGGACCGGTCTGGGCCGGTAGGATACCGCCGGCCGTAAGGACATTTTTAAAAGAATACGATCTATCCGAAAAAAAACTGGTTCTTTTTTGTACCATGGGCAGCTCAAACTACGCCATGTTTTTTGAGGATATAAAAGAAATAGTTCCCGAATGTGAAGTTGACGTCACCTTTGCTATAAGATCAAAAAATATTTCCCCGGACAGAGTTCAAAATGAACTTGAAAATTTGGACTTGTCCGGCTGAATATTTATGCCTGAACTTCCCGAAATAGAGTATTTTAAAAAATATTTTAACCGGACATCCCTGAAACAGAAGATTAAGAATGTAAAAAGCAGTACCCGGAGCCTTATAAAAAAGACCTCTTTTAAACATTTCAAAGAATATCTTAAAAATAATAGTTTTGAAAATTCCCAAAGAAGAGGGAAGTTTTTGATAGTCTCTTTAAGTTCCGGAGTTAAAAATATTATCTTCCATTTCGGTATGACCGGAAATTTCAAGTATTTGAAGACGGCAAACAGAAATAAATATCGAGAAGAAATTAAATTTTCCAGGGCCAGATTCGAATTTGAAAACGACTACGAGTTAAACTGGCTGAACATGAGAAAACTGGGGAAAATATATATGGTTGATAAACCCGGGGAGATTAAACTTATACACCGTCTGGGCCCCGAACCCCTGGATATGAAGAAAGAAAATTTTTTGAGATTACTTGAGAGAAATCGCCGAAAAGGGTTAAAATCGTTTTTTATGCACCAGGATGTAATAGCGGGGGTGGGCAATATATATTCGGATGAAATTTTATTTAAAACCGGACTCCGGCCCTCCCGGAAAGTCTCTTCCCTTAAATGTAAGCAGAAAGAAAATCTGTTTAAGAATATGAAAAAAGTTTTAAAAGAAGGTATAAAAAAACAGGCTCCTTCTGAAAATTTCGGTAATTTTTGGGTATTATCCCACCGTAAAGACAGAATTTGTCCCAATAATCCGGAGCACAGAATAAAGAGGAAAAAAGTATCCGGCCGGGCCTCTTATTTTTGCCCTCAATGTCAGAAATGAAACAGCCGTAAGTCGGTTTAATAGGAACAATTACCCGGGACAGAATAGCCCGGCATGACGGAAATTATTGGGGGGGGCCCGGGGGAATGTTCTATCAGTCCACAGTCCTGGACGTTTTAGGAGCTCGGACTCATCTTTTTGCCAATCTGGGGGAGAAATTGGCCCGGGAGATAAAAATATAAGAAGATACTGGAAAAATATTAACTGGGAGAATGTAAATATTGTATCCGAATCGGGGCACCGGATTAAACTGTATTATCCAGAATCCGGGGAGAGAAAAGAGATAGTTACCCGGACTGTGGATTCTCTGGATTTGACTGGAAAAATTAAGAATTTCAACCGTTTTGACCTAACCATGTTGATCTTAAATACCGGAAACGATTTAAAGTTCAGTTCATGGAGAAAGATAGTTAAAAATACCGGTAATCTCACCTGGCTGGATATACATTCTTTAGCCCTTACTCCGGATTCCGGAAAAGTTAGGAAATACAGGCCCGTAGAATTCTGGGTGAAGTGGGCTGAAGGTGTGGATTACCTTCAGGCAAACGAAAAGGAAGCCGCCTGTATGCTCGGCGACCCGGATATAAATATAACCGAAAAAAATCTAAAGAAACTGGCCGGTAAATTTTTCAAACTCGGGGGTCGGGCATTTTTTGTAACCAGGGGAAAAAAAGGGACGAATCTGTTTTTACCCGCCCAAAATTTTTTTATTGAACCCTCGACTAATAAGGAAGTGGTGGATACCACAGGCTGCGGGGACGTTTTAGGCTCGGCAGTGGCCTGTAAATTTATCACCGTCTTCGGTTACAGGGAGGCCCTCAGCGAGGGACTGAATTTAGCTTCTGAAACAGCGGGGGTTGCCGGACCGGGTGAAGTACATAAAATGATAACCCGAATAAAAAATTTTGGCGAAAATTGAAAAAATATATCTTTTATAAAATTCAATCCGGTTACAAATTTATTTTTGATTTATTAAAATTAATTTATTATTTTAAAATAGTAACCGGAATTTATTATGATAAATAAACTAAAATTAATTGATGGACTTATAAATCTAAAATGATAAATAATGGTATAAAAAAAGTTCTGGGTTTTTATGCTTTTATTTTTATCTCAGCCTGCGGTTACAGAGCTCCCTTAGCTCCGTTAGATGATATATCAGAGGACGATGATGAGGTTCTTATTGTTTTCACCGGTGATGTTATGGTACACTTGCCCCAGATTAATCGGGCATTTTCAAAAGAATCCGGGGGTTATGATTTTAGTCCGAGTTTTAAACATATAAAAGGGTATATACAAAAAGCCGATACCGGGGTTTGCAATTTTGAATCCACTTTGGCGGGAAAAGAGAAGGGGTACAGTGGACATCCAAGATTTAATGCTCCCGATGAGCTCGCTCGGGATTTGAAAAATGTCGGATTTGACTTTGTAGCTACAGCAAATAATCATTCCCTTGATACCAAAGAAGAAGGACTTTACCGGACCGTTGAAATATTTAGAAAAGCGGGAATGAAACCTTTCGGTACAGCAAAAACGCAGGCTGAACGCAATACTCCACCGGTTTTAGATGTAAATGGAATTACAATAGCTTTTCTTGCCTATACCGTAAGCACTAATCAGATTCCCGTCCCCGAAGGCAAAGAACATATAGTAAACCTTATTGACACCGATGATTTAAAATCGGCTTACAAAACGTTTAAACTGGATATTGAAAAGGCTCGCCACCGGGGCGCGGAGCTTGTGGCCGTTTACATGCACTGGGGGGAAGAGTACGAATTTGAGCCGGGTAGAAATCAAAAAGTTCTTGCATCCCTTCTGGCCCGTGCCGGCGCTAACTTGGTTCTGGGTAGCCATCCCCATGTAATCCAGCCTATGGAATATATTGAAATAAATGGGGAGAATGAAAATGAAAATAAAACTTTAGTCGCCTATTCAATGGGAAATTTTGTTTCGAACCAGCATTATATTCCGGATGTGATACCAACTGCGGAGGTGGAGCTCGGAAAAATTTTAAAAATATATGTAAAAAATGATAAAAAAGAGAGTAGACTCCGCATAAATGATGTGAAATATATGCTTACCTGGGTAGACCGTTTAAACGGGCACAGGATTCTACCCCTTAAAAGCGTTATTCATTCACCGCTTCAAACTTATGGGTTAAGTAAAAAAAAGCGGTCCCAACTGGTTGTATTTTGGAACCGGATAACTGAGAGGCTTGAAGGTTTTGAACATGTGGATATGGAAAATTTAACTGTCGAGTAATAAGTTGAAAAATAA
>CAYZAK010000071.1:0-4445 GCA_964476445.1 uncultured bacterium
ACAGATCATGTTTGTATTCAAAATCAATAAATTTTTGATATAATTCTTTTAATTCCATTTAAATCTTTTTTCTTAATTTCAAAATATCTTTTCTTAACAAAACCAGCGTCATACCTGTCATTAAAATAATTTTGAGTAAAAATAAGGACCAGACATTTTCGAAATAAACTTTAGTAAGATAAAAAATAGCTATCCCCAGAAACAGTACAAAAAAATTAGGTATAAATGTTTTTAACGGAGTAACCCACTCCGGATTTATAATAAACTTTATATTAATGAAATGCAGTAAAAATAAAATTACGTATGAAATTAAAGTGGTCCAGGCCGCTGCTATGTAGCCAAACCGGGGTATCAAAAGATAATTTAACCCAATATTTATCCCGCCGGCAATAATTGTAAATACGGCAATCAAATAGGTTTTTTTATGGTAAAAAGCAAAATTTACGTACATTGTATATAAATATACAAAAATATAGCCTATTATTACAATCGGTACCACTCCTAAAGCAGTATGATACTCTTTAGCAGCCATTATCATTACTACCTCTCTGCTGAATAATATTAAGCTAAAAGCAATTAGATAAACAATTTTTGAATATTTGCGAGCCAAATTTTCAATATCTTGGTAATTTTTTTTATTTAAACTCTCATAAAACATAGGACTCCAGGCCCGCTGCATACCCATAGCCACTATATTCAATATCATACCTATTTTGTAGGCAAAAGAATACAATCCCGTATCTTCAGGACCAATAAGCTGATTTATTATAATTTGATCGAATTGTTTCAAGATATTGTTTGATATTAAATGGAACACTATTGGGACTCCGAATAACAGAGAATATTTTATATATTTTTTTTCAATTTTTAGCTTCGAAATCCGAAATATCGCTATCAGACTTATTACCATAAATAAACCGGTGACTGAGAGCTGAGCAATGGCTTTGCCGTAAAATCTATTATCTTTAAGCAATACTGTAATAACAATAGCTATAATAAAAATAGAAGCAGTTCTTAAAATGTTTAAGCTGGATAATTTTTTGCTTTGTTTTGAGGCCTGTAGGTAAGATTGATAAATTTTAAAAAAACTGTAAGAAAATATGGTTCCTATCCCTATATAAATCATACCCAAGGGAATCTTTAAAAAATCCTGGAAAAAGTCTCTGAATATTAAAAGCAGACCGGTCAGTAAAAATCCCCAGATAATTATAAGTAAAACATTACTTCCGTAAAATTTGTCAAAATCATCGGTTTTTTCATAGTAATATCTTGTAACGGCAGATCTTATACCCAGTCCATATACAATCCCGGCAATACTTACAAATGAAGTAAACACTCCCAGTATACCATACTCTTTGGGTACCAGCAGGCGGGTAAATATCGGTATACTTATAAAACCGAGTCCCTTGGAGAGAACATCGGCCGAAACATAATTTTTAGAATGACTTATGAATTCATAAAACTGGGGGCCCAGCAAGACCTTTAATCTTTCTTTAATTTTTTCTAGCACTTTTTAACCATTACCGGGAATCAGGGAAGCTCCGAAATAAATTTTTTCATCCGCCGGTAGTAATTATCGATTATCAATCCCAGTCCGTTAAATCTTAAAAATCCGTTTTCAATCTCTTCCTTTATATAATCCTCCACCTCTGCCGGAGCTTTAGCCCGGGGTCTTACCTCTCCTGTAATTTTTTTAATTCCCCAGGATATCAAAGGAATATTTATCCGCTCCGCGAAAAGTCCCGGGCCTTTCCTTTCAAAGGCATCTATTCCTTTTATATTCAAAGCTTCGGATACACCCCGTCCCCGACCGTCTTCGTGTAGGAGAACCGACGGTTTCCTTTTACTTAAAAAATAGAGGTGTCCGTGGACCCGGTAGCCCACGTGCAAATCACACTGATCATAAAATCTAATATTGTCCAGGTCAAAAGCTGCATTAACTATTTCATAGCCAAGTTCTTCGGCTGATTTTTTTATTCTTAAATTATTTTTTTCATCTCCCCGGTCCGTAAACTCATAATCTGCTGTAATACCCCGGTGAAATGAACAGTACAATTTCGCTCCGTTAAATATATCTTTCAGCAATTTTAGAATCTTTACGGATTGTTTTCTGTAAATGTGTCTCTGTGAAGGCGTAAAGACCACTCTTTTTATTTCTCCGGGCGGATTAAATTCTTTTCCTATGGAGTTTAAATCATACCATACCGGACAGCCGGTCATTAAGGTATTTTCTATACCATTTCTATTTAATGCCTCTTCCGTTAGATAATCCCGGCAGCTTACATACTTATTCTCCTCCTTGATTCTGTTTAAAAGTTCCATAGCAGAGTCGGTGAAGGTATAATTTTCCAAAGTGTAATAATCACCCGGAAACCCTTTCCATCCCAATCCCATGGGAATAATTGGTACTTTTATTTCATCCAGCCGGGGCATGAGTTTATAAACTCCCGGATACATATTTCTGCGGTATCCGGGCCCTCCCATTATAATTACCGCCTCACTCTTATTTATTTTGTCGATTTTACCTTCAAGCGACTCCCAGGCAGGAAGCTGAAACAGTTTATGCTCAGGACGGTGTTTATTTAAAAGTTTCCGGCACCGGTCAGTTATTAAAAAATCCCCTATATTCTTTCTGGCGCCGGTTAAAACTGTATACATGGGGTCATATTACTCTATAAATTCTTCTTTAATAATAGTATCTTCATCAACAGTTACGGAAACCGTTTTTCCAAGTATATTGTCAAGTTCAAAGGGCGGAATACCGGTTCCCGGCCGTTTAAATGTTATAGCCTGTCTGGTTATTTTTTCCCCTTTTTTAATTTTCCGGGCGGCTACAATACTCCGCCGGGCATGCCGACGGGAATTTTCTTCGCATTCAAGTACCTTCTTAAAGTTTTCGCCCTTTAATTTAATCACTTTGTCCAGGTTTTTCTTAAACCTTCTTATATCATCAGGATCCATGGCATGATAGTGATCGTTACCGGGAAGAGTTTTGTCCAGAGTGAAATGTTTCTCTATTATTTTTGCCCCCAAAAGATAAGCCGTCGTGAGAGGAAGCATTTCTTCATCAGGCCGGGTATGATCGGAATAGCCGGTTATAAATTTTGGGAATTCATCCTTCAAATGTTTTATCATATTTAAATTAGCATCTTCATAATCAGTAGGATAAGATAAGACGCAGTGTAAAATCCCAATTTCCCGGTTACCCGTTTCTATTACTGCATTTACAGACCGCCGGATTTCCTCTATGTTGGATGCACCCGTAGATAAAAAGACGGGTTTTCCTTTTTTGGCGATATGTTTTATGAAGGGGATATTTGTTATATCCGAGGATGATATTTTATATACAGGCATTAAATCGCGCAGATAATCCGCCGATTTAAAATCAAAGGGAGTGGACATAAAAATAATATCTTTGTCATTGCAGTATCCTGCCAGCTCCCGGTAATCCTCGCTATCCATTTTATCGTATTTTTTAAACAGCTCGTACTGGGATTCAGTGGGTTCTTCGGATAAATCCCAATATGCCGGAGAGTTCCGTGCGGCAATCTTTCCGGCTTTATAAGTCTGAAATTTTATTGCATCCGCTCCCGAACCGGACGCTTCATCAATCATTCTCTTAGCCCCGGCAAGGAGCTTAATATTTTCTTTCTTGGCTATATCATAATAATTGACCCCCGCTTCCGCTATTATAAACGGATATTCTGATTTTGATATATTTTCATAAATGCTCAAATTATTTTCCCTTTATTTGGTGTTTATATTTATCAAAAATCAAACTAAGCAAGTTATCCGCGCCTTGTCTTAAATTATTCTCCAGCATTAATTTCCGGCATCTCCTGCGTAGATCATAATTCTCCATCAAATTTAGAAGAGTTTCCTTAATATCCTCATCAGGTACTTTATACCCCAGTTCTAAATTTATAAATCCGTTTTCCGGACCGGCAAAGGTATGCCGGAGCTCCCTGTTATTCTGGGCCAGTATTATAGAAGGCGTACCTATTGAAGCTATTTCGTAAACCGTCCGGCCTGCAGAAGTGAAAATAATATCCGCCCTCTGCATATATTCACTTATATTGTTAATATTCTGTTTTATTTCCGCATTTAAACCGGTCTGCTCTACTATTTTTTCTAATTGGTCTTTCTCCTTATAGCCCAACCCCAAAACAATCGTAACTTTTATACCGGACAGATCCATACCGGAAATAATTTTAACTATCCTCGCCGTATAGTTATTATCATCCACTCCGCCGAAAGAGATCATTATCTCTTTTACTTTTTCATTTACCGGAGGTGATTCCGAAAGATAAAATTCATCTCTAAGACAATAATAGTCTTTTCCCCAGTAATGATTGGATAACGGGTATTTTTCGCCGTATAAAGCATTTATTAACAGGTCTGCTCTATTGGCTCCTTCCCCCAAAAATTCGAGATTTGTAAAAAAA
>CAYZAK010000072.1:0-4345 GCA_964476445.1 uncultured bacterium
GTGTTCCTCTTCAAGTTCTTTTAGTTGCTGACTGTATGCTTCACTTTCAGAATCTATTTTTTCAATATTTTTCTTTTCATCTTTAAAATAATTATCAATGACTAATGTTTTTGGAACAAGATCGCAATCCCACTCTGTTTTCCTTTTGGTTTCTTTAGTTTTATGTAGTTTTGCTTTCCAACCGTCTTCCATTAAAATATAAACATCATCTTTCATTGTTTCTACCCAATAGGACATCAGGTATTGATATATGTCATATTTATCTATTAGGTTTACGTCATCAAATTTATTGATAATATCGTCGGATAATCTTGATATGATTTCATCAGGATGCATACCGGGTCTCAATTTCTTTAAAAAAGGTGTGTGACGCTTTTTCCATTTGGTAAGAATATTATGAACTTTTTCTGAAAAACCAATAAACTCCGGATGAGAAAATATTGTTTCTTTTATATCCTCCGTTGCAACTTTTACTCGGCTATATTTATCCCTCTCACTCTCTTCAAATAGTACTTTGCGGAGCGAAGGGTATACCTGCCAATACTTCTGTAATTCTTTAATATCCCGGTTGGGTATATCGCCCAGTAAATGTGATTCTATATCATGCAGATCTTCACTTTCCTGGGTATTAATATAACGAGGTATATTAAGATTGTATTCATTTTCCTCAACTTCTTTTATAGGAACCATCCGAGAATATTTTGATTCTTCCTTCTGCTCATTAAATACATCCACAATTTTGCGTATATCCCGTTCTCTTAAACGGTTTTTATTGCCATCTTTTACAAAACCTTTACTAGCGTCCACCATGAACAAACCACGTCGACTACCTGCATTTTTCTTGTCTATTATAATGATACAGGCTGGAATACCCGTTCCATAAAATAAGTTAGAAGGCAACCCGATAATTCCTTTTATGTATCCTTTCCGAACTAACTTTTTTCTTATTGCTGCTTCTGTATTACCACGGAAAAGGACACCATGTGGTAAAATAATAGCTCCCTTGCCGGTACTTTTTAATGACCGGATAAAATGTAGTAAAAAAGCATAGTCTCCATTTTTCTTTGGCGGCATACTATATCCATCAAACCGTTTATATATGTCATTTTCTGGATTAAATCCATGTCGCCACCTTTTGTAGGAAAAAGGAGGATTTGCAACAGCAAAATCAAATTTCTTTAGTCCTCCTCCGCTTTCTGTCCAGTGGGGGCTTGCCAATGTATTACCTTTCCAAATTTCTGCGGTTGTAATTCCATGGAGCATCATATTCATTTTTGCCAAAGCAAAAGTGGCATTATCCATTTCCTGGCCATATATACTTACGCCATTTTTGGTTTCATCATTTGCCTTTAATAGCAACGACCCGCTGCCGCAGGTGGGGTCATATAATGTTTTTGAAGGATCTTTCGTATGTTTTATACCTATAACGCTTGCCATTATACGAGAAACTTCCGCCGGAGTATAAAAATTGCCCTTACTTTTTCCTGATTCTGTAGCAAATTGACGCATAAGATACTCATACGCATCACCTAAAAGGTCATCATCACTTGCCCGTTGTTTACTGAAGTCTAAATTGGGATTTTCAAAGATAGCGACCAAATCAGAAAGCCGATCCTGCATTTCTTTACCACTACCTAATTTATCAGGATCATTGAAATCGGCGATATCTATAACGCCCTTTAAATTATTAGCTTCCGCTACTTTTGCAATAATTTTATTTAGTTTGTCACCGATATCTTTCTTTCCCTTTAATTTTGAGATATCGTTAAAACTGGCTCCCTCAGGAATATCAACAAGCGCATGGGGTTTATCTGCATAACGATCTGAAACATATTTTAAAAATAGTAAAACTAATACATAGTCTTTATATTGTGAGGCATCCATACCGCCTCTCAAATGATTGCAACTTTCCCAAAGAGTACTATATAATTCGCTCTTTTTTATTGCCATAATGTATATCCTTTAATTTCAATTCCCTTTTTATGAATTCATATTAAAGTAAAAAATACCATATTTAGTCAATATCTTCAACTATTTTATTAACAATAAATATTCTGAAATTTTCAAAATTTGTGTTTTTAATATAAAATACGCATATATTGAAGAAATATAAATTTACTAAAATTATTATTTTAATCCTGGTTCTGATTATCGGGGCGGGTTTTGCTTTCAACTACAAACCCGGCAGGGGACCTGAAAAGACTCTCCTTTTTACTCACCCCGAATTTGAAGGTTATGAGTTGCTTTTCAGCGGTGTCCGGGGAATTTACGACGGTGATACAATTTTATTAACTAATAATTATGTTATCAGGTACCTGGGTATAGATACGCCCGAAATGGCTCATTCCGATGATGAGGAAGATGAACCCGGGGCTGTGGAAGCTACAGAGGTGAACCGAAAATTGCTCCGGGACAAAAAAATACTGGTGGTAATCCCTGAAAAAAGGGGATATACCTACGACCGTCTGCTGGCTTATATATACGCCCCGGTGGACGGTTATTATGTCAATGTTACCAAATATTTATTAAAAGAGGGTATGGGAGATACAAGATACTGAGAACCGGATCCCGATTTACCCTATAAAATAGATGCAGAAGAATTTGAGGTTCATCTGACCGATATTTCTCAGCGGGATTGAACAATAGGATTTAAAGGAGTGATATTTAAATGAAGAAGATAAAAAATATTGTTATCTGCCTGGCGATACCGGTATTAATAGGTATGGCCAGCGGGTTTTTAACCGCCGATTCCATAGAACTTTACAAAAAACTTCAACAGCCGGGGTTCGCCCCTCCCGGGTGGGTCTTCGGACCGGTCTGGCTGGTGCTTTATTTACTTATGGGCTACGCTTCCTACAGGATATGGATAAAACGGAACAGCTGCGATGTAAAGGGAGCCCTAACCTATTACGGGGTCCAGCTGATATTCAACTTTTCCTGGTCCCTGATATTTTTCCGATTTCAGCTCCGGGGACTGGCTTTAATAGAATTACTAATCTTATTGACTTTAATAATTATTACCACCGTAAAATTCTATAAAATAGATAAAACTGCAGGAGTCCTGCTGTATCCCTATATAGCCTGGGTAAGTTTTGCCGGGCTGTTGAATTATTCTGTCTGGGTTTTAAACAGATAGTTAAAAAATATATATTTAATCGCTCAATAATTGGATACAGCTTCCTTATCTGTTATTATTTTACATAATTGCAATTTACCTAATGGATTGGTTGCATTTTACCGATTGATAAAAAAATTTAGTTGAAAATTTAGAATAGTGCAAGTGTTATAAAAGAGTATATATTTAAATAATAAGAAACTTTTTTGAGGGAAAAACTATGAAAGAATGGAAAATTTATATATTAGAATGTTCCGACGATACTTACTATACCGGGATAACAAAGGACGTTGAGGAACGCATACAAAAACATAACAGCGGTAAAGGAAGTAAATATACCGCCGCCCGTTCCCCGGTAAAGCTTCTGGTAAAAAGTAAGAAGCGATACACCTACTCTAACGCTCTTAAGAACGAACACTATATAAAAAAACAGTCCCGGGAGAAAAAAATAGAATTAGTGAAAAATTTGTAGGACAACTATAATCTTCCCGTTATTTTTATAATTTCTATCTTTATCCTATTATTTAAGTATATTTTACAAGTTTAATCTGAAAATAACTTATTTCGTCCGGTAATTCCCGCTTTATTGTCTTTAATCTTCTATTTCTTTTGTTTTTATTTAAACTTTTTAAAACTAATTTTTCATTCTTTTTAGAGATAAAATCCTCTTTAACTACTTCCAGACCACTTTTAATAGCTGTAAGTAAATGCCTTTTTACCGTACTTAAGGCTAAATCTCTCTTTTTACTTATCTTTTCTATGCTGTGACCTTTTTTATATAATTCGTAGCTTATCTCATAACTTTTCTTTTTATTGGATTTAGTTTTTTTCTTTTTTGGGGACTTAGATTTTTTCTTTTTGGTTTTCTTTTTTGATTTAGCTTTTTCTTTTTCTTGGGCAGCTTCTTTTCTACGGGGGGTATCTACGTTGACTATATGTCTACGTCTTGGGTAATTGGAACAGCCGTAAAACTTTTGACCTTTATAACCACCCCGGCGGGCGGTACGTAAAACTAGTTTTTCCCCGCAATTGCTACAAATTCCCTTTTTAATTTCTCTGGCACCGTAATCTATTACCTGGCCGTCTCTTTTAAGTCTCTCGGATTTGCTTTTATTGTTTTCTTTTTTCTTTAAAGAAGTGTAAATTAACATTCCGTAACTTACTAAAAAGAACATCCCAATTCAAACCAATGTAATATCTCATATATTTCGGCCAGGTTCACCTGTATCG
>CAYZAK010000073.1:0-4167 GCA_964476445.1 uncultured bacterium
GGATAACCAGGATGTATTAAAATTTCCTTCATAAACGGCCCTTACAAACTTTTTTCAAACAGCTCAATTTAATTAACTCCCATAACATCTAAATATTTTTCTGTTATTTTTTCCGCACTGAAATCTTTCGCCCTCTCTTTAAGTTTATCATTGTCAACCGGGGCATCAAGAGTTTCCTTTATAGCCTTCGCCAGAGCCAATTTGTCATTCATTGGAACTAAACGGCCGTATTTTCCTTCTTGCAATATCTCCCTTGGTCCGCTCTTACAGTCAGTACTTACAACCTGCGTGCCGCAGGCAAGGGCTTCTATAAGTACTCCCGGTAGTCCCTCCCAAAGCGAAGATAATACAAAAACATCAGCTTGGGCCATGTATTTGTAAGGGTTATCAACAAATCCGGGAAGAGAAACCTTTTCTTTAATATCCAGTTTTTGAATTAACCTCTCTAAATTTTGTCTTTCTTCTCCCTCTCCTAAAATAATTAACCGTGTATTTTTCTGTTTCTGGTTAATTTTATTGAAAGCTTTTACAAGAACCGGGAAATTCTTCTGTTCTGTAAGGCGTCCCACACCGATTATAATCCTGGATTTTTTCTCTTTATAAAAAGGATGTTCAACCTTTTCTTTGGCTTTTTTTTCTATACTGTTATCAACAACCGGATTGTATATTGTTTTAGTTTTTTGTTCCGGTATTTTCAGGTTATCTACAAGATCTTTTCGCATCTCTTCGGAAAGAGCGATAATTTTATCCGAGCGGGGATAAAACCATTTTATAAGTAAAGGGTACATAACTCTTTTGTGTATTTTCTCTTTTTTATTGGACAAAGAAAAATAGTTCCGTTCGGTCAAAAAAAGTGTGAATTTTTCTTTAGTTAACATTTTTGCCCATGCGGCAACTAAATTACAGTGGGGCATGGCCGACAGCATTACGTCCGGTTGGTTTTTTTTTACATATTCAGTAAGTTTCCGGATACTAAAAAGGGCCCGGCCGGCTTTTAAATCTACTATTTTTATTTCTTTGGGTACATCTTTTAGATAAGGGCCTTTTTTGTTTATCAATACAAGTTCCACATCGTGCCCTCTACCGTAAAATTCAACGGCAAGTCTTAAAAAAACCTTCTCCGCGCCACCTCCGGCAAGGGTGGGAATAAAAAGAGCTATTTTTAGTTTGTTCATAGTTTTAATTTTTTATTTTACTCTTCCGGTACCAGGATATCCAGAATATTTTTAACCTGTTCGTACATTTTCCTGGTTTTTTGAAGGCGTTTAGCGTAAAAGTCTTTATTATCCTCTTTACCTGAATTCTGATGCTTTTGGAAAGTTTTTTCTAACGAATTAAGGCTTCCCCGGGCTTCTTTTAACCTCCGGTTCATTCCTTTTACCAGTCTTTTTTTAATAATTTCCAGGGTATCGGGATCGGCCCGGTAGTAATCTTTTCTGGAATTGTCCACCCAGACCTTCTCCACGGCCTCCCAGGAACTTAATATACGGATATTGGTGGAAGCCGAACCTTTGCTTATGCCGAGCTTTTCAACCATCTCATTTAAGGATACAGGTTTGGGAGACATGTATAAAAGTCCGTAAAGTTGACCTGCGGTGGGATTTATACTGAACCGGGAGGCCAGCATTCCGGCTATATTGGCAAATTTTACCTGCAAATTGTTATTCTCTTTATCATTCATATCGTTTAGTTTGTTCTAAACGTATAATAATATAAAAAGAAAGGTATGTCAAGTAGAACAATAAATTTTGTGAAATTAATTAGTCTTTTTATTAAAAAATCAGAGTTGAAAACCTATAGATATATAATGGCTTAAGTCAATGTTTTTTACCATATCTACTACGTAACTAAACTTATAATTTCCGGCTCTAATTTCAGTACCAATATTTAGTTTATCTTGAGAAATATTTGAATCCAGATTAGTTTCTCCACCAACCAGTAAAGATATATTTTTAACCGGGTCGTATTTTACGCCTCCCATAAGATATAAATCCTCAGAATTAAGGGGTAACCGTAAATCGGTATTTAAAGTCAGCTCACTCTTTCCAAGAGGAAAATTATATGTCACACCGGCCTGGCCAAAAGACGGTAGAGGCGTTTCCTGCTCTAAGTACTTAATATTCGTTCCTATATTTTGAATACCTGCACCGATTCGCAATTCATTTCCTAATAGGCTAAGAGAATGCTGTAGCCCGGCCCCCGCTGAAAAGGCAGTGGCCGAATTTCCGAAAATGCTTGAATTCAACATAGTTAAATTAATACCTACGGGAACAGAGTTTATTAAATTATCAAATGAAGCGGAAAAAGAAACAATAATATCCTGCTGTCCGATTTCTTCAATATAATTATTATCTTCAGACCAGATACCTATTTTATCCGTTGCGCTATAAACTATATTCGCTCCCATATTAATAAATCCCATTTCCCGCGCATAAGCAACCGATATAAAATTATCTTCGAAATACCCATTGTTATACATAAGGGATATATCCTGGCCTTTTATCCCCGTTAATCCCGCAGGATTAATTCTCATTGTATCTAAGCCTGAATTTGCCGTAACTGCTCCCGATAGTGCGGCCTGATTTACAGTAACCGCCTTATTGAGTATAATACCCGCGGTTTCTCCGGTACCGGCATAACCGGTTGCGGAGATTAATAAACCCCAGATTGTCATTATTGTTACTTTTCTAAATATTTTCATAATATTATTTCCTCCAGATTATCTTAGTACCGGTATTTTTATTCTGGTATCTACCCCGGGACCGTTTAATTGTATAATATAAATTCCTGATTGTACTACATTATCTCTGAAATTAGTTGCCGCCCATTCAATATAATCGTCGCCGCCTTCAGTATATTTTCTTCCGCTGTCTATTTTTTTGCCGGTGAGACTGTAGATTGTGTAATCAACATATCCGCTGTCATTAGCCTTAAAATGTATATCTGCTTTTTCACCGTTATCGGGATTCACATAACCTTTCTTTCCGCCTTTTACATATTCATCTTCATCTGAATCAATCTCGTCTTCTTCATCCTCTTCTGAATTTTCCGCGGCCCGGCTAACAGTGATAGAATAAGTATTTGTAGTATTTCCATCGGCTGCCGTTACCACAGTATTGAAATCAGTATCGGTACCGGGGTCACCGAGTATAATAGTTTCGGCAGCTCCGCTAGTAGCGCTCTTTCCGTTGATAGTAAGAGTAGCGCTGGAATCGGAAAGTGTGGCCGTAACATCCACCGAAGTTACATTCGAACTTACATCGGTTGAATAAGAATAGGTATTAGAATAAAATACAGGGTCTAATGAGCCCGGGTCCACTGTTAAGTTCGAAAGATAAGCGTCATCAGAGAGAATTTCTTCTGTCCTGGTTACTGTAATAGTATAAGTACTTTGGGTAACCCCGTCCTCCGCGGTAACAAGAGTATCTATAACGGTATCATTACCGGGATCTCCAAGATTAATAGTTTTGGAGGATCCGCTTGTAGCGTTCTCCCCGTTAATTGTAAGAGTAGCGCTGGAATCGGAAAGTGTGGCCGTAACATCCACCGAAGTTACATTCGAACTTACATCGGTTGAATAAGAATAGGTATTAGAATCAAATGAGGGCCCTAAAGTTCCCGGGTCCACGGTTAGCCCTGATAAAGAAGCATCACTGGAGGGTTCCGACTCCCGACTGACGGTAATGGTATAAGTACTTTGGGTAACCCCGTCCTCGGCGGTAACCACAGTATCTATATCAATAACAGTACCGGGACTTCCGATATTAACAGTTTTGGCAACTTCACTTGTAGCGCTCTCTCCGTCAATAGTAAGAGTAGCGCTGGAATCGGAAAGGGTAGCCGTAACATCCACCGAAGTTACATCAGAAATTACACCGGTTGAATAAGAATAGGTATTAGAATAAAATACAGGGTCTAATGTTCCCGGATTTACCGTTAAATTTGAAAGGGAGTCATCAGTGGACGCTACCGAAGTTTCGCTGTATTTGGCAATCCACATATTTTTACCGTCCATGGCTCCGGCTAAGATTATATCGCCGTTACCGTCAATAGTTATGTCCGCCGGCCCGTCGTACATAGGATTGGAAGCTGTTATTTCGTCGTCAGTTAGATTATGATTATATATTTCTGCTAAACCGGTGTCGTATTTAAATAAGGCCGGGGCGT
>CAYZAK010000074.1:0-3877 GCA_964476445.1 uncultured bacterium
CCTTATTTTCCCACGGACATCTGGATGCTTTGAGCTTTTATCTTCGCGTAGATGGTAAAGAGATATTTGTGGATCCGGGAACCTATTTGTATCATAGCGGCGGAAAATGGCGTAAATATTTTAGAGCGAATGCAGCTCATAATACCGTGAAGATAAACGGGGAGGATTTTAGTGACCAGCCGGGAGATTTTATGTACGGAAAAACGTATAAATCTGAGCTGGTTGATTATAGCGCCGGTTCAGAAAAGATTGAGCTAAAAATGAAGGTTTCTTACAAGGAACATAATATAATAAGAGAATTTAAATATTTTTATAATGACCGTAGTTTTATTATAATAGATAAATTTAATAAAGGGGGGGGGATGTTTGAACAATTTTTTCATCTTCATCCGGATTGTAATACCACGGAAAAAGAAAATACTGTCACCATAGATAACGATAGCAGTTCTGTAGAACTAATAATAGATGAGAATTTAAGTTATAATTTGTTTAAAGGAACGGAAAACCCGGTTTTAGGCTGGTATTCTCCGGATTTTAACCAAAAAATTAAAACAACTACTGTAAAGACTATCGGGCATCTTAGTAAGAACAGGAGCTATACAATAAAAGGAATGATAAAATGAAAATTTCAATATTTGGGTTAGGTTATGTGGGTTGTGTGGGCATGGGTTGCCTGTCTGAACTTGGTAATGAAGTTGTAGGGGTGGATATAAATAAAAAGAAAATAGATTTAATTAACTCCGGTAAAGCTACAATAGTTGAAAAAAACATTGATAAGTTTATCAAGGAAGGAGTCCGGGACAATAAAATTAAGGCAACCGCCGATTCCGAAAGGGCTGTTTTAAATACGGATATATCTTTTATATGCGTGGGAACTCCTAACGATCATAAGGGGCACCTGGATATGAGCCACGTATTTATGGTGGCTGAATCCATCGGAAGGGCCCTGAAAGAAAAAAAATCGTTTCACACCATAGCCATAAGGAGTACAGTTATCCCCGGAACTCTGGATAAAGTATCTAAAATTATTGAAGAAAAAAGCGGTAAGACTGCCGGGAAGGACTTCGGGGTGGTATCTAATCCGGAATTTTTAAGGGAAGGGTCGGCGGTAAAGGATTTTTTCAATCCCCCCCATACCCTGATAGCTTCAAGCAGCGACCGGGCCAACAAAATAATGAAAAATTTATATAAGGATATCAACGGGGAAATTATTGAGATAGAAGTTGAAGTTGGGGAGATGATAAAACTGGTAAATAACAGCTTTCATGCTTTAAAGGTCTCTTTTGCCAACGAGATAGGAAGGATATGTAAAAAACTGGGTGTGGACAGCCATAAGGTAATGGAAATATTTTGCGATGATAAGAACTTAAATATTTCTCCGGCCTATTTTAGACCGGGTTTTGCCTACGGGGGTTCCTGTCTGCCCAAGGATCTGAAAGCATTAACTTCTTTGGGTATAGACAAAAGAGCGCAAACTCCGATAATAGAAAATATTGATGAGAGCAACAAACAGCATATTAAAATGGCAAAAGAAATAATTTCCGGGGAAAACATCCGAGAAATTGGGTTTTTAAGTATCAGCTTTAAACCGGGTACCGATGATTTAAGGTTCAGTCCGGGTCTGGAAGTGGCCGAATACTTTATAGGAAAAGGATATGATGTTAATATTTTTGACTCCAACCTCAACCTTTCCAAACTGATGGGGAAAAACAAGGAGTATCTGCTTAACAAGCTGCCCCATATTTCCGAAGTTTTGACTGATTCTATTGAAGAATTGGTTGAAAAGAGCGAAGTTATAGTAATTGTAAACAGAGAAAAAGAGTTTGAAGAATTTTTGAAAGCAAATAAAATATTATTAGACCGCAAAAAAATCATAGATTTTGCCAGGATAGATGAAGATTTACTAGATAAAGATAACTATGAAGGAATATGCTGGTAAAAGAATATTAATCGTAGTTGAAAACTTACCCCTTCCTTTTGACCGTCGGGTATGGCAGGAAGCCTGCGCCTTAAAAGATAAAGGCGCCGAAGTTTTTATAATATGTCCTAAATCGGATAACTATCCCGAAAGTTTTGAAGAGATTAACGGGATAAAAATATACCGGCATTCCCTGTGGCTGGAAGCGGAAAAAAAATGGGAATATTTTTTAGAATATATCTCCGCTTTATTTTTTGAATTTGTATTAACTTTATGGATATTTTTTAAGCACGGGTTAGATGTAATACACGCCTGCAACCCACCGGATTTAATTTTTCTTGTAGGTTTGCCGTTTAAATTTTTGGGGACAAAGTTTATCTTTGACCATCACGATATAAATCCGGAACTGTATTTAGCTAAGGACAATTCAAAAGACATATTTTACAAAATGTTAGTTACAGCGGAAAAATTGACTTTTTGGCTTGCCGATATCTCTATAGCTACTAATAAATCATATAAAGAGGTAGCCGTTAAACGGGGCAATATGGACCCGGATAAGGTTTTTATTGTAAGAAGCGGCCCGGACTTAAACCGCCTTAAAATTTTAGAACCTAAGGATAAATATAAAAATGGCAAAGATTATTTAGTGGGATATGTAGGAGTTATCGGTCAGCAAGAAGGTCTAAAGTACCTGGTGGATGCTGTAGACTATGTAGTTAATGAAAAAAATAGACGTAATATTCAGTTTACCTGCATCGGAGATGGGCCGTATCTGCATAAAGTTAAAAAATATGCCCGGAAAAAAGATGTCCAGAATTTTTTAAATTTTACCGGGAGACTACCCGATAAAGAAATGCTTGAAATTTTAAATACCGCGGATATTTGCGTGAATCCCGATGAGTACAACGAGATGAACGATAAATCCACTATGAATAAGATAATGGAATACATGGCTCTGGGTAAACCTATAGTCCAGTTTGACTTAAAAGAGGGTCGCTACTCCGCCCGGGAAGCTTCCTTATATGCTAACCCGAATGATTCGGTTAATCTTGCCCGAAAAATTTTAGAATTAATAGATGCCCCGGAAAAGAGAGAAAATATGGGTAAACAAGGTTTAAACAGGGTAAAACAAAAATTGATCTGGGATAAAGAAAAAGAAAATTTATACGAGGCCTATAATTATCTCCTCTATAAAAATTGAGTTAAACTTTGGTCTAAAAAACGCGGAAAACAAAAAAACTTTTATTAAATCTAACCTTAAAAGAATTAACAGCGCAAATACCTTATAGTTGATTTATAATAAAAAGAATGCTAATTTAATAAAAAGAATAAATATTACCTATAGGCTTAAATTATAAAAATTAACTTACGGAGGGAATTTAATTATGAAAAAATTTATCTATTCAATTTTTCTAATAGTAACATTGGTTTCAATTTCAGCGACGGGCGTTGTTTTTGGACATCATCATACCACGGAAGATCGGATGAGCAGGAGGACAGCTATAGTTTACACCGGTGGAATAATTATTGCGGGAGCAGCTGTAGGCACCGGCATTTATTTATCAAAAAAATAGCCGGAATCAAAAAGGATATTTTTTCATTAGGTTGTACCAGGTTATGGTACTAATTAGCGGGATTGCAGGGGACCTTAGACAGGTTTTCGGGATTGGCACTTTATAGGGAGGAAGAAAATGGCACATGCAGTAAATTTGAAAAAGATGACCATTGAAGAAAAGATTCAAACTATGGAAAAAATTTGGGAGGATTTATGTGAAAATTCGGAAAGCTTAACTTCTCCATCTTGGCATGAAAAAATCTTGTTTGAAAGAGCAGAAAAAGTGAAAAAAGAAGATGAAAAAATTATGGACTGGGAGAAGGCAAAAAAGCATATTCACAATAAGACTTCATGAAGGTGAAAATACTTGAATCAGCAACGACAGACCTAACAAATGGTTATTG
>CAYZAK010000075.1:0-3813 GCA_964476445.1 uncultured bacterium
GTTAGTATTAATTTATATCAAATTTATGTATTGGAAAATTTATCTTATCGCCTTGTCGATATTTCTAATTATTGATGCTCTTTGGTTAGGGGTTATCGCTAAAGATCTCTATCAAAAAGAAGTTGGCTTTTTAATGGGAGAGAGCGTTAACTGGATAGCGGCGGCTATTTTTTATCTACTCTTTATTTTAGGGCTTACCGTTTTTGTTATTGAGCCTGCAATCGAAGCGGGAGCTTGGAAGACTGCTCTAACACTGGGTGCTCTCTTTGGCCTTATAACTTATGCAACCTACGACTTGACTAACTTGGCTACCATAGAAGGGTGGCCCGTTTCTGTAACCGTTATCGATCTTATTTGGGGTTCATTTATCGGTAGTAGCGTCTCTACAATTACTTACTTTATAGTAACCAAATTAATTATATGAATTATTTTCTTCTTTTAGCCGTCATTTTATTTATCTACATTAGTTTTTGGTTTATCGCCTCCTTGATTAAGGAGAGGAATGATTTGGCGGACATCGCGTGGGGATTGGGGTTTGTTCTTTTAGCCCTCACTTCTTTTTATTTTGGATACAGAGCTCAAGGGGTCTCAGCAAGATCCATTCTTGTCACAGCTCTTGTAACTATTTGGGGGCTTAGACTTTCCGGGCATATTTATTTAAGAAACAAGGGAAAAGAGGAGGATTACAGATATAAAAAATGGCGGCAGGAGTGGAGGTGTTTTAAGGTGAGGTCCTTTTTTCAAGTCTATTTGCTGCAAGGGGTTCTACTTTTTATAATCTCTCTACCGGTTTTAATAATTAACCGAGCTCCCGCTTCAAATCTGCAGATTGTTGATTTTCTAGGTCTCTCGGTTTGGGTTTTCGGATTTTTGTTTGAAGTAGTAGGGGATTACCAGCTGAAGAAATTTATAGAAGATCCGGAAAAAGATGGGATTATGCAGTCCGGTCTCTGGTCTTTGAGTAGACATCCTAATTATTTTGGAGAAGTGGTTCAGTGGTGGGGAATCTTTCTTATTTCTCTATCAGTTAGCCAAGCTTTTTTTCTAGCTTTAAGCCCAATCACTATTACGGTTTTAATTTTAAAGGTTTCCGGAGTGCCTTTAGTAGAAAAAAGAATGGCTAAAAAGCCGGGATTTGAGGACTATAAAAGGCGGGTTAATAAATTCTTTCCTCTTCCCCCAAAAAAGGTTAATTAATTTTATTGGCAGTTTCTTTTATGTTATGGTTAAGTAGTTAAATAACTTTTGAATTAATGGGTTTCAATCTGGAGAATCTACTACTACTCTTTTTTGTTTTTTGTCTTATCGGGTGGATTATAGAGCTTTTTTATAGATCCTATAAAGCTAAAAAGATTACTAATCCCGGTTTTCTCAGTGGTCCTTATGTGCCGATTTATGGAGCGGGGGGTATTATAGCTTATTTCTCCGTAGTTTATTCAGGCACACTTTCTAAACCGGGAGCACTACTATTTTTTCTTTTTTTAGTTGGGGTTGTTGAGTATTTCACCGGATTCTTTTTTGAGAAATTTTTCAAGGTTAGACTCTGGGATTATTCGGATCGGAGGCTTAATCTGGGCGGTCATGTTTGTCTCAGATTTATGGTTAATTGGCTCTTTTTGGGGTTATTTTTTAAATATTTTCTCTACTCTCACTTTGATCAATTGGCTAGAAATATAACCATAAATTCCACGCATATATTTTTTCTGGGATTGATTTACGGAGTTTTTTTAGTTGATTTAGTTCAGTCATTCAACTTGGCTTATAAAATCAGAACAAGCATTAATCAATTTGGAGAAAATCATCTCGCTCGGCGGGTTTTTGCATTAAAGAATCTTTATCGAGATGTTAGCTCTGAGCTAAACAGCAAGATGAATCTTAGTGAAAAAACTCTAGGCTTAAAAGAGAGCGGTTTATATGTTGTAAATTATTTTAGATTGACTAGAAATATAAAAGATGAACTACAAAAAGTTGTTGATAAAAGGTTGCAAAAATTAAAAGAAGAAATTCAAACTGATTAATATGATTTGGACAAAAGAAGAACAAAAAGCGGTTCAGTTTTCATTTAGAGCTCATCGAAAGCAAAAGAGAAAGGGAACCGATATAGCTTACGTCTCCCACCCGATGATTGTCGGTCTTATTTTAGCTCGCTTGAGAGCCGGTAGCGAGGTGGTTATAGCCGGCATTCTGCATGATATTATTGAGGATACGGAATACCATAAAAAAGACCTCAGAAATCTATTTGGAGGAAATGTAGCGAATTTGGTTGAGGAGGTTTCCGAGACCGATCGAGATCTACCCTATAGAGAGAGAAAGGAGCGAGCAGCAGCCAAGCTCTACGGAGTAAGTGATGAGGCAGTATTGATTAAAGCAGCTGACGTTTTGTCAAATATGACCGATCTGGAGAGTGATCTAAGGCAAAAGGGTGAGGATGGGTTTAATATTTTTCATATCGAAAAAAATAAAAAAATAAAACAGATTGAAAGAGTGGTTAAGATTTTAATTTCCCGCCTGGAAAATGAAGATTTGATTTCAAATTTAAAAGAAACTTTTAATGAAATAAAGAAATATGAAGATTGATTACGAAAATTTATTGAACGAGGAGCAGTTGGATGTCGTAAAAAACGGAGACGGTTACAGCTTGGTTTTAAGTGGGCCCGGATCGGGAAAAACCAGAACCCTGACTTTCAGGGTCGCCCATCTTCTGGAGAAGGGAGTTGATCCGGAAAATATATTGCTTTTAACTTTTACCAAAAAAGCAGCCAAAGAGATGATTGCCAGAATTGAAAGACTTATCGGGTCCGACGCCCATCGGGTTTTGGGAGGAACTTTTCATCATGTCGGGAATTACTACTTACGGAAGTATGGAGATAGATTAGGTTATGACAGAAGCTATACGATTTTGGATCAGGAAGATAGCAAAAACTTAATTCAGGTAATAAAAGATGATGTTGATGATAGTAATGATTTACCTTCCGCCAAAACTATTCAGATGCTCATTTCTCTTAGCACCAACTCGGATGAGTCGATTTTAAAGATTGCTGACCAACTCAACTCCGGAGTGGAGAGGGAGATGATGGAGGAGATACAAACGAGGTATCAGTCAAGAAAAAAGAAGAGAAATTTGATGGATTATGATGATCTACTGACCAATTGGCTAGAGCTTATGAAACTGCCCGAACTTAAAAAAGAGATACCGAAAAGATTTGAATATGTTCTTGTTGATGAGTATCAGGATACCAACATTATTCAGGATAGAATACTGGAAAAGGTTAGTTCTTATCATAAAAACCTGATGGTCGTCGGTGATGATTCACAAAGCATCTACTCTTTTAGGGCGGCTGAAATTAAAAATATCTTGAATTTTTCGGATAGATACCCGGCTAAGACATTCAAGCTAGAAACCAATTATCGATCAACTCCTCAAATTTTGGGATTGGCAAACTGCATAATTAAGAACAACAAATCCAAACTGGACAAAGATTTGAAGGCGGTCAAGAACAGGGGGGAAAATCCAACAATGGCTTGTCTGGCTTCTCCCAGAGAACAATCCCGCTTTATAGTTCAAAAATTAACCGGAGATTTAGATTCTACCGAGTCGGCGATTCTCTTTAGAGCGCATTATCACGCCGCCGGATTGGAGCTTGAGCTGGCCAAAGAGGGGATTCCTTACGTAGTTCGGGGCGGAACTCGCTTTTTTGAACAAGCTCACGTAAAAGACGTCTCCGCCTTTTTAAAGCTGATTGTTAATTTCAGGGACGAACCCTCCTGGATTAGAGTTTTAAAGAAGCAGGACGGAGTAGGGGACGCATACGC
>CAYZAK010000076.1:0-3763 GCA_964476445.1 uncultured bacterium
AGTCCATATGTAACTGTTCTTACGAACCGTGCCCGAGGAAGGGAGTGTGTTGTGAGTGTGTAATATACCATAAACAAAGTGGCGGAGTACCAGCCTGCTTTTTCCCGGATGATGTTGAGAAAACCTATGACCGTTCAGTGGAAAATTTCATTTCTACTTACCAAAATAGGGGGGAATTTTAAAACCAATGGTGGCAATTTATAAGTATTGTCCATTGTGCCGGACGTCTCTTGAAAAAGTTAAACTTGACAATCAAAATCGAAACCGGTGTCCTTCATGTGGTTGGATTAACTACCGAAACCCTGTTCCCGCGGTCGCCTGTGTGGTAAAAAAAGGTACTAAATATTTACTGGTTAAAAGAGCTGTCGAGCCTCAAAAAGGCAAATGGTCGTTACCGGCGGGTTTTATGGAACTCCATGAAAAGCCGGAGGAAGCGGTGCTCAGGGAATTAAAAGAAGAGACCGGCTTAAAAGGAGAAGTAGAAGAACTTATTGGCGTGTATGCTCAACCAAGTAAAAGTTATGGTACTGTACTTACTCTTGGATATTCGGTAAAGAATTTTACCGGGAAACTCTCCGGTGGTGATGATGTTGACGAAGCAAAATTTTTTAAAATAGATTCTCTTAGAGATATTCCTTTTAGCAGTCACCGGAAGATGTTGATAGATTCGGGCTTCCGGGAAATTTAGGTAAGACAATAGTTGAACAGTAACAATAAAAAAAATCAATTTAAGTATGTATTCGGTCCGGTACCGTCCCGGCGATTGGGAATGTCTCTGGGAGTAGATGTTGTACCGTTTAAAACCTGCAGTTTTGATTGTATTTACTGTGAGTGCGGAAAGACAACTTTGAAAACTAAGCAGAGACTTCCCTACGTTAAACCCAAAAAAATATACCATGAGTTAAACTGTTTTTTTAAAAACAAAATCGATCCCGATCAACTTGATTACATAACTTTTTCCGGCGGTGGAGAGCCAACCTTAAACTCTCATTTAGACAGGATTATTGATATTATCAGGAAACTTGCACCCTCAACTAAAATAGCTCTTTTAACCAACAGCTCTCTTTTTAATAAGGAAAAAGTCATACAGGCAGCTACAAAATGTGATTTAATAATACCTTCCCTGGACAGTGCAAAGCAGAGCACTTTTTGTCAATTGAACCGTCCGGTTAAGGATATGAAAATATCAGAGAGTATAAACGGTTTAAAACAGCTCGCCGGACAGATAAAAAACACTAAAGTTAAAATGTGGATGGAGGTATTTATAGTACCCGGGATAAAGGAAAATAATCTGTTAAAAGAAAACTTATTGGAAATTAATCCGGAACAAATACACCTAAACATTCTGGATCGACCGGGAACCGACCCAACTGTAAAAAAAACAAACAGTAGTGCATTAAAAAAAATACAGGCCGGTCTGAAACCGTTAACTACAAAAATAATTGGAAAAACCGCAAAAAAATCCGGTACGGTAGAGATAGAGACGAATATAGAGGATACTATTGTTTCATTATTGAAGCGTCGGCCCTGTACTGTGGATGATATTTCTCAAATTACCGGTAAAAATAGACCGATGGTGAGTAAGTATTTGCGAAAATTAAAAAATTCTGGTAAAATCATTAGCCAAAAAAGTCAGGAAAAGAACAATATAAAAAGAGGAGTATTTTACAAATCAAATGAATAAAAAGAAAAGAAAAGTTAAAGGAAAAGTAGGTAATATCGATAATTTAGAGAAAGAGGCCCTAGCTTTTGTAGAGACCCGGGGAAAGACCGGAACTATAGGGGCGCTTGATTTAATGCCTAAAACTTCGGAAGTAAATTTTGTGCGGAGAGTAAACATAGGCACCGGTATGGTGACAGTTGTGTATATGGGGGAAGTAGCTGCCGCACGCTCGGCCCATGACGCAGCAGGTAATTTAGTTCAGAAAATAAGTGAATTTATTACCAGTAACGTAATAGCCCGTCCTCACGAAAGTACCTATTCCTTGATTCAACAGGCCTCGGGCCAGCAGTCAGATATGGGCGCCGGCAAAGGTAAAAAGATGGCTTTGGGAATGGTTGAAACTGAGGGCTTTGTAGGGATGATTGAGGCCGCAGACAGAGGAATAAAAGCGGCAGATGTGCAGATACCCGGTTGGGTTACTGTGGGGGGTAGCTTAACTTCTGTTTTTTACCGGGGAGAAGTTGCGGCTGTTCATTCAGCGGTCGAATCCGGTGTTATAGCAGCTTCAAAAATTACTAATATAGTGTCTACCCATGTTATTCCCCAACCCCATATGGGTACTGAGCAGGCAGCTCCTATAGGGGAATTCTCTGCTGCTTCGGTTTTTAAGCAGACCGATCCCGATGCTGCTCTGGGAATACTGGAAACCAGAGGTATTACGGGTTTAATCGAAGGGATAGATACCGGCCTTAAAGCTGCCAGTGTTATAGTTCAGGGCTGGGAGAAAATAGGCCGAGGAATTACTTCCACCATTTTCAGAGGAACAGTCGCGGATGTTCGTTCGGCTATGGATGCAGCTAAAAGAGGGGCAGATGATGCCGGTGAAGTAGTTGGTTCTTACATAATAGCCCGGCCCCATTTAGAACTTGAGAAAGGTAGATAAGGGTAGTATAATATCTCTATAGAGGATAACGTAAAAACAATATTATCCCAGCTTCCGGATTCCGTCAAATTGGAAGCGGCCTGCAAGACCAGAACAGCGGAAGAAATTCAAAAAGCGGTGGATGCAGGTATTAAAGTATTGGGTGAAAATTACTATCAGGAAGCAAAACAGGCAGTCAAAAAAGTATCCGGCTCTAATATACGGTGGCATTTTATAGGGCATCTGCAGAGAAATAAAGTTAAAAAGGCTGTAAAAGTATTTGATATGATTGAGTCCTTGGATTCTTACCGGCTGGCGAAGGAAATAAATAAACGCTGCCGTAAAATTGATAAAGTTATGGACTGCCTGGTGGAAGTTAATAGCGGCAGAGAAAAAAATAAATACGGGATTTTTCCTGAAGAAGTAGAAAGTTTTGTTGAGCAGGTCAAAAAATTTAAATACATTAAGATAAAGGGGCTTATGACCATGGGAGCTTTTGAAGGAACAAAAGAGGACTTTAGACCTTACTTTGAAATTACCCGGGAAAAATTCAACCTTTTAAAGAAAAGCGATATTCCCGGTTGTGACATGAAATATCTTTCTATGGGTATGTCGGCTTCCTATAAAATAGCTATAGAGGAAGGAGCAAATTTAGTTCGAATAGGTACTAAAATATTTGGCTCGCGGACGTAAAATATCAAATAAATACATTTTGTGGAGTAAATTAAAAAATAGTGTCCTTGACAAAAGTACCTCATTTAATTATTATCAGTAATTAAACTTACTATGTTAAAATGCCGATGTAGCTCAATTGGTAGAGCAGCTCACTTGTAATGAGCAGGTTACTGGTTCAAGTCCGGTCATCGGCTCCATTAACGGAGTATAAAGGACAGGTGGCCGAGTGGCTAAAGGCAACAGACTGTAAATCTGTCGGTCGATTTGACCTTCGGGGGTTCAAATCCTCCCCTGTCCACCATTTTAATTTATTTTAAGTACCGGCGGGTGTAGCTTAGTGGTAAAGCCCTGGCCTTCCAAGCCAGCTACGTGGGTTCGATCCCCATCACCCGCTCCAAAGAAACTTAAAAGTTATTACAGTTATTTAGCTGGGATAGCTCAGTTGGTAGAGCACATGCATGGTAAGCATGAGGTCACGGGTTCAAATCCCGTTCCCAGCTCCA
>CAYZAK010000077.1:0-3637 GCA_964476445.1 uncultured bacterium
TTAGATTTTAAAATTTTAATATTATTTAAATACCTGATTTTTTAGATTTTTTTATTCTATCTAAATTTTTATAGGTTGTAAAATAATTTCATTATACTTAAATATCTTGACAAAAATATTTTAACTATTTACTATAAATGTATGAAATTGAACATAGCACAAATCGGAGGCGGGTACTGGGGAAAGAACCTTATAAGAAACCTGGCAGAACTCGATCAACTGGATATAATCTGTGATTCTGACGGAGATACCCTTGCTAAATACTCTAAAAAATATCCCCATATTCAAACTGCGGCAAACTATGAAGAAATTTTAAATGACGATGAGATAGACGCCGTTGTAATAGCCACTCCTGCTTCCACCCATTATGAAATAGTCAAACAAGCTCTGATGGCCGGTAAAGACGTCCTGGTTGAAAAACCATTTACCACTAATTTAAAAGATGCCCGGGAGCTGGTTGATATTGCCACAGAGAAAGATCTAATTTTAATGGTGGGTATGGTTTTCTTGTACAACGCGGCGGTAAAAAAAATAAAAGAACTTATCCAATCCGGGGAACTGGGAAATATCCATTACCTGTTTTTCCAACGCCGGAATTTAGGTAAAGTAAGAAGCGATGTCAACTCCTGGTGGAATCTTGCTCCCCATGATGTCTCCATAGCTTCCTACTGGCTTGAGGGAAAACCGGAAAATATAACCGCCCGGGGATTTGATTTCATCCAGCCCGGTATTGAGGATGTGGTCATGGCCACTATTGAATTTAATCAAAAAAATTCCGCTTTCATACATACTTCCTGGCTTGATCCCTCCAAGGTGAGAAAAGCTATAGGGGTGGGAAGCAAGAAAATGGTAATATACGATGACATGTCCCAGGATATGAAAGTCAGGGTGTACGATAAAGGTATAGATAAGAACACACCCGATATGCCGCCCCAGGATTTTGAGTCATTCGGAGAATTTCAACTAAAACAGAGAGCCGGTGACATCCATGTACCTAAAATAGATTTTAAAGAGCCCCTGAAGGAAGAATGCAAACATTTTATAGAATGTGTAAAGGAAAGAAAAGAACCTATCTCCAGCGGACGTAAAAATCTGGATATGGTAAAAATACTGGAAACCGGACAGAAATCCATAAAAGATCAGGGCAAAACTTTAAAGTTATAGAAAAATGTATAAAGATCACAAAATTTCTCTTGTTATTCCCGCCTATAATGAAGAAAAACTTATAGTACCCACCCTTGAAAACGTTCCCGAAGAAGTTGATAAAGTATATGTGGTGGACGACTGCTCCACCGATTCAATGCCCCAGAAGGTCAAGGATTTTAAGAAAAAAGACGACCGGGTGGAACTTATAAGACACGAAGAAAACAAGGGCGTAGGACAGGCTATAATTACCGGATACCGGAAAACCTTAGAAGAAGATCTTGATATTGCCGTTGTAGTAGGCGGGGATAACCAGATGCCCCTGGATGAAATTCAGAATTTTCTAGACCCCATTATAAACGGAGAAGCGGACTATACCAAAGGGAACCGGTTTCTCATAGAAGGCAACGTATTTGAAAAGATGCCCAGGATCCGTCAGTTCGGCAACGCCATTATTACCCTCCTTACAAAGATAGCTTCCGGATATTATAAAATTTACGATGTAGTAGACGGATACACGGCTATAAATAAAAAAGCATTAAAAATTGTAAACTGGGACAAGGCCTGGAAGGGATACGGCTACCCCATGGATTTTTTGATTAGATTGAACGCTTATGGACTCAGGGTAAAAGACGTTCCCCGGACTGAAATTTATTTAGAAGGAGAACGGCAATCCCAGATAAAAAGCATACCCTACGCCCTGAAAGTATCTCCTATGCTTTTAAAAGGATTTATATGGCGTCTTAATAAAAGATATCTATTCAGGGATTTTCATCCTCTGTTTATTCTTTATTTGGGGGGTACTTTCCTTTTTTCAATTGGATTTATCTTAGGAATACTACTTTTAATCTGGCGGTATTCTGCTTTTGGAAAAGTTACAATTGAAAGAATATTATTATCTGTACTTTTACTTATTATAGGAATGCAATCAATCTTTTTTGCTATGCTTTTCGAGATGCAACAAGAGAATTAATAATACTTTCCGGTGTAGTAATTAGTGCTTCATCATCTTTAGAAATATATTCAACAAATTTCTTGTAAAATTCTACATGATTTTTTACTATTCCTGGATGAAAAATTAATACCGCCATCCCCCGTATATTTTTTATATCCTCTATAATAGTTTTTAAAGTATGATAAGCTTTTTCTTCATCCATAAGATAATCGTTAAATAAGGTATCATCCTGGATAGCAATAGGAAATTCCCAAAGATTTAATTCCGGGTAAAGATAAGGGAAATTACATTCTACAGAATGATAAAAAGGGGCGCAAACCTGTAAGGAAGAATCGTATAAAAAATCTTTCCGGTTTAAATTTTTCAAAAGATTTTCGCTCACCGATAAAGCCGGAGCCCGGTACCCATTATACTCAATCCCCCTTTCCTGAAAATCCTGTACAGCACTGTCTATATTTTTACTGATATAATCATTATTTCGGTAACCTATAGAAATGTTATGGTCTACCCCGTGAAGCCCTATTTCATTCCCGGTTTTCTTTAAATTTTCCACCAATTCCTGCTTTAAGTCATAACTAAAACCGGTTAAAAAATTAAAAGTTCCCTTAATGTTAAATTTATTATTTATATTAATTAATTCTGTTAAATAATTGTACCCCTCTTTTGTATCAACATCATAGGTGAACACTACGCTATATTTATTACCCTGCCATAAACTCTCCTTAAATCCATATTCTTCAAATTTTTTAACTATAAACTTGTTAACTTTACCTTCAGAGGGAAGAATAAGAGGACTGTTCTTTCTACCGCTGAAATTTTTAATTTTACCTAAAACTCCCTTGTACCCTTTTTCAGGCAAAAATTTTCCGGTTTCATAAACTGCTTTTCTTCCCCACCGCTCCATAAAACCAACCGGCTGAGCTTTTAAAATATCTGCAAAACTCTCAATTTCCGGGCCCTGCACAACGGATTCAGCTTTGGAAGGAGATATTTTACAAATATTTTCTAGTAAATTTTTAACTGTTCCATACATGATCAACCGTCTCTTTTAACAATTTCCATTCTCTGCCATCTAATTTTTTTTCCCGGGAGGGTTTCAAATTTAAAGATTTTAAATCGTAATCTCTCTGTTTTAGTTTAATATTATTTTCTAATATAAGTGCTTTTATATCATCCATTGTTTTTTGAGTATTAACACAAAAATCTTCATAATTTATTTGTATTATATTTTCCACTTTTCCGCTTTCAATATTTTTTTCTATAAAATTTTCAATACCCCTGACCTGACCGGCTACCTGTTTAAATGGTCCTAAATTCTTTAATTTTTCAAAATCCGGCGGTTTTACACTCCACCATTTCTTATATGTACCAAACAGTTTTTTTCGCATAACTAAATTAGACTGACAGGTATAAACAGGATCTCTTTTTATGTATAAAAAAATAGGCTCATTAAAAACTGAGTTTATTTTTTCTATCCTCAGGGAATTAAATAAGTTTTTTATAATAAAAGGCCCGCCCATAATTTGACTTATACCCCCG
>CAYZAK010000078.1:0-3585 GCA_964476445.1 uncultured bacterium
TCATGAAGGTGAAAATACTTGAATCAGCAACGACAGACCTAACAAATGGTTATTGGTTTTATGAGAAACAGTCAGAAAGCTTAGGCTCTTATTTTCTGGATTCACTTTTTTCCGATATTGATTCGTTGAAAATTTACGCTGGAATTCATTCTAAACATTTTGAAAAATATTTTCGTCTATTATCAAAAAGATTCCCATTTGCTATTTATTATCGTATTGAAGAAAATATAGTAATTGTTTATGCTGTTCTTGATTATCGCAAGTCTCCAGCATGGATAAGGAATAAATTGGAACGTGAATAACCGCCAAAAATGTATATTTTTCCCAGGGAGCTTAAAAAAGTCAAAAAAGTGCATAGGTAATTCTCTATAATAAAGGTAGCGGGTGACCTTCTCAAGAGACAAAAACATACCCAAAAAGGGCAAAAAGAAAAATTCTCGAAACTCTAAACTCCAAAAGCAGCATCAAATGCTTGAAACCTTCATTTACTTATGCCAGGTCAGCACGGTAACAGGTGACTGGTGAAACTCATACCGGGCAACGGCCCGGGCCTCTCTGAGGCCTTAAATCTTAAATGGAGTGTTAGGAAGTGAGGCTACAAAACGGAAAATTGTGCGTAAAGAGTGAAGAACACTTATTTCTTGAGGTTCAGTGGTAGTATTTGAAATAAAAATCAAATGACAGATAAAAATATATCAAATAAATACAGAAAATTTATTTCCCGGCACTGGGGGTTTGAAGAACTTTATTCTTTTCAGGAGAAGAATATTGCCGCCGTCATAGCAGGGAAAGACTCCCTTACCGTAATGCTTACCGGGTTTAATATAACCAGCCAAAATTAAAATATACCCAGGCGTACCGGCTTTTAAACTGTGAAATTTTAACGAATAGTTTAATTAAATAGTTGACATAAGTATGTATTTATTATAGTATGTTACTGCTTAGTAACTTACTGAGGAGTAACAAATGAAATTTTATAACCGTAAAAAAGAGCTTAAAGTTCTGGAGAATGTATATAAATCTGCAAAAGTAAAAATGCAGACTGTGGTGATTCACGGTCGCCGAAGAATAGGAAAAACGGAGTTAGTGAAGCAGTTTGCGAACAAGCATTCTAAAAATAGCTTTTATCTATTTGTGGAAATAAAGGATGAGCAAATAACTTTAAACGATATGGAAGAAGTATTTTCCGACAAATTAGATTTTACTCCCCGGTTTAATAACTGGGAAGACTTTTTTGCTTTTCTGGGTAAATATAAAAAAGAAGACCCAATGGTTATAATATTTGACGAATTTCAGAATTTTTCCCGAATAAATAAGGGGTTGTTTACAAAATTTCAAAAATATATAGATGAACTTCAGGATGAAAAAATAATGTTAATTCTTATAGGTTCATACGTAGGGTTAATGAAAAAAATATTTATGGATAGAAAAGAACCTTTATTCGGCAGGGCGGACAGGATAATTAAACTAAAACCATTTAATTTTTTTGAGGCTTCCAAAATGATGAAAGATGCCGGGATTAATAGTTTGCGGGACAGGATTTCTATATACGGAATATTGGACGGTATCCCTAAATATTTACGATATCTGTTTGAATTAGATACAAATGATACCGGCAAGATAATAAAAAAATTATTTTTAGATCCTACCGCTCCTTTATTTGAAGAAGGGAAAAATATACTTGTACAGGAATTCGGCAGCGAACATAAGGGATACTTTTCAATACTGGAAGCAATAGCGGCCGGAAACACAAAACCTGGAGAAATAGCGAATTTTGTAAGTCAAAATGGCTTTCGCAAGTATATTAATGAATTAAAAGAAAAATACGAAGTGATAAAAAGGATAATTCCGGTTACAAGAAGTAAAAATACAACAAAAAGCAGGTATGAGTTGAGCGATAATTTTTATAAATTCTGGTTCAGGTATGTATATAAAAATCATACAGGCATTGAATTTATGCCTGATAAAGTATTTGACAGAATAAAAAAAGATTTACCGGTCTATGAGGGTAAAATCTATGAAAATATATGTACCCAGTATTTACTGGAAAATATTATGGCAGATGATTTTGTGGTATCTAAATACGGCCGGTGGTGGTCTAAAGATGATGAAATAGATATCGTCATAATGGATAAACGGAATAAACAAATAATTTTCGGGGAGTGTAAATATAGAAATAAAAAAACTTCAAAATCGGAAATCAAAACACTTATTGACAGGACTAAAAAAGTCAATTGGTATAATTCTGAAAGAAAAGAAAAATTATATTTTTTCAGCAAAAGTGGATTTACTCAAAAGGCAATTGAGTATTGCGAGGAAACCGGGATTATGCGAAAAACCATGTTGTGAACTGTATTTGAAGTAAAGAAAATTATAATCTCACTAAAATTACCATAATTCTAAAAATAAAATATTAATCAAAAGTATATTACAGTAGGGAATTTTAATAAAAAGCATAGAAATTTAATAAAATGTATAAAGGTAGACAGTTTATAACAAAAATCAAGTGACAAATAAAAATATATCAAATAAATACAGGGAACTTGTTTCCCGGCACTGGGGGTTTGAAGAACTTTATCCTTTTCAGGAAAAGAATATTGCCGCCGTCATAGAGGGAAAGGATTCTCTTACCGTAATGCCCACCGGTGGCGGAAAATCGCTCTGTTACCAGCTGCCCGCGGTGATAATACCGGGAACCGCGGTTGTCATTTCCCCGCTTATCTCTTTGATGAAAGACCAGGTGGATTCTTTAAGGGAAATGGGAATAGCGGCTGACTATCTTAATTCCACTCTTAGCGGGAAAGAACGTTTTTCTGTTCGCAGTAAACTTAAAAACGGTGAAGTGGATATTTTGTATATTGCCCCCGAACGGCTTGAGTTTGAAGGGATGTTATCTCTTTTAGAGGAGATAAAGCTTGCCTATTTTGTAGTTGACGAAGCTCACTGTATAAGTCACTGGGGACATGATTTCAGGGAAAGTTACCGGACTCTAAGCCGACTTAAGAAAAAGTTCCCCCAAGCTGCCGTTCACGGTTTTACGGCCACGGCTACAAAGCCAGTCCGGCAGGATATACTCAAACAGCTTAATCTGGAAGATCCTGCGGTGTATATGGGTAACGTGGACCGGGATAATATTACCTACCGGGTCCGGCAAAGACATTCTCTAAAAAAGCAGGTCGTGGATTTACTGGAAAAACATGAGGATGAAGCCGGTATCATATACTGCCTCCGGCGGAGGGACGTGGACCGTCTCTCGGATATGTTAATAAAAGAGGGATTTGACGTTCTCCCCTACCATGCGGGGATGACCGACGGGGACAGAAAAAAACACCAGGAAAGGTTTCTGTCAGAAGAGACAGATATAATTGTGGCCACCGTGGCCTTCGGGATGGGGATAGACCGGTCCAATATCCGGTTTATAATTCACGCTACCATGCCCAAAAGTTTAGAACACTACCACCAGGAGACCGGCCGGGCGGGCAGGGACGGACTGCCCTCTTTTTGTTATCTTTTATTTTCCGGCGGGGATTACGGGGTGTGGAAATCAATAATCAAAAATTCTAATAATAAAGAGCAGATGGAAAA
>CAYZAK010000079.1:0-3528 GCA_964476445.1 uncultured bacterium
CTGGACTACTTGGACCAAAACCAAGCGTGCTACCATTACACCATCCCGCAAAAGCTTAATTATTATAACTACTATTAATTAAAAATCAAATCACCACTTCTTGCCTCTCGACAAAAAAGAAAAGTTGCATCCTCTATCGTCTTCGATATAATTTTTTAAAATCAAAACCCCCGATTAATCTAAAGTAAAAGCCGAGTCCGGGCATGAAAAAAGAGATGAGTATTGCAAAAAAAGTCGGTGGAATATGAATAATTTTTTTTGAATTTCTTGCCGCTTCAAAAATAAAAACGATTAAAAGAACTAAAACAGTGATGATGAAAAAAAGTCTTCCCGTATCCGAAACCCGGCTAATCCAAAAACCCGCCGGAAAATAAAGAGTTGTGAGTGGAGGAATAATTAAATGAGCCTTATCTTCATTCAACCCGAGCCCGATCTTTTCAACTATTCCCGATCCATAAACGAATCTCTGCTTAAAAAACGGCATCCAGAGCTTTCTTCTGTGATGATAAACAATTACGTCTTGTGAATATAGAATTTTCTTTTGATTTTCAACGATTCGTTGACAAAATTCTTTGTCCTCACCCGTTACCAAGCTTTCATTGAAAAGACCCACTTGATCAAAAACCGAAGCTTTGACGATCAAATTGCAAGTCGGTAATTTGTCGACATGCCTGCTCTTTTCTTTTTTGTAATAGAAGGAGTTGAATCCGGAAATAACCGGGGAGCTTATGGCATTGGACGCGCAAACTTCTCTCCAACCGGAATCCGGAGGCAATAAATTGGGTCCTCCGACTGCTGCCGGGTCAAGATCTTCACCGATAAACTTTCCGATAGCTTCAGTAATCCAGGACTTTTCCGGAAATGCATCGGAATCGATAAAAGCAAAAAAGTCCGCATCCTCCTTGTATTTTTCAATGGCCAGATTTCTTTTTGCTCCTATGGTCAAATTACCACTGACGATAATTTCGGTTTTTTCAAAGCTTTCTTTTATCCGCTTATCCGTAATCAAAATTAGATCCCAATTATCATAATCGATTTTACCTATTTTTTTGATGCACTCAATCGCATAATCATCAATTTCTACGAGCGGTACCACAATTTTAACCTTCGGTTTATTTTCCGACATGCCTAATTAATTTGGGGTAAATTTTGAGATTGAACATTAAACTGAGCTTAACGAAGCAGCCATGATTACAATTGCATTTTCCATCCTTTATCCCTTTCCTGACTCCGGAGGCGACTTCCGAAAACCACAAATCTTCAAATTGATAATCGTAATCCTCCAAATTGCCGATTGGAGGAAGTGATTCACAGGGATAAAGATTGCCTTTAAAGTCGATGTAACAAGCCAAGTTGCCCGCATAACAATCCCAGTTTCGCTCATTACCTTGATTATTTTCATAAACGGAGTAATATTCCGCTCTTATCGCTTTCAAAAACGACCCGTAAGGATCAAATGAAAACTCCCTGCTTCCAATTGCCGTTTTTTGCAATTCCTCTTTATTCTTTTTTACGAAATCGAGATCAACTTCCTTCAAATCGCTATCCGGAAAACTCCCTCTCATGAAAGAAAAGTTATGAGCTTTTGTTTTCGGCATTCTTTTTCTTACAAATTCACGAATTTCAACGAATTCTTCTTTATTCGACGAATTCAGGCAGGTGTTAACCGATATCTCCAAATTATCCTCATCGATCGCCGACAAGTTATCATAAGTTTCCAAGAGTCTTTCAAAATTTCCTTCAACCCCCCTTATTTCATCATGTTTTTGATGCAAGCCGTCAAGAGAAAGAGTCACTATCAATTTTTTTTCATATTTGTCGATTATTCGTAAAGTTTTTTCCTTAATCAGATCGGGTAATAATCCGTTCGTGGGTATGATCAAGTATTCCATATCCACATTTTTTGAAAATATTTCAACCACTTCCGACAGATCTTCTCTTAAAAAAGGTTCTCCACCACTAAGTGCCAGGGTGAGCAATTTGTCCATCTTTCTCGTAAAAAGATCTATCTCCTCCGCTTTCATTTCTTCGGATTCGTTTAACTTCTCCTTGTTGTAGCAAAAAGAACAATTTGAATTGCACCTTGCAGTCGGCTCAAAAATCAAGTAGATCGGAGCTCTCACTTTTTTGGATAATAAATATTTCAGCAAAAATGAATAACTCGGTAATGCCATATGAAAACTTGTTTTATCTTATTCAAGAGTTGAATTCTGAAATTAATTTTACAGCTTTGCTGCGGGACCGGGACTCGAACCTGGATTACCGGGACCAGAACCCGGCGTGTTACCATTACACCATCCCGCAATTCTTGATTACTATAACTATATCATTTAAAAAAATCAATGCCAGACCAAGTTTGCCGGGTAAATTTTTTTTGATATAATTCAGCAGAAGAGTTTTTATGAGTAATTTCAATTTCAGAAAAAAATATATACTATTATTTTTCCTGATGCTACTTTTCCTGGCTATATTTTTTTATATTAATTCAATTGAACAAAATCAGGGTTCAAAAATAGAATTTAAAATGCTCTATGTAGTACTACATGATCACCAAAACGTAAAAATTTTGGACAAAACGCCTTTTGAAAAAAAATTAAGAGAATTTAATAAAATTATTGAAGAAGAGACGTTTGGAATAATTAATTCTCAAGCAAAACTAAAATTTTTAAACATTGAAGAGATAGGAGATAAAAAGCTACAATACGACAAGAGAGATGTTCACGATTGGCAAGAAAAGATAAATGAAAAATTAAACTCAAAATATGACTACAACATCCTAGTCTTCTCTCCCTTAGAAGATATTTCTTGGTGTAGTGATGCCGGGAGAAGTCAAGGCTTTAACATAGATGGATTGGTTTATTTCTGTTTAGAGAATTCATTTCCGTATCTTGAAGAGAGTGATAAAAATAAAATAAAAAACCCCCACCCTGAAGAAGGTCTTTGGTTAACTGTGCACAAAACCTTTCATGGGTTCGGTTTTCACCATGCTTCCTGGAACTATAAACAGTTGACACTTATAGACGGAAGGCAAGAAGGTCTTCCGGATAGAGGGAGAGGAGAACATAGCTTATTTAGTAATTATATATTAAAAGCACTCGGAAAACTCCCAAAGGATGATTTTAACGAAAAGTGCCACTGGAACGGCTGGTTTGAATGTAAAAATTCAAAAAAATGGAAAAACACATGCCGGACAGCTTATGGTTCTTACTGTTTCGACGCTGATGGTGACGGAGTGGTAGACCTTAAAGACCCCTATCCTTTTAGTAGCCCCGTAGAGGGAAAGGACAGTACCGGCGATGGAATAGTGGATGAATTGGATTTATGTCCTTGGAATAAAATAACCGTAGAAGGATCAAAAAATCCTTATAATAAACTGAAGTTAGTAGTAAAAAATATTGACCAAACCACGTTATCTTTCTCGTCTCCAAACCAAATTAACAAAATAAAAATAATGGACGGGAAAAGGCTTCCCGGAGGAACAACTTTTGAATTCATAAACGAACGAACAATTGAAAGTACAACAATTCA
>CAYZAK010000080.1:0-3525 GCA_964476445.1 uncultured bacterium
AATATAAAGCAGTATAGTAAATTATAATACCAGATAAAAGGAATTGTCGCAGAAATTAATTTGACGGATAAACGGGAGCTATAAAATATATTACTCTCTTTTATTTTTCTTCTGGGATGAGCAGGAAATTAACATAATATTTGCTTTTGAAGTTGAGTTTAAGTAAAATATATTGAAGTATAAATTTTAATGAAGGGAGGTAATAAATATGAGTAAAAAACGGGATATTTATTTAACTGAATTTGATAAAAAAAGGCTTAAACAATTAATATACGAAGAAGGACATTCCAACCATAAAGGATCCCGGTATGTTAAAGACCTGGAAACAGAGATAAACAGGGCCACGGTGGTAAAACCGGAAGATATACCCGATACGGTTATTACCATGAATTCAACTGTGAAGATGACCAATATAGATACCAAAGAGGAAATGAAATATACTCTTGTTTTTCCCAGAGATGCAGATATAGATAAACAAAAAATATCTATAAAATCACCGGTGGGCACCGCTATTTTAGGGTATTCCATAGGGGATATTGTAGAATGGCCGATACCTTCGGGTATATGCCATATAAAAATTGAAGATATTATTTACCAGCCTGAAAAAGCAGGTGATTTTGACCTTTAATTTACCTGTCTAACTAAAATAAAATTTATTTATAGTTTACTATTTAGATTTACGGTATTGGTGTATATAAGGATAAATAAAAGAGGAGAGCGATGAATTACGTAAAAAAGGCAAATAGCCATAAAGATAATATGATTAAGTTTATGAGAGACCTTATAAAAATCCCCGGTGTGAGCTGCCAGGAAAAAGAAGTAGTACAGCGGATAAAGAAGGAAATGGATAAAGTGGGTTTCGATGAAGTTAACATAGATAAGATGGGGAACGTCATCGGAAAAATTGGGTCAGGAGATACGGTGCTAGCCATGGACGCCCACATAGATACGGTGGATACGGGAAGTTTAAAAGAATGGGATATAGATCCTTTTGAGGGGAAATTGGAAGAGGGCGTAATATACGGCCGGGGAGCCTGTGATCAGCTCTCCGGGATGGTGAGTATGGTTTATGGGGGTAAATTAATAAAAGAACTTGATCTTGAAGATGACTATACTTTATATGTTTTCGGTACAGTTCAGGAAGAGGATTGCGATGGCCTGTGCTGGCAGTATATTATTAATGAGGATAATATTAGACCAGATTGTGTGGTTATTACGGAACCTACAAATTTAAATTTATATCGGGGACACAGGGGAAGAATGGAGATAGGTATCCGTACTTTCGGAAAATCCTGTCACGGGTCGGCGCCCCACCGAGGGATAAATCCGGTCTATATGATGTCTAAAATTGTAAATGAGATAGAAATAGTAAACCAGAATTTAAAGGAGGACGATTTTTTAGGTAAGGGAACGGTTACCGTAAGTTACATAGATTGTTCCACTCCCTCGCTTTGCGCTGTACCGTCGGAATGTTATATACATCTTGACCGCCGGCTTACCCGGGGAGAAACTAAAGAGTCAGCTTTAAAGGAAATTGAGGAAGCGGTGGAAAGAGCGGGTATAAAAAATGCCCGGGTAAAAATTGAGGTTCCCAGGTACGATACTCCCAGTTATACCGGGCTTAAATATCCTACTCAAAAATATTATCCCGTATGGACTCTGCCGGAAAAACACCAATTATGCCGGGCGGCTGTAAATACATATGAGGATATTTTTGAGAAAGAACCGGTAGTGGACAAATGGACTTTTTCCACAAACGGAGTATCAACCATGGGTATGTTTAATATTCCCACTATAGGGTTTGGCCCTGCGCACGAAATTTACGCTCATACCGTAAACGAACAGGTTCCCGTGGAACATCTGGTAAAAGCGGCGGCCTGGTACGCTAAATTTCCAAAGGATTATGTTAGATTAACAAGAAAGGAGAAACAGTAATGTCGTTACAGAGTATACCAAAAGATATTTCGGATTTAGAGAAGCTTAATTTTAACAATTACAGGAAGGATTTTTTACTTACATCCCAGAAGAAGAAGACTGATTTAAACGCTATACTTAAGATAGCCGAGATTTTAAGAAAATTTTACCGGGACAATATATCAACGAGAGTTTTCCAGACCGGGCTGGGGATTTCTATTTTTAAAGATAAATCCACCCGTACCCGTTTTTCATTTGCTTCGGCCACCAATATGTTGGGATTAACCCTACATGAATTTGACGAGGCAAAATCCCAGGTATCCCACGGCGAAACCGTCCGGGAGACCGCGAATATGATATCTTTTCTAAGCGAAACTATAGGTATCCGGGATGATAAGTTTATCGGTCGGGGGCACAATTACATGAAAAAGGTAGGTGCCGCTCTTGAAGAAGGTTTTCAAAGCGAAGTATTAAGTCATCGTCCGTGTGTAATCAATCTACAGTGTGATAAAGACCATCCCACACAGACCATGTCCGATCTTTTGCATATAAAATATAATTTTAGAAATAAATTAGAAAATTTAAAGGGTAAAAAAATTGCCATGACCTGGGCCTATTCTCCCAGTTACGGAAAACCTTTATCTGTTCCTCAGGGAATTATTTCTCTTATGATTAGGTACGGAATGGATGTTCATCTGGCTCACCCTGAAGGGTATGAGTTAATGGATGATACTGTTAATCTTGCCCGTGAAAATTCTAAAAAAAGCGGCGGGAATTTTACGGTTTCCAATTCCATGGAAGAAGCCTTTAAAGACGCGGATGTTGTCTATCCAAAAAGCTGGGCTCCTATTAAAGTAATGAAGGAAAGAAGTAATTTAATCCAGGAAAATGATACAGAAGGCTTAAAAAAACTTGAACAGGAGTGCCTTGAGAATAACGCCCAACACAAAGACTGGGAATGTGATGAAGATAAGATGGCTCTTACTCGAAACGGGGAAGCTCTTTACATGCATTGCCTACCGGCGGATATTACAGGAGTTTCCTGTAAAAACGGCGAGGTATCAGCCCGGGTTTTTGAAAAATACAGAAAAAAGACTTATTTTGAAGCTCGGTACAAACCCTATGTTATAGCAGCTATGATAATTGCCTCCAGGCTGAGAAATCCGGTGGCCATGCTGGATTATTTTTACCGCAAGAGGAACCGGCGGACCGGAGCTTTTGAATTGTAAAATTATCCGCCAATAAAAAATGCTGGCTTATGGAAAATTATCCTGGACTGAACCACTGCTTACTTCTTTAGAAGAAAGCAGCCGGATAGTTGGCTGTGTTGTTGAAAAAATAAAACAAGATTCTCAAATTCCACTTCAAAGCGCGCTTCATTTAGGTTCCGGCGCGGGATTGTATGATTACACTTTTTAAAAAATATTTTAAAGTTACCGGGTTGGATATCAGTAAAAATATGATTAAAATTGCTAAAAAAATCAATCCGAATATTAAATATATGTGTAGTGATATGAGGGAATTGAGTTTGGGAACAAAATACGATACAGTTATTATGGTATGTGATGTCAATAATGGACACGAGTTTTCTTATGCTGCCACCGCTAAATT
>CAYZAK010000081.1:0-3412 GCA_964476445.1 uncultured bacterium
TAAATATCTCCCTCCCAATCCCAATTTTTTACATTTACACTATCTGCCCACTCTTCAAAATGCCAGTTTCGAAGCATATTATCAGCCGCCTGAACAGAAGAGGCAACGGTAAGTAAAGGAAGGCATACTATAGGCGTGAGTATTAAAAACTTTTTTAGTATTCCTGTTTTCTCAGTTCTTTTTCCTGTAAACAAACTCCCAATCTTTTTTACCCCGGCTTTAAAAGTTGTTACATCCATGATGACTTATCTCCTCTTTATTTACGGCTTTTTATTTTGATTTTTAGGTATCTCTTTTTACACAAGAACTAAAAAACTAAGACTTTTTCTACAATTAATAATATCATTATTGCGATTTTTTGTCAACTAACTTTCCACTATCTAAAATCGTAGGCAAAACAAAAAAGAATAAAACTTATTGAATTATTCGGCTACCTGTTATATTGAAATGCAATAAGGAGAATTTATCTCAATAAAAAGGTATAATTTTTTTCCAGAAAGAACTTTTATCTTTTTCGGTTTTTTGTTTTTTACCTTCTTTACTTTCTTGCTTTTCAAGACCCGGGGGCTGATCGCCGTCCCAGCCTTCTTTTTCGCCTTCGTCCCAGCCGGGCGGTCTGTCCATGTCTTTACCTTTTTCTTTGGCTCTGCTTTTTTCTTCTCTTTTTGTAGCTCCCTGGTTACTTTTCTTTTTAACTTTGTCTTGCTCGGAATACCCCTTTTTATTTTGATCTTTTTCCCGGACCCGCTCTTTATCCCGGGTTTTCTGCCTGGATCTTTCTTTTTGTTTCTCTCCTTCCTCTACCGCTTTTTGTGGATCTCTGTTAGTTTTACGCTCCTGTTTTCTGGTCTGGGTTTTTTCTCGACTACGATTTTGAGCAGTGGTTTTCCCTCTATTTTGAGTTAATGCCGGAGTAACTCCTATCACCGAAAATACTAAAATCCATGCTATTTTCTTATTCATATTGTATTACCACCTTTTAGAAATAATAATTGATTTAAAAAATATTTTCAAGATTAGCTTTCAGCGTTACTTAAATTATAGAGAATTTGTTGGTACTACTCAGAATTATATTCTTATTTTTTAAGATATGATGGGAATTATTTCAGTCGCTTTTCAGCCCGTTCTATGTAATCTAAAGAGTAAGAATGGTCGGGATCCAGTTCAAGTACCTTTTTGAACTTTTCTATGGATTTTTGATAATTTTCATCGGCAAATAATTGGTGCCCTTCTGAAAAATAATCTCTTTTGCTCTGTTCTAATTCTTCGGAGGACAGTTTCTTTTCTGGAGCGGAAAGGGTTCCAAAATTGTAAGATAGGGCAAACCGGTGGGCACTGTTTAGCTTTCCGTAAGGGTCCCAGGTATAATTAACTGTTATTCCGGAATAACTTATACCCATGCCGGCGGATAATCCCGAAATAGCTTCCAGGTCTTCGATTAAACTTGTCTTAAAACCTAATCGAGCCATACCTTTGAATTCTTCCGTAAAATATCTGCTGTATTCCGTACCCATCCGGAGGTTGGGAATATTATCTACCGGAAAATTTAAATCCATGGCTAAAACAAGGCCGTCAACTAAATCTTTATAAGATGCGCCGGTCTTAATATTTAAAGGTAATGGATCGGTTTCGTTGCGAAATTTTACTCCCGGACCTATATTCTGTACAGCGCCGCCAAGAGTTAAGTTATTATTGATATCTCTCAGATAACCTAAATCTAAGCCGGCGCCGGTCGAAGTTTCATCATCTATGGACTGATGAATTATCTTTAAATTTACTCCAACCATATGTCCGTCAATTTCTCTTCCGTATGATCCTATAGCTTCAAGGTTATAAGGACTGTAAGCAGAATCTGCCGCAACTCCGTCTATGGTATATTTATCAATATCGTCCATACCTAGGTAATTTAAAGAAAAACCGGCTTTACCGAATTCAAAAGGTCTCACAAAATTAAGGTAATTATAATAAATACTTTCAAACCACATAGAATGCATGGCCGAAATTTCCATACTATCTATTTTATTTAAACCGGCCGGGTTCCAGAAAACACTTTCAGCATCGTCGCTTACCCCCGCATAAGCTCCCCCCATTCCCGTAGCCCTGACTCCCCGGGGAATTTTTAGAAAAGTTGCTCCGGTTGTTCCTTTACCGTCACTGCTGAAAGCTCCGTAGACTGCGGAACTCATAAAAACTATTAAAAGGACAAATACTAAACTTTTTATCTTTAAATTTTTCATTTAATTATGGAAAATTTCCCGCTCTTTACATCACCATTACCTTTATCCTCAAGCCTGTATATATACACCCCGCTGGCTAGTTTTTGGCCGGCATCATTAGTTAAGTCCCATTCTACATCAGGTTTAGCAGAATCTTTATCTATTGTCCTTACCAGTTCACCGGCGATATTATAGATATCAATAGTGACATTGGCGGTCAATTCATCAAAAGTAATTTTATCGGCCCCGTAATCTCCGCCGGCTCCAGGTTTTACCGGATTAGGATAAACGTATGCCCTCTTTAAATTACCGGCAGCCTGCTCTCCGGAAGCAGTTGCAGCTACAAAACCGCTTTCTAAACTATAAGAACTGCTTTCCATATTTCCGGAAATAGTCTCTCCCACAGTACTTATCATACTATTAGAGTTTGATTCCATTTTCTCTCCGCCGCCGGCAGACATTATATATGCAACCAGATCAAAATTTGTACTCACTGCCCCTAAAACCATTCCGGCCAGGGTAAGCAGACAAACTACCAGTGCTATTTTTTTCTTCATAATTTTCATATCAATTTTATTGCTGTATATTTATATGGACTTTATCGTTGTTTAATTTTACTCCCACTCTGTTTCCATCTAAAGTAGTTACCGTCCTGTCGGAAATATTTACCTGTGCCTCATCAACTTTAACCTGTCCTTTAAGACCGACGAGTATATAATTATCTTCAGATTTATCCGGTCCGCTGTTTCCCACAAAACCGGGGTTATCCGAACAGATACCCAGCAGGAAATCACCATCCCGGTAAACTCTTGCCAGTCCCGTATCCGGGTTCATTCCCACAAGATCACCGGCCTGGGCGGATTCTTCTTTCTCATACCATTCGGCATAGTCCGCGCCGCTGGATTCCCAACTATCTTTTGCATACCCTGTTCCGGAACTATCAAATGTAAAAAGATCTGTTGTGCCGGTAGATATTGTCACAATATCCCCGGTCAACCCGGCAGCTGCCGCTACATCCAGCTGACCTTCTACGGTTGTGTGGGAAGAAATATTTAATCCGGCGGTAGTTGTAGAAATAACGATATTATCATCACCCAATTTTAACTCTCCTTGGTTAATTCGCAAAGAACCGGCGATAGCAGTTAATGTATCATTAACCGTAGTCAAATCTCCAAGTCCTATAAAACGATTCCCTG
>CAYZAK010000082.1:0-3292 GCA_964476445.1 uncultured bacterium
CGCAAGAAACTGGGAAGGTTTCTGGCAAAAAGCCGCAGAGGGGATGAAGAAGAATGAAAATGAAAAAGCCCGAAGAAGTAAGTCCCGTTTGGTTAGTTGTATTTAGCGATATAGTGACCAACCTTACTCTTTTTTTTCTATGCATGTTTATACTTCAGATAGTTTCCTCGGGATTGAAGGTTAACGCCATGGAGGGGATGCAGGAACAGTTTGGAGAGTCCGAAGACAAAAAAGTTGGTGAAGAGCAGGAGGGATTCGGGGATACCGAAAGAGAGTGGCTTGTTTTGGATACTGAATTTCAGAGTATGAGAATGAAAGATATAATAAGAATTCAGCTTCCCAGCGATATTATTTTTGATGTTGGCCACGCTAATTTAGGTTCCCAGGCCAGAAGGTTAATGGATGATTACGCCAGTATTTTAACCGGAACAGATGCCAGTATTTTAGTGGAAGGGCATACCGATAATATTCCTTTAATTCCTGGAAGCCGTTACGAGTCTAACTGGGAGCTTTCCCTGATGCGAGCGTACAATGTAGCTGCAATGTTATCCCAAAGATATGATATAGATCCGGCCCGTGTAAGTGCAGTAGGATATAGCCACTACCGTCCATTAGTGCCGAATGATACTCAGGAGAACCGAGCCAAGAACCGTCGGGTGGAGATAAAGGCGATAAGGGGATAAATAATCGGTGTCGAATTTAGATAGATTAGAATCAACTGAAGTCGAGGGGGATTCGTGGCAGCTGATATATATTGCGCTTATGATGATCATGATGATCTTTTTTCTTATAATGTTCATGTTCTATTTTATAGAGGGTGAGCAGAGCATGGCCGAAGGTATAGATATGAGTGAATTAACAGTTGAGCAGGTAGAGCAGATGCGTCAGATAATTAACCGGGTTCAGAGCCTGGAAATGGGGGAACAATTAAGGTTAATATTTGATAATCCATTAATGTTTAGAACCGGCAGAGCAAATTTGAGGGATGAAACCCTGGGCTTAAAGAATTTAGGGGATTTTCTATCTAATATGGAGGACATATATATACTAATTGAAGGTCATACCGATAATGTGCCCATGGGGCCGGGGGGAAGATTTTCAAGTAATAAAATGCTTTCACAGTACAGGGCCTTAAGTATACTCAAATATTTTGAAGAGCTGGGTGTCAGTTCCTCAAGGTTAGTTGCGGTTGGAAAAGGAGAATATGATCCTATTGCGCCCAACGACACTTCGGAAAATAGGGCAAAAAACAGACGGGTGGAGATTATACTATCAAGAGAAAGATTTTTTCAATGAAAGATAAATTATTATTATTCACTAAATATATACTGGTTATTTTTTGTATTATACTGGTTACTTTTCATAAAAGTTACGCTGTTGAGGAAATGGGTGATTATACAGTGGAGATTAAAGTTTATCAGGATATAGGCAACGCCGTTTTTATCACTTTTCCCGTCGGTGGAACTATGTTAATTGACACAGGGAGAACAGCCGATATTGTCAGTAATATAATCCAAAATATATATAGGAAAGATGACTTTTATAAATTTATGGGAAAAATAGGATGGACTCCCCGGATAGACTGGCTGATAATAAGTAATCTGTCTCCGGACAGGATAAGTAATGTGAGAAGTATTATAAGGGATTTCAATGTTAAAAATTTATATTCTTCCACGGATATGCGAAAACTTTATGAAGAGGATACGATAGTAACCAAGTCAGCGGTCAGTGATTTACTGTACGAACTTGGTCTGAGAGATTTACAGTTAAAATTATTATCCGCGGGCAATAACATAGAGCTTCATCAGGGCATAGAAGATTTAAAGATAAAAGTTTTATATCCTCCCCGACCTGCAGTTTCCTATCAGGACAGTAATCTGTGTTTAAAACTTATTTATAATGATGTAAAAATTATGTATACATCAGAATTGACAGACAGTCAGCAGAGGATGTTAATAAATTCCCAAGGCGGCGAATTATCTTCGGATATTCTCATACATCCCATTGGAATTAGCTCCGACTTTTTAGAACAGGTCGGTGCGAACTGGCATATAACTACCGGCGACAACAAATCAATTATTACTGACGGTAATAACATAAAAATTACAGATATACAGGAGGAATAATGAAACAAACGGTATTAATTATAAGTGAAGAAAAGGATGCTAGCTCTTCAGAGGACCTGAAAAAGAAACTGGAAGGATATAATTTTAAGGTAATAATTACTACTAACCGTTCGGAAGGTTTGCAGTTTCTTAAAGATCAGAAGATTAATATGGCGGTAATTAATAAAAAATTTAAAAAATTTAAGTCCTGGAAGTTGGCCAGAGATATAAAGAAAGAAGACAGGTATTTACCGGTAGTATATGTAACAGCTTCCGAAGAAGAAAAAAAAGAAAATTTACCTGAAGCAGAAAAAGAGTTAATGGATAAATATACCGACGGCACTATAGATAAACCTTTTATCCACAAGATAGTTTACGCAAAATTAGCTAAGATACTTCGGGTAGGTAACCGGTTAAGAGATCTTAAAAAAGTAAAAGATTTTAGTGTTGCAAAAATATCATTGACTGCCGGAGTTTTGATTGTCGTTTTGACAGCGCTTTTTATATTTACGGCTAATACCGTTGGCCAGGCTGCTGTAACAGAATATGCCCTGGTTAACCTGGTAGATGTTTATCCTTCGCTTCATGTTATTTTATTTATCCAGGTTTTGTTATTTATTGTAGCCCTGGTTGCCGGATGTCTGGTTTTTTATCGGTCTATAGATACTCGGGTAAGCAGTATAGAAAATCTTGTCATTGATATTTTACAATCCCGATGAAAAAAAACATTAGATTTAAAGGTGATTTTTGTGATAGTAAGAGTTATTTTGTCATTTTAAGAACAATATGTATTCTGGGCATCGTATTTTACGGTTTTAACTTTTTTTATATAAAAGCGCTGCAGCTGGGTGAACATGTAGAGATCATTTTGTTAAATGCTAATATAGTGTTTATTTGCGGGATTGTAATAGTAATGTTATTTTCCCTTATTCTTATTTCTTTAGTGAATCATATAATAGCTAAGAAAATTGGTTCTATGATTGAAGCAGGGTTAGAGGATTACGTATAGGTAATATTATAAAATTCTGATATGTTTTTTTGTCTTACAGAAATATATAATTTGACACAATCCCGGTAATTTCATTAGTATAAAAATGTTGCAAAGTTTGTTAGGTTGATATATCGATTATGATAAGACGGAGGAGAAAGAATGAAAGATATAGATTTTAATTTGTATACCGCGGCCA
>CAYZAK010000083.1:0-3152 GCA_964476445.1 uncultured bacterium
AAAGGACGAGAACCGTCTCATTCTCCCCCATAAACTCAAAAATTTGAAAATCCATGTTTTACAACCCTCGCTTTTTAAACGTATATAAATTTAAGACGGAGAAGCTAAAAGCTTCCATTCTCCATCTTCTCCCTGCTCACTATCCCAAACATATAAGCAAAGGTCATCAAGGGCAAGCCTAACGTCCCCGTGGAAGTTTCCAGACACAGGCAAGCCATTGGCTTTTTTGACGGGATTTTTTACCCCCGCCATTACGTTTCTTTTTCTATATTTCTCTTCTTTTGCCGTTTTTTTTCTTATTGATTGCATAATTGACAAAATAAAAACCCCCTTTATTCTTCTTCATCTAGCCTATAAGTCATTATATTTTGAATATAACCCCCAGCACTCTGGTTAGAATTTATAGATATAACCCTGTGAAGATGATTATTTTTTGTAGTTTTTTCTATTACTTTAATAATATTTCCAATTTTTACAAACGGGACGGCTATGACGTCTATTGTGCACTGCCTGGCTTTTTCTTTCATCTTTTCTATTTCTTTTTCAGCCATCTCTTCTAGTTCGGCTTCTGTGTAGTTTTCCCCCAAATAATCTAGCGGTAAAATTTTTTGATTAAATACCTTTAAAAATTCCGCTTCTGGAAAGTCTTTTTCTGTATAAATCTCTTCCCCCGTGTCTTCATTAGTTGCACGGGCAATTACTTTGCTGTATAGTTCTCTTTCTGGGATGTTATAACTTATGCTTATAAGGTCTTTACCTTCCTCAAAAGTATAAACAGGCTCCTCTTGTTCTTCTAGTTGTCTTTTTGGTGATATAAAATAAGCTTTGCCCTGTTCATCGCAAAAATAAATAAAGCCCGCAATTTCTGCAAGCTCATCAACAGCATCATTATAAAACTGCCAATCAAAAGTTATTTTGGGGATAATTATGTTTGTTTCTCCTGTTATAATATCGGACTGTTCAAACCCTGCCCAGATACAAAGAATTTCAAAAATATCTTCGGGTTTTTCGTTTTCAAAAGTAACGGTTCTATTTCCGTATACGTCTGTTATTAGTTGATCATCAATGTATTTTTTCATATCAGAACAAACTACCTCTAAATTATACGGGAGTGTGGTCTGGTCAATATAATCAATTAAGCCTGTAAAGGTTATTATTTTGTTTACTCCATAACCTTGTTTTAGTTCAATTTTTCTGTTAGGTAGAAAAACCTCATGCCAATCTGTGTCAGGGTTTTCGGGGTTATATCTTCCCTCTTCATTTGGAAGATTTAAGGTTAAAGTGCTGGTTAAATTTTCCTGTTGACTTAAGTCTATTTCTTCTACTTTTATAATCGACTCCTCAAATTCAAGGCCCATGTTGTCAATATTTAGCTTTTTTGCCTCGGGCCAGTTTTCTCCTGTATTTTCATGTAAAAGCATATAAGCATTTTGACCCCAACCCCAAATACTGCCATCAGTTCGAAGACAAACCACTGTATCAACTTTTGCGGTAACTTCTAATATATGGTCTAATTCTTCAAGTTCTTCATTCTCTTCAATTTCTACCTGTTCAGGATATAATATCATATCCCCGTCATTTGCACCGATTCCAAGGCTTCCATGTGAATCCTCTCCACATGTGAAAACTTTCCCATCTTCATTAACGAAAACAGAGTTATACCAGGTAAGGGCTATGTCTTTAATGTTTTCAAGGGGTTCGTTTTCATTAAGCATGCACTGAACGGGCTCCTCTTCTCTATCTTGCGTGCTACCTGTGGCAAGTTGCCCCATAGTGTTGTCCCCTGCCCCGTATACAGTCCCGTCATTTTTTAAAAATAAGGTGCAGTTATTAAATGGTGTGTGATATATTTTTTTTATATCTGAAATATATGGATTTGCTTCTGGCGGGTTAGTTAAAGATCTGTTGCCTAATCCTAACTGCCCTGAAAAGTTATATCCCCAACAGTAAAGCGTGCCGTCATTTTTTACGGCAAAACCAACATTTTGAGCGGCATAAATATATTTAACATTTTCCAAAATTTTAACGGGGGTAGTCTCGTCATCTGTTTCACCAGTCCCAAGCCTGCCCTGATTCCCCATGCCCCAAGTATAAACCTCACCGTTCTCTAACAGTGCCATGCTATAATGTTGTCCTGCTGATACTTGTATAACGTTTTCTAAATATTCGCCTTCTTCTCCCGCTTCTCCAGCCATTACCCTCACGGGGTAATAAGTATAATCTCCTGTATTAATATTTGTGTTTCCAATTTCCCCCATGTAATTCCTGCCAGTAGCATATGCTTTTTTGTCTGTTGTTAAAAATAAAAGGTGATCGGTGAATGCGGAGACCTGAACAATATCCCCTATAGGGTCGCCTGTTTCCTGGTCAAGTAAAACCTCATCAGGGCCAGGGGGTTCTATATTACCCGAATAACTGTCGCCATGCCCTAAAATTCCAGTGCCCTGGTCACCCCAACCTCTAGCGTAGCCGTCTGATTGAATACCTAAAACATTGCTTCCGCTCATGGTTAAATTCCCAGGAACTATGGCATAAGGATCAGGCATACCTTCAACCCAAAGTTCCCAGCTTGGCTTGTTATTTCTTATCATTTTTTTGTTTTTAATAATGTTTTTCATGTTTTCCATACCTTCACCCCCCTACGCTTCCAAAAGGTTAACAGTAAAAATTACTTGCCCGGGGATATAACTCGGCTCCCCGATATCTTCTATAAAAGCAACAAAAGAAGACCCGTCTGGGCCTATAAATTCTTTTTCTATAAGTTTAATATAATCCTCTTCCATGTCCCTGTATACTTGCATGCTATCAGTGATAACGCTAAAATCACATCTTTTTCTACTTTGCCCGCCTTCTTGTATTGATGTATCAGGCTCTTCGTTATCATCTGATAATAAATTAATTTCCATTATTTCCCTTTTAGTGTGCGGGGGCGTATAAGTTCCAAATTGAATCTTGATGTTCATCGTTCCCCACTTTGACAAAATAAAAACCCCCTTTATATATATTTTAGACGCTTTCAGGTCTATTGTTTAAAATATGGGCATCTCTTTGTATTGTTTTAATAATTTTCTTTTCGACTACCTTGGCTATATGCTTGTCATTTAGCTTGCCAGTATCTCCAACAAATTTGACAACAATAGGCTCAAATTTAT
>CAYZAK010000084.1:0-2955 GCA_964476445.1 uncultured bacterium
CTATATTTATAATATTCTCTTCTTTTAAAATCTTTTCTTTCTCTTCTTTTATACAATTGTTTAAATAATCTAAATTATAATTGTTTTTTAAACTGTTTTTGAGTTCAAACAAAAAATCTTTTTTAGGTAAAACTACACTGTAATCTCCTTGGCTTATCTTAATTTCTTTGCTGTCTTTATTTTTAACTTTTTCTACTAAAAGCTTCTGAAAGCCCGGATATAAAGAAAAATCTAAAGTAAACTCATCATCTGACCATTGATAATTACTAGTACTTCTAAATCTAAACTTGGTTTCTGTGTATGTGGCAAAATAATTTAGTATACTTTTGGGTAAATTTTGCATAAAAAAACATTAAACTCCTTAAAAATAAGTTTTATTTTAGTTATTCTTACTTTACCACTCCTAAAACCAAAAATCAACCGGAAAATAAGGGGATTTTCCGGTTTGTGATTTCTGAATTGTTCTATCTATTTGGAATACAAAATTTTGTATTCCAAGTTTACAAATTTATTTTGAATATGCGCCGATACGATATTGACATGTTAGCACAATATGCTAACATAAAAATACGAGATATCAAAAAGCGGACGGTCCCGTTCCGATTTATTCGGAACAATGGGAGCAGCCGCTTTTTTAGTTTGTAAAATCTTTTATACTTCTAAACCCTTCCTTAGTCACTACAATGTGGTCAATTAGATCGATTCCCAGTATCTCCCCCGCTTTTTTGAGCCGTTCGGTGATCTCGATGTCTTCGCTGCTGGGCGACAGATCTCCTGATGGGTGATTATGGGCCACTATTACGCCGGAAGTCGAATTTATAATTTATTCCTCATTTTTATCAACAACCTCCAATCTCTTGAGTCCATAATTATCAAGTTCCTCCCAATACTTTTCAAGATAAGGATGATTATTTTTAATTCTTTCTTTCACGCCCATATTCTCTATGGTTTCCCTGCCATAATCATTATAAAAATCTCGGCTGGCTAAACGATGTGCCAACTCTTCCCAAAGAACCTCTTCATCATAATAATCAATAAGATCTCGGGGTTCGCCCTCTTCTATTTCTCGGGACGGGAAAATATCTCCACTCTCAATATCAACATAATCTTCCAAACCGAAGTCTTGGGCACGGGAAAAAATATATTTTTCCAAATCAGCATATTCTTTTATTCGCTCATCCCCCTTGGCTCCGGACCTAACACCGTTAACTACCCAATTGGCTATATAAGCCATCTTTAATAAAGTTGCGAATTGTTTTTGGTTAAAATTAATTTGCATATAATAATAATTAAATAAATTATAGCCCCGACCCGTTAAAATTTACTTAACAAAAAATAAAAATCAGTGTCAATACTTTTTTACACTAAATTTTAATCAAAGAAATTTTTACTTATATAAGCTAAAATTTACTGTTTTTTCTTGTTTAACTTTTTAAAATATCGGGGGTGGATTCCGGTTAATTTACAATAATTAACGAAATAAACTTTAAATTTTGAATTTAAAACCTTTATAAGTCGATAATACAAATCAAGGACATTCTATATTGAGGAAATACTTTAACAATGCTCTCTTAAGCTCTTAAACCCTTCTCTAGTCACTACAATATGATCAATTAGATCAATTCCCAGTATCTCCCCCGCCTTTCGGAGGCGTTGGGTGATCTCGATGTCTTCGCTGCTGGGCGACAGATCTCCTGATGGATGGTTGTGGGCCACTATTACGCCGGAGACCGGGTTTTGGACGGCCGGGTAGAACACTTCCCGAGGATGGACCAGGTTGGCATCCAAGGTGCCGATGGAGACGGTCTCGCGGTGGATGAGTTGTTGGCGGGCATTCAAATAAAGAGCAACCAGGTGCTCTTTTTGATTGTTTCTTATATTTTGGAGGTGGTCCACGGCATCCTTAGCGGTCTTGATGACCGGCAGACTATTGTCCTCTTTGTCAAAGGCCCTTTTGCTGAGCTCGAAAGCGGCCAGAAGGGTGCAGGCCTTGCCGGAGTCTATGCCTTTTATTTTTATAATCTCTTCGTAGCCTAGCCCGGTCATTTTTTTCATAGGATGTTTGCCAAGAATATCCTCGGCCACCTCAAGCACATTCTTGCCCTCCCTGCCGGTGCGCAAGAGTATAGCTAAAAGCTCCTTGTTGCTCAAGCCTTGAGCGCCTTTTTCCATTAACTTTTCCCTGGGTTTTTGGTGATTGGGTAGATCTTTGATTAACATAATTTTATTCTAACATAAGAGCTTATCCTCCCTCAAACGGAACAGCCTGGCAATCTCTAGAGATTTCTCTAGAGATATCTCTATAGTTTTAAAATAATATAAAAAAGCGCCTAGTCGTGTGGACTGGCGCTTTTTTGTGAATTGGTTGCCTCCTAACCCCACTCAATCGTGGCGGGCGGTTTGCCGGTAAGGCGTACAACTACGGCCCCGACTGAATGAATCTCGTTACAAATTCTCTGGTCAACCTTGTCCCAAAATTCATCCGATAACCTCGAGCGGTCGGCTGTAAAACCGTTGATACTGGCAACCGCCCAGAGAGCGACTACAGAGCCCATAAAGGCATCATCTCCCTTGGTGCAGGTTATCTCCGAAGCGGTTAACACGACTCCGGCCTGCCAAACAGTTTCGTAATAATCAAAGTTGCGGAGCTCTTCAATGAAAATTCCATCAGCTTGTCGGACAGCGGATAATTTCTCGGCTGTAATCTCTCCCTCAATACGGATAATTAACCCGGGGCCGGGAAAGGGATGACGGATAAGCAACTCCTTCGGTACTCCTGTGGACCTACCGATATTCCGGGCTCCATCTTTAACGCAGTCAGCCAGCGGAAGTAATTCCTTAAAAGTAAAATCAAGTCCCACGTTGTGGTGTCGAATAGTGTTTTTAACTATTTAATGGTCAAACTTAATTTAGTTAACTCAGCGCCCTGTAAATCATCTTTTTTTAGGCACACAT
>CAYZAK010000085.1:0-2943 GCA_964476445.1 uncultured bacterium
ACAAACAGTAACATTATATAAATATTTAGTTGTAGGAAGAAATATATTCATAACAGCATATATTTCTTATGAACATTATACCAGGAGGATTTATGAAAAAAATATTTTTAATTTGTCTGGGAATAAGCTTAATGACCGGTACCGCTTCAGCGGACTGGATGGAGGATTTAAAAGAACGGGCTCTGGATGAAGCTGAAAAAGAACTTGAGCCGGTCGTCGGGGATATTGGTAATGTTATAGGCGCCGATAATTTAAGTGTGGGCCTGGGATTTCCGGGCGCCGAAGCTGGCATTAAGGTAGCAGTAAATAAAATCTCAGACTCCGAACTTATAGACACGGGGAGCGACTATCTTATCTTTCCCATGGCCAAAGCCGGGGCCGGACTGCCAGCGGGAATATCAATTCATGCCCGGGGTATAGGTTATGAACTACCCGAAACCGGGCATGGATTTATGATGTTTGGGGCCTCAGTCCGATCCACAGTCATTAAAGATAGACTGGTCTCACCTATACCCGGGTTAACCGGAATATTAAGTTATAACCGGTTCCATGTATCCGATATTATAACCGTAAACAACTTGTCGGCGGGCGCTCTGGCCCAAAAATCCCTACCTTTTATTACACCGTACGCCGGGTTATCTTACGAAATGAACAAGGGAGTAGTTCAGATAACTCCTCCCGGCACTAGCATAGAAGAAGAAGTGGAACCTAAAAACAATTTTGTCCGCCTTATGGCCGGGGTCTCTTTAAAGCCTATCCCCCTAACTTATATAGACCTGGGAGCAACTCTCAGTGACGGGAATTTAAACTACACCGCTGGCGCAGGTTTAAGGTTCTAACTTTTTTTAAAATAAAATTCACCGCAGGCGGCAATCATGGAAGCGTTGTCGGTACAAAGGGTTATATCGGGAAAAACAACTTCCACACCCTTTTCCTTAAACAGTTCTCTCAATCTTTTGCTGGCCGCAACTCCTCCGCAGGCAAACAGCCAGTTTACCTCATTGTTTTTTGAGGCGGAAATTGTATTTTCAACCAGGGGTTTAAGAGCGGCCTCCTGAAACGAAGCCGCTATATCTTTTTTGTCTTTTTCGGTGAGTTGACCGTCAAGATCGTATTTAATTTTATAAAGGACCGAAGTTTTTAACCCGCTGTAAGAAAAATCCAGGGTATCCCCCATATCGGCAACCGGAAATTTAAACCTTTCAGGATCGCCGTAAACGGCCTCTTTTTCTATGGCAGGTCCTCCAGGATATCCCAGCCCCAGCAATGAGGCCACCTTATCAAAACTTTCTCCTACAGCATCGTCACGGGTACTCCCTAAAATCTCATAATTACCCCAACTTTTTACGTATACCAAACGGGTATGCCCTCCGGATATCACCAGTCCTATCCCCGGCGGTTCCGACAGACCGGTAAAAGTAGATGAAAAAAGATGCCCTTCAAGATGGTCTATTTCCACCAGGGGAACTTCCATAAGTTCGGCCAGGGTTCTGGCGACGGTTAAACCCACTAAAAGCGAACCTTCCAATCCCGGATGAGCCGTCACCGCTATTCCCTCAATCTCGTTAATCTCCAAGTTTCCCTTTTTCAGGCATTTTTCCAGGATAATATTGATTTTTTTAAGATGCTCACGGGACGCCAGTTCTGGTACCACCCCCCCAAAATCCCGATGAATCGCTATCTGAGAGGCCACCACTCTTGAAAGTATTTTTCCTTTTTCCACTACAGCCACCGCCGTCTCATCACAGGATGTTTCTATTCCTAAAACCTTCACATTTATACCGTCCTTTCCTATTTTAAAACTTCACTAACCGAAACTATTCTAAACGAACTATCTTTTAACTTATTTTTGTAATCCTTAAGAGCTAAAAGGGTATTTTTTTTGGGATGGCATATAGCCACTGTTCTTTTGTTATTTTGGGCCCTTGCTCTTAACTGTTTTAACCGGTCAAGTATAAAATCATAGTCATCTTTATTATCTATAAAAAAATTATTTTTGGACCATTTTATTTCCAAACCGGCCGCCAGCTCAGGTCCGACAGTCCGGGATGTGGTCATTGAATCAACATAAAAAAGATCTTTTTCCTTTAAAATTTCCATCAACATTTTCATCCCTGCCCGGTCTGCTGTAAACGCGGAACCCATATGATTATTTAAACCTTTGGCGCCGGGAACCTGTTTAAGGGCTTCCTCTATATTATTTTTTATATCTTGAGGGGGCATATCCTTCATCAATGCCAGATGACCGGGATCATATTCGGGATAGCCCTCCGGTTCCATGGGCATGTGAAGCATATACGGCCGCCCGTCTCGGTAAAACTCCCGGGCCAAATGTTTAGAATAAGGAAGTTGAGGTAAAATAGAAAAAGTAAGAGGGATATCTATCTCTAAAAAACCGCTGGCGTCCTTATGATAACCCAAATCATCAACTATTATTGCCAGTAAATTTTTCTCATCGAGCAAATTAAACTGCACTGTATTTACAGTTACCCCAATATCCCGGTGAATTATATTTAATTGGACCTGTTCCGGAAAATATTTTTCTTCTTTTACAATAACCGGTTCATCTTTAAATTCTTTTTTAAGAGCTGATTTTAACGGAGCATACTCCTCGTACTCAATGTCTATGATTTTTGTGAATTTAATCCATTTAATGCCTTCTGCTTTTTTTTCAGTTTGAAAACTGCTTACCACATCTTTATCTCTTATTCCAAAACTGTAAAATACTTTGACTAAATTTTTTTCTGTTAGAGCTGAAAAAGTAGAGATATCCTCCACTTTCAATATCCCGTACACGTAATAGAGTACGGCAAAAACAATCAATACCGGAATCAATTTCAATAAATTACTTTTGGCATTTACCGTTTCAGCAACCAATTTTACCCTCCTTTTTGTTAGCTAAAACCTGAAATATAAGCATTACAAATTCCTTCTGATTTCACC
>CAYZAK010000086.1:0-2932 GCA_964476445.1 uncultured bacterium
TCATTTAGCTTGCCAGTATCTCCAACAAATTTGACAACAATAGGCTCAAATTTATGGTTTACTTCCCCGCCCCCGCCATCTAAAGGCGAGACCTGGGCTCCTTTAGGCAGGTTTAAAACTTCAGGGCCTTCTTCTCCTACAATTGCAGAACCGCCCTGTAAAATATTACCACCTTTTGCTAGCATTGGAATATTAGGAACGTTTAACCCTATATCCCAACCGCCAACTTCTCCTATAAAGGGAAGATCCACGCTTGGCATGTTAATGCTTACTCCATTTATAGCATCAATAAAGGTGTTTATAACAGAAAGAATACTGTTTATAACCCCTTTAATAGTATCTAAAACACCATTCCAGACACTGGACGCTGACTCTTGCACGCTTTCCCAAATATTACTTAATCCTTCTGATATGCTTTCCCAGTTATTATAAAGATACCAGCCCACGCCAATTAGTGCGGTTATAACTGCTATTGCTATCCCAACAGGGCCAGTCAAAACAGTTAAAGCCCCGCCTAGGTTTCCAACTATGCCAATAACTCCACTTATAGCACTCACCAGCGGGCCCAGCACCATTAAAAGCGGGCCAATGGCTATAAGCACCCCAGTTATTGAAATTATAGTTTGTTGAATGGGTGAACTTAAATTCCCAAACCATTCCGCAAGCCCCACAATTCTTTGAGCGAAGTTTTCTATTGCGGGGATTATACTATCTTTTATAATCGGAACAAGGTCGTCCTGTAAAACGGGAATAAGGTTCGTTCCCATTTCCATAAATGCCATGGATAACTCATGTTTTAAAAGCCCCATGCTTTCCCTAAACTCGTCAGCTGCTTCTAGTTGTTCACGTTTTATAAAATCAGCTTCCGCCATCTTTTCCAGTTCTTCCCTGCCTAAACCCACTACGGGAGCCACATCTTCCCAACGTCTTCCGAAAGCTTCAGCCCCTAGCCTTGCCCTTTCTTCTGCGTCTTCTACTTCTGATAAGGCTATCATAAGGTCATAATGGACATCTGTGGCGTTTCTTATTTCATCGTTTGAGTCCTTTGTAGCTACTTCCAACCGCTTCGCTGCACCCTCTACGTCATTGCTGTATTCATTAGCGTCAGTCATTTGTCTATTCATTCGTTCTATACTTCCAGCAATAACATCAGCTTCAACGCCTGCCTTTACTTCTGCAGTTCTAAACTGCTGAAGCCTTTCGGTGGCTATGCCTGTAGTATCAGAAAGGTCGAGAAGCTCATCGGCAAAATCGCCTGTTTTTGATATTACCCCGCCAACTGCTGCCCCTATACCTAAAATCGGGGCGGTGATTCTGGTCGCCATGGTTCTCCCAACATTTGACATATTTTGTCCCATACGTTGGAATCTTTGTTGTGTTTGAGCCATTTGACTTCTTGCCTGGTCTAGACCTCTATTAAATTCGCTTTTATCCAGACCGAGGGCAGCGTTAAGCCTTCCAACGGTTAACATAATAACACCCCCTTACCTTTTGGGCTTTTTCCGTTTTTTCTTGTTTTTGCTAATTCCCAAAATTTGAAAAACTTTTTCCTCACTTTTTTGGGGGTCAGTCATATATTCTTCTTTTTGGTAATTTTTATTGCCTTTACTTCTTTTCTGGGCTTGTGCGTTTACTACGCTGGAATTTACTGAAAGACCTTTCAAAAGAGAAAGGAACTTACGCCAGCTTATTTTGTCAATCTCTTCTGCTAGATCAATGTAATACTCCCTTAAAAAATCGCTTTCAATAAGAGACCAGTTTTCAAAAATACAAAAGCCCCCGCCTTCTACTCCTGATTCTGATTGGGAGTCTGCGGGGTCAGTCCTTTTTTTAATTTATCCATTATCTCTTCATCTTTTAACTCTATACCACCGTAAAGGGTAGAAACATATTCAATTACAGCCCCCAACTGGTTAACAGATATGCCCGTTTTTATTAATTTTTCAAATTGTTCTTTGCCAAAATATGATTCAGCAATTTCAAAAGTTTTATCCACTGGAACTTGCTCATCTTCTTCAAGGCTTTTTTGTAGTTTTGCCGTCTCTAACATGATAGAGGCGGGCATTTCTGCAGGCAAATTGTAATATTCCCCAAAAACCTTAATAACAATAGGCTCTTTTTTTACTTCTTGAAAAAACTTGTCAAAATCTTTGCATTTAGTCATTATTTTCCTCCTCAAAAGTTTTTATTTAGTAAAAAAATTTAAAAATAGAAGCCGTAGCTTATTTATTAAGTTACGGCTTCCCTGTTTTTTTTATGGTTTACAGTTCGTTATATTCAAAGGTAATTTCTACTTCTTCGCCTTCTTCTGTAATAACTACCTCTTTTGTTTCAGGCTCCTCACTGTCCAGCTCATAGCCTTCTATGTCAGGGGCTTGTATATTATGCGTTCCTAGTTCTAGCTCTATTTCTTCAGTGTCTATAGTGCTGCCATCAGCTTTATCTTCCATAGTTACTATTACAGTCCCAGTTATTTCTACTATTTCAGGCTTTCCAGTAACTTCCAGTTCAGCTTCCCAACTTGCGTTGTCATCTAGTCCCCCACCTGCCGGGGTTGTGTTTACGCTTGCCTCAAACTCAATAACTTCACCGCCAGGGGATGTCATTTCAAATTCAGCCGTGGCTTCGTCTCCTGTTTCCATGCCATATTCCTCTACTAACTCCTGCCCCTCATCTCTTTCGCCAGTGTCTTTGTTCTCGGCTCTATAACCGCTTAAACTAACTGACAAGCCTCTAGTAGATACAACATGTTCAAGCCAACCCCCACTGCTAAAGGTAGTCCCTTCTGCAGTATTTTTTGAAGGGGATAGTGAAAAATCATTAATGCCGTTAATTTCTACCATTTCCTCTTTTTCCTGGTCTTTAATTTTAAATTTCCAATCTCTGGCTAAAACTTTATAAATCTTTGTCATTTCTAAATCACTCCTTAAAA
>CAYZAK010000087.1:0-2689 GCA_964476445.1 uncultured bacterium
TAATATAATTTAATTAAATATTTAACAATACACTTCTTTTTATTTGATATATTTCGTTGTATTTTATAAAATATAACGATATATATAAAGATTAAAAATTTTAAAATTATGGAATTAACACTAATATTAACATTTGGAGCAATTGCCGGGATTTTAGGCGGTCTGCTGGGAATAGGAGGAGGCATAATACTTATGCCTTTTTTAAGATTTTATTTAGGATTAAATCCGGCCGCGGCCGCGGGAACCTGTATTATAGCTGTTTTTTTTACAACTCTGGGGGGAAGTATAAAACATTATAAATTAAATAATATGAAATTGCGGCCGGTCATTCCGGTAATAGCTTCCGGGTCGCTTTTTACAGTATTTTTATCTATTATATTTGTAAAAGCAGCTCAAAGAGAGATTTTTCTGGATACAGGGATCGGAACTGTATTTTTTTTGATCTCGGGCAGGATGCTATTTGAAGGAACCGCGGAACTTTTGAAAACAAATTTTTCTTTAGGTATCTCAGATTTAACCGGCCGGACCGGTCCTAAACTTTTAATTGGAGCAATTTCAGGTATCCTGCCCGGAATCCTGGGGATAGGTACCGGAGCAATTTTAGTACCCGCTTTCCGATTTATCCTTAAAGCTCCGCTAAAAATGGCAATTGGTTCTTCCTTAGTCTGTTTTTCGGTAAACGCCTTTATAAGTTCTTCTTTTAAAATTTTTCAGGGTTTTGCCGATATTAAAACTGCCCTGCTACTTTCGGTGGGCACTCTTCTGGGAGCCAATATAGGAGCCATAGTAAATAAAAAGTCCCCCGACTACCTGTTAAAATTACTTTTTGGAACACTTTTTTTTATAATAGCAATGAAATATATAAGAATTTTTTAGGAGGAAATATGGAACAAAAAACTTTACCCAGGGCCCGTAGAAAACTTAAAAAATTTATCAAAAAAGAAAAGCTGGAAAAAAGAAAAATAAGAATATTCTTTAAAACTCTCACGCCCGAACAGGCCATAGGCCGGCCGGCCAGACAGGACTACCCCATTATTAAAGGTGAAGAAAAAGTTATCCAGGCTGTTTTTGAAAATTCAAAAGCCCATGTTTTTACCGATGCCCCGGTGGATTTTTCGGGAACCGTAGAAGAAATAATAAATCTTTCCCCGGATTCCAACAGGCACCGGGCAATCTTTCTTGCAACTTTAAACGTAATTTTAAAATATAAGGGGATAATTGAAAATACTCTGCACTGTAAGGATGAGGAACCGGAAAACTGCGCCGGAGAAATTGCACGCCACATACTGGAAAAACACGGTAAAATTACGGTGGGATTGATCGGATTAAATCCGGCAATTCTGGAAGAACTGGTTTCCGTATTCGGAAAAAAAAATGTAAAAGTAACCGACTTGGATAAAAAAAATATCTGTAAAAATAAATTTGGTGTCAAAGTAATGGACGGCTCTAAAAGTACTTTAAAACTTGTAAAAGAGAGCAACCTGGTTCTTTTAACCGGAACCACACTGGTAAACGGAACTTTTGAGCATATTTATAACCGGATAAAAAAACACGATAAAAATTATATTATATACGGAGTTACCTGTGCGGGAGTTTGTCAGCTACTGGGATTGAATAGACTCTGCTTTTACGGTAAAAGTTAATAACCGGGTCACCGGGCCAGTCTATTTAAAGACCGACCCGGAAACCTTTATCCTTATTAATTATCTATACAATTTTCCCTGTTTCTGACCCGGCTACCGGACCTTCGACCGGTACCGTCACGGTGCCATCCCCGACCTTTTCCCGAGCCCTTGCGGTATTGCCCGGATCCTTTTCCCTGACCGGCCTGGTCTCCTCTACCGTCTCGGGCTTGAATTTTATTACCCGCCCGGTTACTATTTTCAGCTGAAACTTCAATACAAAGAAGCCCTAAACCTGCAACCATCATAACGGCCAGTAGAATAATTTTTTTACTCATTTTTGCCTCCTATTTTAAAATAATATTCTTTCGCCTTCACTTATTTAGACAATTGGCTTCTTTAAAAAGTTTCATCTATAGCTAAATTAAATTTTTCTCTTCTTCTTCGATTTTTACTGAAATTTTGGTACACTTAGCTCAGTTTACCGCATAGCCGTTATTTTAAAGCATAATAAACTACAACATTAATAAATATAGAAAAACTAAATGAAAATATAAATCATCGGTTCCCTCCAAAATTTTCGGGTATTAAAGATTTAACCGGGAATATAAAAATTATAACTTCTTTTTCCCACGCCAATCCCAATCTTCCTATCAGAGAAATAAACAATAACGTATTTCTGTTAAAAATTAGAAAAAATTCAATATAAAAAACTGTAACATTCTTAATATTATGTACGATAACGCTACCCACTCTAACGATAACCCCAGGGAAAACCGCCCGGAAAGAGTTCTTTAAGTTATTGAATATTAAAACGGTATCAGAAACTCCTTTCTCCGGGTATCCCACCCGGATTTTAACTAACATTTTACTCCATCTGGCCGACAAAGGTTATCCGTTCTGGGATATGCCGGTTCCGGATGAGTTTATCAAATACAAAAAAAACACTTTTCTTATTGATGTAATTAATCGAGACTGTCATAGAACTCCGGTTACTTACCAAAATAATAAGTTTAGGGCATTTACCGTTTCAGCAACCAATTTTACCCTCATTTTTGTTAGCTAAA
>CAYZAK010000088.1:0-1879 GCA_964476445.1 uncultured bacterium
TTCTCTATTTCATACTTTTACATCGTCGCTAAAAAATAGAACCGTCCCCTTTTTAAAACGGAAGCATTGGTTTTATAGGCCTGTTGGTTTTTATCTTCTGTCATCTTTAATTTAAATACCTAATAGTTTGCGGCCCTTTTCCGTAAGCCTGTATTTCTGTGTAGGACTGTTAGGAGATTCCGGCTGAGTCATTTCAACTAACCCTTCTTCTAATGCCGGATCCAAATAACGTTCTCTAAAATTTGCCTCACTGCCTAATCCCATTTTACCCTGTATTTCTTTTCTTTTAAGTGGCTTTGTAAGTGCCTTAAGCAACCCAATTACTTCACCTGCTACTTCACCTGTTACTTCACCTGTTACTTGTCCTGTCTCAGAGGGTTTCTGGATAATTTTTTTATTAACAGGAAAACGAATAAGAAAGTAAGTACGGTCTTCATCGGTATCAAATTCTGGAGGCGGCGAACCGTTTTTCTGCATAGCCTGTAAAATCTTAGGAATACCGGTAGACCGGCCTTCAGTGAGCTCAAGTTCTTTAAAAAATTCTCCAATACGCCTGTTGCGATACCTCCGGGCCACAGCGTGACCGGTTCTTAAATCCTTCATCCGGATAGAACGGTCAGGCCCGGGAAAACTGAGGATTGAAATTTCTTCCGGGGTAATACGCACTTCAACAGGCTCCCTTTCTTCATACGAGCGGTGATATACAGCATTGACAACGCCTTCTTCAACAGCAGCATAGGGAAAATTCCAGACACGTTCTGCTTCAGCCCTGTCCGGATGTTTAATTACAGTCTCTTTAAGATAGTTACGCTCAACGAAATTTAATGCTTCCCGTGTCATTTGTGATAAAGGACCTTTAAATATTTTCTCTTCGAATTTATCACCTCCCGGACCGTCCGGGAACCATACAACATCTATCTGGGTAACTGGAAAGAAATCTTCCGGGTTTTTATTGAAAAAAAGTAATCCGACATTTTTAGGAACAACTGATTCTTTGGGGCCTCCGGCTATTTTCATCCCTCTTGCAAGGTTTTCAATTGGAAGTTTTCCTACTTCTTCGGCAAGATCGCTGCCGACTTCCTGTAAATGCTTTTCTATTAAATCTTTAGAGAGGTCTGTGAGGGAAGCTTTATGATTATAACGGTCGTCATAGGGTACTGTTGCCGCAAGACTAATGAGCTCACGTTCGTCAGAACCTTGGGCGAGAACGGTACTTGACTGTTTTCGGATATAATAAGCCATCTCTCGTTTTTCTTTGCCGAGACTTATTCGGGCCTTGTATGGCCGAGTCTCTCCTCCCGGGACCCAAATAACTAATATATGCCGGCCATCTACTTGACAAGGAGCGGTTACAGGATGATACTTCGGCTGAATTGAAGAATTTCCCAGATTTAGTATCTCTTTCTGAATTGCATCAATCTTTTCCGGCGAGATGCCCCGCGGCGGAAGAAGGGGCCGACTATTCTTTTCTTCCACTCCGATAATAATATAGCCTCCGCCGAGATTATGAAAATCATTGGCAAACGCACAGATAGTATGAAGAACAGCCTTAGGATTCCATCCTTTTTTATAATCAAGCCGTTCCCACTCAACAGAACGTCCGGTCAATAAATCTTCAATTGAAATTGGTAACCGCAAATTGCTCATAAACTATTTTTTCTCTTCATTACCATCTTATTTTTATACCCATAAATTTAGTTAGATTTTACTATTTTATTGATTTCATGTCGAATTAATTGGTATCTTGCGATCAGGTAACATCTCAATTTAATTGATATATAAATGATTGTCCTTGTATATAATTATGAGATATGTCTACGACTCTTAAACAGTACTCAAATCCACCGATTCTAAAAGTTCTTTTATTTTCTTTACAAGA
>CAYZAK010000088.1:1889-2516 GCA_964476445.1 uncultured bacterium
CATCCTTGTCGTCAGCTTTGAAATCATCCATCAGCACGGTAATTCTGTTGAGAACGTTAATGCATTCTATTTCTATCTCTTCTATCCCGGGGAGCTTCTCCCTGAAATACATAATCTTATCATCCGAAACGCAGTAGTCCAGTTGGAATATATTGTGCTTTAAAAAATTGACCATGGCAACCGAATTACAGGCCTGTCCTCTTATCTGCTTTCTTTTTAACTCATCAGTCATATTTTCAACTTGACCCACTATGCTTATTTCATACATATAATCAAAATCTGCCATGCCTTCTTTCCTCCTTATTTTCCCGCTCTTTTTACTAACCCTTATCTTAGTGTACTATTTTTAAATTCTATGAGCAACACCAGACTGCTTTTTTGTTTTTATAATATAAATTAGGTAACGCATTGTAGTGGAAAATATCTTTCAAAATTTATAAGCACGTCAAGAGCCTCACTTTTACTCTACAGCTATTATCTTATTCTTAAGTTTTATCAATATATATCTTGCTATTTAACTAATTTTAGCAATATAAACGTTGCTTTTTATAGTGGAAGTGTAAAGGAAGTGTACGGTATATACCTTACTTCCCCCCTACTTCACTCCCTACTTCATCCTCTACTTCA
>CAYZAK010000089.1:0-2486 GCA_964476445.1 uncultured bacterium
AAAGAAGTGCCCTCGGGGTGCGCCCTGAAAGAAGTGCCCTCGGGGTGCTCGGGCGGCATCTCAGCGGCCTTATTAAGTACATACATTTATTAAATATTTAATACCTTTTTCAGTTTATCGTAAACTTCCTCATGTTTATCTGAATCCATTTTATTAATATTTAAAAGTTTCCATCTAACTGCCGGTAATTTTTTTGCACCTTCAATATCAAGCAAATCCCATTTCGGCTTACCTTTATTGAACGATAACAAAAATTTTCGTTCTTCATAAGTTAGTAATTTATTTATACTTTTGACTAATTTTTCTCTTGTTTTTATCAAATCTTCTAATTTTTCTTCTTTCAAAGTCATACCCGTGAATTCCTTTTCAAAAGCAGGTTTTATATCCAAATAATTTGGAGATAACAACTCAGACATCGGACGATTACTGCTTATGAGATATACTAAAAAAGCTTTACGCATTTTTTCTGAAATTCCTTCATTTTCTAATAGCAGTTTTATATCAAAAAGATCTCTGGGATGCTGCCTATCCAAAGCAGCACAAATCTTTGATCCGTAAAGTTCGGCGAATGACAGGGTTTTTACAGTTACAAATTTTTCAAATATCTCTTCAGCTCTGTTGCTTATATCTCTTTCTTCAGCTTCGTAAATATTACCGCGGATAATAAGATTCGGTTCTATCTTAACCATTGCATTCTTCCTTTTAACAAAAAGTTTGCTAACTAAATTATCCCCATACTTTTTCTTTTTAATCTCCACCCCTGGAATAACAGAATTTAATTTCTCAAATATTTTGTTCAGTTCATTGCTTATGTTCTCCAGGGTTTTCTCTCGTGGTAAAATTTTAAGATAGATCAGATCAATGTCAACAGAGATCCGTGGTAAATCCCTAATAAAGAAATTTATAGCTGTACCTCCGTGCAAAGCAAAACTATTATCTTTAAGAACATGAGGTAGAATTGATATTACCAGATCCGCCTGCCGAAAAGATATATTTTCAAAACGCTTTTTCATTCCGGCACCACTATCTTATATTTCCTATTATACCGACCATTTTTACAAAGCGACCTTTTTCCTTTACCTAAATCAACTCTTGTTAAATCTATTTTTTCTACCCAGGGATGCTCATTCTTTTCAGCATAATACATGAATAACCTTTTACTTTTAACAGAACTACAATTTTCTAAAAGCTCCTGTACTAAACTGGGTCGTAAAGTTACCAGAGACTCCATTATCTTATCCAGCTCGTCAAAAGTTTCCTGACCGGGCACATCATAACACAACTCAAGTATTGCCCGCTCCGGTGAAGAGATTTTTATTTCAAAATTTCCGGTATCATATTCAGATAAACCCAGTTTTTTTTCTTTCCCAAAAAGACCGGTCATTACATACCTTATTTCAATTTCCCATTCATAATCTTTAAACCAAACCGGAAGTTTTTCATTCTGGCCACCAAAGAATTCTACCTTCAACTGTTTAAAATTTGCCGGAAGATAATGAGCTTTTCCTTGTAACTGTAAAGCCGTCTTCCCTGCAGGATGTACCGTCATATCCAGGTGTGTCTGTAGAGTATATATTCCCCCAAACCAATTTAATCTGTCGCCTTCTTTCTTAAAAGCCCCCCGTCCAACCCTTTCTATCCATCCACTTTCTACATATTTCTCAGCTAATTGACGATATATACCAAACTTCTTAAGCCAGGGATATACCGCGACAGTATTTTTTGGCCACCGCTGCATTAATTTGTTTATTTTTGTTTTCTTTTGACTACTCATTGTAGACATAATATAACTATACTAAACTTTTGTCAAGTTTTTACATAGGGAAAGATAGTTCATTTATTAACTTATATGACCACTTGAATTTGTCATTTAAGTATAATAATACACTTTATGTCAAAAATTGTCCCTTAAGTATGTCCCTTAATGTCCCTTATTTTTAAATTTCTATTTGCGACTTTTAGTAATTAGCTGTATTATTAATACTCTTTTATGTAATTTTTTGCAAATTAATTATTTTAAATTGTGAGGAAAGTACAAAATGTAACAATAGCTCTATTTTGTTTCGGAATTAGGTGTTTTTAACTCCGAAACTCTAATATAAAATAAAAACTAACTGCTCGCTTCGCTCGCCCGGTGGGCTCACTCCGCGGGGATATACTACAAAGCCTACTCGCTCCGCAAGCTTTTGCTCACTCCGCGTGGACATCCTAACCTCACCGGATTGTGCTGTAGTTCCGTGCTCAAGTCTCTCCGGACATCTTCCCCGAAGTCTCCTCGCTCAACGTGCCCTTTGGACCCAGTTTTAAATTTCCTTTTTGTTGTCTTCTTGTCCCCAAGCCCTTCGGGCTGATCTCGCTCATCTAAATGAGCGCCCTTTCAGGCAGTTTTTATTTATCAAAAACTGGATTTATTATTTTTTAACCGGCGCCCTGAAAGAAGTACCCTCGGGGTGCGCCCTGAAAGAAGTACCCTCGGGGTGCGCCCT
>CAYZAK010000090.1:0-2431 GCA_964476445.1 uncultured bacterium
TTACCTCCTATTCTTCTTCTAATTTAATAATTTCTTTACAATCAATACACTGTACTAACATTGATTGTGGTAAGGTGGATCTTTTGTGCAAAGCCCCACATTCAGGGCAAGTCCAACGATAACCCTCAATTTTACCATGATCCTGCAAACCCATAGCTATCACTTTAACCATATCAATTCCCCCTTCTTTTTAAAAGAGGGGAGCTTTACCCGGCTCCCCGGCGGGTTTTCTGATTAAGCTAATAATTCTTTTGCTCTGTCGAGCAGGTTATGGCCGTTTACCAGCTTTTCAAACCTCCTTTCTTGGAAGGTTGCGGTTTTACGGCGTGGTTCTACGTGAGTTACAAAGTCGCTAACCGCTCCCACGAAACCCCAAGCAGTGCCCCGGAAAGGTTCTAAATCGGGTGCTTTGTAATATCTGGTTCGTAAATCATTTTGTAAGGTTTCAATGTTTTGAGATTGTCGTTTGGAAGCGTTCTCCGGTATCGGTAGCAGTTCGTTTATCAATTCTTCAATGTCATTTTCATTTACTGATTTCTTGACTAAACTGGAAGCTGCTTCGTTTAATTCCTCCATATAGTTTTTGGTTAGTTCAAGTGTTTCACGGGCATCTTCAATTTTATCATCCAGATTACCAACGTGTTTTGCCGACCATGATCTTTGGGCTGTATTCAGAGCTACATTTAAAGTGTTATTACAAACCACCCGGATTGGCGTCAGTAAAACCCGTACTGCCCCGGAGCCATCATGAGTATTCATGAAGCAAAGATACGGTACAACGGTGTCTCCGAGTATCTTTTCTTCCGGTGCTCTGGCCAAAAGCCATATTTTTTGACCGTTCTTCAAGCTTCCGGCGGTTTCATATGTTACACCTTGACCTAAAAGATCATCGGTGAAGGCAAAAGCCTCATGGTTTTGGACAATCTGATACCGGTTTGTTACGACACCCAAAATGTAGCGGTTGTCGTTTCGTACATTGGCAACATAGTTTTCTGCTCGTTGTTGCATCATAGGTGGATTACCCACATAAACCGGTTCTTGAGTTACCTGCCAGTTAAGTCCGGCCAGCTTGATAGCCTCTCTGGAATCTGGAGCTTCCTCTACTACTTTCCCTAAACCGTGCCACGGAACCTCTCGCGTACTAAACATACTTTCTACTTCGTGTGCCATACTTTAAATTCCTCCTTTATATTTTAATAGTTTACCGGGATATTGCCCTCCCGGCGGGGGTTTTGGATAAAGTATTAGAAGATCGTTATCCCTCCTTTCTTATAGGTAGTACCAAATCGATATTTTCCGGTTTGTTACTATCTTTTATTATAACAGGGGATCTATCACTGTTACTATCTTTTTGAATGACTAAGTTTTTAATGTTGTTTTTCCGGATAATGTTTTTAAGGAATTTAGCGTTTAAATGTATAGTAAATGGCTCAAAAGAAGCAATGGAACCTAAAATTCTTTCGTATTTTAATTCATGTCCGGATATTTTTAGCTTACCGTTATTTAGAAATTCCAATTTAACTGCTTTAGTTGTGCTATCCTTATTTTCGTCTATAGTTTTAACAAAAGTTTCTACGTTTTCGATATGAAAACTGTCTAAGTTGTTTTGAGGAATTACCTTTTCAAAATCCGGATATTTACCATAGTCATAGTTTCTGTTTATTACATAAATTTTTACATCAGCATCTAGGTTTTTATGCCTGAAATCAAAAAAGATGTATTTGCTGTTGTAACCAAAAAATACTGTGGATCTTTTAGATAAGGTTTTTTCTAAGATAAAAAAAGCTTCTTTGGGTATTAGTAGATCCCTATCTACCGTGTGAGGGAAATTTCTTACTGCCAGCCGGTAAGTATCACTTGCTACGACTTTATCTTCCCGGATCAAAATTGAATTGAAAACCATTCTTACCGGATCGTCACCTGTCGCATACCTGATATTAAATAGTTCGTCTAGAACCTGCTTACCGGTGAATCGATAGCGATCAATAAAATTTTGATGGAAATAAGTAGTGTTTTCTTCATATTTAGAAGCGTAAAGCTGTTTATTTTCGTTTATTGGTATGAATATGCTGTAATCGTTATCGATTTCAGTTTCATTAAATCTTAACTCATCTTCTGGTGAAAGGATCATTTCCAGTAGAGAATTGATAACTGGCAAAGATATATATAAAATGGTGTCTACGTTTACGATAGCATCGATAGTAAATCGGATACCTACATCGAATGTTTTTAGAGTTTCAAAAAATAGTCTATGACTTCTGGCATCGGTAGTGATTTTGATAGCTGATGTGCTTTCGTTTCTTTTATTTATGTATGGATAGAGTGCTTTTAATATGGTTTTTAGTTGTCCGTATTGCATACGGAAAATAGGCGTATTCATAAAGTGAAAACCTCCTTCATATTTAATAGTTTGCCGGGATATTACCCTCCC
>CAYZAK010000091.1:0-2315 GCA_964476445.1 uncultured bacterium
CCCTCGGGGTGCGCCAATTTTTTTAAAATTTTTAAAAGGATCAAACAGTCTGCCTTCGGTCCATATCCACACCGGCCACTCAACCACCGGCAGAGCAAAAACACCCTGCGGGCACTTGCTTCGCGGCGTACCTTCAGATTCGGCTTTTCAGCCGAATCCCACCACCCAACTAACATTACCCGGTAAACAGTTATTTCCTCACGGCTGCTTGGGAAATTCTTTTGCTCTCCCTGCTTTTCTCTCTTTTTCTTCTTGTTTTTTACCAAATCCACACCGACCATTCCAGAATCATATTCTGATTACCCAATTTGTCCCTTAATTATGTCCCTTAATGTCCCTTATTTTTAAATTTCTATTTGTAACTTTTAGTTATTAGCTGTATTATTAATACACTTTTATCCAACCTTTGCCACTTTGCCAGTTCATCTTAAATTTCTTACCCTTCTTCACTGATTTAATAACCGGCATTATAAAATCTCTTACATTCATAACCGTATCTTCTAATCTCATATTCGATTCTTTTATATCAATTTTATTTAAAAAACCTTTCCACTGTGCCTTCTTCTGATTGTCATTAATAAATTCTTCGCTGAGCCCGACCGGGACACTATCCGGTATTGAAGTATTTCTTCTTTTGAAAGTTTTCTCTACTGCCTTTTGAAGTTTTGGCCCATCTATTCCAAATGTACTCATTAAAAACCGGATATCATAATAATCCTTCATCCGACTATTTATTATACCCTTCTCAAAAATTATCTGTATTTTCTCGGCAATGCTAGTTTCCACTAAATAAGCTAGTAATTTCGGAGCAGGAAAGTCAAGCAGGGTTGGATATTTAATCAACTCAGGCGGGGGGATTATTGCATCTCCAAATCCTATATCTATTTGAACCGGGATAACAGCTTGTCCCAGTTTTGCTTTGAATTTCGCACGAATTCCCTGGTACTCATTTTCTTCTCTTATATCCTCTACAGAAATTGTATCTTTAAGGAAATTTAATCCATCATTATTTACATCAATCCTGCATAACTGCTTTACTATTTCTTCTGCCTCTTCTACGTCAATAACATTTTTAGAAGAAAAATCAGCATCAAGAGTTGGCCTGTGCGGCTCACCGTGCCAGTAGTTATACAAAGTAGCTCCCTTGAGTATAAATTTATCCGAATATTTGGAGATGCTCAATCGATACATAAAACGTTCCATAGCGTAACGAATAAGTAAATTTGTAAAAATTTCATCTCTGTCTTTGGCTATATTAAGTAACCGTGCTCTGACCGATGCCGGTATATTTTTATTATTCATAAATCGCCTCGATATAAGGTCTTATTACATTCTGAACTCTGTTAATTTTTGAATACTCCCACAGCATATCTACTGTACCTTTATCCTTTTTCTTATACTCCTTGAGCGCCTCTATTCCGACATCAAGCCCAATTTTATTTCTGAACTTAAAACAGTCAGCAACAGTCTTTGCCGGACAATAAACATTAACTTCTATATTATCTATTAGATGTTTTTCGGATCCTTTTTCCAGGGCATCTCCTGTCATTCTAATAATTTTTAGTGGTACATCTATTTCAGGTGCTCTATCTTTATTATGTATTGCAATCCAGATCTGAAACGGATTTTGTGTTGTCATATCATGAAATCTGAGCGCGCTAACCAGGCAAACAACACTATTTGGAACTTTTTTTGCTATCTCAAGCAGCATTACATCTTCTGAAAACTCTTTTTCCGGAAGTTTATACAGACCTCTTCCTATTTTTTCAAGTTTTCCTTTATTATAAAGGCGATATACATATTGCCTGGGAATATTGTACTTTTCAACATCTTTCGGCCGCAGCACACTATATTTTTCCGCCAGCTCTATAATTTTTTTTAGTTTATTATTCATGTAACATTTTGTTGGTAATTATTTATTTTTACCTACGATCTGTAACAATAATAATACTCTTTATTTAAAAAGTCAACTTATTTTGTCTTGTATCTGTATATTTGGGAGTATTTGGGAATAATTTGGGAGTAATTTGGGAGTAGATATTTACTTACATCGAATTTTAATATATTTTCGGTTAATGCAACAGTTCCTACTATTTTGTTTCGGAATTAGGTGTTTTTAATTCCAAAACATACAATATAAAATCTAACTGCTCGCTTCGCTCGCCCGGTGGGCTCACTCCGCGGGGATATACTACAAAGCCTACTCGCTCCGCTCGCTATCGATCACTCCGCGTGAACATCCTATCCTCACCGATTTGTGCTGCGGTTCCGTACTCAAGTCTCTCCGGACATCTTCCCCGAAGTCTCCTCGCTCA
>CAYZAK010000092.1:0-2269 GCA_964476445.1 uncultured bacterium
ATCTCTTTATTGCAGTGGGGACATTTAAACCCGCTCATATTTTCAAGAATTCCTAAAACAGGGACATTGAGCTTTTTTAAAAAGTTTACCGATTTTCTGGAATCCAGCAAAGCTATATCCTGGGGAGTGGTAACCACAATTCCCCCGTCTACATTATCAAAAAGCTGAATAACGCTTAAAGGCTCGTCTCCGGTCCCCGGCGGGCAGTCAACTATCAAATAATCCAGTTTTCCCCACTCTACGTCAGCGGCGAACTGTCTTATTCCCCCCATTTTCATGGGGCCCCGCCATACCAGCGGAGTATCGGGGGAATCCATAAAAGATGCCATTGATATTACTTTTATATTATCTTTTTCAATGGGCATTATTCTTTCATTTTCCGCCTTTACTCCTACACCGTTAAATCCCATTGCTTTTACTACAGAAGGCCCGTGAAAATCAGCGTCGAATAATCCCGTATTATACCCTTCTCTTGCAAGAAAATTCACCAGGTTTATACTTATAGAAGATTTACCCACTCCCCCTTTATTGGATATTATTATTATCTTTTTATCTATATCCTTAAAATTCTCCTTTATATTTTCCTTAACTTTTTCCATATCCTGACTTTTATTCATAAATTTATTCCTTTGATAACGGTCTATTTATTTTGGAACTTTTACACTCCGGCATATTCCTCTACTGCGTTTTTAACGGTCCCGGATACACCGGTAACCACCTCAATTCCGTATTGAGACAGCGCGCTTGTGGCATTGGGCCCTACTTTTCCGGTAAGTAAAACTTCCGCGCCTTTTTCGTTTATCAGCTTTGCCGCTTCCGGACCGGCTCCGCCGGTCATTCCCGCCGCCCGGTTCTGCACCGGATCGAAATTAGTACTTCCATCTGTATCGGCAATAATAAAATAAGCACACCTGCCGAAATTCTTGGCTACCTGAGCATTCATTGACCCACCGGTTGATGTTACCGCTATTTTCATTTGTCTCTCCTTTTTAAACTCTATTCTCTAATCTGATAAATTTAGTTATTTCTACCTTCAGCTGCTTAGTGATCGCAGGTACTTTCCCCTGATTCCAGTTCGCCGGAGGCATATTCTTCTATAATTTCATCTATTTTACCCGTAACTCCCAAGATACACTTCATCCCCAGTTTTTTAAAATAGTTCTGGGCTTTAGGTCCTGCCCCACCGGCGATTATTAAATCCGTCTCTTTTTCATTAAGCCATTTGGGGATTGCTCCCGGCTGATGGCCGGGGTTTACTTCATAAAAACGGTTTTTCACTTCCCCATTTTCAACCACGTAAAAATTATATCCTTCACATCTGCCAAAATGAGGTGAAACCTTATTTCCGTCTGTTGCAATTGCTACTTTCATTAATTTCTTCTCCTTTAAATAATATTTTCAAGTTCTAAACTTCTTCCGCTTCCGATATCCACAAATCCCTCCGGGTGGATTTCTTTAAAAAGATAAATAGCTTTACTCCCCGTACAGTGAGAAGGACCGAATTTTTCAACTCCTTCATCCCTTAAACCGTTTATTATTTTTTTTACTTTTCTATCGGAACTTTTGCTCAAATGAAATCCCCCTAAAACCATGGCTACATTTTCTTTAAAGATATTGTTGGTTTCCCTGGTCATATTGAGAATTCCCGGGTGGGCGCATCCGGTTATTAACACTAATTTACCGTTAACCTTTAATACTATACTCTGCTCAGCCGGTTTTAAAAATTTTTTAAACACAGGTGTAATATAAATTGAAGAAGTAATCTGAGTTTTTTCTTTTCCTGTACTTATTACCCTGTTGCCGTTTTCCCGCACCAGTCTGTCAACTTTGTTTGAAAAATTTTTGGGAATAAAAATATCTGCTTTTTTATTTAAATTTAAAAACCCTTCAAATCCGTCTATATGATCCCAGTGTTTATGAGAAAATGTTATTGCATCTATCTTTTTTATGTCAATACCGGATTTTTTGAAATTTTTAACCAATTTATAGGGATTATCCCCGGTATCAAACAGAACTTTCTTCTTTGCATGTTCTACCACGCATGAAAAACCCCACCCCGTTTCCCAGTCGTGGTTATAAGGTCTGTTATCGTATATTACTGTAAGCTTCATATAGATCTGTCTTTAATTACCATATTACCCGTATCACAGTTTAAATGCCTGGCTATTACAGGACATTTGGCCATGAGCATAAAATAAAGATTCTTCCGGTCCACATCGCTTAAAGTTTCATAGTTTCCCTGGCCTTTTGCAATAACTAAATCCGCCCT
>CAYZAK010000093.1:0-2244 GCA_964476445.1 uncultured bacterium
GCTTAGGCGACATCACATTGGAAATTAGAAGTTAGAGGTTAGAAATTGGAAAAAATAAGCCATGTATATTTAAACTCTAACATCAAATCTCCAACCTCTAACTTCCAATTATGGGTCGACCACACCGCCGGGCTCAAGTGCAAATGAAAAGTATTTTCCTGCTTCTAGTGACGGTGCCGCGATAGCGGCGGCTGCGAAAGCTACTAAAAATATAATGGGAGGAGTATAATTTATGGAGGATCTTACCGAAAAAAAAGTAAGTGGCGAAACTAAATATCAAGGACGTATAGTTAATGTGCGGATAGATGAAGTGGAACTTCCTTCCGGCAACCGGACTTACCGGGAAGTAGTGGAGCATCCCGGCGCTGTGGCCGTGTTGGGGAAGACCGATGAGGGAGAACTGGTGCTTTTAAGGCAATACCGTTATCCCACCGGGGAAACTCTTCTGGAAATACCTGCCGGCAAGCTGGAGCCCGGTGAGTTGCCGCAAGAATGTGCTTATAGAGAAATGATTGAGGAGACAGGATACCAGGTGGGTAAATTGGAGCTTCTCTCTCGCATCTATACCACACCCGGTTTTTGTGATGAAGTTATTTATATATTTCGCGGCCATGATTTGAAATTTACTTCTGCACCTACCGGAACGGACGGACACGGTGAAGAAGAGAGTTTAGAGCCCGTCCTTTTCAGCCGGGAAGAGGCTTTGGAACAGATAAAAAACGGCACTATAAACGATGCCAAAACTATTATAGCTATTACGTGGCCATAAATGAAAACTATTTTACAAAGCTTATAAAAACAGATCATTTATTGGTGGCGCAGTAAGAAACATATTTCTGCGGGCTGTAAAATTCCTGATATTGTTTTTTTGATTCCATAGATTTATAGTAAATATTTAAAAGTTCATCGATTTGTTGACTGGTATCGATAACTTTTTCATCCTTTAAACCCCTTTCTTCCGTCAGGGTATAAAGCTCTTTTCTTAGCTCGTCAATTAAATTTAGCAAATACTGAATGCATAGAGGATTGTCTCTGTCATCGGACAACAGGCAATTTTCGTATTCATAGACATTTAGAGCATAACAGTTAATCATTTTACATCAACAACCTTTGCTTAAAAATTTTTTTAACTACTAACCTTATAACTTTGCTGGCTCACTTAGTTATTACCTTACTTTACCTTACTTTACTTTTATCTGAATTAAGACATCACTACAATTTGCCTTACAATTACAGTTGCCCTAATTGTTTTTTAATATTCTTGGCACCTTTATCCGGTTCTTTAACCTTTCAGCAATTCGTATATTATTATCTGACCAATGCACCTTTACCCCCGGCCTCACCTCACTTTTGGCTTTTTGGCTCTTTCTATCATAACTGTTATAATTAGACACAAAATCAAAAAATCCTTTTAAATTAAGATAAATTAATAAAAAAAATGGTGATTTTTTGAGGCGGCTAGCTAAATTTACAATAATATGGATAAAAAAAGCGAATATTGGTTGCCCTCCTGTTATAACTTCTTAATTTATTTTTTCTTGCGCATAAACCGGCTGTTATGCTCATAGATAAGAGTAATAAGAATTCAAAGTGGAAATAGATCTAACTATCTATCTAATTAAGGTAATTATATTAACTTAACGGTAAGTAATTAGAGGGACAGGTTCTTGGAAGGCAGTAGAGTTTGTGATAACCAATTTAAAAGAGAAGAATTTGGCCTGGGGTGAGCACAATTTATTATGGGAAAGCATATGAATTAATTAGAGAATATCTAAGGAACAATTTGGGTATATTTATTTTTATTACCGTTGTTTTTGTAATTGGCGTGGTAGCGGGAGCATTTTCTGTGCGGTGGATGCCAGCGGGCTTGCTTGATGAATTGCAGGGTGGTTTTCATCTTTTCACTCAGCTGTTTGAAAACGGCCAGGGGGTAAAGCATGGCCAGGTTTTGCAGGAGTCACTGATTCAGAATTTTAAACATGTGGTTTTATTGTTCGCTGCCGGCATTTTCATTTGGGGATTTCCCTTTGTAGTTATTCTGGTAGTTTTGCGTGGATATATACTGGGTTTTACGGTTGGGTTTTTGATTGAAAACGCTTCCTGGAGTGGGATGTTGTTTGCGTTGGCGGGAGTGGTGCCCCATAATCTGGTAATTGTGCCATCCTTTGTTTTGATTGCAGTAACCGCTTTTACTTTTTCCTATAACCGCTTCCGGGATAGATATATACACAAAATTATTGTTTC
>CAYZAK010000094.1:0-2034 GCA_964476445.1 uncultured bacterium
TCTGTGAACCTGACGACAGACCAGAAAATACAATCCCCTCGGCAAAATCTGTATTGTCGTATTCGCCTCCCGAACCAGGTTTATAAGGATTAGGATAAACTATTGCTCGGCTTTCAACGGACTCATCGTATTGAGCTACTGCGTAAATACCAAAATCTGTGATATAAGAAATTAGCTGCCTAGCCTCCGTATACTTGTAGGTATCCGCTGTCTTTACCCATTCCGAGCCATTATGGTGTACTATAGATAAATTATTCTGGTCTAATTTCGAAAAATTATTATCCGCATAATTTATTTTTAATACAGGGAATTTCTCAGGACGTCCCCGGGGGTCAACCTGAATTTTTACGATCAGGTCGGATAAATCCATATTATCCGGGGCCGGCGGAGCATCAATTTTGTCTATCAGGGAAATAGTAACAATTGAATTTTCCAGTAAAGCATCTTTTATAAACTCTAGCTCCAGAGAACTCTGTTCTGTATAGGAAGTTATAACGGTCAAATCTTCAGTTACGTCTACATACTCCTCCTGATATACAACTAGCTTTTCTGTCTCAACATCATTGTGTACCAGATCCACAATAGAAACATCCTTGTTCCCTACTTTTACCGAATCGGGTATATCTATCTCAAGCCCGATGGTTGAAAAACTTACCGTATTAATACTTACATCAAAAAGTTCTGTATCATCTCCACTGAACGTAACGGAAACATCCTCAGTTGAAGTAACCTGTATATTCCCGGTTACAGTTACATTGTTTTTTGCGCCTATTTTTACATCTGAAATAGAATCAATATCCATGGGAATATAATTGTAACTAAAAGCAGACAGGGTAATATTATCATTGTCTCTATCGGTTCCCAGTACATAGATTGTCTCATCTGAATCAATAACTATATCGGCTGGACCTTCATCGATGCTTCCGGTATCCAAGTCATAGCTATCTTTTAAACGCAAATCTGTATTATAATTTCTTATATGGATATTATTATAATTGCCAGAAGGATCCAAATCAGATGCTATAACCAGTCCGGATTCCTCGTATACATAGCTAACTATATCTGTATTACTGTTATCATAATCTTTTATAATATCTCCCACCGGCTCTAAATTAGAAGAATATTTCTGTATAAAATAAGAATTTTCGCCCGACAAGGTAATATGTTGACCGACACCATAAATATGCCCGGTACTATCATTAAAGTTGTAATATTCTGTTACATCTGTAATTATATTATAATCTTCGGCACCATTATAAATTACTTCTTTTACAGGATCTTCTATATTGTTTGTATTATATTTTTTGATTATACCCTCTTCCTGAGCATTAATATATCCCCCTACAAGCAGGTAACCGTCACTATCAACCAGTATTGTTCCGGAGTCGGAATCCAAATGTGTTTCACCGCTGGCAAATCCGCTGACAATATCTGTGCCGTAATCAACCACCCAGAATGCATCCGAAGTAGCATATATATGGTCATGCTTATCTACTGCTATGCCGGTAAGTTTATCCGAGGTTCCAGAAATATGTTTAGATATAAATTCCAAAGAAGTACTGAACTTTACCGCTAAAAATTTATCATCTGAGGACCCGCCGACCAAAATATTATCCAAACTGTCCACTGTTACACAGGTAGCTTCAACTATCCCGCCTGTGGCAAAAGTACCGCTGGATTGTAAAACCAGTTCATTATCATATTTAAGTATCTGGATTTCAGAAGAATCCCGGGTGCCCACTACTATAATATTTTCATTGCTATCCAGAGCCATCCCCGAAGCCTCGACGCCATCCTCTCCAGCGGTAAAAATAGCTGTAGAGTGCTGGATTAAACCGGATGGCGCCGGCGCACCCATTAAATCTGGGACCATAACGAACACCAAGCCAATCCCGGCGACAATGATATTTTTAAACAAATTTTTTATGAAATTATAATATTGCTTCAAAATTTTTTAATTTATATTTTTCACTAAAACTATTCTTCTTCATCCCCTCTGCGGCTTTTTGCCAGAAACCTTCCCAGTTTCTTGCG
>CAYZAK010000095.1:0-2015 GCA_964476445.1 uncultured bacterium
GTGAAGACCCTTTTTCAAGGTCAATGTAGGCAATTGCCGAAAGGTTGCCCGGATCGGCGCCATAATCTCCCGTGTCAGTATCGTCTGCCCAATAAGTGAAAACTATTTTACTTCCGTCGGGAGAAAAATAGGGGATATCAATGAAACTCTCCTGATAAACCGTTTTTTCAAGAAGGCTTTCTTTTTCACCGCTTTCAAGGTTATATTTGTAAAGCTGCGAAGGTACCGGGGGGGCGTTCTCAGGCAAAGGAAATGCATCCTCTTCCCAGAAAATTATTTTCTTACCATCGGGGGACCAGGATGCAGCACGGGGTCCGTCAAGTTCCTGGCGGTAGTGGGTGGAAACATCTCTTCTTACAACTAAACGGCCAAGGGCTCCTATCATGAAGTCCGGACCGTCTTCTCCCCTGTCCTGTGAGTAAGCATAGCTGCTTAAAACAGGATAAAGAATAAATAGTAATAGTAACTTTTTTTTCAAACAGTTTTCCTGTATTTTTATTATACTCAAGTTAAATATAAAATTTAGGAAAAGTCAAGACTGAGTGGCCTATATTTCGTTTAGGTAGTTAAACTATTTATTATTGTACTACTCCAAAATAAATAATATAACTGCTCCAGGGTTATCTAATCGAATTATTAAAACTAACGCCATATATCCCATGCATGAATACAGGGGCTTTAAAGAGTTTATTTTGGTAAACTTAAATATAATAATTTAATCTGTTTTTTTACCAATTAAATCGGCAATGAGTCCCATGGACAGAATTTGCAGGGACGCAAGGAAGAAAATTATGCTTACCGCTATAAGCCCTCCCCTTAAAATTCTATATATCAGCGCGGCGGTTCCGCAAATAAACATGAATAAACTTACGGGAATAAATATTCTAAGAGGATTGAAATAGATTGTTGTCTGAAAAATGAAAGAGATAAGGTTAGTGGTGTCTGATATGGGGTGGAACTTGGATTTTGTCTTTCTTTTTATATATTCAATTTCAGTGTATTCAACTCTGTCGCCGTGATTAAGCATTGCGATTGTGATAGTGGAGGTAAGCGAAAAGCCATCGGGCAGAAGCCTAAAATGTTTTAACGCTTTACTTTTCCTGAAAACCCTCAAACCTGAATTAAGGTCGGGTATTTTAACTCCGGTGATATAACCTGCCAGTTTGTTTATAATCCATTTTGCGGGTTTTTTAATCGGAGAAGGGTCTATATTACGCCGGGCTCCTACAAGCATATCGTATTCCCTGCTGTTTTCTATAAGTTTTTTCATGCTTTCAGGTGTATAGGTGCCGTCGCCGTCGGTAAGCATAATCAGTTCATATCTGGATTTTTTTATTCCCGTTTTTACCGCTTTTCCATAACCCCGGTTTGGTTTCATTGTAACTGTTTCAACATCCAGGTCTTTAAGTATCCGGGAGGTATTATCCGTACTGCCGTCATCTACAACTATTATCTCGGATTTAAATCCATACTCTTCAAGCAGGGATTTTATGTCTGTGATGACCTTTGATATGGTTTTTTCCTCATTATAAGCGGGTATTACTACTGATAAGTTTTTATTCATCAGTTAAATTATAAAAGATAATAAAATTTTAACAAGTTTTTAATATACACCTTTAAGAATATCTCCTGAATATATTGCGCTTACAACGGTCTCACATCCGGCCCAGCATCCGGGGCAGTTGCGTATCCATTTTCTTAAGTTTTCAGTTTCGGGGTCTTTCCAGAAATCTTCTAATTTCTGTTTTCTTAAATTTCCTGCTACGGAATCGTTGTAGAGACAGACGGGGACATCCCCGTTTGGAAGTATTCTTAAATGGCTTTTTAGAGCAAGGCAGGCAGGGGCGGGCTTACTTATATATTTCACCAGTCGGTTGTAAACCCCCTTCAGGTAGTATCTTTTAATTATTTTTTCTTTGAAGCTCGTAAAACCGGATGTTGAATTCAAAAGCTTTTTAATGAAAATTTCCAGTTCCTCTTTTGAAAAATCTCCGAACGTTTTGAAACCGGCATTG
>CAYZAK010000096.1:0-2011 GCA_964476445.1 uncultured bacterium
TTATGTTAATTTCGGACGAATTGTCCCTCTTCCTTATAAAGTACCGAATTCCTACCCTCATCTTCACTCCCTTATATATACCGCCGGACTTCTTTTACGGTCCGGTTCCCTGCCCAAACTTTTAAATTTTAGTTTCGGTTTAATAACTATTTTGGCTCTTTACGATTTTTCAAAAAGATATTTTAACTCTAAATTAGCCGGTCTCATTGCCGGTGTAATTTATATTTCCGTTCCCAATGTAATATTCCGGTCATGGTCGGCGACCACGGATCTGGGACTAACCATGTTCGTCACCTTGAGTCTTATTGCCATGCTGGATTTTACAAAAACCAGATCCCTAAAGTGGCTTATACTTTCAGGCGTTTTCGGCGGGTTGGCTTTCAGCATGAAATATACAACTGTATTTTTTCTGTTTGGTTTATTTTTCCTTGTATTTACTCACAAAGAAAAGTGGTTTGAGAAATTTAAACTGGCTTTTATATGGTCTTTTATAGTTATGGCCGTTGTATCGCCCTGGCTTATAAAAAACTATGTCGAAGCTGGTAATCCCATACATCCTTTTTTAGAATCTAAATTTGAAGTCCCCTTAGAACATCAAAGAGGTCCAGAGAAACAGGAAGGTGAGGATATGATTACCAGTCCGTTCAACCGATTATACCGTTTAACTAAACTTCCGAAGATGCCCTGGGACCTGAGTATAAAAGGGGGAGGTACTCAGGAATACAGTTCTCCGGATTACTATATGACCGGGGCAGTATTTCTGGCTGTAATTCCTTTGCTGCTATTCATTAAGACCGGTGCTACACCTGCAATATTACAGCTATTTCTATTTTCTTTTCTGGCTTCTTTAGCCTGGGGAATGGCCGCTCTGCCTAAAGTGAAATACTATGCCCCGGCATTTCCAGCCCTGGCCCTAATAGCCGGATATACTGCCGCCGGCATTTACAAAGAGGAAAAATATTTCGGCAAATTTCTGGCAGGAATTGTAGCTATCCTCATTATGGCAAATTTCTTGTTTATGGTCCCTTCAGCAAATATGACTTACCGACCTCTGAGCATACTTACAGGCACTTTATCCCGGGAACAGCATTTATCTTCTTCCCGGCCGGGTTATCCCAATCCTTCTTACGGCGTATATAATTATGCCAATGATAATTTACCCCAAAATGTAAAAATATTAATATTCGGCGACGCTAAATGTTATTACCTAAAGAGAAAATTTAATGCTTTTTCTGCCAGCGGACGTAACCCCCTTATAGATTATCTTAAAGACAGTTCGGATGCCAACGATTTTTATGATCTTCTTAAAGAAAAAAATTACACTCACTTAATAGTAAATATCCGGGAAGGGATAAGAACAGGAAATTACGGGAATCTTTATTTTACTCCGGAAGATTTAAAAATTCTCAATAACTTCTGGGAAAAATATGTGAAAAAAGTATATGATAAAAATTATGTATATCTTTATGAGATAAAAAAGGATATTGACCGGGACAAACATCCTGTTCCTGAAAACACCCCCCAACTGACTTTTATTCACTATAAATTACCTAAAATCCAAAAGTTATTAAAAAATAAAAAACCCGAAAAAGCACTAACTGATCTCAAACCTTTAACTGAACTTAAAATAGAAAATTACAATATTTACTATCTTGCCGGAGTAACCCATTATTATTTAAATAATTTTAAAGAATCAAAATCGTATCTGGAAAAAGCTCACCGGATCCGGCCGGGCGAAGAGATAGAAGAACTTATTCAAAGAGTAGAATCCCGGTTATAATTATTATGAGTAATATAAAACCATTCAAAGCGATAAGGTACAACCCCGGAAAAGTCAATATAAAAAACTGTATCGCTCCCCCTTATGACGTATTTAACTACGGTGATTCTATTGATACAGATTTGCGCAGTTATTCTGAAAATATAGTACACATCCAGAAACCGACGGGGAAAGGTGATACTAAATATCAAAATGCCCAAAATGTATATGAAAAATTCCTAAAAAAAGATA
>CAYZAK010000097.1:0-1966 GCA_964476445.1 uncultured bacterium
ACGGGGTGTGGAAATCAATAATCAAAAATTCTAATAATAAAGAGCAGATGGAAAATAAACTGAGCGCCATATACCGCTACTGCACGTATCCTAAGTGCCGTCATAAATTTCTGGTGGAGTATTTTGACCAGGAGTATAATTCCCGAAAATGCGAGGCGTGTGATTACTGCCTGGGAGAACTTAAGGAAATCGATAAACCTCTTATAATTGGGCAAAAAATACTCTCCTGCGTGGCCCGGACCGAAGAAAAATTCGGAGCCGGCCATATTATAGATGTTTTGAAGGAAAAGAACACCGACAAAGTAAAACGGTGGGGCCATTACTCTCTATCCACTTTTGGTTTGATGGAAGATTGTACCCGAAAATTTATCCGGGATATGATTGAACAGCTGGTCGGACAGGAATTTTTGAAAAGGGGAGAAAATTACGGATGTCTAAAAATTACAAAGACGGGTTGGGAACTGTTAAGAGGGGAGCAAAAACCCAATTTGATTAAACCCTTTAAGAAAAAGAAAAAGAAAAAAGCTAAAAAAACGGTTGAATTAAAATTAAAGGATGAGGATAGAGAGTTATTTGAAAAATTACGCGCTAAAAGAACTCAGCTGGCCCGGAGTAAGAAAGTACCCGCGTTTGTAATATTTCCGGACCGGTCCCTCCACGGCATGGCAACTAAAAAACCGGTAACCCCGGAGGATTTTAAGGAAATACACGGGGTGGGCAAAGTGAAACTAAAAAAATACGGCGAAGAGTTTACCCAGGTTATCAAAGATTACCTAAACTGAAAAATGTGAAAATTTAAATTAGTATACCTTGATAGAATTGAGTAGTTTTTAGATATGAAAATTGTTGATTCAATGCACGATATATGGTATATTATAAATAATATGAATAAGTTTATATCTAAATTAAGAGATACCCTGTTTTGGGATGTTAATTCCGGAAAACTCAACCCGGAAAAAGATGCTTTATTTATAATCGGGCGGGTCCTGGATTATGGGAATTTGCAGGAGTGGAAAGTGATTAAAAATTTTTATGGAGTGGAAAAAATAAAAAATATTATTCCCAAACATATTTTCAGTGATATCCGCAGTCTTAATTTCTGGTCAATAATTTTAGACATACCCAAAGAGGAACTTAAATGCACAAAGAATCCCTCACTCAAAACACCAAACGCGTTCTTGAAACGCTAGGTCGTAAAGGTCTTGTAAAAGATTTTTATCTGGCCGGCGGCTCAGCTCTCGCTCTTTATTACGGTCATCGATATTCGATTGACCTGGACTGGTTTGCCGAATCTTTTTCAAATACAACCGGTTTTAAAAAGAAATTATCGGAAACGGGAAAGTTAAATATAAACAACCAGGATGAAAAAACTCTCAATGCCAGTTTATCCGGGGTGAAAATTAGTTTTTTTGAATATCCTTATCCTCTTATATCTCCCCGGGTTAAATATAATTCTGATGTATACCTGGCAGGCAAACCGGATATAGCGGCTATGAAACTTGATGCCGTTGCTGCCCGGGGGACGTATAAGGATTTTATTGATATTTATTTTTTACTGCAGGAATATGACCTAAACAAGCTGGTGGGTTTTGTGAAGAAAAAGTTTTCCGGTATAGAATATAACGAAACACATTTATTCAAAGCTCTTACCTATTTTGAAGGTGTCAAGGAAAGCGAAATGCCCAAAATGATAGAACCGGTGGGATGGGAAGAGCTTAAAACAACTATAGTCTCAGCGGTAGAAAAATATGTAAAGCAAAACTGAAATGAAAGTATCTAATCTATTTTGAAGCCTACCGTAAAAATTGTAAATACGACTACTGAGTAAAAAATATTAACACGCTTGGTCGATTGCGCATGTGTTAGATCAAGAGACAGCAGCCTTAATAAATTGTTTTTAATATTATTTAATATTATTTAATATCGAATTTAATATAAAAAGAAGGATGGGATAAATTAACATTAT
>CAYZAK010000098.1:0-1921 GCA_964476445.1 uncultured bacterium
TTATATACTTCCCTTGTCAAGACCACTTCCAAGCATTTTTAAGGTGTAAAACTTCCGGCTGAAAATCAATTCCCGTATATACTTCCATGGGGGTTTTGTAGTCCAGCCCCTGATGTATTCTTACCGTGTTGTATAAACAAAAATATTCTTTCAGCCCCAACCTCACATCCGTTATTGTTTCATATCCCTGGACGTAAATATTCTGATACTTTACAGTTCTCCATAACCGCTCAATGAAAATATTATCAAAGACTCTTCCACGGCCATCCATACTTATGGCGATGTCATTCTCAAGGAGTGTTCCTGTAAATGCCAGGCTTGTAAACTGACTCCCCTGATCTGTATTAAATATCTCCGGATTACACAATAAAAGGGCCTCTTTCAATGCTTCAAGGCAAAAATCAGCGTCAAGAGTATTACTGACTCTCCATGAAAGGACATAGCGGCTGTACCAGTCCATTATTGCTACCAGATAACAGAAACCCTGTGGCAGAGGCACATACGTAATATCGGCTGCCCAAACCTGATTGGGTCTTTTAATATCCATCCCCCGCAGCAGGTACGGATAAATTTTATGATCAGGATGCTTTGAACTTAATCCTTTTCTGGGATATATAGCGACAAGATTCATTGATCTCATAAGTCTCCGGACAAGTTTTTCTCCAACATTATATCCGGATCTTTTTAGATATTTGCTCATCTTTTTAACGCCGCACGGGTCCTTCATAAATTGCATATCTATGGCCATCCGCAGAAAGGCATCTCTTTCCAATGGCTTCTCCTTATGGCAGTAATAGATATTTGAGCGGTTAACTCCCATAAGCTTGCATTGTTCTCTTACGCTAATATCAGGGTTCCCTTTTTCAATGAACGATTCTCTTTGCTCACGACTTATAGCCCGAGCTTTTTTTTTAGCCATTCGTTCTGAACCTGCAGCCGGCCAATTTCCTTGTATAAATTATCAACCTGCCGGGCAGCTTCCGGTTCGCTATTGTTTTTACCTTGAAATACAAGAACGATATTCTCTTTTAACAGCTTTTTCCATTTACTGATCAGATTGCTGTGAATTTCATATTTAGAGCTAAGCTGAGCAATTGTTTTTTCTTCCTTCAAAGCTTCCAAGGCTACTCGCCCTTTGAAAGCCGGCGGATACTTTTTCTTCTTTTGCATAATGACCTCCTGGTCCCAATTTTATCATTTTTTTCACACCTTAACCAGTGGTCTGAATTCAGGGTAGTATTATAACATCCCAATCTTTTGAAATAATACCAATATCTGTTTTTTTATATCCTTTAGGAATCTTATTTTCCATCAATAAGAAAACCCCATTTTTTCTAAATGATTATCTACCTTTTTAGATAATTGTTCTACTTTTTCTTTAATACACGGCAATGGATCATTATAACGTTCCGCCAATTCTTTTATTCTCTGAGTCAAACGCTGTGACACTCGGTCCATTTCCCCGGTTATAGATTTTTCAATTGACATCATCCATTTCTGATCCACAACCATAGTTTTTATTTCATCCGATGTTAACTCTTGATATTTGATCAATACTTTTTCATCAAGTTCTTTTTTAGATTTTTTTCCTTCTTTTTTCTTAGTTTTTTCCGCAGCATGTATTGTTAAATAGTCGTATAAAATATCTATTTCGGCAAATAAGTCATCTTCATCCTCTATGCCTTTTTCCCAATCCACAGCAGCAAAATTCTTTTTAATATTTTTAACCAGTTTCTTTTTATCTTTAGGCAAATCATTATCTTCAAGCAAAATTGATTTAATTTCCAGTACTCGGTCTTTGACATTGCCCAAGGTAATATTACCGGCACTGCTTTTTAAATTCTCCAATATGCCGTCTTCTCCACCGTGTTCCTCTTCAAGTTCTTTTAGTTGCTGACTGTATGCTTCACTTTCAGAATCT
>CAYZAK010000099.1:0-1913 GCA_964476445.1 uncultured bacterium
GAAAGGAATCGCTTGTGTTAAGAAGGGATCCGTCCCTTCTTGAGTCAAAATTAATCCTTCTCGAGTGAATTGAAAAATTGCGAAGGCCAATAGAAAAATAGCTAAAAGCATTAGTGATGCTACTAAAAACCTCGATTTTCGATCTTCCTGAAAATATCTTTTTATTCTTTTTATATAATAATTGAGAAATTCTTTAATCATTTCTGCTGAAGTAGTGATATATTTCTAATAGTGAAGCTTCGAGGTTGTCCATTTTTTCTCTCAAATTATTAATCTCTCCGACCTCGACCAGTTTTCCACGATGCAGTATGCCGATTCTGTCCGAATATTTTTCAGCCACGGGAAGTGTGTGAGTAGCCATAAAAATGGACCCTCCTCGAGAGACGAACTCATTGAAAAGCCTCATGGCCGTTTCCGCGGCTTCGGGATCCAGACCGACGATCGGCTCATCCACCAAGATAATATCCGGATCATGTAATAAAGCCGCTAATATTGTAAATTTTTGTTTATTTCCCCGAGAATAATTTTCAAAATATTTTTTTTCGACACCTTTCAAACCGAATTGATTTAACAGGTCGGGAACCTTGTTCATAATTTCCTTTTTTTCGAGCCCATATAAGCTTCCGGAAAAAAATAAAAATTCCTCCCCGGTTATATGTGTCCAAATTTTGGGTTCGTCGGGAACGTATCCCATCTTGGCCTTAACTTTTTGTGGCTCTCTTTTTATGCTGTTTTTATTTAAGAGCACATCTCCTTTAGTCGGATGCAGCAACCCCAAAACATTTTTAATTATGGTGGTTTTTCCCGATCCGTTCGGGCCGATAACGGTAAAAAGCTCTCCCGCCTCGACTTTGAGATTTATGTTTTCTACAGCCGTAAAATCTCCGAATCTTTTTGTCAGGTTTTTTATCTCAAGCATCTTTTATGTATTTATTTTTTAAATCGGTAGTTTTAAGTTCAAAGCTTTGACCGTGGCCGGGATAAATAATCATTCCGATACGGAGAATTTCGGACAGCCGATCCAGGGATTTTTTCATCGATTCCATCGATCCGCCGGGTAGATCGACTCTACCGTGATCATTTTTAAAAATAGTGTCTCCGGTAAAGGCGAAGTCATTACCGATTATGCAAATGGAATTTTTCGTGTGACCGGGAGTTTTTATGACATTCAGTTTCATCTCCCCTACATTTAAATTTTTTGTAAGAGTTTTTTTCTCAATATTAAAATGACTTTCCAATTCATTTACCGCTCCTACGTGATCATAATGATCATGCGTGGTAACTATATTTTTTAAAAACCCATTTAAATTATTGATCTCTTGAATTATTCTTTCGCTTTCAGCTCCCGGATCAATAACCAAAATCTCCCCTTTTGAAAGGAGAAGGTGGCAATTGGTCTTTAAGGAACCGACTTTTATCGTTCTGATCTTCATATTCTGAAAAAACTGATAAAGGTTAGATACGCTCCGATGATTAAGGTTAAAATGAGTGATATTTTGACCGGCACCAAGGAGTCGATATTTCGTATCGTTTTTATTATTTTACCCATAAAGAGCAAACGAAAAATTCCTTCGGCCAAGAGCAACCAGCCGACTAAACTGATCAATCCTCGCCAAGAAAATTCCCAAATATTGTGAATTGAGATAACTATTATTCCCGATATGGTAAAAATAAAGCCGGTTACCAGAAGCAATTCTTCCGAAATGAGAGTGCGAAGTCCGGCCTTCAGCGCCTTTTTGTTAAAAAGCATGATTGCGGAAAGTATCAGAAGTGAAAGTCCCAAAACTCTTGTTAAAATTCCTTCCGTCATAATTTTATTTTATTGAACTCTTTAAATAGTTGAGAATTATTTTTATAGTGAATTGAATCGATGCCGAAATCTTTTGCGGCGATGACGTTTGTTGAACTGTCGT
>CAYZAK010000100.1:0-1885 GCA_964476445.1 uncultured bacterium
CACCCCGACTATTGTAATTTAAGTTATGAAGAAAACTCTGTAAGTTGGAGTGCCAGAGGCCCCGGAGAGCCCCCGTGCAACGGAATACATACGAAAGAGGATGAAAAATTTGCTTTAGATAAATTCAGGAAGTTTTTATACAACCCGAAACCGCAAATACTTGCTTTCATAGACGCCCACGGATGGTGTTTTCACACGACAGCCAACCAAATAATACAAGAACTATCACACAAATACCAATTTCATACTGTCAGAAGTGTAAAAGACAGAAGAAAAATAATAAATCAAGACTATGATTTGGTGTGGAGCAGAGCGGCGGCTCACAGGATAAAGCCCTTGCTTGACTATCGGCCGGAGTATGTTGACAGAACAATAACGACAGTTACAACCGGGGGAGCAAAACTAAAAGATAGAGTTGAAAAACACTACAGACTTGACGGTCAGTTGGGGGTAGTAGTCCAAAATGCCGAAGCGATCCGTGGACTGACAGGACACGAAGACAAATCAAAGATTTTCCATATACCTAACGGAGTTGATATACATAGATTTCAGCCAAAACGATACCCCGATGAGTTTACAGCGGGAGTGGCGGCCGCAATACACCCAAGAAAAAGAGATGCACAAAAAGGGTTTTCAGATTTCACCGAACCGGGATGTGAAAAAGCCGGAGTTGGATTGAAAATAGCAGACCAGAAATATAATTTCATAGACCACGAAGATATGCCAGACTTTTATAACAATATTTCAGTACTTATGCAACCCTCAAATGCCGAGGGCTGTTCAAACACAATACACGAAGCTATGGCATCAGGCCGGGTATGTATGATAACAAGAGTGGGTTATCACGGTGAGATGTGCGATGGCAGAATAAAATCAAAAGCTGCCGAGGTTGTATTCGTGGAAAGAGATGTTCATGATATAGCAGAAAAACTAAAGATTTTAAAAACCAACCCGAAAATATATAATAGAATAGCGAAGAATGCCCGAAAATTCGCTGAACAGCACAGTTGGGAATACATAGTCGCAAAGTATGACAGGATGTTGGAGTGGGGTATAAGGAATACAGTATGAAAAATATAATATACGCATATTACAATAACCCGGAAATGCTAAGAAGACATATAGAAGAATGGAAATACTACCCGGAAAAAATAAATATAATACTTATAGATGACGGATCAAGATATAAAGCATCGTTCATAATAAAAAAAGCCGATATAAAAGCAAACATAAAAGTATATAGGGTATTGAAAGATAAAAAGTGGAACCAGACCGGAGCCCGGAATTTAGGGTTTAAGGTTTGTGATAATGATTTTTGTCTTGCTACTGATATAGACCACTTATTGCCGACCGAAGAAGTGAAACATTTTCTAGATACAGAATATAAAAAAGGAAACTACTATAAACCAATACGAAAAAGACCCGAATATACAGAATTAAGGCCATCTAAAAAAAGACATACGAACACTTTTATAATTCATAAAGAAGACTATTGGGAAGCCGGGGGATACGATGAAGACTTTGCCGGTCATTACGGAAGCGACACCGCATTTCTAAATATTTTGGATAGTAAATATAATTTAAAATTAATAGAAAGACCTTATTTGCTTATGTTTTCACCGAGCCATATACAAGATGCTAATACAGACTTGGGCAGACACGAGAGCAAATATTCATCTTTTAAAGTGCCGGAGCTACAAAAGAAATTAAAATCTACATATAAAGCAAAGAACCCCATAAGGTTTGAGTGGGAAAGGGAAATATAATGGGTGATATACATAGTTTCGAAAAAATATTAAAAAGGTGGATAAACATAATAGACCCGAAAAGAGTATTAGAATGGGGGCCGGGCAGAAGCACAGAGATATTCCAAGAAACAGATGCC
>CAYZAK010000101.1:0-1859 GCA_964476445.1 uncultured bacterium
CGAAAGTTGTAGGTATATTTCCCAACCGGGAATCATGCATCCGGTATGCTTGCTGCCTGTTAATGGAAATTGATGAAGACTGGCAGACAGGCAGAAGATACATGAGGATGGAAGAAAATGACACCGAAGAAACTGATGAATTTTTGGAGAAAATTGAAGAAGTAAAATTGACGGAGGAGTTAGTGACTCAGTGACTTTTACAGAACATTTGGGATTGACTCCTTTTTCTTTTATTTTAGACAAAATATAACCTCCTTTTTATTAATTTTACTAGTAAGATTGTGATATAGAAACAGTTCTTTTGTCAAATTAAATTATTGAGACCGCCTTAATTAAACATTTCGGGTTTCAGTTATTTAAGTCGCGGGGATATGTCCCAGAAAATAAATTTTTTTCGCTATCTGGTAAATTTATGCGTTATCAGAAGATTAGTTTTAGAACTTTAATAATACAAGGTGTCCTGTATTTTTTTTAATACTCCGTGGGTAATATTTACAATTTAATATCCGGAGAATTTAAACTTATTTTTCAATAATTCTGAATTTATCGGGTACCTGGTGGGTTCCCTCCCAGACCACTCTCCTGAAGTATTCTGGATCGGTGTTGCCTTCGGTGTTAATGAGTAAAACCTGGGAATCGGGCCCCAGATCTAATTTTTTTCTTAAAGAACTCATACAATCATGCTCCATAATTAATGAAAGCGCCCCCAGGGTAACCGCTCCGGACTCCCCGGAAACCACAAAAGGATCTCCATCTAAAGGAACGGCATACACTCTCATACCTTTAGCGGCGATAAAATCCGGACAAGTCATGAATATATCCGTACATTTTTTCAGCACTTCCCAGGCCATGGGATTGGGTTCGCCGCAGGCCAAACCGGCCATTATAGTATCCAGCTCCCCGTTGAACTTAACTTTTTTTCTCTTTTTAGCCGATTCAAAAAGACAGGCCGCTTTTGAAGGCTCCACTACTATTGTCCGGGGCCGGTTTGAACCTAATAATCCCTGGTAAAAGGCTAGAATCGACGCGGCCAGCGATCCTACGCCCGCCTGAACAAATACATGGGTGGTCTGGCCCAACCCCATCCCCGCAAACTGTTCCTGAACTTCGGCCAGCATTGTGGTGTAGCCCTGCATAATCCAAGCCGGAATAACCTCGTATCCGGGCCAGGATGTATCCGAAATTATCTGCCAGTCGTTTTTATCGGCATCCCGGCTTAACTTTTCCACAGCGTCATCGTAAGTGCCCTCAACAATTCTTACCTCCGCTCCGTAACTCTCTATGGCTTTTATCCTCGGATGGCTGGTCTTATCGTGAACGTAAATTATAGATTTATATCCAAGTTTATTTGCCGCCCAGGCCACTCCCCGGCCATGATTACCGTCAGTTGCGGTGGCAAATACCGTGCCGGAAACAGATTCATCCACACTATCCGCATGCAATTCTTCAAAGGTCATCTTATCTTGGTTATGTCCTAATTTTTCTTTAAGAAAAGAATATATGGCAAATGCCCCCCCAAGAGCTTTAAAAGAATTTAAGGTGAGGCGCTGGGATTCGTCTTTCACCCATATTCCCCCCAGATTGAGCATCCGGGCCAGGTTATTTAACCCTTTTAAAGGAGTCTGATGGTAACCGGGTATCTGGCGGTGAAACTCCCGGGCTTCCTGTGCTATTCCGGGAGGTATGATATCAAAAACATCTTCCATATTTTCCCGGGTTTTTTTCATGGGATTTTCCAGCCAGTGGATTGAATTTAAACTGGAACTTTTTACAACTGAATCTGATTTTATATTTCTCATAATTTCTCCTTTTTTTAGCACTGTATATATCATTTTATCTAAATAAGTATGAATTGCAAT
>CAYZAK010000102.1:0-1821 GCA_964476445.1 uncultured bacterium
CCTGGTCTTTCTGACTCTTTTCTGACTCTTTTCGAGTATATGTTCCGCTTTGATTTTTTGGTTCCGATTACTCTTTTAATTAATCTTTTTCGGATTGCTCTTTTTATTGAGTTTGCCTTTTTATCGATTTACTTTTTCCAGTGGCTTTTCTCTTATTTTAGTTCTTTGAAGTCTAGTTAATTATTTATTTTTTCTTTTATCGGAGGAGGTCCCGATTGAATGACGATCTAAACTCGTTGAGAGTTTGGATCAGGATTGATTGAGGGAGGAGTCGTCGGCGAAGCCGACCCCCGGTTTCGTAGGAAATCACTTTAAAAAATTTTAGCAATCCGTCGAGCATAGCGAGAGGCTATTTAGCAGTTTATCTGATAAATAGCCGGGTAGGAGGGCGAATCTTTTTAAAGTTGTTTCCGTTCTCTTTCTTTAAAATTTTAATTTTAAAAAACATTCTGAAAATATGTCAATATTTTCACGAGTTGGGACGGGAAACTCACGAAGTGAGGAAAACGTCCTGACGAGTTAATTTGTAAATCATTATGAAAAAAGTCTACACCGGACGAGAGTCCTCCGGAAAATCCCTTGCGATGGCTAACGAGATTATCCGGGTCACTAAAAGGAATAACAAATGGCGAAAAAAGTATGGAATACACCGCCCAATATTTACCAACATGGGACTCTCACGGGAGTTTAAAGACGAATTCCCTAATCAAAGGATACAATACTACCACGACATAAAAAGAATTATTAAAAAGGAAGTGAAAGGGATAGACATTTTCCACGATGAAATATCGTCAGACTTTTCAGCAGAAAAAAGAGCCTCTCTCTCCCGTGACGAGTCCCGCTGGATGCGACAGTGTGCTAAGTCCGGGATACATATCTACTCCACCGCCCAGGAGTTCCACGACATACACGTCCAATTCCGGCGATTAGTTTGGGAGGCTTGGCGGTGTAGTAAACTTTTTGGCTCTCCCCGACCCGGTCCTAATCTCCCGGATGTGAATTTGATTTGGGGAGTCATCGGGTTAAGAAATACCGTCATTAGCCCCTATAATGAACTAGAACCGGAATATAAAGGCTTACCCCGTTTCGTCTTTATCCGGAAAAGAGTGACGGACATTTTTGACACGAACGAATTTGTCCCAAAAGTGGACAAATTTGAAGTCGAACATTTAGAGGATAAGTGTTCGACTTGTGGAAAAAAAGTCGTCCGTCATAGGGAAAAATAGCCGGTCGGGACCGGGGGGGGTCTTCCCTTCCCCCCCCGGTCCCGATTTTTTTTTGGACTTGTAAAAATTAATAGATTATGTATACTCTTATAAGCCCCGGCTCATTTCTCCATTTTGAGCCGGGGTAGGGAAACAATTTAAAGGCTCTTTTATAGCTTAAAAAATAAGACCGTTCCGAATTTGGGCGACTACAAAAACCGCAAGGTCGGATTATATAGGAACCGGGGTCCGTTGATGTAGTTGAGTAATGATGCCGTCCCCTCCCGGTATAAAGCGAGGGGGAGGAACTTGCCGGATTTTCCGGACCCACTAACCCGATGATATTACCTTTGAGCTATATTAATCCCTTTAATATATATTAACCGCTTAACCCCAACCCTGGGGAAGTTCCGAATTTATGAGGAACTTTGAATTAAATTAAACAATTACAAAGCTATATGTCAAGAAGTGAATTTAATAAACTTCTAAAAGAGATTAACTGTATTGAGGATATTTTGGAGATTGAAAATTTAGAGGAGTTTTCAATTAAAACTGACGACGTTGATTTTAAAGTTGAAAAGGTTAATATATGCGAATAAAAGTCGAGGAATTTGAA
>CAYZAK010000103.1:0-1807 GCA_964476445.1 uncultured bacterium
CTTCTGATTTTATTGCTGATGATTATGAAGATGAAGATGATGCGGACACTCTTTATAGTGTTACTGAATATACTGAACCAGATAATGGAGGAGGCGAAACTGACTTTGAGGGTTCGGCTTCCGGTTTGATTAACGACACCGTTTCCGATTTAGGTTCGACCCTAATGACGTTACTTCGTCCGATTTTGATGCTTGTTGCCGTTCTGATTGCTCTCTTTTTCGGAGTGAAGTTAATCAGGAGATGGATTGGAGGTTCCAGAGGATAAAATTCTCCCCTCTCCCAAAGTAGCCGGGTATCCGGGAGAGGTTTTTTTCCCGGCTTTAACATATATAATACCTTATAAATGAATAATAAATGGCTTAAAACGGCTCTCACGGCTTCGATTTTTTTGACTTTTGCTCTATTTTTTGCTATGGCTCCATTTTCCGGAGTTGAGGCTGGGGAGGTATCCTCTTACAATTTTACCACTGAACCCCTCGGACCGGTTAGCAATTTACCTTATTGGACCGGGTCGATTGGGGAAGTGGTTGAACGACCCTCCGGAAGTAACGTTTTGAGAGTCACTCCGTCCGGTTTTTATTCTTATAATAGCAGTCAAGTTTATTATACAAACCCAAGCGATGACCCGGAACTTTTTGACATGTCCGGATTTGACTCTTTCAAGTTTTCCTTTTATCACGACTCCGCCGACTCTGATGACACCGGTTCCTCTTTTTTCTGGAATAATAACTCTTACTCGAATTCCAGAAAAGAAGTCCACCTTAAAAGTTCCGGACATGATCCCCAAGTTTCCGGGTCTTCTTTGATTTCAATAACCTCCAATAATAGCAATGTCCGTTTTTCAATTAAGGATAGTGACGGTTCCTTATTGGACCGGATTACTCTGGATAACTCTTTAATATTAGACTATACGGACGGGGAGTTGGGTCGATATGAGTTTCGAGTTAATCGGGACGGGGATTTTGTTGAGTTTTATATGACCGGACCCTCCGGACCCTCTCACTTCTTGGGCTCTGTTGATGTCGGTGAAGACATTTGGGCTAATAGTCAATATAAATATATAACTCTTGGAGGCTCTAACCGGTCCCACTCTTGGGAGGTTGAGTCTTTCTCTGCTTATTTCTCCGAACCGGAACCGACTGACGGTTATGTCGATATTATGGATTTTGATTTGTCCCGGTTATTTTATAGGGTGTCACTAGACGAAGCCTCCGGAGGTTCCGATGATTATGTCTTTGGGACGACATCTCTTAAAGTTTACGACTCTGACGGAGTTCTTATCCAGGAGGAAACTCTCCCCGAATTTCAATATAAAACCGGTTCGGTTTATTATCCGGAGATTAATTTACAATCCCAAGGCTTTCACTTTTCAGAATATCCCTCCGGAGATTATACTTTTCAAGTTTCCGTCGACCCTTATTTTCAGCAGTCTTTAACCGATAGTCATGAGTTTACAATTGGGGACTTTGCCGATTTACCTATAAATGTCGACCCGGTCATCAATGCTTTTGATATTGGGAGTAATCATTTAGATTTTAATGTTGATTTTTCCCAGATTTCCGAGTCTTATCCGGTCGAGATTTATTTGAATGTGGACGGACAAAACAAAGAGGTCGACTCTTTTACTTTATCGGAGGATATTTCAAAAAGTTACACGGAAAATATATCCGAGTTTTTAACTGTTGGGTCCTCTGACGCTCATATTACCGCGGTGGTTTATTATGACGGACAACCTTACGGGTTTACTTCTGACACTTTTGAGGTCGAGCATGACGGAAGCTTTGGCGGTCAATTTCCCGAGCTTTC
>CAYZAK010000104.1:0-1774 GCA_964476445.1 uncultured bacterium
AAGGTTTTAAGCAATAAAAGAAAAATAGTAAATATATATCTTCTAAAGATGCAATCCCCGGCGGGTCTGAAATTTGAAAAACAACCCGGAACTGGGGAAACCAGAGTAAATACTTAATAAATTACTTTAACTATTCAAGGATATTTCAAGCATATCAAGGGATATGACCCGGTATAACTTTTTTTTGAAAGTTAACATAATATTTATTATCGGACATTGCGGGTCTGAAGTAGATTGTTAACAAATTCGCCATATTACAGCAATAGCAAGGAATATGAGACCCCCACCGCCCGTTCTCGCCGAGCCGACAATATTACATGGGTAACTTCTTATTTCCCCACAAAATTTTCGACATTGAAAAGAAACTGGAAGAACCTTTAATTTCCCCTTTTTGAATTGTTAAGTGAATTTCTTTTAAAAGTATAACGGTGTTATAACAGTGTTATAGCAATGTTTTGTCTGAAGTATTGTTTTTAAGGGTTTTTCTGTTTTTAACTGGTATTATGCCTTATATATTTAATTTACTTTACTTTACTTTACTTTACTTTCCTTTACTTTCCTTTGTTATAATTTGTTATAACAGTGTTATAACGGTGTTATATTTATCGTCAATCTATTTCAAGACAATTCCTTAAATTTGTTATAAAACGGGTTTATTTTTCTCGTCAATCGTTAAAAAAGGTGATTTATAACAAAATTATAACAAAACTATAACAAAACTATAACAAAATAATTTGTTATATAACAAAATCGTAACAAAATGTTTGCAGTTCCCGAATTGGGAACGGTGTGTTTTAATACAACTCTTGGTGTTTCTGATTACACTGGCTGCCGCCTGAAATTTGACAAACTTAAAAATCTGTGTTATTAGTAGTATCAGAGGAAATGAAGTGATATACCGAAACCAAGAAACAAGTAGTTTAAGACAGAGTAACCAATTTAAGGGGAGTGTTCCTCTTCCTGCCGGAAAAGGTATATCACCACTCCCCTTTCTTTTTATCATAAATCGTAAAGGAGGTAGAGATGGGCAGTAAAAATAAGGATGCTTACTATTTCAGCCACGATAGTAATGCTCGTAATGACGAAAAAATGCTTATGCTCCGTGCGAAACACGGTTGGGAGGGCTGTGGAGTGTTCTGGGCATTGATTGAAATGATGTTTGAGAGTGCAGATACGGCATTATCACACTCACGAGAAGAGGGAATAGCACTGAATTTCGCAATTTCAAGCGAAAAGATGTCAGAAATTCTTGCAACTTGTATAGAGCAAGGACTTTTTAAGAGTGATGGGCACCAGTTTTGGAGTGAAAGCCTACGGAGACGGAAAGGCAAATACACCGAATTAAAGAAAAAGAGGGCAAAAGCAGGGAAATTAGGGATGAAAGCCCGGTGGGGAAGCAAAAAATCGGAGGAAAAGCCCGAAAAAGAGGAAGAAGACACCGTTTCCGTTGATTGCAGCCGATACAAGAGTGCTTGGAACGAACTTGCCTCCGAATGCAAGGCATTATCAAGCAAACGGAAGATAAACTCCACTCACCGGGGTTGGATTGCCTCCCGGGAGAAGCAAAACGAGGATTTCTACGGTGATTTCCTTGAAGCATTGGATAAAATAGGCAAATCCCCCAACATTCAGAAGCAGAATTGGCTTAATTTTGAGTTTCTGATAGCCCAAAAAAATGCACAATCGGGTGTTGAGAAGATATTGGAGGGCAAATACGACTGGATGGAGGATAAATCAACGGCTCCGAAAGGGAATATAACAGAGAAATCTGCCG
>CAYZAK010000105.1:0-1737 GCA_964476445.1 uncultured bacterium
AATTTTTATTGTTGTAGCTGCACATATATATGATTATGCACAATTGCATGCACATTAAATTGTTGTTTGTGATAGATCTCCTACCTCCTTAACTTGCACGAACTGTCTTAGAATTGATAAATAAAAAGCTTCCAATTATGAACACTGAAAAACCGTGAATAAGTTTACGGCCACTTTAATTTTATTTTTATTCATATGAGCCTGTAAAATAAACAAAGGCTATCTTTTATCGTTTTATCACAAGAAAAAAAGAAGTCCACACTTAACGATTGACCCTGGCCTGCAAATCATTTTTATGGACAAACCCGAACCGACTGCTGTCGGTCGTCCCGGAGATGCTCTCACCCAAAAGAAGATAGGCGTTTTCCGGAATTCGGCCGTCGTAGCTTTTTTCATAGAGAGTAAGCATTTTCACTTTTCTGTCGGGAATTAAGTGATACTCGCCGGCCGAATTTTTAATAGCCCGTCCGTTTATTAAAATCCGCCAGCCACCGGCCTTTTCTTTCAACTCAAAACTGTCTCCGGAGACACCTCTGACCACTTTTATGAGCAGATTTCGGCTTCCGGCGTAATTATAAAGCACCACGTCGCCCCTTTTAACCTCGTTGCAGTCGTAATAATTAAAAAAGACCTCCACTGTTTCTCCGCTTTCAATAAGCGGAGAAAGTGAAGACCCCCTAACTATTCTTTGTTCTGCTCTAATCGGACATTCCTCTTCCGGTTTTGAAGCTTCTTCCTCCTTAGCCGTAATTTGAAATCCCAACTGTCCCGTAAAAATTACCACTGAAGTCAAAATAGTAACGAGTAAAAATACCAAAGAAATTTTTACAAATTTATCATTCATATTTATCTGATTATAATGCAATGCCAGCAAAAATAAAAGTGAAAAATAAAATCTGAAAAAGTTGGTTAGAGAAATTTTAGAAAGGTTGGCTCTCTCTAAAGTATAAAAATTATAATAAGATTAACTATGACACAAAAAATAAATAAGCTGCCTTATATCATAGGAAAAGGTGACGAAAAAGAAAATATTTTAGCCGACTACTTAATTAGAAGATTCAGGACGAAAGTGAGAAGAAGATTTCCCTACCACTATCTCGCTTATCCTCCCCACCACGAAACTTTGAAGTTCATCGAGGAAAAAGCGAAAGATTATCCCTTCTTTTTAAAGTTTGACGTCCGCCTTTACTTTCCTTCCATTGACCACCAAGTGCTTCTCAAAAAACTACCCGAGATCCATAAAAAAGTAATAGGCAAACCCCCTTCCCGAAGGTTTAAGCGCCACCTTAAAAACGAAATCCCCGATTTTTTGTCTCGCCAGCCACTAAACAGAGGAATTCCGACGGGAACCAAGCTCAGCTGGGTCTTGAGTGCTATTTTCCTCTTGGATTTGGATTGGCAGATAGACGGGCCGCTTATTCGCCATGTAGATGACTATCTCGTTTTTTGTAGAAAAGAGAATGAGCCCGAAAAACTGCTGAAAGAATTAATCGCCCCCAAATTGAGTGAGCTGGGATTGGGAATAAATGAAAAGAAGCTCAAATCGGGGAGGTTTTATAAGGACAAAGTCGGCTTTCTGGGTTTCAATTTTCATGCGGGACATTTCACGATTCAAAAAGAAAAGATTGAAAGTTTTAAAAAGAAAATAATCCACCTCACCCACCTAACCAAAAAAAGAAAGCCGAAGAAAACTATTGAGCTGTTGAATAATAAAATATTAGGATTCGGCCATTACTA
>CAYZAK010000106.1:0-1724 GCA_964476445.1 uncultured bacterium
AAAATGTGTAAATAAAAAAGGAGGTGATTAAAATGCCAGCAGGAGATAGAACAGGACCAGCAGGAGTAGGCTCGATGACCGGCAGAGGAGCCGGATTTTGCGCCGGATATAATACAGCCGGCTATGAAAACTCGGGGCAGCGAGGCGGCGGAGCTTTTGGAAGAGGCGCCGGCGCCGGTCGAGGTAGAGCCCGGGGAGCCCAGGGTCGCGGTGCAGATAGATGCTACCGGAACTGGTATCGTGCCACCGGTCAGCCCGGTTGGGCAAGAGCTGCAAATGGAATGCCCGCCTGGGGAAATCCGAGACACCCACAGGCACCGGCACAACCTCAACCAGCTCCCCAACAACAACCTCAGCAACAGGTCAGTCCCAAGCAGGAAGCGGATTATTTGAAACGGCAGAGTGATGCTTTAAAAGAGGAACTTGATCAGATACAGGAAAGGTTGAAGGAACTGGAAAAAGAGTCCGGAGAATAAAAAGAGGAAAAGATAGTTCAGGGGTTAGAAAATAGTCCCTGCGCTATTTATAAATAGAGTTTAGTGTAAAGGTATATTACAAAGGAGTAGATTTGTGAAAATATGTGTCACTTCTACGGAGAAGCAATTCTGACAGATAAATGAAAACTTTTCTCGACTGTTTTTCCTGTTTTTTAAACCAGTCCTTAGAGTGTGCCCGTATGTCTACGGAAGATGCAAAAGTCCACCAATCCCTTTTAAATGAAGTAATGAGTATTTTAAGCCGGCTGGACTATGATATTTCCCCACCATCAATAGCAAGGGAAGTATATGAAATGATAGAAAAAAAAACATACGATCCGGATCCGTACAGAAAAATAAAAGAAAATGACAACCGGGATATGCTTAAAATATACCCCCAACTTAAAAAACTGGTTGAAAAAAGCGATGATCCACTGCTTCAGGCCTGCAAACTTTCAATTGCCGGTAATCAGATAGATAGCGGGGCAGGCAAAAGAAAAGAAAACCATGATCACAAAGATATTAAAAAAGTATTAAAGAAGAAACCGGTAATTGATCATTTTTCGGAGTTTAAAAAGAAATTAGGGGAGGCCGGGACCCTGTTGTATCTAGGAGACAATTCCGGTGAAATAGTACTGGATAAACTTTTTATAGAAGAAATAAAAAATAATTTTAAAGATATTAAAATAATTTATGTTGTGCGGGGAGGACCGGTTATAAATGACGTGACCTATAAAGATGCCCGGCAGATCGGTATGGGGGAAGTTTGTAAGGTAATAGATAACGGAGACAGGGCGCCGGGGACGGTTTTAGACTATTGTTCTGATGAATTTAAAGATTATTTTTACAGGGCGGATTTAGTTATTGCAAAAGGCCAGGGAAACTATGAAACTTTAAGCGATGCGGGAAGGGGTAATATTTATTTTATGCTTATGGCCAAATGTCCTGTAATAGCCAGGTATTTAAACTGTGATACGGGAAATATGGTAATTAAAGACAGGTCTATATGAAACTTACAATAATATACGATAACAGACCTTATAATCACAATTGGGAAACAGGATGGGGGTTTTCATGCGTGGTAGAGCATGAAGATACAAAAGTTCTGTTTGATACCGGGGATAACCCGTATAAATTAGTTAAAAATTAAAATGAATGATAAAAAAATAAAAAATATAGAAGGTCTGATGGATAGGGAAATAAAGGAAGTTGTCGGTTGTACCGAGCCTGCCAGTATAGCTTATGCTT
>CAYZAK010000107.1:0-1706 GCA_964476445.1 uncultured bacterium
CGACTTCGTAATATTGTACTTAAATACATTAGCAGAAAAATGTCAAGTTTATTACTTAAAATATTTACAAATTTATGCTAAAATATTTTTCATGATAATAAAAAGCTTGAAAAACAGTCAGGTGAAAACCCTTGTTAAACTCAGAAAAAAACGGCAGAGGGAGAAAATAAGAAAAATACTTATTGACGGAAAAAAGCCAATAACTCTGGCTCTGGGAGAAAACTTTCCATTAGTTAAAATTTATTATAACGAAAAAATGAAAGATGACAGTTTAATTCAAAAGGCTAAAAAGAAATATATAGAGCTTCAGGCCGTAACTCCGGAAGTATCCGCAAAAATCTGCTATGGTAATAACCCTGACGGATATCTTGCTTTAGGTGAGTATCTTTCTAAACCCCTGGAAAATATTCAATGTTCGAATAACTCTTTATTTATAATAACTGAAGCCCTGGAAAAACCCGGAAATATCGGCGCCGTGCTCAGATCCGCAGATGCTGCGGGTGCTACAGCGCATCTTATTTGTGACCCCGACACTGATATTTATAATCCGAATGTCATAAGGAGCAGCCGGGGCACCATCTTTACCGTTCCATTCGCAGCCGCGGCGGCAGAGGATATTATTAAATGGCTCAAAAAAAATGAGATAAAAATATTTTCTGCCTTTCCCGATGCTGAAACATCATATATTAAAGCTGATTTTATTCAACCATGCGCAATCGCTGTAGGCAACGAGAACAGAGGGTTGACAGATATATGGAGAAAGGAAAAAAGCGTAAAAATTAATATGTACGGCAAAATAGATTCTCTAAACGCTGCTCAAACTGCCACTATCCTTCTGTTTGAGGCGCGGCGGCAACGAAGTCTTTAATATATTTTATTCTTTCTAAAACAGGCGGATGGCTGTAATGCAGTTTCACTTTAAGGGGATGCGGAGTAAGGTTAACCATATTGTTTACAGAGAGCTTTTTAAGCGCGCTTATGAGCGCTTGCGGCTGACCGCTGCTTTTAACAGCATAAAAATCAGCCTGCACTTCGTTTCTCCTCGATATGTAATTACGTAATACTGAGATAATCACACTTATCGGAGCATAGATAAACCCGAAAAATATTATTCCCGCATATACAGATGCCTGTTCTACTCCGAATGCATGGAATAGCGGTGTTGCAGTTATAAAAAGCGAAAGGAGAAAGAACATTAGCCCTGCAAAAAAAGAAGAGACAACCATGTATTTAATAATATGTTTCTTTTTAAAGTGTCCGATTTCGTGAGCTAAAACCGCTACCAGTTCATTAACAGAATGCTTCTCTATAAGGGTATCAAAGAGTACAACTCTCCTGTTTCTACCTATTCCGGTGAAAAAAGCATTTGATTTTGAAGACCTTTTCGAACCGTCCATCTGATAAATATCCTTAATCTTAAAACCCTGTTTTTCTGAAAAGTCTTCTATTGCTTCCCTTAACTCTTTTTTCTTTAATGGCTCATATCTGTTAAAAAGCGGAAGTATGATACGGGGAGCAATGATTGAAATGATAATCTGAAACAATACGTAAAAAATCCAGGCATAAAACCAGGCTATCCTACCGTAATTGCTGAAAAACCAGACAATTCCCGCAAAAAGACCTCCTCCCAATATTGCCATTATTATTAAACCCTTTAACAAGTCTGATATAAATGTCGCTGGCGTAGTCCTGTTAAAGCCGTATTT
>CAYZAK010000108.1:0-1682 GCA_964476445.1 uncultured bacterium
GATAAAAGGTGTGGCGGAAGATTTAGGAATTCCTAATAGTACTTTAAGGTACTGGCTCTTCTTTTACGGATTTTCTGGAGAGTTCGATACAAAGAATGGTGGCGGGACCCAGATTCGAACTGGGGACACCCTGATTTTCAGTCAAGTGCTCTACCGGCTGAGCTATCCCGCCACCTGAAGATAATATATACTAAAAATTATAAAAACTGTCAAATCTTTTTTGGAGATGTTATTGGGTCAACCAAAGGAATAATTTAGAGTACGGAAATAAAACTAAAATATTTATACTGGGAAAAATTTAACTTTCGTATAAAATAGAGTTGAGCAGTTTAAAAAAGTAAGTTCCCCTTTCATTTTCTAATTTTTTTAAATAAACCACTATTTTTAATATTTTAAATTTTGATAAGTCGTGAAGATTAATGTTTGTTGTATTTTTAAATAAATAACATACTGTTTGCGTTTTATTTGTGTATTTTATATAATTTTATGGATAAATTACGGTATTAGTTCTATTTAATATACCTTAAACTTTTATGAAAATTTTTAGAAAGATAATCCTGTATTTTTTTATAATTCTGGGCTTTTTTGTTTATCCCCGGTCCGGGTATGCCCAAGAATCGTTCTTGTATCCCAAATCTCATGAAGATTACTCCGTTCAGGACACTATTGATAATCCTGAGTATGCATATGACGGTAATCCTGATAGTGAGGCCGTCCTTAACCTTGACAATGATGAGTTAACTCCCATACTCCGTTATTTTAACTGGCAGGGAGCTCCGGTATTAAGTTCTCCCACCCCAAAAACCTGGCGGTCGGCCTCATCTACCTTTAGCTGGGAGGGAGGATTTGTACAGAATAATCCTGATTTATCTGTTATTTATGCCTATGCTGGTGATAATAATCCTCCAGAATATTGTATAGAATATTCTACTGACGGAGGAAATAATTGGGAGGTACTGATATCCACAAATAATTCTGATGTTGACCCAGTTTCTACTAAAACTGTATTGGGCAGCGGGCTGGATTTCGCGCAGCTGGAATTACGTATTAATACTGAATCGAATAATCAAACTGGAGATTTAAGTTTATACGACATCAGGACCCAGACCGATTCATACAGCGTTATAAAAGAATATGAGATTCAGCTTTCCACCGATATAGATTTTGGTTCGGTTAACGTATCCCAGGCCACCGGCGAGACCCAAACATTGATTACGGATCTGGATCAGACTACTTACTGGTGGCGGGTAAGGGGAAGCGATACTTATGATAATTATACCCCCTGGAGTTCAACCCGGGCGGTATATATAGACACCACTACTCCCGCCGCCCCAAATTTGGATAGTCCTACAGATACAAGCTGGTCCACATCTACGGTAAATTTTTCCTGGCATGAAGTTACCGATACCGGTCCGAGCGGTCTAAAAAATTATACTCACCAGCTTTCTACGGATGAATTTGTTTCGGTAAGTTCTCAAACGGTTACAGAAAATGCAAAAATAACCTTTACCAATCTAAAACAAACTACCTACTGGTGGAGGGTAAATTCAAAAGATGAAGCCGGGAATTATTCAGACTGGAGTACAGAGCGGGAAGTTTATATTGATACCACGCCGCCCCAAATCATCGCCGGTTCCGATGAAGTAAGCAGCACGACAATAAACACAACCGACATAGATGTC
>CAYZAK010000109.1:0-1670 GCA_964476445.1 uncultured bacterium
TAAGTTAATTTCAGCAATTTTCTTACGCATATCCGGGGACCCATGAAGCTGTCCCATGTAGTTTGAAGTTGTAGCTTTATCGGGGATAATACCCACGGCTAGTTTTAAAGCCATGGTGAATTGACCGCCGAATTGATGAGTTTTAAGACATCCGGCAGCTATTATATGATCCACTTCTTTAAGAATGGCGGGTATATGAAAACCATTTTTCCAGTGCAAGTCTTTATGGGTAAAATGTAATAGTTCGTCGGGACCAAGTTTATCAAAATTCATAACTTCAACCCCCATTTTTTCGGCCAGTTCAAAAACCCCCTTTTCCCTCATAACTTCTTCGGTAACCGGGGGGCCGCTGCGTTCTCCGATAATTACCCTCGCCGCGCCCTGGTTTTGAATTAACTCAATTACAGTTTCCAGGGTATCATTATGGGTGGAGCCCGGCGCCGGATCGGCGGTATTGAAGTTGGGTTTGACAAGAACACTGTCCCCGCGCATATCCGGTAGAGAATTTAAATCCAATGCCCGCATGGTAGCTTCTTTGCGGTTGCCGGATTTAATTACTCCTACTGTAGTATTTGATTTAGTATCTTTACTTTTATCAAAAGAGAGAAACGGGAGTAAATTTATACCCGCAATGGCCCAGCCGGCTTTAACTATGAATTCCCTTCTAGAAAGTTTAATGTTTTTAGATAAATTATCTTTATTATTAGCCATTTTCTTTTCATCCTTCGAAATGTTGTGACTTACCTGATAAATAAAGTTCGACAACTTTTGTTTGAGCTTACTATAACATATTTTAAAAAATTTTAGAATTCTATCAATTATAAAAAAGATACCGGGTACTGTATTGAGAAATTATAGGAAAAACCCGGCTCCCGAAAATTTGTCAGTTACAATTGTTTATAATTTTTTAATTGAAACGCCACGTTTCTACTCGCTCCGCCGGCCTTTGTCCTATTCTTTGGTTTTGGCGGTATGGCTGTTTGGGGGTTAAGTTAAATCTCTTCTTTGATGCTTTGAAGGAAATCCTTTAATTTTTTGAGGTTTTCTTTTGATTTTTTCAAAACCTTTTTAAAGCCAACTTTGCCAATAATTTCGTTGCCGGCAAGGTTTTTTTCCAAATCTGCAAAAGTCTTGCCCGGGCCGGCCCCGTAAGTGCAGAAAAGAATGATTTTTTTGTTTTGGATACTATTCTCTTTTAAAAAAGTACGGATGGCCGGTACAAAAGTAAACGCCCAGACCGGCGTTCCTATGATTAAGGTATCATACTCGGGGAGATTAACATTGTATTGTTTTAATTTTGATGTGTTTTTGAATAAAACCCGCTTTGAGCCCGCAAAATGCTTAAAGGGTTCTATTCTTGGAATTTCTTTTTCCGGCTTCAATTCCAAAATATCGGCGTTTATTATTTCAGCCATTTTCTGAGCAATGAATCTGGTATTGCCGTCCAGAGAATAAAAAATAATTAATTTTCTCATAGTTAAGTTGCTCCCGTTATTTTGGTAATATATACATTCTAATTAATCTAGGGCATTTACCGTTTCAGGGACCAAATTAACCATCTTTTTTGTTAGCTAAAACTTGTAATAAAAGCATTACAAATTCCTTCTGATTTCACCAGTACAGTCTGGTTTTTCAATATGACTCCCGCATTTATCAATTTGTCTATTGCC
>CAYZAK010000110.1:0-1629 GCA_964476445.1 uncultured bacterium
ACTATTAAAGATTTACAGCGTCAGGCCGCTACTGCCGATCTCAATTTAATTCCGGCCCGTATTCGTCATTTGGGCACGGAAAATTGTAATCAAATATTAACTCGAATGCGAGAGTTTTTGAACTCTAAAGTTGATATTCGCACCGGAGAAGGAATCAGTGAAATATTAGTTCAAGGCGGTAAAGTCGAAGGAGTGATTACTGAACGGGGAACTACCTACCGGGCCTCTTATGTAATATGTGGCCCCGGAAGAGCCGGTTCTGAATGGTTTTTCCAGGAAAGCAAAAGATTAAATTTAAAAGGGGTTAATAACCCGGTGGATATCGGAGTGAGGGTAGAGGTTCCGGGGGTTACTATGGAGCATATTACCTCCAAACTATATGAATCCAAGCTTATATATTTTTCCCCATCTTTTGATGATCGAATCCGCACCTTTTGTATGAATCCATACGGGGAAGTAGTAACTGAAAACAATAATGGCCTGGTCACTGTTAACGGACATAGTTATGCTCATGCCACTTCGCAAAACACTAATTTTGCCTTGCTGGTTAGTAAGATGTTCACCAAACCTTTTAAAGAGCCCATACGTTATGGGAAATACATTGCCAGCCTGGCTAATATGCTGGGGGATGGCGTTATCATTCAAAGATTGGGTGATTTACTGGAAGGACGCCGTTCCACGGGAGAACGCATCAACCGCGGATTGGTTAAACCTACTTTGCATAATGCTACCCCCGGTGACCTGAGCCTGGTTTTACCTTATCGTCATTTAACTGCTATTTTGGAAATGTTGCAGGCTTTAGATAGAATAGCACCCGGGGTGAATTCCCGCCATACGCTTTTATATGGAGTAGAGGTAAAATTTTATTCTTATCGGTTAGAGCTTTCTTCCAAATTAGAAACCAAAATAGAAAATCTTTTTGCAGTGGGAGATGGTGCCGGAGTTACCCGGGGGCTTATCCAGGCTTCAGCTTCTGGGGTAATTGCAGCAAGGGAAGTAGTAAAAAAGCTAAATAAAGAAGCTAAATAAAGAAGAAATAATAATAAAAGAAAAATTTTTTTTATATATATGCAGGAATTACTATAAATATGAAGAATTCCACTAAAGGTATTAAATATAGTTAAAAATATTCAAAATTATTTTATACAAAATTTTATACAAGGCACTTCGAGGAGGAAGCTGACATGAAAAACTTTGATGTTACACTTATGTACCAGCGTGAACGCCGGCAAATCGCTTCTAAAGGTCGTGAAGTTAAAAATATCTTAAGTTCAAAAATTTCTCGCTTTTCATCTATAACACCCACGATATTTTTAATGGTTTCATGTTTACTTATTACATTTATATTAGGAATAAGTAGCTATTATAACAGTTTTTATTATACAGTTTATTTAAACGGAGAGGCCATAGGCTTGGTTGAAGATAGTTCTGTAGTGGAGGAGTACAAACAAGAGCTTCTTTCGGAGCAGAACAAAAAATACCAAAGTGAAGTATATTCGGCATCTAATGTCAGTTTTTCAGAGCCGAAATTTCATGCTATCACTGAAGATAATTTGGATGAAGTAAAAACTACCATGGATCAAGAGATAGATTATTATGCCTGGGCGTTTTTGGTAAATATTGATGATA
>CAYZAK010000111.1:0-1620 GCA_964476445.1 uncultured bacterium
TTCTAAAATTAAAACGCTGAAAACACTTTACTGACAGTTTAACCAATAAAGCAGGCTAAAATAACACCCTTCCCGTAACATCTTCACACCAGGCAAAAAACAAATAGAATTGGGAATGGCGTTTTTTTAAGACCTTTTTAAAGACCTTTTTTAAGGCCTTTTAGAAAAATAATATTAACTTTTATGTCCAAAACTGTATTCGGTAACAGAATAATATTCCTCACCCGGTTTCAGGAAAGTACCGGGAAAACTATCGTGATTGGGGGAATCCGGAAAATGCTGTGTTTCCAGACAAAACCCGGTATGTTTTTTGTATGTACTTCCTTCTTTTCCTTCCTGACCACTCAAAGAATTTCCTGTATAAAACTGAACACCCGGTTCTGTGGTTCTTACAGTCATCATCCTTCCGGTTTCAGGTTCATAAACTTCTCCCAGGTCTTTGAGCTCCTTCTCTTCTTCACCATCAATAATAAAATTATGATCATAACCTCCGGCTATATTTAACTGCCGATTGTTCGCAGCAATTTCTGCCCCGATTTTCTTGGGCTCCCTGAAATCAAACGGTGTATTGTCCACTGATCTGATTTCCCCCGTCGGAATAAAAGCTTCATCTATGGGAGTAAAAGAAGAAGCTTTTAACTGCAATATATGATTCAAAATATCACTCTGACCCTCACCACGTAAATTAAAGTAGCTATGATTGGTAAGATTAATGGGAGTCTTTTGGTCAGTTTCTACCCGATATTCAATTCTCAGCGTATTATCTTTTAGTACTATATATTTTACCTGTACCTGAAGATTACCGGGATAACCCTGTTCTCCTTCTTCACTAAAATATTTTAATTTTAAGCCCGGACAATTATCTTCTTTAAAAAGTTCTGCATCCCAGACAACTTTATCGAAACCCTTTTCGCCACCATGAATATGATTACTACCCGTTTCCTGGACCTCATTTTTCGGCAATTGATAGGTCTTACCTTCAAGAGTAAAGCTACCGTTATTAATCCTATTACCATAACGACCAATTAAAGCCCCAAAGTAGGCATAATTGTTAAAATAATCTTCCAGCCTATCATAACCGAGGACAATATCCGCAAAAGAACCCTTTTTGTCCCTGGTAAAGAGACGAACGACTATCCCCCCATAATTGGTAATCTCTACCTTGAGCCCCTGACCATTATCCAGCGTATACAAAAATACTTTTTCTCCTGACTTCGTGGTACCGAATGGCTTAATATTAACCTCCGGCACCTGTTTATTCTTTAAAACCATATTTATTTTTTTAACCTCCCTGCAAGATAATTGCCTGTATTTTGTCACTTTTTGTTTTTAATAAAGTAAGTTGTTTTCATGTGATTATAAAAAAAGAGCACCTAAAATTATTATACAACTTTCTTTTCCAAAAAGCAAAATCTATCACTCGATTTTTTTATCGTCCTGCTTTACACTGCCTTGCTCCTGAAGCCGGAAAGCTGACGTAAATATCTGTTTTCAGACCGGATTGTTTTTCGTAATTTACTGAAACAAAGTCCACAAACTGCTCAACATTATCAGTGCGCACAAGGGTAACAGTACAACCACCAAAACCGGCCCCGGTCATTCTTGCTCCGACTGTTCCCG
>CAYZAK010000112.1:0-1539 GCA_964476445.1 uncultured bacterium
AAAGATATTTTTGAAGAATTACCCTTAACTTCAACGTTTAAAAATAAATTAAAGGAGGTAGCAGCCTATCTCAATGGAGCCTGAACCCCCTTACAGCAAGGTATGTTCAGCCTGACGTTTCGTATCTCTGTTTTAACCCCTTCTAAAGTTAATCTATTCATTTTAAAGCTAAAAAAGCAATTTCTAAACTATTTTTATTGAAAAATCCGGGATTTCGTGTTATTAATTTAGTAAATGAGATATTCATCGGCTTTTAGAAGGCGTTTAAGAGACGCCAATATCCGGTCCTTCGATAAACTGATTCATCATCAGGATAAAGAGTGGCTGATAAAAAATTTTAGCCACCGGGCCACTAAATATCCAATCAATATAACCATGCTGATAAGAAACCTTATCTGGCAGATGAAGGAGCGAATCCAGAAAGGCGAAAAAGCTCCCCTTACAGAGCTTATCCGGACTTACTGGTACATGTACCTTAAACCCGCGCTTTCCCGTGCTGACAGCTTATCTGATAAGCCGGACAACCATTATAATTCCCTTATAGAACAGTTAAGCGCTATGGTTACCGATTACGATATAATCCGCTACAAAGAGCTCGGATTCCGGGATGAGAAAGCCGCTTTCCGAAAAGCCGGCGAAAACGCCAATATAATAGTTTTCGCCGAAAAGGCCGCCCACTGGAGTTTTCTTTCCGATCTTAACGATAAATACAGAGTTAATGTCATGGCCTTCGGAGGTTTCCCTTCGTTGATGAGCACCGAATATTTCATGGACAGCATTAAAGAGACGGGGATTGATATGCGCCGGTCCTTTTATCTTTTCAGCATCTGCGACTTCGATCCGGCCGGGATAAAGATAGAAAACTCTTTTATAAACAATCTTAATTTTTTCGGGATTAAAAACGTGAAAGTCAAAAAATTAGTTACTCCGGATATGCTCACCGAAGATGAAATAAGAGTATCCAGGTACCGGCTCTCCCGTGGCCGGCGGTCGAGAAACAAAAGATGGTACGAAAAGGTTAAAAAGAAAAATTATAACAATATGAAATACCTTATCGATACCGATGAAAAAACGGGAGAAAAAACATTTTACGGACTCCATGCCGATTCGGTTTCCACCGTAAGACTTACCGAAAAACTTGAAAACGAAATGGTCCCGGTCCTGGGTAAAAAAGAAGATTTCCTGAAAGTATTCGAAATGGAGAAATTAGACGAGGCGATAAAACGCTATATAGTTTATCAAATAACAGGAGACTGACTAATGAACAAAAATGAAGAATTTTTAATGTTCCATGTAATCAAAAGGTACATAAACGATAAGATAAATTTAAGGTCCTCCGATGAAGCCGTCCAGCATTTAATGGAAAGAGTTAACGAGGAGATAAAAGACGTAATTCGACATGCGGCCGACCTGGCCGGAGAGAACCGGAGAAAAACTATAATGTTAGAAGACATGGAACGCTCATCCGAAGAGAACCTGGGCAAAGTGGAGCTTACCCCCCGGGAACTTTTGGAAGAGATTAAAAAACAGAAACCCACC
>CAYZAK010000113.1:0-1520 GCA_964476445.1 uncultured bacterium
TAGGAAGAAATATATTCATAACAACATATATTTCTTATGAACATTATACCAGGAGGGAATATGAAAACAAAAAAATATATTATGATTACAGTTATTCTGGGAGTACCCTTAATCTTATCGGTATGGGGATTGGGCAATGGAATTTCCCGGGAAGGGAATAATAGTTTTTCAGAGGGAGTTAAATATTCTAACCGGGGAGAATACGAAAAAGCAGTTGAAATATTTGAAAGCATTCTTGAAAAAGAAAATGATAATTCGGCGGTCCAATTGGCTCTGGGGATAGCTTATCTTAATATGAAACAGCCGGATTCGGCTTTCGAACATATAGAGATATCGGCCCGGCTTGATCCTCAACGTAAAAAAACTCTATTTATACTGGCCCGGTTGTACGAAAAGAATGACCAAATCAGCAAAGCGGTGAAAACCTGGCGAAAATTTTTGGATCTGACCCCTGAAACAAAGTACAAAAAGATAGCGGAGCGGCATCTTAAAAGATTATCAGAACATGATAAAAGATAATTTTAAAAACTATATGGCCGTTATACTGACCGGGATATTATTTGGTTGTGGTCCGAAAGTAACTTTTAGAGAGGATTATGATTTTAAGAGCGTTGAACGGGTAGGGGTAATTCAGTTTGATGCAGCCCGGATAAATTTTACCGGGGCGTATAAGCCGGGAAACGCGGTCGCCGACGAATTTGTATTTCAACTCCTGGACAGGGGGATAAGAGTAGTTGAACGGGCAAGGATAGAAAATATACTTCAGGAACATAATTTGAACCGTCGGGGCGTACTTGATCCGGCCACCGTAAAAGAAGCCGGAAATATACTGGGAGTTGACGCCCTTATAATGGGTACGGTGACCCGGTATATTCCGGATAGAAAGGAAAGAGTTTACGTAAAGGATGAAAACGGTAATATCAAGGAGGAAATTTTTCTTGTTGAGGCAGAAATAGGAATATCCACCCGTATGGTGGATATAGAGACCGGAGAAGTAATCTGGGCCGGTTCGTATACCTACGACTCTTTTTACATAGATACCGCAATACGCCATGCTGTAAATTCCATGTTAAATTCTTTAGAAAATATTTGGTGGGGAAATTAAGACTGTAAAAAGCAAAAAGTATATAATTATAATTATCTGTCAAGGCAAAGTAGAAATGTCCGGTTTTCATCTGCTCAATTCCTTAAATAAAGCTTTATTTTGTCTCCTCCAAGGATGATTTTTTCTTGGTTTCCATGGTTGTTTAGGTTTCTTATGGACAGGCTTATTATCTTTTTTTCTCTTTTCTCGTAGTTTTTCACCAGTATCGGCACGATGTGAGAGAATGTTTAGTTATTTCATTAAAATCAAGAAATCTTCCATTAAACCAATCATATACCACCTTTGCTATTAATATTAGCAAAAAAGGTAACCCGGACATTTCTAATTTGCTCAAACAGGAGATTATTATTTTGCGCTCACATATAATGTCAAGGCAATTTAGAAATGTCCGGTTCCCAGCAAAGTAGAAGTGTCC